>NZ_AYXC01000011.1:0-172164 GCF_000502275.1 Mesorhizobium sp. L103C131B0 | reverse complement strand
AACGCTTGTCGCCGGTTTCACTATCTTGTTCGATTCTGACTGGAGGTCAGAAAATGAACATTAAGAGCCTTCTCCTCGGCTCCGCTGCGGCCTTGATCGCAGTTTCCGGTGCGCGCGCCGCCGACGCCGTCGTCGTCGCCGAGCCGGAACCGGCTGAATACGTCAAGATCTGCGACGTCTATGGCGCCGGCTACTTCTACATCCCCGGCACCGAGACCTGCCTGCGCATCGGTGGCTATGTCCGCTACGACATCGGCGTGGGTGATGTCGGCTCGTTCGACGGTGCGAGGTCGTTCGACCATAAGGATGGCGACGAGCAGGATACCTTCTACAAGAATGCCCGTTTCACGCTGAAGACCTGGACCGGCCAGGAAACCGAGCTCGGCACCTTGAAGACCTACACCGAGACCCGCTTCAACTTCGGCAACCGCAACGGCTACCCGTCGGCAGACGATCCGACTACCGAAGCAGACGAGTTCAACTCCAACCCTGCCGGCAACAAGAACGTTTCGCTGAACTTCGCCTGGATCCAGCTCGGTGGCCTGCGCGTCGGTAAGGACGAATCGGCCTTCGACACGTTCATCGGCTACGCCGGCAACGTCCTCCAGGATACGCTCGTTCCCTACGGCGATTTCGATACCAACGTCGTCCAGTACTACTTCGATGCGGGCAATGGCTTCTCGGCCGTCGTCTCTCTCGAAGAAGGCTCCGGCACCGTTGGCACCATCGACAGCTACGTTCCGCATGTCGTCGGCGGTCTGAAGTATACGCAGGGCTGGGGCGCCATCACCGGCGTCGTCGCGTACGACAGCAACTATGAAGAAGTCGCCGGCAAGGTGCGTTTGGACATCACCCCGATGCAGAACCTATCGCTGTTCATCATGGGCGGCTACGGCACCGACGACAACCTGAATGACGACACGACCTTGATTCACAACGGCAACGCGATCAACGCCGGTGGCCGCGGTTTCTACAAGCAGTGGGGCGGCAACTGGGCATTCTGGGGTGGCGGCACCTACACCATAAACGAGAAGACCTCGTTTAATGCCCAGGTCTCGTATGACGAGTGGAAGAACCTCGGCGTCGCCGCGAACATCGCCTACGACGTTGTTCCCGGCTTCACGGTCACGGCCGAAGTCGACTACCTCAACGCAGGCAAGTTCGACGACGCCAACTTCTCCAACTTTACCGATGCCGACAAGAAGAGCAGCATCGGCGGTCTCCTCCGCTTCCAGCGCTCGTTCTAAGACGCTCAGCCTGGCTGAAAAGCAAACCCGGCGGGCAACCGCCGGGTTTTTTTGAAGCATCCGTCGCCATGTCATTGGCTGCAGCGGCCTTCAAAAGGCTGCCGCCCACCGGCAGTCAGGTCGTAGAGCGTGGCCACCCGCGCCGATTTCATCCCGGGCGTCATGGCCACTATTTCCAGCCGCGCCAGAACTTGCGCCGTCCTGTCGGGCACGCTAGCAAGAAGGCTCATCTTCTCGTGAGCTTTTGCCATGCGCCAGCGCCCTGCCCTCACGCCGCTTGTCGGCGCGCTTCCCTCCACGGTGCCGTTTGTCGGACCGGAAGCGCAGGAGCGCGAGCGCGGACGTGCTTTTCGCGCCCGCATCGGTGCCAATGAGAGCAGTTTCGGGCCTTCGCCGCGCGTTATCGCCCGTATGGAGCGCGTCGCGCGTGACCAGTGGATGTATTGCGATCCCGACAATTACGATCTGAAGCAGGCTGCGGCCCGCCATCTCGGCGTCGGCGCCGAAAACGTCGTGGTCGGCGAAGGCATAGACGGGCTGCTTAGCCTGGTGGCGCGCATGTATGTCGCGCCTGGCGACGCGGTGGTCACCTCGCTCGGCGCCTATCCGACGTTCAATTTCCACATTGCCGGCGCCGGCGGCCGGCTGGTCACGGTGCCTTACGAGAACGACAAGGAAAGTCTGGATGGACTGCTCAAGGCAATTATCAAGGAGAAGGCGCCGCTGGTCTATCTCTCCAATCCGGACAATCCGATGGGAAGCTGGTGGGAAGCAGGAGATATCACCCGCTTCGTCGAAGCGTTGCCGGAAACCACCATGCTGGTGCTCGACGAGGCCTATGGCGAATTGGGGCCGGCCTCGGCGCTGCCGCCGATCGATGTCGCGCGGCCCAACGTCATCCGCATGCGCACCTTCTCCAAGGCATACGGGCTGGCCGGCATTCGCTGCGGCTATGCGGTGGCCGAGGCTGAGGTGATCCGCGATTTCGAGAAGATCCGCAACCATTACGGCGTCAGCCGCATGGCGCAGATCGCCGGCGTCGAGGCGCTGGCCGACCAGGACTGGCTTCACAGCGTGGTGGCGCGAGTCGCTGCCGGACGCACACGTATAGCCGGGATTGCCGAGACGAACGGGCTGAAGCCGCTGCCATCGGCGACCAATTTCGTCACCATCGATTGCGGCAAGGACGGCGCCTTCGCGCTGAAAGTGCTGCAAAATCTTTTGTCGCGCGACGTGTTCATTCGCAAACCGATGGCGCCAGGGCTCGACCGTTGCATAAGGGTCAGCGTCGGCCTCGATCATGAGCTCGATATCTTTGCCGAGGAACTGCCCGGCGCGCTCGCCGCTGCGCGGGGAAATTAGCCCGGCCGATTGCCGTCGCGACACGGCCTGCCAATGCCGCCAAAGGCCAAGACAGAATCAGCCGGGTCCCCGGCTTCCGTCGATCCAACAACAATCCAACCGTTCAAGGCTGTTGCTTTCGTCCGATCCCGCGCCAGTTCTTGAGCATGGGAGATAACGACCGGCAAAAGGCGGTGCAGGCGCGCGTGCATGGTAAGGTGCAAGGCGTCGGCTATCGGATGTGGGCGCGACGCGAAGCGATAGGGCTTGGCCTCGTAGGTTGGGTACGCAATGAACGAGACGGCACGGTGACGGCCTCGATTGCCGGTGCCGATGCTGCGGTTTCCACAATGATCGAACGGCTCCGGCAAGGGCCACGGGGTGCTTCGGTTTCGAAGGTCGAGATCGAAGAATTCGAACTCCTCGACGCGCCCATCGACTTTCGGATCATTGTCTAGACGGAACCACTTTATTGCCGCTTGAATTAATCGAACGTTCGTTTTATTACTAAATACCGGGAGGCGATCATGGCACGCACAACGGGATCCGATGGCGAAAAAACTGAAGCGGCCGTCCGCGAGGCGGCGGTCAGCCTGATCGCCCGCTTCGGCTATGAGGCGACGTCGATGCGACAGCTTGCCGCCGAGGTCGGCGTCCAGGCGGCCGCGCTCTACCGCTATTTTCCGACCAAGGAAGACCTGCTGTTCACGCTGATGCGCGAACATATGGAAGGGCTGATCGAAGCGTGGGACGCCGCACGCCCCGACGCAGCCGATCCGGCAATGCGGCTTGCCGCCTATGTCGAAAACCACATCGCTTTCCACATCGAGCGCCGCCACTCCACCCATGTCTCGAACATGGAATTGCGCAGCCTGTCGCATGACCGGCTGACGCAGATCCTTCGCATGCGCACCGCCTATGAGAAGGAGTTGCGCGCCATCCTGCGCGACGGCGCGGAGGCCGGCGCCTTCAGTGTCGATGACACCGGGCTCACTGCCATGGCCCTGATCCAGATGATGACCGGCGTCATCGTCTGGTTCCGGCCGGGCGAGCGGCTGTCGATGGCTGAAGTCACGGCGACATATCTTTCAATGACAATGCGCCTGGTTGGCGCGAAGATCGACGGCAAGACTTACAGCGCCGCGCGTCCCTTCGGACGCGCAAAGGACGCTGTAGCATTTTGATTTCGCGCATGATCCTTTCCGGAAATCAAAGTTGATTTTCGGGGTCATGCGGCAGGAGGAACGGCATGTACACGAACACACTCAGCTTCGGGCATGACAAGGACATCGAGGCGCTGCGCGATCTGGTGCGCCGCTTTGCCCAGGAGAAAATAGCGCCGATCGCTGCCGAGATCGACCGCAGCAACCAGTTCCCCACGCATCTGTGGAAAGAGCTCGGCGCGCTCGGCCTTCTCGGCATCACCGCCGATCCCGATTTCGGCGGCAGCGGCATGGGCTATCTTGCCCACGTCATTGCGGTGGAAGAGATTTCGCGCGCCTCGGGCTCGGTTGGTCTCTCCTACGGCGCCCATTCGAACCTCTGCGTCAACCAAATCAACCGCTGGGCGACGCCGGCGCAGAAGGAGAAATTCCTGCCGGCATTGTGCTCGGGCGAAAGGGCAGGTGCGCTGGCCATGTCGGAATCGGGCGCCGGCTCCGACGTCGTCTCGCTCAAGCTGCGCGCCGAAAAGCGCAACGACCGCTATGTGCTCAACGGCTCGAAAATGTGGATCACCAACGGCCCCGACGCCGAAACGCTGGTGGTCTACGCCAAGACCGATCCGGAGCGGAAATCGCACGGCATCACCGCCTTCATCGTCGAAAAGACCATGGCCGGCTTCTCGGCATCGCCAAAGCTCGACAAGCTCGGCATGCGCGGCTCCAACACCGGCGAACTGGTGTTCGACAATGTCGAGGTGCCCTATGACAATGTGCTGCATGAGGAGGGCCGCGGCGTCGAGGTCCTGATGTCGGGCCTCGACTACGAGCGCACCGTGCTCGCCGGCGGACCGCTCGGGCTCATGGCGGCCTGTCTCGACGTTGCCGTCCCCTATGTGCATGAGCGCAAGCAGTTCGGCCAGCCGATCGGCGAGTTCCAGCTGGTTCAGGGCAAGCTCGCCGACATGTATTCGACGATGAACGCCGCGCGCGCGTACGTTTATGCCGTCGCGGCTGCCTGCGATCGCGGCCAGACGACACGCAAGGATGCCGCCGGCTGCGTGCTGTTTGCCGCCGAGAAGGCGACGCTGATGGCGCTCGACGCCATCCAGCTGCTTGGCGGCAACGGCTATACCAACGAGTATCCGACTGGCCGGCTGTTGCGCGACGCCAAGCTCTACGAAATCGGCGCCGGCACCAGCGAGATTCGACGCTGGCTGATCGGGCGCGAGATCATGGCGGAAGGGGTGTGAGCGATTTCAATGCCTGGTTTGCCAAAATACCTTGGAGTATTAGCACGGACTATCGTCGCATTGATCCCATTGTCGGGATTTGCGAATGCCGCCTCTTCAGATATGCCGCAATTTCGAGACGTTGCAGCACTGCGGGTTGAAGTCATTTCCCGCCTGAAGGCTGACAGCCGAGTCAAGCAAGCAATTCCCAACCCCGCCGATCCGGCGCGTCTTGACGTAACCAGGGTCGGTTCTACCGGCAAGGATATTCATCTTCAGGTGGACGTTACGAACCTGCTAGGCCGCATTCGCGACCTGCCGGCGGGAGAGGCGGAAACCGAAATCGAACGTTTTCTAACCACGCTCGTGCTCAGCGATAGCGAAAGCGGCTTCCAGGCCGATCTACTGATTGCCAACATTCGACCGCGCGAACATCTCGACGCTTTCAAAGGCGATGGCACAGAGCCCGACAAAGGACCGGCGTTTGAAACCTTGGCGGGTGACGTCGTGATCCTTTACCAGATCGACAATGAGGACTCGCTCGCCAGCGTCCGGCTTGACGATGTTGGAGACCGCTCACTCGCACAGCTTCGCCAGCTTGCTCTGGAAAACATCAACAAGCAGATTACGAAGGTCAAGCAGGAGCGTATCCTCGACGGGATATCGATCTTCACCGTCGAAGGGGATGAGGCCATCTCACCCGCTCTCCTCCTGACCGAAAAATTCTGGGCCACGCTTGGACCGCAATTCCCCAACGGCGTTTTCATAGCCATTCCAAAACGCGATGCCATCGTCGTTGTAGACAAGCGGCTTCCCAATGCGGTTCAGTTTGCTCGCTCATTTATCGACAAGGTTTTCAAGACCGAACCTGATCTTCTCTCCGAGTACATTTTCGAGCGCCGTGACGGCAAGCTGCAAGTCGTGGCAGAGCAATAGGAACCGATGTGGCCGTACTCCAAACCCAGATCTCGCCCTCCTCCGAAACCTACCTCGCCAATGCCGAGCGCATGCGGGCGCTGGTTGCCGACATTGCGGAGAAAGCAACCAGCGTCGAGCGCGGTGGCTCGGAGGAGGCGCGCGAGCGTCATGTTTCGCGCGGCAAGCTGTTGCCGCGCGAGCGGCTGGCGCAATTGCTCGACACCGGCTCGCCTTTCCTCGAGATCGGCCAGTTCGCGGCATGGTCCATGTATGGCGAGGAGATTTCCTCGGCCGGCATCATCGCCGGCGTCGGCCGTGTCGAAGGGACCGAGGTGATGGTCGTGGTCAACGACGCCACGGTGAAGGGCGGCACCTATTATCCGCTCACGGTGAAGAAGCATTTGCGCGCGCAGGAGATCGCGCTGCAAAACAATCTGCCTTGCGTCTATCTGGTCGACAGCGGCGGCGCCAACCTGCCCAACCAGGACGAGGTGTTTCCCGACCGCGAGCATTTCGGCCGCATCTTCTACAACCAGGCCAACATGTCGGCGGCCGGCATTCCGCAGATCGCCTGCGTCATGGGCTCATGTACTGCGGGCGGCGCCTATGTGCCGGCAATGTCGGACGAGACGATCATGGTGCGCAACCAGGCGACCATTTTTCTCGGCGGCCCGCCGCTGGTGAAGGCGGCTACGGGCGAAGATGTCAGCGCCGAGGAGCTTGGCGGCGCCGACGTGCACACCAGGCTGTCCGGTGTCGCCGACCACTATGCGCTGGACGACGAACATGCGCTGGCCATCTGCCGGCGCATCGTCAAAAACCTCAACCGGCGCAAGACTGTAAGCTTGACCTTACAGAAACCCATGCCGCCGCTTCATGACGCGCAGGAACTCTACGGCATCGTGCCGACGGATCTGCGCCAGCCCTACGATGTGCGCGAGGTGATCGCGCGCGTCGTCGACGGCTCCGAGTTCGACGAGTTCAAGCAGAATTACGGCACCACGCTGGTCACCGGCTTTGCCCATCTTCAGGGCATGACGGTCGGCATCATCGCCAACAATGGCGTGCTGTTTTCCGAAAGTGCTGTGAAGGGCGCGCATTTCATCGAACTGTGCTGCCAGCGCAAGATCCCGCTGATCTTCCTGCAGAACATCACCGGCTTCATGGTCGGGCGAAAGTACGAGGCCGGCGGCATCGCCAAGGACGGCGCCAAGCTGGTGATGGCGGTTGCCACCGCCAAGGTGCCGAAGGTGACGATGATCATCGGCGGGTCGTTCGGCGCCGGCAATTACGGCATGTGCGGCCGCGCCTACTCGCCGCGCTTCCTGTGGATGTGGCCGAACGCGCGCATTTCGGTGATGGGCGGCGAACAGGCGGCGACCGTGCTGGCGGTGGTCAAGCGCGAGGGCATCGAGCGCAAGGGCGGTGAGTGGAGCGCGGACGAGGAAGCGAAATTCAAGAAGCCGATCCTGATGAAATACGAGCATGAGGGTCACCCGCTCTACTCCTCGGCGCGGCTGTGGGACGACGGCATCATCGATCCGGGGAAAACGCGCGAAGTGCTCGCGCTCAGCCTTTCGGCCGCGCTCAACGCCGACATCGAAGAAACGAAGTTCGGCGTGTTCAGGATGTAGATGAGCAAGTTCGGCGAACGGATACATGTCCACACCGGCGACATCACCAGGCTTGCGGTCGATGCCATCGTCAACGCCGCCAATTCCTCGCTGCTGGGCGGCGGCGGCGTCGACGGCGCCATTCACCGCGCCGCAGGCCCGGAGCTCGAATTCGAATGCCGGATGCTGAACGGCTGCAAGGTCGGCGAAGCAAAGCTTACCAAGGGCTATCACCTGCCGGCACGTTACATCATCCACGCGGTCGGACCTGTCTGGCAAGGCGGCGGAAAAGGCGAAGCCGGGCTGCTCGCCTCCTGCTATATCAGGTCGCTCGAAATCGCCGCCGCCAGGGATTGCCGGACCGTGGCATTTCCGGCGATCTCCACCGGCATCTACCGTTATCCGAAAAATGAGGCGACGCAGATTGCCGTTGGCATCGCAGGTACCTTCGTCGGACAGAACTCAACGCCCGAAACAGTTATTTTCTGCTGCTTCGACGAGCCAACAGCTCAACTATACCGACAAGCCGTTGCTGCCATTGAAGGATGCTAGTCTGCATGGATAAGATGGTTCATCCACCTACGCAAAAGAAATTTTCGGTGAGCAGGCTGGCGGCACTGGAGAATAGACGCTATTGTTCATCCCGCATTGGGCAACGGGGATGGGGTAAAGATGAGGCCGAAATATTCGGGAAAAACGACTGCGTCGGTACTTGCAGTCTTGCTTATATTTGCGGTACCCGGCGTTGGCGCCGCGGCATCGCTGGCGGGAAGCAAAGGCGACATCCATTTCTATCCGTATTTGCCGAAAAGCCCGAAAGACCAGTGCACCATGGCTTACAACGCCTATGTGGCCGCCGGCGGCCATTCGGCCTATGCGACCACGCCCTATGCCCGGATCCGTTCGTTGTACATCATCTGCGGCTCGGGCTTGAATGCACCGTCACAGAAGGCTGCCGAAGAACGGGCGATGAAATCCTGCGAGTCCGCCCGCAGCCATTACAAGGTCATTACAGGGGCGGGCTGCGAAGTTGCGGCATCGAAGTAGGCCGACAAGCATCGGCTTGGGCATTTTTCAAATGGGCGGCGCAAGATGAAATCGACACGCATCAAACGAATTACTGTATCGATGCTTGCCGGCCTGCTCGTATTTACGGCACCCGGTATCGGGGCGGCTGGATCGCTGGCGGGCAGCAAGGGAGACACCCGATTCTGGCCTCCGTTGTCACTGAATCCAAAGGAGCCCTGCACGAAGTCGTACAACGCCTATGTCGCGGCGAGTGGCCACTCGGCCTACGCGACCACATTCTACTCGCGCGTCGACGATCTTTACATCATCTGCGGTGCGCGGCTGAACGCGCCATCTCAGAAGGCCGCGGAAGAGTTGGCGTTGCGAAGCTGTCAGGTTGGCCTGAAAAAGTGGAAGGTTCAGACCGCGAGCGGCGGCTGCAAAATCGCGGCTTCGAAATAGGCTCATTCCTGCCAGACCGGCGCCGCCCGAGACAAACCCGGGAGGCTCCATGTTCGCCAAGATCCTGATCGCCAATCGCGGCGAGATCGCCTGCCGGGTGGTACGCACGGCCAGGAAGATGGGGGTGCGCACCGTTGCCGTCTATTCCGACGCGGACGCCAAGGCTCTGCACGTCGAAATGGCTGGCGAGGCGGTGCATATCGGCGCTTCGCCCGTCGGTGAAAGCTATCTGCGCGGCGACAGGATTGTTGCGGCGGCGCTGGCGACCGGCGCCGAAGCAATTCACCCCGGCTACGGCTTCCTCTCGGAAAACCCCGATTTCGTCGACCAGGTGGTGGCGGCAGGGCTCACCTTCATCGGCCCGTCGGCCGCCTCGATCCGCGCCATGGGGCTGAAGGACGCGGCCAAGCGGCTGATGGAAAAGGCCGGCGTGCCGGTGGTGCCGGGCTATCATGGCGAGGCGCAGGAGATCGTGCTGCTGGCGTCCAAGGCGCGTGAGATCGGCTATCCCGTTCTGATCAAGGCGCGCGCCGGCGGTGGCGGCAAGGGCATGCGCCGGGTCGAACATCCCGACGATTTCTCCGAGGCGCTGTCGGGCGCACGGCGCGAGGCCAAGGCCGCGTTCGGCGACGACCGCGTGCTGGTCGAAAAATATGTCGACAAGCCGCGCCACATCGAGGTCCAGGTGTTCGGCGACAATTTTGGCAATGCCGTGCATCTCTATGAGCGCGACTGCTCTGCGCAGCGCCGCCACCAGAAGGTGATCGAGGAAGCGCCGGCGCCCGGCATGACGCCGGCGCTGCGCAAGGCGATGACGGAAGCGGCGGTCAAGGCCGCCAAGGCGATCAGCTATTCCGGCGCCGGCACCATCGAATTCATCGTCGATGCCTCGCAAGGGCTGAAGGCCGACCGTTTCTGGTTCATGGAAATGAACACCCGCCTGCAGGTCGAGCATCCCGTCACCGAAATGGTCACCGGCACCGACCTCGTCGAATGGCAGTTGCGCGTAGCCGCCGGCGAAAAGCTGCCAAAGACGCAGAGCGAAATCACGCTTTCCGGCCACGCCTTCGAGGCGCGTATCTATGCCGAGGACGCGGCGAAAGGGTTTCTGCCGGCGACCGGCACGCTGCATCACCTGGCGTTTCCCGACAACGCGCCCGAAGGCGCCAGCATGCGCGTCGAGACCGGCGTGCGGGCCGGCGATGCGATCTCGCCCTTCTACGATCCGATGATCGCCAAGCTGGTCGTCCACGCCAAGGACAGGCAGGCGGCGCTCGACGCGCTCGGGACTGCGTTGTCGCAGACCGAGATTGCCGGCTCGACCGTCAACACCGCCTTTCTCGCGGCACTTGCCGCGAACGCCGATTTTTCGGCCGGCGACGTCGATACCGGCCTGATCGGCAGGCATCAGGAAGCGCTGACCGCGGTCGCCCCGCCGAGCAGCGAGATCGTTGCCGCGGCGGCCCTTGCCGCGGCGGGCGCCGGTGCCTTGCCGCCGTCGAACGATCCGTGGTCGTCGCTTGCCGGCTATGCGCATTTCCACAGCATTGCGCGCCGCACGCGCCTGCGGCATGGCGAGGACGATATACTGGCGCGTGTTTCAGTGCGGCCGGACGGGCGCTTCGAGGTGGCGCTGGACGCGCCCTATGACAGCGTCAATTCGCATGATCTTCGCGCCGCCCCTCGCCTTGCCCGCTGGCCAGGCCACGTCACCGTGTTCGAAGGCGCCGTCGGCTACAGTTTCCTCGTCCCGGATCCGCTGGCGCGAACCGACGAGGCGGCCGCCGCTTCCGGCAGCCTGCGCGCGCCGATGCCGGGCCTGGTCAAGCTGGTGCGCGCGGCAAAGGGCGAAAGGGTGATCAAGGGCCAGCCGCTATTGATCCTGGAAGCGATGAAGATGGAGCACACGATCGCGGCCAGCCATGACGGCGTGATCGCCGAGATCGCCACAGAGGGCGCGCAGGTCACCGACGGAACGGTGCTGGTGCGCTTCGTTGAAGAGGCTTCATAGCCGGCTGGAGGCTTGAACAAAAATGGCCGGGACAAGCCCGGCCATTTCCATGAGTACGCGGCCGCTTACTGCGCGATCGGTGCGTATTTGCCGTCGTGCCACTGGTTGATGTCGTAGCTGGCGTTCTTCAGATCGCCCTTTTCGTCGAAGGTCACGTCGCCGACCACGGTGCTGAACGGCGTGCCGTTCTTCAGCGCTTCGGCGACCTTGACCGGATCGTCTGTTCCGGCGCGCTTGACGCCCTCTGCAAACGCCTGAACGACGGCGTAGGAGAACAGCGTGAAGCCTTCCGGCACGAAGCCGCCCGCCTTGATCTTGGCGATGGCTTCCTTGGCTTCCGGCTTGGCCTGCGGGTCCGACGGGAAGACGAACAGGGTGCCTTCACCGGCGGGGCCGGCGACCTGCCAGAATTCCGGCGAGGCGATCGAGTCCGGCATGATCAGCTGGAACTTGACGCTCTGCTCGGCCGACTGACGCAGGATAAGCCCGGCTTCCGGGTGATAGCCGCCGAAATAGACAACGTCGGCCTTGAGGTCCTTCAGCTTGGTGACGAGAGCCGAATAATCCTTCTCGCCGGCATTGATGCCTTCATAGTCGATCTCCTTGAGGCCACCGGCATTCATCGTCGCCTTCACGGCATCGGCAACGCCCTGACCGTAGGCGCTCTTGTCATGCAGGATAACGACATTCTTGCCGGCATATTTCTTGGCGATCCACGGGCCAATGAAGGCGCCCTGCGCGTCGTCACGCGTATAGAGACGCATGATCGTCGGCCAGCCGGCCTTGGCGGCGGCATCGGTCAGCTCGGGATTTGAAGAGGCCGGGCTCATCATCAGCGCGCCGGCCTCGGCGTAGACGGCGGAAGCCGGGATGCTCGAACCTGAACAGGCATGGCCGTCAATAAACTTGACGCTGTTGGCAACGATCCGGTTGGCCACCGAAACCGCCTGCTTGGGATCGCACTGGTCGTCCTCGATGTCGAGCTTGATCATCGAGCCGTTGACACCGCCGGCGGCGTTGATCGCGTCGGCGGCTGCCGTTGCGCCCTGCTTGAACTGATCGCCGATCGTGGCGAGCTGTCCGGTCATCGGGCCGACCACCGAAATGGTGATGTCATCGGCAAAGGCAACCGGCGCGCTCATCATCAGGCCAAATACGGCCGCGCTCAAAATACCCATTTTTTTCATGGTGATAGAACTCCTCCCACACTCGCGCAGCCGCTCTGGCCGCGCTTCTTTCCGAAGGCGGGACAATTTCATCCTTCATTGGGCCTGTCTAGGCGCATCGGCGCCGCTCGATTGGGCCTCATCAACGCAAAAAGCCACGCCAGCCTGTTCCGGCCGGTCGTGGCTTTTTGCTCGTAGCAGTCCCCATGCGCCCCCGCGCCACGAAAACCTGCCCGCCGTCCCCATTGTGCACGACTGGACCGTGCCGGCCTGCCGCGTTCTTGTTCTTTCATGGTCGGCCGTCTTGTCGCGGCCTTGTCGTTTCACCGGTTCCGACCGTCTTTGCGGTCTTGATCCCGGGGCTTCCCTGCTTTCGATAATCTGCCTGCGATAATCTGCTCGCGATCTCAGTGCATCGTCATCCATTCGCGGGCTTCGCGCAGCGCCTTGGCGATCTCGACCTTGGACATTGCGGCCGACAGTTCCGAGCGCAGTTCCGCGGCGCGGACCGAGCCCTTGATGGCGGCGATGTTGAACCATTTGTGGGCGGCAACGACATCGGTCTCGCAATCGCGGCCGGTCGCATACATCATGCCCAGTTCGAAAAGAATGTCGGCCTGGGCAGTTGCCCCCATGGCGCCGAAGCCGGCTTCAAGCATTTCAAAACGTGCCATTTTAGTCCCCTGTCTGGCTCCCGAGAGCGGGCCTCTTCTGTCCCCCGGTGTTCCCCGGGGAGCCGCTCTTTCGATGCTTCCGAGAATGAGGCCGAGCCTTGAATCCGTCGTTAAATGGCGTGCTTAATTTGGAGAAAACAAAGCTAAAACAAGAGGTAAACGCGGAAATTCGTTAAGGATACAAAGTCAGCAATCCCGCCGTTTTTCGATCGATTTGACGAAAATTTGCAAGACGCCGATCAACACTCTGCTAACCACGCGAACCAAAGCCAACGCCTCGATCGTTTCATTTCCACGGGCTGCACTCTCCCGACCCCGCATGAAAATTGCGAAACCTTCCGTCGCGGCACGCTTTTGTTTTGCCGGGAGCTGGATTAGCTTACGTTTGCGTAAGGGGCAGAGAGGCGGCTGCCCCATCTAAACCAGGGAGGACAGATATGTTTCGCAAAGTGAGCTTGGCCCTGGCGGCCGCCGTGATGATGGCTGGTGCGGCTTGGGCCGATCCGATCGAAGGCAATTGGAAGACACAAGCCGGCGACACAGCAGTTATCGGCGGCAGCGGTTCATTCTCCATCACCCTGAAGACCGGCAAATATGCCGGGAAGACCATCGGTTCGCTCAAGGCGGCCGGGGCCAACAAATATGCCGGCAACATCACCGATCCGGCAAACGACAAGACCTATTCGGGCAAGGCAACACTGTCGGGCACCTCGCTCAAAATGAGCGGCTGCGTGCTCGGCGGGCTGATCTGCAAGAGCCAGACCTGGCACAAGCTCTGATCTTGCTGCTTTGAGTTGACCAAAGGGGCCTTCACAGGCCCCGTTTTCTTTTGCAGGACGGTCCGCGCCATAGCCACGACCGTGCCGCTTGCGGCGGCGCAAACCCGAACCGATGCGCTCCCTAAAACATCGTCAATCACTTTGAACCGCAGATGAACGCCGGCATCAGCGCCGGTTCAGTCGCATCAGGGCATTTTGATGGCGTGTTCAAGGAGACACCACGCAAATGCTCGCTCGCCGCTTCACCATCGTCTGCCTGTTGATGAGCCTGTTCGGGATGCTCTTCGCCATCCTCGTGGCCGAACCCGGCCGTCCGGCCCGTTCCTGGGATGCAGCCAGTTCCTGCCAATTCGATTGCATGAACCATTTTCGCCCCTGAGACGACAAAGACATAGATCCAAACAGAAAAGCAAAAGCCATGAACCGCATCGCCATCAACGCCCTCCAGACCCTTCGACTCCTGCCGCGGGCGGCGCTCGTCCTGGTCGTGCTGTCGGCGCCGGTCCTGGCCGTGCCGATGATGCGGGCCAATGCCGACACGACGATCGACGCGCCGGCGACGAAGAAGCATGGCGTCGGCTTTGTCTTGCTGGTCAGTCTGCAGCGCGGGTAAGGTGTGCCGGTATTAAGGTGATGCCGGCCTGCAAGTGGCGGCCTTGGTGCTCACATGCTTCGAGTACGCTCCGCTCCGGTTCTCGAAGCCAGCCAGTTTGGTCGCTTCGCGCCCGTCCTCGACTCCGGCTCAGCGTTACCTGAATCTCAGCACACCTTGGGCATGGACGAATAAATCGACCACTTGGCGGCCACCCTCCCCTCCCAAGTGCGGCCTCAAGTCTCTATATTGAGCCATGGAAAAGCGAATCTACCCACAAGCTATCGAATCGGTCGTCATGCCGGAGCCTTTCGGCAAGCAGAGCTTCGACGACGCCAAAAAGGCCGTGGCCGCCTTGCAGGTGCTCTACGACCGCAACACCAAGTTTCTGCGCGACTCCTTTGCCACGCTTGCCGACGGCGGCGACGAAAGCAAGCGCTACCGCGCCTTCTACCCGGAGATCGGCGTCACCACCAATTCGTTCACCCAGATCGACTCGCGCCAGGCTTACGGCCACATGCCGACCCCCGGGCATTTCTCGACCACCATCACCCAGCCGGTGCTGTTCGAACGCTATCTCGTAGAGCAGCTTCGCCTGATCATGCGCAATCACGGCGTGCCGGTAACGGTTTCGGAATCGACCACGCCGATCCCGCTGCATTTCGCGTTCCTTGAAGGAACCCATGTCGATGGCGCCGCCGCCGACCGCATCAAACGGCCGATCCGCGACCTGTTCGACGTGCCGGATCTCGACGGCACCGACGACCAGATCGCCAACGGCACCTTCGAGGTCGCGTTCGGCGAACCAAGGCCGCTGGCGCCGTTCACGGCGCAGCGCATCGACTATTCGCTGCACCGCATGACGCACTACACGGCGACCAGCCCGCAGCATTTCCAGAACTTCGTGCTGTTCACCAACTACCAGTTCTACATCGACGAGTTCGTCGCCCGCGCGCGGGCCCAGATGGCTGAAGGCGGCCACGGCTATACCGAATTCGTCGAACCGGGCAATGTCATCACCAAGGCAGGGCAAAACGCGCCCAGCGAAGGCGTGGCGGCGCCGCGCCTGCCTCAGATGCCAGCCTATCATCTGAAGAAGCCGAACCATGGCGGCATCACCATGGTCAACATCGGCGTCGGCCCGTCCAACGCCAAGACGATCACCGACCATGTCGCGGTGCTGCGGCCACATGCATGGCTGATGCTCGGCCATTGCGCCGGCCTGCGCAACACTCAGGCGCTGGGCGACTATGTGCTGGCGCATGCCTATGTCCGGGAAGACCATGTGCTGGACGATGACCTGCCGGTGTGGGTGCCGATACCGCCGCTGGCCGAGATCCAGGTGGCGCTGCAGGAGGCGGTCGCCGAAGTCACCGGACTTTCCGGCTACGATCTCAAGCGCATCATGCGCACCGGCACCGTCGCCACCATCGACAACCGCAACTGGGAACTGCGCGACCAGCGCGGACCGGTGCAGCGGCTGTCGCAGTCGCGCGCCATCGCGCTCGATATGGAATCGGCCACGATCGCCGCCAATGGCTTCCGCTTCCGCGTGCCCTACGGCACGCTGCTTTGCGTCTCCGACAAGCCGCTGCATGGCGAGTTGAAGCTGCCCGGCATGGCGACCGAATTCTACAAGCGGCAAGTGGCGCAGCATCTGACCATCGGCATCAAGGCGATGGAGAAGCTGGCGGAAATGCCGATGGAACGGTTGCATTCGCGCAAGCTGAGAAGCTTTTCGGAGACGGCCTTTCAGTAGACCGGCTTGCCGTAAATGTTTGCCGCGAGGCGTTTCGTCATCTTGATTGGGCCGCATTTCAGCCGATAAAGGCCTGATACCTCGGCAATGTATTACCCGGTCTATGGGCAAAACCCGGTCTGATGGCACGCGTGCGAAAGATGATGGCTTCAATGGCGTTCCTGGCAATGCTCGGCCTCTCGGCCGCGCTTGTAGCCGGGTTCTTTGGCGCACTGCATCCGGCCTTCGATTCCTTCGCCCATTTCCGCATCCATTTTGCCGTGCTGATGGGGCTGATTGCGCTGCCGCTGCTCGCCACCTCGTTTCGCCTGCAGGCGGGCGTGGGCCTGCTGCTGGCCGTGGCCGCCTTCGCCAGCACGTTGAGCACCTTGCCGCGCCTGTGGCCGGTGCAGGCCGCCAATGACGCCGCGCCCGGCAACGAACCGGTCTACCGGCTGCTGCAGATGAACCTGCGTTTCAACAATCCGACACCCAAGAAGGTTCTTTCGCTGATCGCCAGGACCAACCCAGACGTGATCACGCTCGACGAAGTATCGGCCATGTGGGCGACCGAACTCGGCTATATCCAGAACGCCTATCCCTATCGCATCCTGTGCGCCCATCCCGACGGCGTGTGGGGCGTGGCGCTTTTGTCCCGGCGACCTTTTGCGGCCGGCACCGAGCCGCATTGCGAACCGCGCGGCGCGATGGCGGCCGCCACCGTCGATTTCGGCGGCACTCCGGTCGATGTCGCGGCGATCCATTTGAGCTGGCCGTGGCCGAAGGAACAATACTGGCAGATCGGCGAGTTGACCGAGACGCTCACCTCGCTCGGCGAGACGGCGATCATGGCCGGCGACTGCAACGCCGTGCCGTGGAGCGCCGCGGTACGGCGCGTTGCCTCGCTCGGCGGACTGACCGTGATGCCGTCGGCCGGACCGACCTGGATCCACCGGACCCTGCCCGATTTCCTGCGGCGCTATGCGGGCCTGCCGATCGACCAGGTGTTTTCGAAGGGCGGGGTGACCATCCTGTCGTCGACGCAGATGGAAGAGACCGGCTCCGACCATCTGCCGGTGATGGTGGAATTTTCATTGATGCGCGACGAGACCAAGCCGGTCGACGAGGATTCTACCGCGACTGTGTCGCTGATCCAGCCCAGCATGGGCGGCTAGATCGTACGCCACGGGGCTTACGGTTTCACAAGCCTACCAAGGCCTCGATGATGCGCTCGACATGGCCGCCTTCACTGTGCTCGCGCGCGTCGAACGCGATCTGTTTTGCCTCATAGAGCTTGGAAGTGGCTTGCAAGCGCCGTGTGGCTTCGACGCGCGTTTTGTTGCATTGCGGATCGTTGGCAAATTTCAGGCCGCGAACCGACCGCTCGGCAGCCTGCATCATCTGCCCGGCGATACGGCCATGGGTTCCTTCATGAGCGAGAACGCCTGTGAAAAACCGGTTCCAGCGTTTGCGCAGCGCCGGCGTGACGGCCGAGGCGACGCGCGGGTAGGTGTAGGCGATGTTGAGCGTTCCATTGGCCTGGCGCAGGCGGCAGACGCCGTTGACCTGACCCACGTCCAGGCTCCAGTCGGCGGTGTAGCTTGTCTGCGCGATGGCGTGGGTCATGAAACCGTGCTTGGGGCCCCTGCGGTTCATGGCGATAACCAGACCGGCACCTGTCGTGCCGGTGATGTCATAGGTTCGCGTCTTGACGACGGTTTTCACCCCCGCCGACGCCGTCCCGACGACGCCGCAGGCCGCGCTTACGACGGCGACGCAAAACAAGACCAACACGCGCATGCCATTTTCCCCATGGACGCGGCAATGAGACCACAAGCAGACGACGGTTTCAACAATCTTTGGCGCCGAGCGCCTTACATGCCTTGGTAAACCCGGCCATCGCCGCCATTTTTGCTGGTTGAGACGGCCCCGGTCGGTGAGGCTCACATGCCCTGATAGACCGGGCCTTCGCCGCCTTGTGGCGGCACCCAGTTGATGTTCTGGTTGGGATCCTTGATGTCGCAGGTCTTGCAGTGCACGCAGTTCTGCGCGTTGATGACGAAACGCACATCCTTGTCAGACGGATCGGCGGCGGCGTTGCCGTCCTTGTCGACCCATTCGTAAACACCGGCCGGGCAATAGCGGGTCGAAGGCCCGGCAAAGACATCATGCTCGGAACGCTTCTGCAACTCCATGTCGCCGACGATGAGATGCACCGGCTCGTTTTCCTCGTGATTGGTGTTGGACAGGAACACCGAGGACAGGCGGTCGAAGGTCAGCACGCCGTCCGCTTTGGGATAGGCGATCTTCTTGTGCTTGGCCGCAGGCTCAAGCGTGGCATAATCGGCATTGCCATGTTTCAGCGTGCCGAAGGGCGAGAAGCCGAACAGCGTGTTCAGCCACATGTCGAGACCGCCGAGGCCGACGCCGATAATGGTGCCGAAGCGCGACCAGAGCGGCTTGACGTTGCGGACCTTCTTCAAATCCTTGCCGATATCGGTCGCGCGCCAGGCGTCCTCATAAGACGACAGCTCGTCATTGGCGCGGCCGGAGCCGATCGCTTGCGCGACATGCTCGGCCGCCAGCATGCCGGACAGCACCGCATTGTGCGAACCCTTGATGCGCGGCACGTTGACGAAGCCCGCCGCACACCCCATCAGCACGCCGCCGGGGAAGGAGAGTTTCGGCACCGACTGCCAGCCGCCTTCGGTAATGGCGCGCGCGCCGTAGCCGATGCGCTTGGCGCCCTCGAAGGTGCGCGATATCGCCGGATGCGTCTTGAAGCGCTGGAATTCCTCGAAGGGAGACAGCCAGGGGTTCTTGTAGTTGAGATGCAGGACGAAGCCGACCGCGACCTGGTTGTCCTCCAGGTGGTAGAGGAAGGAGCCGCCGCCTGTCTTCAGGTCGAGCGGCCAGCCGAAGGAGTGCTGCACCAGGCCCGGCCGGTGGTTCTCGGGCTTGACCTGCCACAGCTCCTTGAGGCCGATGCCGTATTTGCCGGGCTCACGCCCGTCGGACAGTTTGTATTTTGCGATCAGCTGCTTGGACAGCGAACCGCGCGCGCCCTCGCCGATCAGCACGTATTTGCCCATCAGTGCCATGCCCGGCGCAAAGCCCGGGCCATGTGTGCCGTCTTTTTCGACGCCCATGTCGCCGGTGATGACGCCCGTGACGGCGCCGGCATCGTTGTAGACGAGGCTGACGGCAGCAAAGCCCGGATAGATTTCGACGCCTAGCGCTTCAGCCTTGGTTGCCAGCCAGCGGCAGACATTGCCGAGCGAGACGATGTAGTTGGCGTGATTGTTCATCAGCGGCGGCATCAGGATATTGGGCAGACGGAACGAGCCGGCGGGGCCGAGCACCAGGAAATCGTCGGCCGTAACCGGCGTCTTGAAGGGGTGGCCATCTTCCTCGCGCCAGCCCGGCAACAGGCGGTCGATGCCTATGGGATCGACGACGGCGCCTGACAGAATGTGGGCACCAACCTCGCCGCCCTTTTCCAACACCACGACGGAAAGCTCGGGATTGACCTGCTTGAGACGGATCGCTGCGGCAAGGCCCGCCGGGCCGGCCCCGACGATGACCACGTCGAATTCCATGCTCTCGCGTTCGATCTCGCTCATCAACCCCTCCGCACTGGCCGACCGTTTCCGGGCATTTTGCTGGCTCCTGCGCTGCATAGCGCATCAATCCGCGACAGGAAACCGGCGCTGACGTGACAATGGCGATTTCGACAAAAAGTCGCGGATGACAACTCTGCCGCAAGCGTTTTGCGCGCGACCGCGCTCAGCGTCCCATATTTTAATTGTTCGACGGCTCTCTTATCGGCCATACTTATTTCCATGCGCACGCCGTCCGGCTATTCATTGACGCGCTTCCCCCTTCCGCCCGGCCGGACCTGCCGAGCGATCCTTCTCGCCCTTTCAATGCTTACGCCGGTTCGCGCTCAGGCCGAGCCGGTGAAGGTGTGGGCGACCGGCGCCTATTCCTTTTCCGACGAGCTTGGCGGTTTCCACATCACCGGCGCCTCGGGCACCGGCACCAAGGAAGATCCGTTGGTCATCTCCGAGGAGCTGAATTCGTCGACGCCGGTGACGCTCACCATCCGCACCACCAAACCGATCCAGCCGTTCAGCACCAACGGCGAATTCGCCAACGGCATCCTGTACATGCGTATCGAGGTGCTCAACAACAGCGGCCAGGCCTGGGTCGAATTCCAGTTCGAGCTGCAGGAGATACTCAACCAGCCGAGCGTGTTCGGCGACGGCCTGTCCTTCGACCAGCGCAACAAGACGCCCGACAACATCCTGTCGAACGCGTACGCCGATTTCGACCGCGATTTCGAACCCTATGACCGGCTCTTGTTCAAGAGTGGACAGATCGACCCGCTGAAGAGGGGACGCTTCGAGTTTCTGATCACCGACTACACGCCGCGCTGGACGTTCTATCTGGTGCAGGATCCGCGGATTCCTACGGGGTAAGCGGCAGACGCCGTGAAAATCGCCACGAAATGCCCTTCGTGATCGGCGAAAGCCGACGAGCGCGTAATCTCCCTCCTTGAGGGGAGATTACTAACCGCCCAACCTTGCAAATCGTCTCTCGGCGGACGAATGTTCCCGGCATGACTGCCGCCTCCCCCAACAACCGATCCGACCTGGCCGAGTTGCTCGCCTTCTACGCCTCTGCCGGTGTCGACGAAGCGTTGGAGGACGCGCCGGTGAACCGGTTTGCCGGGGCAGCACCGGAGCGCCCCGAGCGCACAACGGCGCCTGCCGCGCCGCCTCGCGAAAACAAGTTTCCGGAACAAGCCGCCGCCAGCCCCGGGCTGGACGCAAGCCGGGTGCCGGACGCGCCGGCGCGTTCCGTTCCGGCCATGGCGACGGTGCCCGACGAGGCACAGGCGGCCCTGGCCCGGCAAATGGCGGCAAGTGCCTCGACGCTCGACGAACTGCGCCAGCACATGGCGTCGTTCGATGGCTGCAACCTCAAATTCACCGCCAAGAACCTGGTCTTTGCCGACGGCAATCCGGAAGGTTTGGTGATGTTGGTCGGCGAGGCGCCCGGCCGCGACGAGGATATTGAGGGCCTGCCCTTCGTCGGCCGCTCCGGCCGGCTGCTCGACCGCATGCTGGGGGCGATCGGGCTTGACCGGACTTCGGTCTATATCGCCAACGTCATTCCCTGGCGGCCGCCCGGCAACCGCACGCCGACGCCGCACGAGACCGAAATCTGCCGCCCCTTCATCGAGCGGCAGATCGAGCTGGTCAATCCGAAGGTGCTGGTCAATCTCGGCGGCCCTTCGGCCAAAACCCTGCTCAACACGACCGAGGGCATTCTGCGCCTGCGCGGCAATTGGCAGGTGCACACGACGGTGTCGGGCACTGCCATTCCGGCCATGCCGACGCTCCACCCGGCCTATCTTTTGCGGACGCCGGCGCACAAGAAACTGGCGTGGCGGGATTTTCTCGAGGTCAAGGCGAAGTTGCGGGAGGTGGGGTGAGGCGCGCCTCTTCCTTCCACCCTTGTGGGGGAAGGTGGATCGGCGCGCAGCGCCGAGACGGATGAGGGGTGTTCCAGCGGAGTGAGACGTTGGCGTTCCCTGGAACACCCCTCATCCGACCGAGCTTCGCTCGGCCACCTTCTCCCACAGGGGGAGAAGGGAGAACCGCGCCAATGACCTCAGAGGTAATTGAAATACCGCCCGCCCCGGCCTACTCATCCTCCCATGACAACAGTCCAAACCTCCGCCGGCAGCCTGATCCGCGAATGGCGCACGCGCCGGCGCATGAGCCAGCTTGATCTCGCAATGGAGGCTGAGATTTCCCAGCGTCATCTCTCCTTCGTCGAAAGCGGCCGCGCCGCGCCATCGCGCGAGATGGTGCTGCATCTGGCCGAGCAGCTTGAGATTCCGCTGCGGCAGCGTAATCAGCTGTTGCTGGCTGCCGGCTTTGCCCCGAGCTTCAGCGAGCGGCCACTCACAGATACGACGCTGGCGCCGGCGCTTGCCGCGGTCGAGAGCGTGCTCAAAGGGCATGAGCCGTTCCCCGCCCTCGCCGTCGACCGGTACTGGAACCTGATTTCCGCCAATGCCGCCATCGGCCCGTTTCTGGCCGATGTTGCCGAGCCGTCGCTGCTCCAGCCGCCGGTCAATGTGCTGCGCCTCAGCCTGCACCCGAACGGCATCGCACCGCGCATCGTCAATCTCGCGGAATGGCGGGCGCATCTGCTGGAGCGGCTGAAACACCAGAACGATGCCGCCGGCGATCCCGTCCTGGTCGAGCTGGAGCGCGAATTGCGAACCTATCCGTCCGGGCTCAAGGGTGCGCGGCCGGTGCCGGTCGAGCCCAACGGCATCGTCCATCCGCTGCGGCTGGCGCATGGCGACCAGGTGCTGTCCTTCATCAGCACCATCACCGTCTTCGGCACGCCGCTTGACGTGACGCTGTCGGAACTGGCGATCGAGTCTTTCTTCCCGGCCGACGAGCAGACGCGAGCGGTGCTGGTGCGGCTGGCGAAGGAACGTGCGGAAGCTAACTGAGCCAACCCCGCGGACCTCCTCACCCCTGTGGTGGCGCTGCCTTGCGCGTTCGGGTGCGTTCCAGGCCGAGTTGGCGCTCGCGCCAGATGATGAACATGCCGGCGGCAACGACGATCACACCGCCGACGAGCGTGTTGATGGTGGCGATATCGCCAAAGGCGAAATAGCCGACGACGACACCGAGGATCATCGAGGTGTATTCGAACGGCGCCACCACCGAGGCCTCGGCGTGGCGATAGGCTGCCGTCATCAGGATCTGCGCCAGCCCGCCGCAGAAGCCTGCGGCGACCAGAAGGCCGGTCTGCAATAGCGTCAGCGCCTGCCAGCCGAAAGGCAGCGAAAACAGCGCCATGACGCTCGCCGTCGCCGAAAACCACAACACAATGGTCGCTGTCCGTTCGGTCTGAACCAGATTGCGCACGAGCAGGATGGCATTGGCGGAGATTGCCGCTGAGAAGAGAGCAGCGATGACGCCCAGCACCTCCTGGTCGCCGAGCGCGGCGCCCGACGTGAGCAGCGTCAGCTCCGGCCACGAGATGATCAGCACGCCGACCAGACCGACCGCAACCGCGCTCCAGCGATAGACGCGAATGGCTTCGCCGAGGAACAGCGAAGAGAACACCACCACCAGCAAAGGCTGGGCATAGTTCAGCGTGATCGCTTCCGGCAGCGGCAGCCGGGTCAGCGCGAAGAAGCCGAGCCCCATGGCGCAAACGCCGACGACACCGCGCGCAATGTGGTTCAGCGGGCGTTTGGTGGCGAACGCCGTACCGAGTTTTCTCTTGAAGGCCAGGAAGACGATGATCGGGAAGATGGCGAAGAAGGAGCGGAAGAAGACGATCTGGCCGGCCGGCAAAGTGCCGGCGGCCTTGATGCAGGTTTGCATGCCGACAAAGACTGCCACCGACATGACCTTGAGCATGATCCCAGTGAGAACATTAGAGCGCCGCGCGTCGTCTTCGACGCGTAAAGGACGCTCTGACACTTTAAATCTGCGCATCGTGCTTTCCAAAAATCGACATTGATTTTTGGGCCGATGCGCGCCGGGATGATCGGACAGTTTCCCGCCCGCTTCGTCTCCAGGCCCGGCTTTCACTGTTTTGTTGCTTCCCGGATCTCCGCTGAGATGCGCGTCGAACGACGCGGTACACAGGCGCCCATGCCGAACTTCGATGTGACGACGGTCATCAAGGCCTCACGATAATGGCGGAAGGGGAACGCCCCGAAATAGGCATTGGCGCAGTTTTGTCGAGTGACCGTTTCGTGTAAAGAGCGCGCAACTTTAGATTTAATGGGCCAGGACACGTCAGCGGCTCCGATAGCGACAGGGAAACCCAAGGGAATGCGAACCGATACCGGCCAGGTCTTCAAGCTCGAAGACTACCGCCCCAACGACTTTTCCATCCCGCAAACCGGCCTCACCTTCCGCCTTTCGCCAGACGCAACGCGTGTCACCGCAGTGCTGACGATCGAACGCCGCGATGGCGCCGCCGCCTCGACGTCGCTGGTGCTGGACGGCGACGGGCTGGTGCTCAAGCGCATTGCCATCGACGGTCGCGAGCTTGCCCCGGCCGAGTATCTCGCCACGCCGGACCAGCTGACCATTTTGAGGCCGCCGGCCCGTTTCCAGCTGCTGCTCGAGACCGAGATCGCGCCGGCCAGCAATGAGGCGCTGATGGGCCTCTACCGCTCCAGCAATGTCTATTGCACGCAATGCGAGGCCGAGGGCTTTCGCCGCATCACCTATTTCCTCGACCGCCCCGACATCCTGTCGGTCTATACCGTGCGCATCGAGGCAAGGCTGGACGAAGCGCCGCTGTTGCTTTCCAACGGCAATCCGGTCGAAAGCGGCGCGCTTGCCGACGGCTGGCACTTTGCAGTCTGGCACGACCCCTTCCCCAAGCCGTCCTATCTGTTTGCGCTGGTGGCCGGCAATCTCGGCAAGGTTGCGGACAATTTCGTCACCATGTCCGGGCGCGAGGTCGAACTCGGCATCTATGTCGAGCCAGGCAAGGAGGGGCTTGCCGGCTACGCCATGGATGCGCTCAAGCGCTCGATGCAATGGGACGAGCAGGCCTTCGGCCGCGAATACGACCTCGACGTCTTCAACATCGTCGCCGTTTCCGACTTCAACATGGGGGCCATGGAGAACAAGGGCCTCAATATTTTCAACGACAAGTATGTGCTGGCCGACCGGGAAACCGCCACCGATGCCGATTTCGCCAATATCGAGGCGATCATCGCGCATGAGTATTTCCACAACTGGACCGGCAACAGGATCACCTGCCGCGACTGGTTCCAGCTCTGCCTCAAGGAAGGGCTGACGGTCTTTCGCGACCATGAATTCTCCGCCGACCAGCGCTCGCGCGCGGTCAAGCGCATCGCCGAAGTGCGCACGCTCAGGGCACACCAGTTCCCCGAGGACCAGGGACCGCTGGCGCATCCGGTGCGGCCGCGCCGCTACCGCGAGATCAACAATTTCTACACGGCGACCGTCTACGAAAAAGGCTCGGAAGTCGTGCGCATGATCCGCACCATTCTCGGACCTGACACGTTCCGCGCCGGAATGGATCTCTATTTCGAGCGCCATGACGGCGAAGCAGCGACGATCGAGGATTTCCTCAAAGTGTTCGAGGACGCCTCCGGGCGCGATCTGTCGCAATTCGCGCTCTGGTACCACCAGGCGGGCACGCCGAACCTGACCGTCAGTTCGACGCACAATCCGGCCACGCGCGAGTTCACGCTCGAGATCGAGCAGTCGGTGCCGCCGACGCCGTCGGAAAGCCGCAAGCGGCTGATGCACATCCCGCTCGCCTTCGGGCTGGTCGGCGCCGGCGGCGAACCGGTTGCCTATGGCGGCGTCGAGGGCGCCGCCGTCGAGGACGGTGTCATCCATATTCGCAAGCGCCGTCACATGGTGCGCTTCTCAGGCGTTGCCGAGCGGCCGGCGGTGTCGCTCAACCGCGGCTTTTCGGCACCGATCACGCTTTCGGTCGAGCAGAAGGCCGACGACCAGTTCTTCCTCGCCGGCCATGACAGCGATGCCTTCGCGCGCTGGCAGGCGTTCAACACGCTGCTCACAGATGCGCTGATAGCGGCCTTCCGCCAGATCCTCGGCGGCGCGAAACCGGTTTTCACCGCCAGGCTGACCGGACTTGCCGGGAAGATCGCCGGCGACGAGACGTTGGAGCCTGCCTACCGGGCACTGGCGCTGTCACTTCCCGGCGAGGCCGACATTGCCCGCGACCTCGGCACTAACATCGATCCTGACGCCATCTTTGCCGCTCGCGAGGCGTTGGCGCTGGCAATCGCGCGCGCCAACAAAGACAGCTTCGCCAAGCTCTACGGCCGCCTAGCCGACGACGGGCCGTTCAGCCCCGACGCGGCAAGTGCGGGACGCCGCGCGCTGCGCAACATCCTGCTCGACTACCTCTCGCTGCTGCCGGAAGGTGCTGCGCTCGCCGCCCGGCATTTCGAAACCGCGACCAACATGACCGACCGCGCCGCAGCGCTGACCGTCCTTGCGCACCGCCATGACGGTTCGCCGGAGGCGATCAAGGCGCTGGCCGATTTCGAGGCGCGTTATGGCGCCGATCCGCTGGTCATGGACAAATGGTTCCAGATCCAGGCCAGCGTGCCGGGACGCCGGACAGTCGACACGGTACGCGAGCTGACTGGCCACGCAGCTTTCTCGATGGCCAATCCGAACCGGGTGCGCTCGCTGGTCGGCACATTCGCCAGCGCCAACCAGACCGGCTTCCACCGCGCCGATGGCGAAGGCTACCGGTTTTTTACCCAGACCGTACTCGAGGTTGAAAAACGCAATCCGCAAGTGGCGGCCAGGCTGGCGACAGCGCTGCGCTCGTGGCGCTCGCTGGAGCCGGGCAGGCAAGCCAAGGCCAGGGAAGCGCTGCTGGCCATCGCCGGTGCCGAGAACCTGTCGGCGGATTTGCGGGACATTGTGGAGCGAACGCTGGCTTGAGCGCCTCTTCCCTTCTCCCCCTGTGGGAGAAGGTGGATCGGCGCTTTAACGCCGAGACGGATGAGGGGTGTTCCAGCGGAGTGAAACGTCGGCGTTCCCTGGAACACCCCTCATCCGTCGCCTTCGGCGACACCTTCTCCCACAGGGGGAGAAGGGAAGATCCTGCGTTATTTCAATCAATTTTTAATGTTTTTCGGCCGCGCCTCTGGACAAGGCGAATCACCTTTGATTCTTTACAGACGATTCGGATGTGCGGTGTTGCCGGATCGTCAAGCGTACGGAAATTCGGGGAGTGCCATTTATGGCCAAGGCGGACGCGTGGGGCGCGCCCGAAGGGACGGCTTTTGAGCGGCGCAAGGCGCGAGGCGACGGCCTCGCCGGCAATACGCGGCTCATCGCTGAACCAGCCTACCGGCGGCTCCTGGCTGCCGAACCCCTTCTGCGCCGTTCGATACCGGCTCTCATCATCATCTTCCTGATCGTCATCGCCGCACTGCGCGTGCTGTCGCTGATGAACGAGCGCGACGAGGCCGAGCGCGATGGCAAGGCGGTGCTAGGTCTCGCCGCCGGCCAGATGGCGAACGCAATCTCGGCCGACCCGACCGCGGCATCCAGCGGTGCAATTGATCTTCTGGAAAGCACGAGCCGCCAGGGCGCCATGGGCAGAAGCCATGTGCTTGTGATCACCGACAGCGCCTTCAAGATCATTGCCGTGTCGCCGCTGTCGACCGGCTGGCAAGGGCGATCGCTGGACAGCCTGGTGCTGGACGGCCAGCCGCTGTTCATGTTCGGCGACCGCGCCGGGGTCATGGATGTCAGCATCGGCGGCCAGGACTGGTACGCGGCGGTGAGCCTGACCCGGGACCGCAAGAACGCCGCCGCCGTGCTGGTGCCGCAGGAAGCGGCGTTCGACAACTGGCGCAAGACCGTCTCGCTCAACGTCACGCTGTTTGTGCTGACAGCCGGCGTGCTGATCATCATCCTCTACGCCTATTTCGGCCAGGCATCGCGCGCCCAGACAGCCGACCGCATCTATCTCGAAGCCCATCAGCGCATCGACATGGCGCTGGTTCGCGGTCGCTGCGGCCTGTGGGACTGGGACATGGTGCGCGGCAAGATGTACTGGTCGCGCTCGATGTACGACATGCTGGGCTACGAGCCCTGCAACTCGATGCTGTCGTTCGGCGAGGTCGACGACATCATCCACCCCGAGGACGGCGACCTGTTCGAGCTGGCCAACAAAATCGTCGAGCGCGAGATCGACCATATCGACCAGGTGTTCCGGATGCGTCACGCCGACGGCCAGTGGGTGTGGATGCGCGCCAGGGCCCAGGTGATCGACCCGGAAGCGCCTGAGATCCAGCTGATCGGCATTGCCGTCGACGTCACCGAGCAGCGGCATCTGGCGCTGCGCTCGGAGGCGGCCGACCTGCGCCTGCGGACCGCGATCGAAAACATCAACGAGTCCTTCGTGCTGTGGGATGCCGCCCAGCGCCTGATCATGTGCAATTCCAAATACCAGAAGGACAACGGCCTGTCGGACCGCGACGTCATGCCGGGCGCTGCGCGCGCCGTGCTTGAAGAGCGCATGCTGGCCTTCGCCTCTGAACGGCGGCTGGCCAACACCAACGGGCCGCAAGGGGGCGCAACCTTCGAGCGGCAGCTCTCCGACGGCCGCTGGCTGCAGGTCAACGAACTGAGGACCCGGGACGGCGGCACGGTCTCCGTCGGCTCCGACATCACCCAGATCAAGCTGCACCAGGAAAAGCTGGTCGACAGCGAGCGCCGGCTGATGGCGACCATCCACGACCTCAGCCTCGCCCGCCGGGCCGAGGAAGAGCGCGCCAAGGAACTGGTCGAGCTCAACCGCGAATATATGAAGGAAACCGAGCGCGCCGAGGCCGCCAATCGGGCCAAATCCGAATTCCTGGCCAACATGTCGCACGAGCTGCGCACGCCGCTCAACGCCATCATCGGGTTCTCCGAACTGATGGAACAAGGCCTGTTCGGGCCGCTCGGTTCGCCGCGCTACGAGGAATATGCCAACGACATCAACGGCAGCGGCAAATATCTGCTCGGCGTCATCAACGACATACTCGATATGTCGAAGATCGAAGCCGGCCAATTCTCGGTGGACCGCGAGGAAATCGATCTCTGCCCGCTGATCCGCGAGACGGTGCGGGTGATCTCGCTGCAGGCGGCGGAGAAATCGATCACGGTCGAAACCCGCATCGCCGATACGATGACGCTGTTCGCCGACCGCCGGGCGATCAAGCAGATCGCCATCAATCTGCTGTCGAATGCGGTGAAGTTCACCGGCCAGGGCGGCCATATCTCGGTGCGCGCCCGCAACACGTCAGGCGCGCTGGTGCTGACCATCGAGGACAATGGCTGCGGCATTCCGAAGGAGGCACTGAGCAAGCTTGGCCGCCCCTTCGAACAGGTGCAGAACCAGTTTTCGAAGAACCACGCCGGTTCCGGCCTCGGCCTTGCCATCTCGCGCTCGCTGGCCGAGTTGCAAGGAGGAGCGCTGAAAATCCGCTCGACCGAAGGCGTCGGCACGATCGTGTCGGTGCGCATCCCGGTGAAGAAGGCGCAACCGGCGGTGAAGGCGGCGGCCTGACGGCCCGCCAATGCGAGCGGTGCTCTCCGCCGCGTTCAAGGACTGAGTAGCCCCGGTCATGTAAGGGCTCCGGCGGCTTTCGCCGCCGGAGACATATCGCCATTTCACTCCATGCTGTCGTCGCCACCGTCCCATTGGTGGTGGCGGCCCATGCGGCCTTTCTTTGGGAGTTCGTTGCGCTCGATCTTGCCGTCATTGTTGCGGTCGAGCATGGCGAACACCTTCTTCTCGCGCCCGGTGATGTCGTCCGTGGTCAGCGTGCCGTCGCCCTTGCTGTCGTAGCGGGCAACGATGCGCTTGGCCATTTCCTCGAACCGCGCCTTCTCCAGCGCGTCGGCGAGCTGGGCAACGGTCAGCTTGCCGCCATTATCGGCGACCAGCTTCTTCAGCCGCGCGTTCATGGCGTCGGAAAACTGGTCGAAGCTGATGGTGCCGTTGGAATCCTTCATCGCCTTGTCGAGGCGCATCATGGTGCCCTCGCGCATTCTGGCGCTGGCATTGTTCTCGGCATAGGCGGTGGTGCCGACGGCGCCGGCAAGCGCGATGAAGGCAAGGGCAAGTCCGGTTGTCTTTCTCATGGGTATCTCCTGTTGCATCGTCACCCCCGATGCGATCCGAAACAGCCGCCAGCGCTTCACGCCCTCACAACCGTTTCGTACGAAGCAAAAGGTCGAAATCCTTTCTGACCTTTTGCGACGTCTCCTTGAGATGTGCTTCCAGCACACCGAAATCCGGCAGGTCAGTCACCGCCAGAAGCAGATCCGACAATCCCGGCGGAACGTCATCGCGTTCGAATGCGCCGGTGAGGCAAAGCCGCGTCATCTGGGTCAGCGCCAGATAGAGCTGGTAGGCTTCGCAAAGCTGCTGCCTGACGTCGGCCTCGGCGAAATCCGGCGACAGATGCGCCAGGATTTCGCCGGTCGCGGTCACCCTGCGGCCGGCTTCGACCTGCCCGGTTATAACCGCCACCTGCGCGATGAATTCGAGGTCGATGAGGCCGCCGGAGATGAGCTTGATGTCCCAGAGATCGCGCGGCGATTTTTCCTTCTCGATCAGCGCGCGCATCTCGGATGCCTCTGCCCTCACCTTGGCGGCGTCGCGCGGCAAGGCCAGAAGTGCCGCCACCTCGGCCTCGACCTCGGCGCAAAGGGCCGCGTCGCCGCCGATGGCGCGCGCCCGGGCCAGCGCCATGTGCTCCCAGGTCCAGGCCTCCTGGCGCTGGTATTTCGTGAAGGCATCGATGTGGGTGGCCACCGGCCCCTTGTTGCCGGATGGCCGCAAGCGCAGGTCGAGCTCGTAGAGAACGCCTTCGGCGGTCGGCGCCGAGACAGCCGCGATCAGCCGCTGCGTCATCCTGGTATAGTAGTGCGATGGTGCGAGCGGCTTGTCGCCGTCGGACTCGTCGGCATCCGCGTCGTGGTCGTAGAGCAGAATGAGGTCGACGTCCGAACCAGCCGTCAATTCGCGGCTGCCGAGCTTACCCATGCCGAGCAGCGACACGGTGCCGCCGGCGATGCGGCCATGACGCAGCGCGAATTCGGTGGTCACCGCCTGCAATGCGGCGTCGATGGTGAGGTCGGCGAGATCGGAAAAGGCGCGGCCGGCGCGCGCCGGGTCGATCGAGCCGGCGAGCAGCCTGACACCGATCAGGAATTTCTGCTCGGAGGCAAAGATGCGCAGCCGGTCAAGCACATCCTCGTAGGGCCTGTCGCCATCGATGAAAGCGGCCAACCGCGCTGAGAGATAGGCGCGGTTGGGCAGTTCGGTGAGCAGCGCCGGGTCGAGCAGACCGTCGAAGACATGCGGGCGCCTTGTGATGATTGCCGCCAGCCGAGGCGCGGCGCCCATGATCGTCGCCATAAGCTTCAGCAGAGCGGGATTCGACTGCAGCAGCGAAAACAGCTGGATGCCGGCGGGCAGGCCGGCCAGGAATTCATCGAAGCGAACCAGCGCCTCGTCGGCCCGGCGCGTCTGGCCGAAGGCTTTGAGCAGCGCCGGCGTCAGTTCGGTCAGCCGCTCGCGCGCTTCCGCCGACTGGGTGGCGCGGTAGCGGCCGAAATGCCAGCCCCGAATGACGCGGCAGATGTCGCTTGGCCGCTGGAAGCCAAGGCCATGCAAGGTCTGCAGCGTGTCGGGATCGTCGACATCGCCGGTGAAGACCAGATTGCCGACGCCGGCCGACAATTCAGGCGCGGTCTCGAACAGCGCGGCGTAATGGCGCTCGACCTCATGCAAAGCCGCGCGAAAGGTTTCGGCAAATCTGGCGGCATCGGCAAAGCCCAGCATATGGGCGATGCGTTCCAGCCCTTCATCATCGTCGGGCAGAATATGCGTCTGCTCGTCGGCGACCATCTGGATGGCGTGTTCCACGCCGCGCAGAAACCAATATTGCTGCGTGAGCGCGTCGCGTGCATCGGCGGTGATCCAGTTGCGCGCCGCCAGCGCACCCAGCATCGGCACCGTCTCGCGGCCGCGCAGCTCCGGAAAACGGCCGCCGGCGATCAGTTGCTGGGTCTGGACGAAGAACTCGATTTCGCGAATGCCGCCGCGGCCGAGCTTGACGTTGTGTCCTTTGACCGCGATCTCGCCATGACCCTTGTGGGCATGGATCTGGCGCTTGATCGAATGAACGTCGGCGATCGCCGCATAGTCCATGTATTTGCGCCAGACATAGGGCTGCAATTCCCGCAGGAACGCGTCCCCGGCATCGAGATCGCCGGCCACGGGACGCGCCTTGATCATGGCGGCGCGCTCCCAGTTCTGGCCGCGCGCCTCATAGTAGCGAAGTGCTGCCTCGACCGGGATGGCCAGCGGCGTCGAGCCTGGATCGGGACGAAGCCTCAAATCGGTGCGGAAGACATAGCCGTGCCCGGTGCGGTCCTGCAGGATGCGGACCAGCCTGCGGGTCAGGCGCGCAAACAGCTCTGTGGCGTCGAGCGGATCGACGATTGCCGGCGCATCCGGATCGAAGAAGACGACCAGGTCGATGTCGGAGGAGAAATTCAGTTCATGCGCGCCAAGCTTGCCCATGCCGAGCACGATCCAGCCGGATTGCCGTGACGGATTTTCGGGATCGGGCAATTTGAGCTTGCCTTGGCTGTGCGCCTCGCGCAGCAGGAAGTCGACCGCCGCGCAGGTGCAGGCATCGGCGAGATTGCTGAGGCGCCTTACCGTCAGCGCTGCATCGGCCTCGCCGGAGAGGTCTGCAAGTGCGATCAGGAAGTGAGCTTCACCCTTCCACTGCCTGAGTTCCATCATCAGGCTGGATTCGCAAACGGTCTCTGAAAAGGCGGCCTGGCCGATCGCTTCGGCGATGGCGAGCAGCCGAGCCTCGACACTGCCATCGAACAGCGCGTCGAGGATTTGCGGCCGGCGGCGCGCGACATCGCGGAGGAAGGGCGAGAGGTCGAAGACCGCAGCGAGAAACTCCTGTGCGGCGCCCTTGCCTTCTAGGAATTTCGCCAGCCGCGGCAGGTTCTCGTCCTTGGCATCGCCAGCGATCTCCGACAGTTCACGCCGGGCGCGGGCCTCATCCAGAGGCGCGAGCTGCGCCGCCAGTTGCAGGCGCCATTCGGTCTCGATCCGTTTCGCAGCCATCCTCACCGCCATCAATGGTCCTCCCGCGCCGGGAAGCTCATGATAACCGACAATCCGGGATTGGCAGGCAGAAGTTCAAGCCGGCCATTGTGAAAAGTCATGATCGCCTTGGCGAGGCTGAGGCCAAGGCCTGATCCCGGCTGCGAGCGGCTCTTTTCCAGCCGAACGAAGCGCTCGGTCGCCCGGGCGCGGTCCGCATCGTCGGGGATGCCATGGCCATTGTCGGAAACGGAAAGGCGGATTTCGTGACCGACGCGCTGCAGGGCTACGCGCACGGCAGGCTTTTCCGTCGCATCGGTCGAGTATTTGATGGCGTTGTCGACGATGTTCGACAGTGCCTGGCCGATCAGCTCGCGGTTGCCATCGACGGAAAAATTCCCGTCCGCGGCAGTTTCAAGCACCACGCCAGCCTCCTCCGCCACCGGCTCATAAAGCTCGACAACGTCATGCACCGCGGCGGCGAGATCGACCTTGCTGGTGCTCTCCGAGGAATAGCCGGCCTCCAGCCTGGAGATCATCAGGATGGCGTTGAAGGTTTTTATCAGCTGGTCGGATTCGGCGATGGTGCCTTCCAGCGCCTGCCGGTAGTCGGTGGTCTTGTGCTTGCCCGAAAGTGTCGCCTCAGCGCGGTTGCGCAGTCTGGTCAGCGGCGTCTTCAAATCATGGGCGATGTTGTCGGAGACCTGCTTCAGCCCTTCGTTGAGCGTCGCGATCCTGGCCAGCATGGTGTTGAGGTTTTCCGACAGGCGGTCGAACTCATCGCCGGCGCCGGTCACCGGCAGCCGTCCCGTGAGATCGCCGCCCATGATGCGGCGGCTTGCCTCCGAGACGCTGTCGATGCGCTTCAGCGCGGCGCGGCCGACAAGGAACCAGATCAGCAGCCCGCCCAGGCCCATCATGCCCAGCGCCAGCATCAGGGCGCGGCGGACGACGGCGCGGAAGCGCTCGGGCTCGCCGAGATCGCGGCCGACCAGCATGATCATCTGGTTGGGCAGCCGCAGCACCAGCGCGATGGCGTTGTGGCCCTTCTCGCCCTCGGGCTGAATTTCGGTCTCGCCGGGCTGCGCGCCATTCGGGTCAGAAGCCTGGTTGCGCTGCCGTTCGAGCTCACCTTCGCCGAAACGGCGATAGGAGAAGGGTTCGGTCGTCCAGCCATCGGTCTCGAGCACCCCCGGTGCCAGGCTCTGCACGTTGCCGGTGAGGATCTGGCCGTTGACATCGGCAATGAGATAGAGGTTGGCGCCGGGCTGGCGCGAGCGCTGCTCGACGACGCGCACCAGCCGCGGCAGGCCGCCGCTCTGATAGGCACGGGCGAGGCCGAGCACCTCGTCATTGATGGTCTGCTGGGTCTGGCCGGTCAGCATGCGGGCCGACAACGACGTCATGTAGAAGACCAGCAACACGGCACATAGCGCGAAAAGCAGGAAATAAAGCGCTGAAAGCCGCGCCGCCGTCGTCCTCATGATGGCCGGCAGGGAAAGGGCCATCGAGTTCTAGCTCATGATGAGATTTGGCTGAAATCTCATCATGACCTACCCCTTTGTTGGAGCATGATCTTCTCCAAAAACCGGTACCTACTTTTTGGGATCATGCTCTAGCCGCTCTTCAGCATATAGCCGGCGCCGCGAACCGTATGCAGGATCGGCTTGTCGAAACCCTTCTCGATCTTGCCACGCAGGCGCGAGACGTGAACGTCGATCACGTTGGTCTGCGGATCGAAATGATAGTCCCAGACATTTTCGAGCAGCATGGTGCGCGTCACCACCTGGCCGGCATGGCGCATCAGATATTCGAGCAGGCGGAATTCGCGCGGCTGCAGCGTGATCTCGCGCGCCGCGCGCTTGACCGAATGGGACAGCCGGTCAAGCTCGAGATCGCCGACCCGGTAGACGGTTTCGGCCTCCCTGGCGCTGGCGCGGCGGTTCAGCACCTCGACGCGGGCGAGCAATTCGGAAAAGGCATAGGGCTTGGTCAGATAGTCGTCCCCGCCGGCGCGCAGACCGGTGACGCGGTCATCGACTTCGCCCAGCGCCGACAGGATCAGCACCGGCGTGGTGTTGCCGCGCGAGCGCAGGCCGGCAATGACGGAGAGCCCGTCGCGGCGTGGCATCATGCGGTCGACGACCATCACGTCATAGTCGCCGGCATCGGCCAGCGCAAAGCCGGTTTCGCCGTCGCCGGCGACATGGGCGGTGTGCCCAGCCTCGGCAAAGGCCTTCTGCATATAGTCGGCCGCCTCGCGATCGTCTTCTATGACGAGAATCTTCATAGAGCCGTTATACGCGATTTCGCCGGAAGATTGAGGGGCGGCCATAAGCGCAAAAGCTTTCGTTCAAGCATGTCGTTTTGCCAAAACCGTCGTGCACTTTTGGGCGACATGCTTCGATGTTAGAGCGGCAGCGGGCGATGGGGCCCGCTGCCGCCGGGGGCAGAACACGATGACTGACTAACGCGTTCGGCCCCTTGCTTCCCGTGCGGCGGCTCGGGGGTGTTGAAACCGCCGCACTGGAAACTGTGTGATGTCAGCCTTTGGCGACTGGCAGCGCGACGAAGCGGTTTGAATCGTCGCGGGTGATCTGCATCAGCACCGCCTTGCGGCCGGACTTGACCGCATCGGCCATCGCCTTGGCGACGTCTTCGGTGCCGTTCACCTCCGTCGAATTGACCGAGGTGATGACATCGCCGGGCTGGATGCCGCGGTCGGCGGCATCGCTGTCGGGATCGACATCGGTCACCACCAGGCCCTTGCCGTTTTCCGACTTGGTGACGGTGAGGCCGAGATCGGCCAGCGCGGCGGGCTTTGCCGGTGCCGCGGGCTGCTGCGGGTCGGCCGAGGCCTGCTTGTCGGTGGATGGCAGCGTGCCGAGATCGACCTTGATGGTCTGGCTCTTGCCGCCGCGCCACACCGTGACGTCGACCGACTTGCCGGGTGGGTAGGCGCCGATCAGACGAGCCAGTTCCTTCGGCGATGCGACGTCCTTGCCTTCGACCTGGGTGATCACGTCACCGGCGGTGATGCCGGCCTTCTTGCCGGGGCCACCGTCCTGGGCGCCCGAAACCAGAGCCCCGTTCTGCGACTTCAGGCCCAGCGATTCGGCGATGTCCGATGTAACCGGCTGGATTTCGACGCCGAGCCAGCCACGCTGCACCGAGCCGCTCTTCATCAGATCCTGCACCACCTGCTTGGCGGTCGAGGCCGGAATGTCGAAGGCGATGCCGACGCTTCCGCCCGACGGCGAGAAGATCGCGGTGTTGATGCCGACGACCTGGCCGTTGAGGTTGAAGGTCGGGCCGCCCGAATTGCCGCGGTTGACCGAGGCGTCGATCTGGATGAAGTCGTCGTAGGGACCGGCGCCGATATCACGGCCACGGGCCGAGACGATGCCGGCGGTGACGGTGCCGCCGAGGCCGAACGGATTGCCGACGGCCACCACCCAGTCGCCGACGCGAACCTTGGAATCGTCGGCGAAATCGACATAGGTGAACTTGCCGACGCCATCGACCTTGAGCACCGCCAGATCGGTGCGCGGATCGGTGCCGATCAGCTTGGCGTCAAGCTCCTTGCCGTCATTCATTACCACTGTGAAGGCGGAGCCTTCCTCGACGACATGGTTGTTGGTGACGAGATAACCGTCATCGGAGATGAAGAAGCCCGAACCCTGCGCTACCGGACGCGGCTGGTCGTTGTTATGGTCGCGGTGGCTGAAGCGACGATTGCCGCCGCCCTGGCCGTTCTGATCGCCAAAGCCCCGGAATTGCTTGAAGAACTGGCGCAGCTGCGGATTGTCGGGCAGGTTGTTCATGCCGTCCGGATCGTCGGACTGGTCGGAGCCGTCATCAGCGGCAGGCTCGATCTTGGCCTTGACCTTGACGCTGACCACGGCCGGCGAAACGCGCTCAACGACGTCGGCAAAGCCCGGCACCTGGGGCGCTTCGACCCGCACGGCGTCGGCCAGAACGGGAGCTGTACCAGTGGCAACGGCGCCGAAACCGATGCCGCCGGCAATGGCCAGCGAAGCGGCGGCGGCCAACAGGCGCTTGCGGGTGCGGGAATATGGGTTGGGGGCGATAGTCATGGGTCTCGTATCCTCTTTTCACTGGATGCGGCTCAGGCAGAGCATCCTCGGACAAGAGAAATAGAGAGGCGCACATTACGGCGCCATTTCCGGTGCATGAAAGTTTTGTAATGTTGGGCGGTCGCACAAATCGCTTGGTTGCGCTCGCCTGCTGCCCTATGGTGTACACAACTCAGCACAAGGCTTTCACAATGACAGCAAGCACCACCATGACCATTCGAGTCTCGTCCGAGACCAAGCTGAAGCTGGAGCAGATCGCTACCGATACCAGGCGTAGTAAATCGTTCCTCGCCGCCGAGGCGGTCTCAGCCTATGTCGATCGCGAGCTGGATATCATCGAAGGCATAAAACGTGGCATGGCCGACGCAGAGGCTGGCCGTGTCGTGCCCCACGACGACGCCATGGCGGAGCTCGACGCGGTGATCGAAGCAGCGAAAGCCAGGCGCGCAGGCAAGGCGTGAAGCTGTTCGTCACCTGGTCGCGAGAAGCGCTGGACGATCTCACGCAGCAAGTTGCCTTTATCGCTCAGGACAATCCTGCCGCCGCCCGACGCCTCGCGGACCGTATCCGTGAAATGGGCCGGGGCCTTGGTGATATGGCGACGGGCCGACCTGGCCGGGTAACAGGCACTTATGAGAAGCCCATCGGCCGCCTGCCCTACATCATTGCCTATGAATTGCGCCTGATCGCCGGCCGTCAAAGCATTGTTATCCTGCGCGCCATCCACACGTCGCGGGACTGGCCTTTGGAGGAATGGCCGAGCTAGTCGCTCAGCATCTTGTCCAGCGCCGCCTGTTCCTCGGCGCTCAGCGCCTTGGTTGCCAACGAGCGGCGGGAGCGTGTGGTCAGCACAATGAAAATGCCGCCGACTAGAAGCAGAAGCACCGGCGTGCCCCAAAGCAAGGCGTTGCGCGGGCTGAAGCGCGGCTTCAACAGCACGAACTCGCCGTAGCGCGACACGATATAGTCCATCACCTGCTGGTCGGTATCGCCGGCAACCAGGCGCTGGCGCACCAGGATGCGCAGGTCGCGGGCGAGGTCTGCATCGGATTCGTCGATGGACTGGTTCTGGCAGACCATGCACCGCAGGCCTTCCGACAGTAGCCGCGCCCTCGCCTCGAGCGCCGGATCGGTGAGAACCTCGTCCGGTTTCACCGCTTGCGCCGCGCCGGCAAACAGCAGCGCCAGAAGCAGGGTGAGCGAGGCCAACGAGAACCTGGTGCTCACGGCGCGCCTGCCGACGGCATGGAGGCTGCCTGCTTGCGGCGGCGCGAGGGTGCGCCAACCCGCAGGCGACGGTCGAGCAGCGACATTGCGGCTCCCGCCATCATCACCAGAGCTCCGCCCCAGATCAGCGTCACCAGCGGCTTCCACCACAGGCGCACCACGACGGATCCATCGGTGCCTTCATCGCCCAGCGACAGATAGAGCTGGCTGAAGCCGATCGTCTCGATGCCGGATTCGGTCGTCATCGTCTGCCGCACCGGAAAGAAGCGCTTGGCCGAGGTGATTTCGGCTGAAACGCCGCCATCGGCGCCGATCAGGGAAAAGCGGCCGCGCTGCTCGCTGTAGTTCGGACCCTGCGCCGGGAAGAGGCCGTCGAAACGCAGCGTGTGGCCGGAGAGTTCGACGCTCTCGCCGGCATGCATCGACAGTATCCTTTCGGTGCCGAAGCATAGCGTGCCGACAATGCCGAGCGTCGTCAGCCCGAGGCCGAGATGGGCAAGTGCAGTGCCGAACACCGAACGCGGCAGGCCGGCGAAACGGCGCAGCATGATGGCGGGCGACACATTGCCAAAGCCGGACTTGACGGCGAGGTCGGTGAGCGCGCCGGAGACCAGCCAGCAGGCGAGGCCGACACCAAGGGCGGCGAACACCGACGCGCCGTCGATGAACAGCCCGGTGACCAGCATCGCCAGGAGAGCGGCGCCGAAAGCCGCCATCAGGCGCTGGGCGACGGCATAGAGGTCACCGCGCTTCCAGGCGAGCAATGGTCCGAAAGGAACCACGACCAGCAGCGGCACCATCAGCGGGCCGAATGTCAGGTTGAAGAAGGGGGCGCCGACCGAGATCTTGCCGGCCGAAAGCGCTTCGACCGCCAGCGGATAGAGCGTGCCGACCAGCACGGTGGCCGTGGCCGTGGTCAGGAACAGATTGTTGAGGACGAGTGCGCCTTCGCGCGAGATCGGGTGGAACAGGCCGCCGGCCGTCAGCCGCGAGGCGCGCAGCGCAAACAGGGCCAGCGAGCCGCCGATGAACAGCGTCAAAATGCACAGGATGAAGATGCCGCGGGTCGGATCGGTGGCGAAAGCATGCACCGAGGTCAGCACGCCGGAGCGCACCAGGAAGGTGCCGAGCAGCGACAGCGAGAAGGTGAGGATGGCAAGCAGCAGCGTCCAGATCTTGAGCGCCGAGCGCTTCTCCATGACGATCGCCGAATGCAGAAGAGCCGTGCCGGCCAGCCACGGCATGAAGGAGGCGTTTTCGACCGGATCCCAGAACCAGAAGCCGCCCCAGCCGAGCTCGTAGTAGGCCCAGTAGGAGCCCATCGCGATGCCGCCGGTGAGGAACATCCAGGCGACCAGCGTCCACGGCCGCACCCAGCGCGCCCAGGAGGCATCGATGCGGCCTTCGATGAGGGCGGCGACCGAGAAGGAAAAGCAGATAGAGAACCCGACATAGCCGAGATAGAGCAGCGGCGGATGGATGGCGAGGCCAAGATCCTGCAGGACCGGGTTGAGATCGCGGCCCTCGATCGGCGCCGGATTGAGCCGGGTGAACGGATTGGATGTCGCCAGGATGAACAGGAAGAAGGTGGCGCCGATAGCCCCCTGCACGGCCAGCACATTGGCGCGCAGCGTCGCCGGAAGGTTGGAGCCGAAGACAGCGACCAGCGCACCGAAGAAGGTCAGGATCAGCACCCAGAGCAGCATCGAGCCTTCGTGATTGCCCCAGGTTCCGGTGATCTTGTAGATCAGCGGCTGCAGCGAATGCGAGTTTTCCCACACGCTCGCCACCGAGAAATCGGAACTTGCATAGGCGCCGGCGAGTGCTGCGAACGATAGCGCCGTGAGCGCGAAGCCTGTGACCGTGACGGGACCGCCGACAGCCATCAGCCTCTGGTTGCCGGTACGGGCGCCGATCAGCGGCACCAGCGTCTGCACCAGCGACAGCACAAAGGCGAGGACGAGCGCGAAGTGTCCGGTCTCAACCATTACTGGCTCTTGCTCTCTTGCCACACGCCCTTGGCCTTCAGCCCGTCAGCGACTTCCTTGGGCATGTAGCGCTCGTCATGCTTGGCCAGCACGCTGTCGGCGACGAAAACGCCGTCGGCGCCAAAGCTGCCTTCGGTGATGACGCCCTGCTCCTCGCGGAACAGATCGGGCAGGATGCCGGTATAGCTGACCTTGACCGATTTGTGCGCGTCGGTGACCGAGAACGCAACCGTCGCGCCCTGCCCGCGCACGACTGTGCCCTTTTCGACGAGGCCGCCGAGCCTGATGCGCTGTCCCGGCTGCAAGCTGGCGGTGGTCAGATCGGCGGGCATATAGAAATAGGAGGCCTTCTGGCCCAACGCATAGAAGGTCAGCCCGGTGGCGGCGCCGAGGAAGGCAAGACCTCCGACAATCACCGACAATCGCTTCTGCTTGCGCGTCATGTCCTACTCCGTCGCCGTCAGGCCGAGCGAGGCGGCAAAGGCGGTGAATTTCTTCGCTTCCTCACTGTCGGCGCCAAACACGGCGATACCGCGATGCAGCGCGTCGCGCGCCTGGTCGGCCTTGCCCAGCACAACATAGGAACGAATGAGCCGCATCCATCCTTCCGTGTCGCGCGGTTTTTGCCGCAATTTTTCGTCGAGGCCGGCGACCATGGTTTCGATCATGGCCTGCCTGTCCTGCGGCGCCATCGACGAGGCGGCGTCGACGGCCGCGGCATCGGGGCCTTTCGCCGGCTCTCCTGAGGCGACGCTGCGGTTGGCAGCCTCGGCTAACGCCTGTTGGACAGCTCCGCGCCATGGTGAATCCTGCGGCAGGGAATCGAGCATTTTCTGCCACGCCGCGGTTGCCTCGGGTATGCGGCCTTCCTGGGCCAGCGCCATCGCCAAATAGAACGAGGCTTTCGCGTTTGCCGGGTCGAGTTTTAGCGCCTGTTCGAAAGCGGATTGCGCATCGGCCGAAACGATGCCGCCGGCCGCATTGGCAATCGCTTCGCCGAGGCCGGCCTCGCGGGCGGCCGTGTCGCCATCGAGGCGGATGGCATTGCGATAGGCGGTCACGGCATCGGGAAAGCGCTGCAGGCGCAGATAGATCGGGGCGAGCACGTCCCAGCCGCGTCCATCGCCAGGGTTGGCGGCAAGATGGGCCTCGGCGCGCGCCACCAACTCGTCGACCGAACTATCGGCCGGATTCTTGGCCAGCCGTTCGGCGAGCGGCTGCGACGGCAGATCCGGCGAGCCGAGCTGGCTGTACAGGCCCCAGCTGAGCAGCGGGACCACCAGCACCGCTGATGTTGCCATCAACCTGGCCGCCCTCGACGGCTGCCGCGCGCCAGGTGCATCGGCTTGACCGACATTGGCTTGACCAACATCTCCCAGGCGAAGGATGCGGCGGGCGATCTCAGTGCGCGCCTCCTCGGCTTCGGCCGGCTGAATCAGGCCGCGCGCGGCGTCACGCTCAAGCTCGGCCAATTGGTCGCGATAGACTTCGAGATCATGGTCGCTGCTGGTCGGAGCGCCCTTGCCGCCGCTGGTCAGCGGCAGCAGCACCGCCAGGCTTGCGCCCAGCGTGAGGAGTGCGGCTATGACCCAGAACAGCATGGTTCTTCCAATAGAGCGAGAGCCCTGCTCTCACAACATGAGGGTGCTGCGACGCTTTGACGGGATTCCGGCCCCGGCCCAATGTTCAGGTCAGCGGCGTCCAGCTGCCGTCGGCGTTGCGGCATGCGGTGCCCCGCGCGGTCTGGCCGGCCGTGCCGGTAAACACCGTATGGGTGTACTGGCGGCAATCCTGCGAGCCGACGCGGTAGGGCTGGGCCGCGACGACTTCGCCGGAATGAGCCGAACTGTCGCTCTTCCACGTCACCTTCTGGCCGCTTGCCGTATATTCGAGCGCCTTGTATTCCGCCTCGAGCGCCTTGCGCTTCTCGGTGCTGTTCAGGCCGCTGCCGATCGATCCGCCGACGAGCCCGCCGGCCATGGCCGAGATGATCGTCGTCGCGACTTTGGCCCCTGAAGGAGGCGACGCGGGCGGGTTGGTGATGGAGATATCCGGGCCACTGCCCTTGCCCAGCGTTCCGCAGCCGGAAAGAGCGAGCAGTGCGGAAACGAGCGCAACGCGAATCTTCATGCCAACAACCGGTTTTCTTGAACGGGATGCGCTGGGGGCCGCGTCATCGGGGGCGTCAGGACGTCATACTATTGATATTTGTCGGAAATTTGGCCGTTCTTAACGGCTTTTGCGCAATCGAGGGGCCGCCATAACACAGGCATTCGGCCGTGTCGATTGGCCCTGGGCAGTACATCATTGCAAGCTCCGCAAGCGCACAACCGCCTTCAGCCCGCCCATCGTGGAGCGTTCCAGCGCCAGCGCCCCGCCATACTCGTTGACGAGGTCGGCAACGATGGCAAGTCCGAGCCCGGTTCCCGGCTTTGTCTCGTCGAGGCGCCGGCCGCGTTTCAAGACATCGCGGGCCTTGTCCTCGGGGATGCCGGGACCGTCATCCTCGATCGATAGCTCGAACAGGCCGGCTGCGGCCGGCGTGACGGATACGGCAACAGTGCTCCTTGCCCATTTCATCGCATTGTCGAGGAGGTTGCCGACCAGTTCCTCCAAATCCTCGCGCTCGCCAGCAAAGAGGATGTCGGCCGCCGGCAGCGTAAGCGACAGGCTGACATCAGGCTTGAGTTTTTGCAGCACGCGCACCATGCGCTGCACCAGCGGGGTCACCGGCGTGCGGTAGACGACGCTGTCGCGCTGCGCGGCGACCCGAGCCCGCTGCAGATAATGGTCGACCTGCTTCTGCATCGAGGCGGCCTGGTCGGCGATGAGCTGGCCCTTGGCGCCGCCGAGCGCCCGGCCCTCGTTGATCAAAACTGCGAGCGGCGTCTTCAGCGAATGGGCGAGGTTGCCGACCTGCGTGCGTGAACGCTCGACGATGCGCTTGTTGTTTTCGATCAGCGCATTGGTCTCGTTGGCGAGCGGCTCGATCTCGGCGGGAAACTGGCCGTCGAGCCGTTGCGCCGTGCCTTCGCGCACCTGGGCAAGCGCGTTGCGAACCCGGCGCAAGGGCTGCAGGCCGAGCAGGATGGCGATCGCATTGATGGCGATCATGCCGACGCCGAACAGGCTGAGATAGGTCAACAGGCGGCCCTGGAAGGTGGCGATCTCGTGCTCGAGCTCGGTCTTGTTGCCCATTACGCGGAAGCGCGCGGCGCGGTTCTTGGCATCGAGGACGAATTCGCTTTCGAACACTTGCAGTTCCTCGTCACCGATGCCGTCGGTGGAATAGCTGCGCTGGAAACTGGAATTGAAAGGCACCTCGGCAACGGTCGGCGACGGGATCGTCGTGGTCATCGAGGACGAATGAAGGTTGCCGTGCACGCCTTCGGAAGCCGGCTCCACCGACCAGTACCAGCCCGAATTCGGCTCCGAGAAGCGCAGGTCGCCAAGGTCGGGAGCACCGGTGAGCTGGCCGGATTCGGAAACGCCGACCGAGCCGATCAGATTGAACAGATGCGCCGACAGCAGGCTGTCGAAGCCGCGCTCGCTGGCCTGGCGGTAGAGCGTGGTGATCAGAGTGAAGATGACGATCAGGGTGAGGATCGCCCAGATCGTGGAAAATCCGATGACGCGGAAGGCCAGCGAGCGCGGCCAGAGCCGCGCCGAAAAAGGCTTCCTTGCTGGTATGGGGAGCGGTTCCGCCTTACGCCTCCGGCTCACGCATGCGATAGCCCATGCCGCGCACGGTTTCGATCATGTCGATGCCCATCTTCTTGCGCAGCCGGCCGACAAAGACCTCGATGGTGTTGGAATCGCGGTCGAAATCCTGGTCGTAGAGATGCTCGACCAGCTCGGTGCGCGACACCACCTCGCCCATATGGTGCATCAGATACGCCAGCAGGCGGAACTCATGCGAGGTCAGCTTCAGCGGCACGCCGTTGACATCGGCCTTGGAGGCCTTGGTGTCGAGGCGCAGCGGCCCGCAAGTGAGCTCGGACGAGGCATGGCCGGCGGCGCGGCGGATCAGCGCCCTCACCCTGGCCAGCACCTCCTCGATGTGGAACGGCTTGGTGACATAGTCGTCGGCGCCGGCATCGATGCCCGACACCTTGTCGCTCCAGCGGTCGCGCGCTGTCAGGATCAGCACCGGCATCTTGCGGCCGTTGCGGCGCCAGCGCTCGACGACGCTGATGCCGTCCATCTGCGGCAGGCCTATGTCGAGCACGACGGCATCGTAGGGCTCGGTGTCGCCGAGGAAATGCCCCTCCTCGCCGTCATAGGAGCGGTCGACGACATAGCCGGCATCGACCAGCGCGTCGGCCAGTTGCCGGTTGAGATCCTTGTCATCTTCGACGACGAGTACGCGCATGATCGGTCAGGCCTGTTGATGGGTCAGCTATAGGCCGATTCCGGTGGTCTGGGAAACGACCCTGCAAGGGGGAAGATTGGATCAGTTCGCCGGGACGACGATCTCGGAGCGGCGCGGACGCTGGCCGTCCTTGCCCGGCACAAGCACGACGATGACGCAGACCTCCTGGCCGCCACGCGTCGTCTGCGAAGCCTTGGCCAGCGTGCCGCCATTCTGCTCGGCAACCTGCTGGCCGATCGCGTAGCAATCCGCCGCGGCTGCCGGCGTCGCTTGCGACGCCAACAGGCCGGCCGCTGTGAGCGCCAGTATCGCGGTTCTGACATGAGAGCGAAGCGTTTTCATGGTCGGCGTTGTAACGCAACTGTGCTGAACGTGAAATGAACGGTGAACGGGTGAAAATCCATCCCCGCAATACCCCCTGCGCGCGCAACGAATGAATGCGATCCTACCGCCCAGTCCCTCAGACCGGGCAATGGATTCATAACCGGAAAACCGGCTGCGCGGCTATGGTGTTTGCGCGCAGGTTCTCAATTCGCAGCCAGATTGGGAACAGGTCAAGGCGAGACCATTCTGAAGGGCCGCCCTAAATAGCGCGGGAAACGCCAAATCATCGGAGTGCGCCATGACGGATAAAGACCTTGCCGACCTTTACCGGGGCTATATCGCTTGCCTGAATGCCCAGGACTGGGCGAAACTTGGAGACTTTGTCGGCGACGAGGTGCAGCACAATGGCGAAATGCTCGGCCTGTCGGGTTATCGCCGTATGCTCGAAGGCGATTTCGAGGCGATTCCCGACCTCCGCTTCAACATCGAACTGCTGGTCTGCCAGCCGCCGCGCGTGGCGGCGCGCCTGCATTTCGACTGTCATCCCAAGGGCGTGCTGTTCGGCCTGCCGGTGAACGGCAAGCGCGTGTCGATCGCTGAGAATGTTTTCTACGAATTCGGAGAGGGTCGCATCCGCGAGGTGTGGTCAGTCATCGACAAGGCCGAGATCCAGGCGCAAATCTAGGTTGCTTCAATCACTTTGCTCGGTGAGAGCGCGTATCCGCAGCACCCCGTGGTAGAGCGCCAGGTCCTCGTCATAGCGGGCCTCGGCGAACTCCAAGGACAGGCGGGTCTGGTCGCGCGAGCCGGTGGCGAAAGCGGCGCCGTCAAGGCGCGCCCGGATGCTGTCCATGATCAGACGCGTCTCGGCCTCGCCTTGCGCCTTCGACCAGACATGCAGCGTGATGAGCTGGTCGTCATCATTGTCGGCGCCGGTGTCCAGATCGAATGCGCTGGTCCTGCCATAGGTCACATAAGGGAAGGCGGCACTGTCGGCCGCCTGCTCGCGCAACCCGGCGCCGCCGAGCAGCGCCGTCAGCGAGGCATCGCTCTTCAATCTCATGAACAAGGCTTGCAGCAAATCGCCGGGCGCCGTCATCGTCGTCTCCGTTCGCCTGTCACGCTTTGAACAACCTCAGTTTCGCGCGCAACCTAACCGCGTTGCACGGATTTCGCCAGATGACGATCCGCCTGATGGAAGGCGGCGAATCGGGCGGCATGGCCCTTTCACGGACCGGGTTCTATTTGGCATGCGGGGAGTTTCAAGAAGGGTGTTATGAGGAGCCCTGTTTTCTCCGGCAATTCGAGGTCATTTCATGCGAACGCCACCGCTGCTGCCGGCTTTTGAAAAGCTCGGCGTCAAGCCCCCGGTCGCGATTGCGGCAACACCCGCCCTGTCGAAGAGCACCGTGGCCCTGCGCATGCGCGAGATACTTTCAATGCATGGCGGCCTGGCCTTGAAGCTGTCGGTGGTGGCCTGGACAATCCTGATCCTGGCGGCGGCATTTTTCATGTCAAAGGCCTGATGCCGATATGGCAAACCGCTACGCGTTGCGCATGGACGAGCCCGAGAGCTGGACTATCTTCGACATCTTCACCGGCCAGCCTGTCGATCTTAAGCAACAGGTGATGGTGGCCATGAATTTGCGCGATGCGGAAGCGATGGCCGACCGCCTGAACAGCCGGGACGTCAAGCGGCGGGCAAAAGCCGACCGCAAGTCCTGACGCACGCTGATCTCAGCCGCTCTGATTGCAAGACGAACGCGCGCTAGCCGAAATCCGCGGCTGTGAGCACATATATGCTCTTGCGGGTGCGAGCGTAGGCCTTGCTGGCAATGTCATGGATGGAGCTGGACGCGGTGTCGAAGGCCGCCAGATAGGTGGCTTCCGCGGTCGCCGTCCCTGATGGCGCCTTCGAGAGGGCATCGGCGGCGACCGAGAAGGAAATCTGGAACATGCCGTCATGGCCGACAAAGCGGACGCGCTTGCCGGCCTCGTCATAGAAGCGGCTTGGATTGGGGAATGTCAGGCTCATGACGTGCCCCCCTTCGGCGCGGCGGCGGCTTTCTTGACTGTCGCCCGCTTCTTCTTCGGTGTCGGGTTCAAGGCTTCCGCGACGCGGTCGGCCTCTTCCTTGGCCAGGCGCAATTCCCTGAGCCTTGCCGTCTTGATCTCCCTGGCCCTCGCTTCGGACATGTAGTCGGAGGTTGCCTTGTTGCGCTCGGCCGTCTTCTTCTGCTTGTCCATGAAGCGGGCTTCAGCTTTTTCCATGATGCTCTGATTGCCTTCGGCCATCGCCTAAATCTCCTCGTGCCTGAAATGGTGAAATCGAACTTACGATATAAATAGTCGCTTTGGCCTCGAAATTCAATTTTTCGAAATATCTAGGCGCCTCGCGACGTTTCGAATCCGGCAGACATCATAATACTTTTTAATATTTAATTTTGGCCACGAATAATTTTTGGCACTCCTATCTATCGAGTGCCAATACGCCTATAAGAACGGCGCGGTCGCCTATGCCGGCCCCAGAAAGAAGTTCTCATGAAGTTTCGGCCACTCCACGACCGCGTCGTCATCCGGCGCGCCGAAGGCGATGTCAAATCCAAGGGCGGCATCATCATTCCCGACAATGCCAAGGAAAAGCCGCAGGAAGGCGAAGTCATCGCCGTTGGGCCGGGCGCACGCGACGAAAACGGCGCGCTTGTTCCGCTCGACGTCAAGGCCGGCGACTTCATCCTGTTCGGCAAATGGTCGGGCACCGAGGTCAAGATCGACGGCGAGGACCTGCTGATCATGAAGGAAGCCGACATTATGGGCGTCATCGACAAGAGCGAGACGGCCGCTATCGGCAAGAGCGGGACGGTCGTCACCGAGAAGAGCGTCAAAGCCAAGAAGGCCGCCTGACCGGCCTGGCTTTGCCAGGCTCCGGCGAGCCGCTTGCTTCACCACACCAACGGGATTGAAAAAAATGTCTGCCAAGGAAATCAAATTCGCCACCGACGCGCGCGACCGCATGCTGCGCGGCGTCGAGATCCTCACCAATGCGGTGAAGGTCACGCTCGGCCCCAAGGGCCGCAACGTCATCATCGACAAGGCCTATGGCGCGCCGCGCATCACCAAGGACGGTGTGACGGTGGCCAAGGAAATCGAGCTTGCTGACAAGTTCGAGAACATGGGCGCGCAGATGGTGCGCGAAGTGGCTTCGAAGACCAACGACCTCGCCGGTGACGGCACCACCACCGCCACGGTGCTGGCCGCATCGATCCTGCGCGAAGGCGCCAAGCTGGTTGCCGCGGGCATGAACCCGATGGACCTCAAGCGTGGCATCGACCAGGCTGTCGCCGCCGTGGTCAAGGACATCAAGGCGAAGGCCAAGAAGGTCAAGTCGTCGGCCGAGATCGCGCAGGTCGGCACCATCGCCGCCAATGGCGATGCCAGCGTCGGCGCCATGATCGCCAAGGCGATGGACAAGGTCGGCAATGACGGCGTCATCACCGTCGAGGAGGCCAAGACCGCCGACACCGAACTCGACGTCGTCGAAGGCATGCAGTTCGACCGCGGCTATCTCTCACCCTATTTCGTCACCAATGCCGACAAGATGCGCGTCGAACTGGAAGAGCCTTACGTGCTCATCCACGAGAAGAAGCTCGGCAATCTGCAGGCGATGCTGCCGATCCTCGAAGCAGTGGTGCAGAGCGGCAGGCCGTTGCTGATCATCTCGGAAGACGTCGAAGGCGAAGCACTGGCGACGCTGGTCGTCAACAAGCTGCGCGGCGGCCTCAAGGTCGCGGCCGTCAAGGCGCCGGGCTTCGGCGATCGCCGCAAGGCGATGCTGGAAGACATCGCCGTGCTGACATCGGGCCAGATGATTTCCGAGGATCTCGGCATCAAGCTCGAAAACGTCACCATCGAGATGCTTGGCCGCGCCAAGCGCGTACTGATCGAGAAGGACACCACCACGATCATCGACGGCGCCGGCACCAAGGCGACCATCCAGGCGCGCATCGCGCAGATCAAGGGCCAGATCGAGGAGACCACGTCCGATTACGATAAGGAGAAGCTGCAGGAGCGGCTGGCCAAGCTCGCCGGCGGCGTTGCCGTCATCCGCGTCGGCGGCGTCACCGAGTCTGAAGTGAAGGAAAAGAAGGACCGCATCGACGACGCGCTGAATGCGACGCGCGCGGCGGTGGAAGAAGGCATCGTGCCCGGCGGTGGCGTGGCGCTTCTGCGCGCAAGATCGGCTCTGGCCGGCCTGACCGGCGCCAATGACGATGTGACCGCCGGCATTTCGATCGTGCTCAGGGCGCTTGAAGCCCCGATCCGCCAGATCGCCGAGAATTCCGGCGTCGAAGGCTCGATCGTCGTCGGCAAGCTGTCCGACAGCAAGGACCAGAATCAGGGCTTTGATGCCCAGAACGAGGTCTATGTCGACATGATCAAGGCCGGCATCGTCGACCCGGCGAAAGTGGTGCGCACCGCGTTGCAGGACGCCGGCTCGATCGCCGCCCTTCTGATCACCGCCGAAGCGATGATCACCGACATCCCGGCCAAGGATGCGGCGCCTGCGGGCGGCGGTGGCGGCATGGGCGGCTACTGACCATCGCCCGAAAATCGCCCGCCTGGGAATCTGGGCGGGCATAAATCAGAACAGGCGCCGGGGACATTTCCCCGGCGAGCCAGGAATTTCCGTCAGTCAGTCAAGACCAGTCAGCAACGACACGGAGATCGACAGATGATCACATTTGCCCCGAAGCCATACGCTGTATCCGCGACCAAGCCGGCGGAGGAGAGCCGCTTCGATCGCATCCGCCGGATTCCGCCGACAAGCTCAGGCAGGCCGATGCTGGGCCGATTCGCCGCGAGCCGTCGAAGACCGGCGACAAGCGGCCGATGTGACGGCTGCCAACCTCACGACACCGGCAACGCTCCGCCCTCTTCGGTGCGGCGGGCAATGAACTCGTCGAGCACATCGGATGTGGCAACGGCCGACGCCGGCGGCTGGAAGTCGGCCAGCGTCCGCTTCCAGATGCCGGTGGCGCGCTCGGTGGCCGACTTCGAACCGGACTGCGTCCAGCTGCCGAAATTCGACCAGTCGGCGACCAGCGGCTCGTAGAAGGCGGTGCGGTAGCGCGTCATGGTGTGGCCGGCGGAGAAGAAATGCCCGCCCGGCTGGACTTCGGCGATCGCCTCGAAGCCGATCGAATCCTTGTCGCCGGGCGTCGTAGCGCAGAGTTCGGCAACCGTCTGCAATGCCTCGATATCGGTGATCAGCTTCTCGTAGGAGACGCTGAGGCCACCCTCCAGCCAGCCCGCGGCATGGATGCAGACGGTGGCGCCGGCAAGCACCGAGCCCCACAGCGCGAACTGCGTCTCGTGCGCCGCCTGCACATCGGAAATGTTGGCCGCACTGCCGCCGCCGGACCGCCAAGGCAGGCCGGTGAAGCGCGCCAGCTGGCCGGCGCCCAGCGTCGCCTTGACGTGCTCGGGCGTGCCGAAGGCCGGTGCGCCGGACTTCATGTCCACATTGGAGGAGAAGGATCCGTAAACCACCGGTGCGCCCGGCCGCACCATCTGCGCCAGCGCGAGACCGGCCAGCGCCTCGGCATGCTGCAGCGTCAATGCGCCGGCGACGGTGATCGGCGCCATGGCGCCGGCCAGGCAGAAGGGCGTGATGACAGAGACCTGGCCGGCCTTGGCGAAGTCGATGATGCCTTGCGCCATCGGGATATCGAGCTGGCGCGGCGAATTGGTGTTGATGACGGTATAGCAATGGAAGCCGGCCAGGAACTCGTCCTGCGAGAGGCCGCGCGCCAGCCTGATCATCTCGAACCCATCCTCGACCTGCGGCGTGCCGCGGGCGAAGACGAAGGGGAACTTGTCCGACAGGGTCAGCTGCGCACGGTTGACGGCATAGTGGCGCAAATGGTTGTCGACATCCTGCGGCTCGATCCAGGGGCCGAGCATATGCAGCACGTCGAAATTCTGAACAAGCTTGGTCAGTTCTTCGAAAGCGGCGAGCGTGCCCGGACGCCGTCCGCGTTCGAGATCGGTGACGTTGGGCGCCCCGGCTCCGGCGAGGAACGTCATCGAGCCGAGCTCCAGCATGAGATCGCGGCTACGGTTGCCCGCCAGCGCCCGGATGGATTTCGGCACCGAGGCCAGTGCCGCAGTGACAATATCGCGGCCGATGCGCACCATCTGGCTGTCCTCGTCGACCAGCGCACCGGCTTTGGCGTAGATCGCCCGTGCCTCCGGCAGCAGCACCTTGATGCCGAGCTCTTCCAGCACGCGCAACGCCGTGACGTGGATGGCCGCGACCCGGTCGTCCGAAAACACCGGCTGCGGCAGGAACGGGTTCTTGAGCGAGCGATAGTTCGGGTGGCGGCTTGGCCCGCTGCCGGCATCACCGGTGTGCCCGCGCCGGCGCTCGCGCCTGGTCTCCCTTATGATGTCATCGACCATGGCCAAAACTCCTCATTGCCGCATCGCCTTGCCCTCGGGCCGTATGGCGAGCCGGAATAATTCGCGCCGGCCGCTCGACGCCGCCGACAATGTGCACCCAAAGCGCGGTCCCCTCCCCGGCGAATTCGTCCCCCAGCAACGTCAGCGCGACGCTTTTGCCTATTGTGTAGCCATAGCCGCCTGAGGTGACGAATCCGACCCGCCGGCCCTTGTGCCAGACTGGCTCGAAGCCACTGGCGTCGGCATCGACGGAGCAGAACTCCAGCGTCACGATCCGGGCGGCGCTCAACAAACCGTGCGGTGTGGCCTGGCTGCCCTTGTGAGCCGGGCTGAAATGGAAGAATAGTCTTCGCCGGGTATGCCCGCCCTGAAATTGCCCGCTTGCGGTTCTCAGGTGGGTTGGGTGAGTTTCGGGAATGGCCAGTCCTTTAGAACGACGTCCAAGACGAAGAGGTCCGATCGCCGCCGCACTGCTGGCGGTGGACGCGTGGATCGATTCCTCGCTCTACGAAATCGGCTTCAAGGCCGGCCAGTTCTGGGAATCGGCGACCATTTTTTCGCGGCGCTTCCGAGTCACCGGCTGGCGACGCGGCATCATCGAGGTGCTGAGCGAAGGTTTTACGATGGGCGCCGGCGGCGTCGTCGTGCTGCTCGCACTCGCGATGCCGGCCTTCCAGATCACCACCGGCGACTGGCGCAGTCAGGGCGATTTCGCCGTCACCTTCCTTGACCGCTACGGCAATGAGATTGGCCAGCGCGGCATCATCCAGCGCGATTCCGTGCCTGTCGACGAGATGCCGGACCATGTCATCAAAGCGGTGCTGGCGACCGAGGACCGANCGAGGACCGACGCTTCTTCGAGCACTACGGCATCGACGTGCTCGGCCTGTCGCGCGCCATCTTCGAGAATGTGCGGGCTAATTCCGTCGTCCAGGGCGGCTCCAGCATCACCCAGCAGCTGGCCAAGAACCTGTTCCTGTCGAATGAGCGGACCTTCCAGCGCAAGATCAAGGAAGCCTTCCTGTCGCTGTGGCTGGAGGCCAATCTGTCGAAGAAGGAGATCCTGCAGCTCTATCTCGACCGCGCCTATATGGGCGGCGGCACGTTCGGCATCGAGGCGGCGGCGGATTTCTATTTCGGCAAGAGCGTCAAGGATCTGAACCTCGCCGAGGCGGCGATGCTGGCCGGCCTGTTCAAGGCGCCGACCAAATACGCCCCGCACATCAACCTGCCCGCCGCCCGTGCTCGCGCCAATGTGGTGCTGTCGAACCTCGTCGATTCTGGTTTCATGACCGAAGGCCAGGTGCTGCAGGCAAGGCTGCATCCAGCCGAGATCGTCGACCGCGGCGAGCAGAAGAGCCCGGACTATTATCTCGACTGGGCCTTCGATGAGGTCAAGAAGATCGCCAAGCCCGGCCAGCATTCGCTGGTCGCACACACCACTTTCGACGCCAACATCCAGAAAGCGGCGGAGGAATCCGTCGAATTCCATCTCCGCCAGTTCGGCAAGGAATACAACGTCACCGAGGGCGCCGTTGTAGTGATCGAGACCAATGGCGCGGTACGCGCCATTGTCGGCGGCCGCGACTATGGCGCAAGCCAGTTCAACCGCGCCACCAAGGCGCTGCGCCAGACCGGCTCCTCGTTCAAACCTTACGTCTACGCCACCGCCATGGAGCACGGGTTCACCCCGGACTCCGTCGTCTCAGGCGGGCCGATCAGTTGGGGCGGCTGGTCACCGCACAATTACAATGGCGGCTCGGCCGGCAATGTGACGCTGATCACGGCGATCGCCAAATCGATCAACACCGTGCCGGTACGGCTGGCCAAGGACTATCTCGGCATCGGCCCGATCAAGGCGATGGCCGAATCATTCGGCGTGGAATCGCCGCTGGAGTCGCACAAGACCATGGTGCTCGGCACATCGGGCATGACGGTCATGGACCAGGCGACGGGCTACAGCGTGTTCGCGCAGAACGGCTTCGCCGGCTCGCGGCACGGCATCACCCAGCTCGTCACCCGCACCGGCGATGTCGTCTACGACTTTGCCAAGGATGCGCCGGCGCCGCATCGGGTTCTGTCGGAACAGGCTTTGAAATACATGAACACCATGCTGGCTGCGGTGCCGGCGATCGGCACCGCGCGGCGCGCGCAGCTGCCCAACATCGTCGTCGCTGGCAAGACGGGGACGACGCAATCCTACCGCGACGCCTGGTTCGTCGGCTTCACCGGCAATTACACGGCTGCCGTCTGGCTCGGCAATGACGACTTCACCCCGACCCGCAACATGACCGGCGGCACGCTGCCGGCGATGGTGTGGCAGCGGCTGATGGTCTACGCGCACCAGAATATCGACCTGAAGCCGATCCCCGGCCTCGACAAGCCCTTCGTCGACGAAGAGATCGCGGCCAAAGCCGAGGAAGCGGAGAAGAAAAACGCCGATCAGGCAGCCGCCGATGCCGCGGCCGAGCGCCCGGCGGTGTTGTCCAGCCGCACGACACAGACGCTGCGCGAGATGACCAAGGTGTTCCAGACAGCGCCCGTGCTCGGCTCGCCGCAGACACCGGAGACCCTGTCGGCGCTTTGATTCCACAGCGCTGCTTGCTCTGTGGCCTGCCCCGCTATATCCCCGAACGATAATTCTCTCGTCCCGGTTCTTCATGCTCAAGACCGCCTTTTTCACGCTGCTTTCGCTTGCCATAGCCATCGGCCTCGGCGGCGGCAGCGTCTGGTATGCGCTGCAGGCGCAGAGCGGCGTCGGCGCGATCAGCATCGGCCAATGGACCGCCTTCCCCGAGATCGGCACGCAAGATGCCGACCCCTATTCGAAGGCGCGCGTGGCGCGCGAGGGCGTGCTGGCGCTCGGCAAGGCGGAAGGCTTGTCCTTCATCGCCGAACGCGATGCGGCCGGCGATGAGCTTCAGCGGCAATGCGACTACAGGATCGAAGGCAGTTTCCCGACCGCCCGGTTCTGGACGCTCTATGCCGCGGATCAATCGCTCGGCGTGGTCGACACCGGCAAGCCGAGGCTGGCGGCGCTGCAATCCTACCAGGTGCTGCGTCAGCCCGACAATTCGGTGATCATCGCCGTCGGCAACCGTCCGGCCCCCGGCAACTGGCTTCTGACCGAAGGTTTTGGCCGGATGTATTTCGTGCTCACCTTCTACGACACGCCGATTGCCTCAAGCACCGGCCTTTCCGACGTGTCGCTGCCCCGGATCGTCAAGGCTGGCTGCAATGCGTAGGTTGCTGCACGCCATCCTGCTCGGCCTGCTCGGCGCCGGCATCGTCCACATCGTGGTGCTTTTGCTGGTGCCGGAATTTACCGAGCGCGATGCCTGGTCACGGCTGGCGATGGCGTCCGACCTCTACAAGATGACCAGGCTGGATGCCGAGGCGGGCGGCGCGCCGGTGGTGAAGTCGGTGGATCCGCTGTTTTACGCCGCCGCCTGCCGCTTCGACCTTGCCGAAGGCGTGGTGCGGATCAAAGCGCCGGGCAGCGTGCCGTTCTGGTCGGTGTCGGTCTATGACCGCAACGGCCACAATTTCTATTCATTCAACGACCGCACGGCGACCGGCAACAAGCTGGACACCGTGGTGCTGACGCCGGCACAGATGATCGACGTGCGCAGGGAGCTTCCCGAAGACCTGCAAGGGGCGATCTTCGTCGAGGCGCCGATCGAGGAAGGCATCTTCGTCATCCGCGCCTTGGTGCCTGACGACAGCTGGAAGCCGGTTGTGTCGCAGTTCCTGGACCAGAGCTCCTGCGAACTGCAGGACTACTGACCTCACCCCGACGACCAGCAAATTCAGTGGTGCGGAACAGGCGTCCGTGGTGTGCCCGGCTGGTCCGCCGGTCGCGCCTGGCCCGCCAATGGCGGATGCTCGTAGCGGACGCCGGGAAAAATGATCACCGCCGCCGGCGTACCGGTGTCCTGAACTGCTCGATTGACTGGTGCCGATCGCGGCACGAAAGACAGTACCATGCCCATGGTTCGCGTATTCCTCTCGGTTGCCCCGGAGCACAACGCAACGCCTCCAAATGTGATTAAGGCCGGCAGAGGGTTAACGGAGCGCTAACGGATCGCGGCTAATTTGATGTTTGTTCCAGGCCTAGCGCGAAACCGACACAGTTGCGGTTGAGCATGGTCCGGGTTGTGTCGAGTGTCGGGCGTATCTTCCGTGTCAGCTTCGGATTTCAGGCAAATCGCCATACGGACGGAATCGGGAAAAGCCGAAAGGCTGTTTCGCGCCGCCGTGTCGGCGTTCTGCTCGCTGACCCGCCCGTCGCGCCGCGAGATCGCCCAGCTCGAGGATCTGACGCTGCCGCTGTTCGACAGCGTGCCGGACGAATCGCGCCGCTATGTCGCCGCCGCCCTGTCCGAATGCGAATATGCGCCGGCCGCCCTGGTGCGGCGGCTTTGCGAGGAGCCGGTCGATGTCTGCGCGCCTTTGCTCGTCCGTTCGCGGGCGCTGGGCGACATCGACCTGATCGCGTTGATCGGCCGCCACGGCCTGCCGCATGCGCGCGCCATTGCCCGCCGCAAGGATTTGAACCCGGCCATCGCGCAGTTGATCAAGGCGCTGGAAAAGCCGACCCTGGTGCGCGTGCGGCAGCCCGAGCCGATCGCCGACGTGGCGGGCAACGGTGCCGAAGCCGCTGCCGCCGCTCCCAGCGCACCAAAACTGCCCGGCAGCGCCGCCGAAACCGCCAGGCGCCGCCTGCGCTCGATGATGCTCGCCGAGGGCGAGGCGACATCGGTCAATCCCTTCGTCGGCTCAGCAACTTACAGCAAGCTGCGCGAGACGGCGCTGACCGGCAACGCCGCCTTCTTTCAGACCGCGCTTGCCGACGCGCTCGACATCGACTTCTCCACGGCGCGGTCGCTGACCGAGCATTCGAGCTATGTCTCGTTGCTCGCCGCGCTGCGGGCGCTCGACCTCAGCGAGGACAGGGCATTCCTGATCGTGGTCGCGGTTTACCCCCGGGAGTTTCCGCACCCGCAGGCGATCCGCATCTTCCTCGACCGCTACCGGCTGCTGCACCACGAGGCGGCGCTCGACAAGGTGCGCGGCTGGAAGGCCGAAACATTGTCGCGAGCGGTGCGCGGCAACACCCCTGTCGCCGCGAATGGCGACCAAGCGCCGGACGACAAAGCCAGCTTAGCGGCCAGCCTCAAGGCGTCTTGACGGAGAGAAGCTCCTCGACGGAAACCGTTGCGGCCTCGATCTCGACCACCCAGATGTCGGGATCGAATTTTTTCTCCCGCTCAAGCCTGGCGTCAAGCGCGGCGGCATCGTCGCCGGCGCCGAGCAGCGTGAAAAAGCGATCATCCGGTTTGTCCGAATCGTAGCTCGTCTGCGGCGCCGGGCCGAACAGGGAGACGTCGCCCAGCCTGCCGCGGGAGAGCACGAAGACAGCGCCGGCCTCGGTTGCGCCGCGCTTGACGACGGCCGCAAAGCCGCCGGCGCCGAAAACACGGCGCAGCAGGGCCGACACCCAAAACTCGGTGGTTACGCGCATGACGAGGCTCCGGAGGACATGCGCGGCGTCTTAGCCGGATTTTCGTCTATCCGCGAGCGGTCGTCTTGACCACTCAATTGGTCAGGCCGATCTCGCGCATCTTGACGTAGACGACCTCGTCGGGCTCGCCCGTTTCCGGCAGGCCGAACAGCGACTGGAATTCCTTGATCGCCGCCTTGGTGCGGGCGCCGACGACGCCGTCGAGCTGCATGTCGTCATTGCCGAATGCCTTCAGGCCGGCCTGGATCTTGACGATGCGGGCATCGGGCGCCTGGGCGGATACCGGCGCGGAAACCGGGATGGGCGCAGGCGCGGCCTCGGGCGCGGCGACGGGAGCAGCGGCCATATCCACGGGCCTCGGCACAGGATGCGGGATGCCAGCCGTGGTCTGCTTGGCGCCGAGCTGGTCGAGCAGCACAGCATCGATCTCACCGGAGGCCGGCAGGCCAACTTTCTGCTGGTATGCCTGGATCGCCTTTTGGGTATTCGGCCCGGAAATGCCGTCGACCGTTCCCGTGTAGAAATCGAGATCCTTCAGGATGCCCTGGACCTGCTCGACGGTCGGATCGCTTTTGACCGGAGCCGGGCCGGGCCGCAGGATGTTGATGGTGGTTTCGGGTTCGTCCGCGCCGGGGTGCGGAAAACCCTCGATGCTGCGGGTGGCGAAGAAGGCGCCGGCATGCGGAAACGGCTGGTACCACAGCGCGTTGGCGGAAACGTAGAACAGCGTCACCAGGAAGGCGGTCGAGCCGCCGACCAGGACCGGATTGCGCGAGATCGCGCCGCCCAGCGCAATCGCGCCGGCCTCGAACGCGCCGCTGCGGCGCTTGACCGCCTTAGGCTGTTTTGCGGAGCGAGCCATTCCTGTCCCCTTTCGCGTCGCCTTTCGTCCTGGTCGCGGGCATCGGCAGCACCCCGTTCCTGTCGGTCGCGCTCCTCTTCGGCCCGTTCACCGGCAGGCTGATCGTGACCGTCGTCCCCTCGCCCGGCATGCTTTCGATCGACATCGTGCCGTCGTGCAGCGCCACCAGGCCCTTGACCAGCGACAGGCCGAGCCCGGTGCCCTCGAAGCGGCGCGTATAGTCGTTCTGGATCTGCATGAACGGCTTGCCGAGATTGACAAAATCTTCCTCGGCGATGCCGATGCCGGTGTCCCTGACCCAGAAATGCAGCCGCGAGCCGATCCGCTTGGCGCCGACGACGACATTGCCGCCATCGGGCGTGAACTTGACCGCATTGGAGACGAGGTTGATCAGGATCTGCTGCACGGCACGACGGTCGGCATTGATCTCCCCGGCGTCCGGCGCAATCTGCGCCTGGAGATCGATGTTCTTGGCATTCGCCTGCAGCTGCATCATCGACTGGCACATCTCGACCGCTTCGATGAATCGGAACGGTTCGGGCTCGGTCGCGTAGGCGCCGGCCTCGATCCTCGAGACATCAAGGATGGAGGTGACGACGGCAAGCAGATGCTGGCCCGACTCCTTCACCAGGCTGACATACTCCTTCTGGCGCGGGTCCTTGAAGCCGCCGAACATCTCATGCAGCAGCATGTCGGAAAAACCGATGATGGCGTTGAGCGGCGTCCGAAGCTCATGGCTGACGACCGCCAGGAAGCGGCCCTTTGCCACCTCGGCCGACGCTGCGGCCTCATTGGCGGCAGCAAGCTCGTCGCGCAATTCGGCAGTCTCGTCGTTCTCGCGCAGCAGCAGAGTGAAGGTCTCCTGCTGCTCTTCGGCGCGCATCAGTTCGAGCTGAAATGGCCGGTAATTGTCGGCCGTCGAGGCGCTGCCGTCCTGCGGCAGCCTTACCCGAAGATCGAGCCGGCGCGCCAGGGCGCCATCGCGCATGTCGGCAAGCGCGCTGAGATAAGCGACGCGATCGGACAGGTGGATGCGGTCGAACAGCCCGGCGCCGAAAAGCAGTTCCGGCGGCAGCTTCAGGATGGTGCGCGCCTTGGCCGAGGCATCCAGGACCTCGCCATGCCGGGCGACATGCAGGACAACGGCGTCGATCATGTCTTCAAGGCGGTCGTTTGGAAGCAGCGCGGGCTGCGCGCGTGCGGCATCGCCTAGGGCTGCGAGCCGGGGAACCAGCGTCAGGCCCCAGGCGAGCGGCAGCAGCCAGTGCCACGCCGCGACTTGCGCCCCGCCGAGCGGGACGACAGAGGCGACAAAGGGCTGCAGCAGCATTGCGGCCAAGGCCGAGAGGCCGCCCCAAAGTGCCGCGCGCTTTGAACCGCCGATCCACCAGGCCTCGAATGGCAGTGCCAGGGCCAGCAGCGCAACCGGCGACGCCAGGCCGCCTGCTGCCGCGACGGCGCCGGCAAGCGCAAGACCGCCGGCGGCAAGGGCAACCTGGGCTGCCAGCGCCATCTTGCCTGACGCCGCCACCAGCAAGGCGGCGAACCAGCAAAGACCGAAGGCGGCGAAAATGGCTGCGACGGTGACGGCGGCGCCCATGCCCGAGGTGACCAGTGTCACCGCCGCACCGGCGGCGAAGAACGGAGCGGCAAGCATGATGCCGATGAACCGGCGCTGGCGCAGGCGATCGCCCTGGCCGATGATGGCCGGATGGACCATGCGTTCGCAACCGGCCGCCAGCGCGCCAGGCAGTTCAATATATCTGGCAGTTGTCAAACTCAACGCACTCGCACCCGGTCGTGACTGCCCCTGCTTTGCAGGTCGCTTTTGCTTGTTTGAAACTCGCATCCAGCGTTTAAGGAATGAATAAGGCTGACCGGAACAACGAGCGCGCTGCGGCAAAAATTGGAGCGCCGGCACCGGAATGCACCGCCATTTGTGGCCATAGTAAACGGAGCGTTATGTGCAAAGGGCGTGCCCGTGGCTGCGAAACCCTGAGCCGGCATGCCTGCTCTTCTGAAGATATCCATGCGCAACAATCGCTTAGATGGTTACTGCAAGGTTAAGAAAATTGCCGGCATTTGAGGCTAATGCACTGCAAAACGCCTCGCTTCGAATTTGCCTAAAATTTGAGGAAAATTTTCACTGAGCAGGAAAGCCGTCCTTTGCGCCTCATGTGCCATTGTCGCTGATATAAAGAGGTCATTGCGCATGGACGCATGATCCGGTCATTGGACGAGAGGGCAGATCGATGGGCTTTTTGATAAGAATGGCGTTCTGGTTTTCGCTGGTGTTGCTGGCGCTGCCGCTGACCGTCGGCCCCGACGAGGATGGCCGCGAGAGCGTCGGGCCGTTCCAGGCGCTTTTTGCGGCGCGCGAAGCGGTCGGCGACATCGCCGGCATTTGCGAGCGTAAGCCGGACGTCTGCGAAACCGGCAAGTCGGCGATGCATACGATCAGCGCCCGGGCCAAGGAAACCGCCAAGATCGCCGCCGCCATGCTGGACGACAAGAGCGCCGAGACCTCGCCCGATACATCGCTGGCCACCGGCAGCGTCGCCAAGGACATCGTGCTGCCGGCGACAGTCAACATACCTGCCAAGCTGGTGGCGAAGAACTAAACACCGTTTCAGCTGTATCTACAGCGACACCGCAGGCCGGTCGGACCTCTCGATGCCTGCGGTGCTTTTCTTCTTTTTCCGTGACGCCGCAGCCGCGGATGACTATATCCCGAGCAATGGCCACGACGATCCAGACGATCCGCGACGACTTCTCCCTGCTCGACGAGTGGGAAGACCGCTATCGCTATGTCATCGAGCTCGGCGAAGCGCTGCCGCCATTTCCCGACGCCGAACGCAACGCCGCCAACAAGGTGCCGGGCTGCGTCAGCCAGGTCTGGCTGACCACGAGCCGAGCGCCGGGCGCCGATCCGGTCATCACCTTCACAGGCGATTCAGACGCTCATATCGTGCGCGGTCTGGTCGCCATCATGCTGGCGCTGTTTTCGGGACGGACTGCCAGCCAGATCCTTGAAACGGACGCAGAGGCGACGCTGAGGTCGCTTGGCCTCGACGAACATCTGTCGCCGCAGCGGGCCAATGGCCTGCGCTCGATGGTCAAGCGCGTCAAGCGGGACGCCGAGATGGCTCTCAAGCAGACTGCTTGATTGCTCTATCTTCTCTTCTTTCGACGCAATTCCAAGGGAAAGCGCTCGGCAGTTTTCCTGGAATTGTTCTAGAAACAAAAACGGCGCCGTAAGGGGCGCCGTTGATCTTGTCCATTGGAGCCGGTGTTACCGCCCCTTGCGCTTGCGGCCGAGGCCCATCTTCTTGGCCAGCTGCGAACGGGCAGCGGCATAGTTAGGGGCAACCATCGGATAGCTGGCGTCGAGATTCCACTTCTCGCGGTATTCATCGGGCGTCAGACCGTAATGGGTCATCAGGTGGCGCTTCAGCGACTTGAACTTCTTGCCATCTTCAAGGCAGACGATGTAATCGTCATGAACAGAGCGCTTCGGGTTTACCGCAGGCTTCTGCTTGTCGGCCGGAGGCTGTTCGCTTGCTCCGCCCACGCGCCCGAGAGCGGCATGGACATCAGCGATAAGGTTCGGCAATTCGCCGACCGGCACGGGATTGTTGCTGACATAGGCTGCCACCACATCGGCGGTCAGCTCGATCAGCGCATCGCTATTTCTGGAAGGTGTTTCGACGATATCCATGGTTTAGGCCCCAACGAAGGATGTTTCTGTTTGCGCCCTTTTTGGAAGATCGGGCATGGCGCGAATTTCACGCGGGAAGAGCTTCATGGATTCGCGTCCGGGCATCTTAATGAGCCCACAGACAAAGTAAGTCAATTCGCATCTTGCGCTATATTCAACGATATTCATCGAATAGTCGCTCTTCAGCTTCAATCTTTCGTGCACTCTGTAACTTCGCGATATTTTCTGGTCGGACCAGGACTAGCATGACGTAAGGTCACGCCATCGCTAAATCAGCAGGGACTCATAAAGTGGGCAGCGATGCTTGATCTATGCTTCAAGGTTTGGGCAGCTGATTGTCGGATTCGTACCAAACCGCAAGTTGCAAAGCGTTGGCGAAACCCGCCGAAGAAGATCTTCGGTCTGACCGGATTCAATACGGCGTGAGGTATTTTCCATAGACCCAGCCACTAACAAAACCACCATTTTGCGCCGGGTCGTGCCAAACTTGACACCATTGATAGCGAATTGCCTGTTTCTGTTTCCAGTGCGGCTGGCCGGCGATCTCCAGAAGATTCAAGCCGCCGGTGCACTTGCCGGTCATCTGCAGGATCGTCCCGTTGGGATAGGCGGCCTGCTTCTGCGAGGTGCCGGACGGATATTTGCGAACGTTGAGCGTGTCGCCGAACGGCACGCCAGCCACTTGCCAAGCGGCGAACGCGGTTGCATGAGACTGGCCGGTGAAAGCCAGAACGGTCGAAGCGACGACGGCGAGAGCCGCAGCGGTGTTGATATGGAAATTCATCATCCTCTCCTTTTGGCTCATCTCCCGAGCCCGCCGCAACCAATACATCCCGGCCCTTGAACCCGCGCTGATCGGCGTGTTCATTTGCCATTCAAGTAATTTCTTCAGTGAGACGCAATGACCAAGACCTCAGCTTTTCCGTCCGCCAGCCCGCCGATCCCCGAGAAACACCCCGTCTTCGACACGCATCACGGCATTACCCGCACAGATGACTATGCCTGGCTGAGGGCCGAGAACTGGCAGGCGATGTTCAGGGACCCTTCCCTGCTTGAGGGCCGCATCCGCGCCCATCTCGAAGCCGAAAACGCCTATCAAGCAGTGCTTATGGCCGATACGCTAGAGCTTCGGAAGCAGCTGTTCGGCGAGATGAAGGGGCGCATCAAGGAAGATGATTCGACGGTGCCGATGAAGGATGGCCCCTATGCTTACGGCTCATCCTTCAAGCTTGGCGGCGAACAGCCCCGCTATTTCCGCATGCCGCGCGATGGCGGCGATGAGCAGATCCTGCTCGATGGCGACGCGGAAGCCGAGGGCAAGCCCTATTTCCGCCTCGGCGGCGTCGACCATTCGGCCGATCACCGCAAGCTGTTGTGGGCGTTCGACGACAAGGGCTCTGAATTCTTCACACTTCGCGTGCGCGATCTCACCAGCGGCAAGGAACTGAGCGACCAGATCGAGGCCACCAGTGGTGGCGGCGTCTGGAATGCCGCCGATGACGGTTTCTTCTACACAAGGCTCGACGACAATCATCGCCCGTCCAAGGTGCTGTTCCACGCGCTCGGCGGCAGCCCCCTTAATGACCGGCTGATTTATGAGGAAACCGATCCCGGCTTCTTCATGGATGTCGGCGGCACGCGCTCCAACGAATGGATCATGATCGGGATCAACGATCACGAAACCTCGGAATATCACCTGATGCGCGCCGATGAGCCTTTCGCCGAGCCAAAGCTGGTGGCAAAGCGCGAGACTGGCCTGCAATATGATCTGGAAGAAGGCGGCGACATCTTCTTCATCCTCACCAATGCCGACGGCGCCAAGGACTTCAAGATCATGACGGCGCCGGCTGATGACCCGGTTCGCGCCAACTGGGAAGAGCTGGTGGCGCACGAGCCAGGCCGGCTGATCCTGTCGGTGGTCGGCTTCAGGGATCATATGGTCAGGCTCGAACGCAAGGAAGGGCTGCCGCGCATCGTCGTTCGCGATCGCCGCAGCGGCGAGGAGCATCTGATCTCGTTCGACGAAGAGGCGTTCTCGCTCGGCCTGTCGGGGTCCTATGAATACGACACCGAGATCATGCGCTTCACCTATTCGTCGATGACGACCCCGGCGCAGGTCTTCGACTACAATATGCGCAGCCGCGAGCGTGTGCTGCTGAAGACCCAGGAAGTGCCGTCCGGTCACAATCCGGATCATTATGTCACGCGCCGGCTGATGGCGCCGGCCGCCGATGGCGAACTGGTGCCGGTCTCGCTGCTGCACCACCGCGACACGCCGCTCGATGGCTCCGCACCGTGCCTGCTTTACGGCTACGGCTCTTACGGCATTGCCATTCCGGCGGCGTTCAACACCAACTGGTTCTCGCTGGTCGACCGTGGCTTTGTCTTTGCCATCGCCCATGTCCGCGGCGGCAAGGACAAGGGCTATGGCTGGTATGACGACGGCAAGCGGGCGCACAAGATGAACACGTTCACCGATTTCATCGCCGTCGCGCAGCATCTCGTCGCCGAGCGTTACACCCAACACGACCGCATCGTCGCGCAAGGCGGCTCGGCCGGCGGCATGCTGATGGGTGCGATCGCCAACATGGCGCCGCATAGTTTCGGCGCCATCGTTGCCGAGGTTCCCTTTGTCGACGTGCTGACCACGATGCTCGACGCAAGCTTGCCGCTGACGCCACCGGAGTGGCCGGAATGGGGCAACCCGATCGCGTCGGCGGAAGATTACCAAACGATCGCCGCCTACTCACCCTATGACAATGTCGCCGATCACGACTACCCGCCGATACTGGCGCTGGCCGGCCTCACCGATCCGCGCGTCACCTATTGGGAGCCGGCCAAATGGGTGGCGCGGCTGCGCGAGCGCAAGAGCGGCGACAATCCGGTGCTGTTCAAGATCAACATGGATTCCGGCCATGCCGGCGCCTCCGGCCGCTTTTCAAGGCTGGAGGAGATCGCCTATACCTACTCCTTCGCGCTCAAGGTTACGGCCAAGCCCGAACCCGAGGTTACGGGCAAGGCTGAGAATGCAACGGAGGCGTCGCAATGATCGATCTATCCACCTTGACGGCTTACATAGCGGTTGTGCTTGGCTTTGTGTTTATTCCAGGCCCAGCCACGCTTTTGACGGTCACGCGAGCGACGAGTTCCGGAACCAGGGTCGGCGTCGCGACGGGCGCGGGCGTCGCGGCTGGCGATGTGTTCCATACCATCATGGCGATGGTCGGCATTTCGGCGATCATCGCCACTTCGGCAACGCTGTTCAGCGTCGTAAAATATATCGGCGCGGCGTATCTCGTTTACCTCGGCATCCGCGCAATCATCGAGAGAATACCGGCCGACCCTACTGCCGGCGCACTCGCGATCTCCGCCAGCAAGGCGTTTCGTCAAGCTGTCCTGACCGAAGTGCTTAACCCAAAGACGGCGCTTTTCTTCCTCGCCTTCCTGCCCCAGTTCGTGCGGCCTGAAAACGGATCGGTGATGCTCCAGCTGATGACGCTGGGCATAATCTTTGTTCTGCTCGGCCTTTTCAGCACAGTCGTCTTTGCCGTGAGTGCGGGCCGGCTGGGCACGTTCCTGCGCCGCAATCCGTCGGTGGTGAAATGGCAAGGCAAGGTGGTTGGCGGCATCTACTGCGCGTTAGGCGTCCGTCTGGCCTTGCAGCAGCGCTGATGTCGATGCGAAAGGCGCGCCCGTCGAGGCGCGCCGGTCGTCACTTTTTGAATTCCAGGCTGCTCATTTTCACTCGCATTTGCAATGGCTGCGCGCTACCCAATGCGCGCCACCTTCCAGACCATGACATACGCAAAGGGGCCACTATGTTGCTCGTCGACACCTATCTCGAGAAATCACCGATCCAGGGCATCGGGGTTTTCGCCAGGAACCACATTGCCAAGGGCACGCTGGTCTGGAAGCTCGACCCCAGATTCGACCGGATCATCGACGTCGAGACCTATGAAGGCGAGAGCGGCCCGGTGAAGAACTATCTCGACCGTTATTCCTATCCAGACCGCCGGGATCCGAACTACATCGTCTTCGAAGCCGACGACGCCCGCTACATGAACCATGACGACGAACCGAATTGCGATGTCTCCTCGCCCGAGGAAACCTATGCCTTGCGCGACATCGCACCCGGCGAGGAACTGACCTGCAATTACAGCCATTTCTTCGAGACGGGCTTCGACTTCCTCGGCGATCGCCACCTGTAGCCGGGATCACTTGGCCGGCTTGCTGCGCACCGGGTAGCCGTTGGGATGCGGCGGCACCGCCTTGAGATAGGCGGCTATTGCCGCGCGATCTTCCGGCGGCAGTTCGGCCATGTTGCGCTGCACGTCGACCATGGCGCCGCCGACCGAATCGAAATCAGGGGTAAAACCGGTTTCGAGATAGTTGGCGATGTCGGCTTCCGACCAGTCACCGAGCCCGCCTTCGCCCGATGTGATGTTCGGCACGATGCCGCTGCCTTCGGCGGCCGCCGCGCCAGCCAGCCATTGGCTCTTCCTGGTGCCGCCGGTGATGTCGCGCGGCGTGTGGCATTCGCCGCAATGGCCGGGCCCCTCGACCAGATAGCGGCCGGCGAGTACCAGATCAGGCGTGCCATCGGCAAAGGCAATCACCGGCTCTTTGCTGAGATGGAGCCGCTTCCACAGGCCGAGGCCGCGGCGGATGTTGAAGGGGAAAGTCAGGGAATTGTCGGGCGCCTTGCCGGCGACCGCCGGCAGCGTCTTCAGGAACGCATAGAGATCGGCAATATCAGCCGGCTTCATCCGGGCGTAGGACGCGTAGGGAAAGGCCGGATAGAAATGCTCGCCCGACGGCGACACGCCCTTCAGCATGGCGTTGGCAAGGTCCTCGACCGTCCAGGCGCCGATGCCGTCCTTGGGATCCTGTGAGATGTTGGGCGGCACGAAGGTGCCGAACGGCGTCTTGAGCTCGAGGCCGCCGACCAGTTGCAAACGGCCGTCGCCTTGCGAGCCCGGCTTGGCGTGACAGGAGGTGCAGCCGCCGGCATTGAAAATGCGCTTGCCCCTGGCGGCGTCGCCGGGGCCGAGCTGCGCCAGGGTGTCAGTGTCGAGCTTGACCGGCGCCGACAACAGCCAGCCGGCGCCGGCACCGACGACGCCCAGGACAAGGGCGGCGCCGACAAATTTTTTCCACAAGGGCATTGCCCGGGATCAGCTCTTCTTCACCCGATAGGTCTTGTGGCAGGTGCCGCAATCACTGCCGAGCGTATCGATCTGCGCCTTCAGCGCATCGACATCGGCGGGTGCGGCGGCGACTGCGGCCTTGACGTCGGCGAGGTACTTGTCTTCGGTCGATTTGAAGCCCGCCATGTCTTTCCAGATTTTGGGCGAGGCGGTGGTATCACCGCTGTCGCTGCCGGCCGGGAACAGCGTGTCGACATCGAACTTCTCGGCATTGACTTGCAGCGCCTGCAGCGCCGTCAGCACGGCGGCGGCATCGAAGTCTGCCTCGCCCTTGGCGATTTTTGACAGGCCGCCGACGATCTTGCCTCGTTCCTTCATCAGTCCCTGTCGGTCGAGGATCGGGTCGGCAAAAGCCGCCGAGGCGGCGAGGCTGAGCATAGAGATGGCGATAACAAGCTTTCTCATTCAATTGGCTCCAGGATGATGAGGGGTCGCGACCTACCGTTAACGGAGGGCGGGCCGGGATTATTCCCTGTCCGCCGGCCGGATTCCGCCGAATTTTGTGTGCCTGCTGCTTCAGCTGAGAAAGAAAAGCCCCGGAGTACCGGGGCTTCTCTGGGTCGATCAGGCTTTCGCCTCTTCGTACATTTCAAGGACATGGTCCCAGTTGATGAGGCTGTCGACGAAGGCCTCGAGATATTTCGGCCGCGCGTTGCGGTAGTCGATGTAATAGGAATGTTCCCAGACATCGACGCCGAGGATCGGCGATGCGCCATGGACGAGCGGGTTCTCGCCGTTCGGCGTCTTGGATATCGCCAGCTTGCCGTCCTTGACCGAGACCCAGGCCCAGCCCGAACCGAACTGCGTGGTGCCGGCGGCGATGAAGTCGGCCTTGAACTTGTCGTAGCCGCCGAGGTCGGCGTCGAAAGCCTTCTGCAGGGCGCCCGGAAGCTTGTTGCCGCCGCCGCCCTTCTTCATCCACTTCCAGAAATGGATGTGGTTGTAGTGCTGGGCTGCGTTGTTGAAGAGGCCGGCATTCTTGCCGAACGACTGTTTGACCACCTCTTCGACCGACAGATCGCCAAGGCCCGCTTCGGCGGCCAGCTTGTTGCCGTTGTCGACATAAGCCTTGTGGTGCTTGTCGTGGTGATACTCCAGCGTCTCCTTCGACATGTAAGGCTGCAAGGCCTCGTAGTCGTAGGGCAAGGCGGGCAATTCAAAAGCCATCGGTCATACTCCTCATGGAAAAATCCGGTGCGGATACCGGATTAAGATAGGGCTGCATTGATCTGGAACAACTCCGGAATGAAGCGCCAATTGCCTTTTAGCGGCTCAACCGGCGGAAGTCGAATGCGCCCATTCCCAATAAAGGTCGCGCGCTTTCTTGGCCACCGGCCCGGGCTGCAGATCGCGGTCCTCGATGCGGGTGATCGGCACGACCTTGGAATGATTTCCGGTCGAAAATATCTCGTCGGCTTCAAGAAAGTCGCGCACCGACAGCATCTTCTCCGTGGTCTTGAAGCCGTAATCGCCAAGCAGCGTCATGGTGCGCGAGCGGGTGATGCCGGACAGGAAGGTGCCGTTGGGCGCCGGCGTCAACACGTGGCTGTCCTTGACCAGGAAGATGTTCGAGGTTCCGGTCTCGGCGACATTGCCCAGCATGTCCAGCACCAGCGCATTGTCGAAGCCGCGTCCCTTGGCTTCGAGAATGGCGCGGCCATTGTTGGGATAGAGGCAGCCGGCCTTGGCATTGGTCGGCATGGTCTCGATGGTCGGCCGCCGGAACGGCGACACGGTGATCGAAAAGCCGGTCGGCGAGATCATCGGCGATTCGTAAAGGCAGAGGCAGAAACGGGTCGAGGCCGGATCGGCCGGCACGCCCATATAGCCGCCATGCTCGGCCCAGTACATCGGCCTGATGTAGACCGCTGTCTTGCCGTCGAACTTCTTCAGCCCGTCCCAGGTCAGGCCGACGATCTGGTCGACGTTCATCGATGGCGTGAGGCCGAGCGCGATCGCCGAGGCGTTCACTCTGGCGGCATGCAGTTCGAGATCGGGGGCGACGCCTTCGAACCAGCGGGCGCCGTCGAAGACGCTGGTGCCGAGCCACATGGCATGGCTGCGCGGCCCAAGGATGGCGACGTTGCCTTCGTACCAGTCGCCGTCGACGAAGGTCCATGTCGCCGATAGCGCCGCAGTCGCCAGTGTCATTGTTCGGTTCCGCTTCAAAGCTGCCTGTGCCAAGCATTGGAAGATGCTTTGACCGGCGCCGTCAACCGGCATGGAGCGGTTTTTGTTGAGGCCAGAGCGCCCCAAGAAAGCGATCAAGACTACAATCGATGCTTGCACCTTGCGCCGCCTGCCCTCAAAACTGTCGCCATGCATTACGCGGCTTACGTTTTCGACGCCTATGGCACGTTGTTCGACGTGCACGCCGCCGTGCGCCGTCACGACGGCGAGATCGGCCCCGACGGCCCGCTGCTTTCGGAAATCTGGCGCGCCAAGCAGCTGGAATATTCCTGGGTGCGCACGCTGATGGGCGGCTATGCCGATTTCTGGCAGCTCACCGAACAGGCGCTCGATTTCGCCCTGCGCAAGGTTCCCTCCGCCGACAAGGGACTGAAGGCCAAGCTGCTCGAAGCCTATTGGCGGCTCGACTGCTATCCGGAAGTGCCGGCCGTGCTCAAGGCGCTGAAAGCATCCGGCGCCAAGCTCGCAATCCTGTCCAACGGCTCGCCCGAGATGCTGGAAGCGGCGGTCAAGTCGGCCGCCCTCGACCAGGTGCTGGACGATATCTTTTCGGTCGACGCCGTCAGGCGCTTCAAGACCGACCCGTCGACCTACGACATGGTGGCGACGGGCTGGCGGCTCTATCCGGGCGCCGTCTCGTTCCAGTCGTCCAACCGCTGGGACATCGCCGGCGCCACCAAATTCGGCTTTCGCACCGTATGGATCAACCGCGCCAACCAGCCCGAGGAATACCGGGATTTCCCGCCGGCGCTGATCCTGCCGTCGCTTGAAGGCCTGCTGACCGGCGGCTGATCACTCTGTTGCCTTCGAGCAACAGTGGCAGGGCGGTCACAGCTTCGCCTTTGTTTGTCCACCCTCAGGCCAGAATCGGAACCGCCTATCGCGTCAGGCATTGGGGGAGGCCGACCACTGCGCCGCTTGAAGGCATTCACGCTTTCTTGCGATTCGAGACTTAAAAAAGGCAACCATGTTGAAGACCGAAATCGACCCCTATCGCCTGAGCCGTCGCGGCTTTCTGAATGCTGCAGCCCTTGGCGCCGCTTCGATTGCGGTCTCCGCCTGCACCACCACCGGACCGGCGCCGGCGCCGGTCGAACCGCCACCGCCGACCTATGACGAGCCGCCGCTCGGCGACTATGCGACGATGTACGGCCCGATTTCCGACAGCGGGTTCGAACTCCCGGCCATCCCGATCAAGAAGATGGACCCGCAGTTCCTGCGCCAGATCGTTCCCGATCCGACCGGCCAGCGGCCAGGCACCATCATCGTCGATACGACCAACCATTTCCTCTATCTGGTGCGCGAAGGCGGCCAGGCGATCCGTTACGGCGTCGGCCTCGGCCGCGCCGGCTTCGAATGGTCGGGAGACGCCGTCGTCCAGTGGAAGCAGAAATGGCCGAAATGGACGCCGCCCGATGAGATGGTTGCCCGCCAGCCTGAACTGGAAGAATACAGCGCCAAGAACGGCGGCATGCCCGGCGGCCTCAAGAACCCGCTCGGCGCCCGCGCGCTCTACCTGTTCCACGACAACGTCGACACGCTCTACCGCCTGCATGGCTCGCCGGAATGGAACTCGATCGGCAAATCCGTCTCGTCAGGCTGCGTGCGCCTGATAAATCAGGACATCATCGACCTCTACGACCGCGTGCCGTCGAAGAGCCCGGTCATCGTGACGTCCGACATCGGCCAGCCGATGGCGGCGAGCGCAAACCGCAGAGCCATCCCGATCGATGGCGGGGTGCCGGATGGCTCGGTCCTGCTCGGCCCGGTGACCTGATCGACTTCATCGATGCCATGAAGCGGCAGGTTCCGCTCCATGCGGCAAAGCTCGCCAGGATCCCGATAGCTTTACGCGAATGCCTGGGGTTCGCATCCAAGATATGCAATGCCGGCAACAGGAGGCCAAAAAAGACGTCCAGACGAACCATGGAGCCGCTGCAATCGGGGCGGCCATGCCCTGTCAATCTCGACGCTGCTGTGTTTCGTTACCGATTGATGTATATTAGACGGGAGTATGATTGCAGAGACATACATTTCATTAGATCATTGATGGCGGGGGAACGCCGATGGTGGGATTTGATTTCGATAGTCCGCCTGCCGACGGCGCCGAGGCCAACCTGTCGGCCGAATGCGAGCGCCAATTGCTGCCGCTCGTCCGCGGAATTGTCGAGGCGGCGGTTGCCGCCGGGTGGAGCCAGGAAGACGTTCTTCTGGCCATGGTCGAGCTGTCCTGGGATCTGTACGAGAAACGCCGAGGCGATCTTTAGCAGGCCTGCGTGAGCCGGATAATTCCGTAGCGCTGGCCAAACCAGGCCATGTTTTTCTCGCGCGAATTTTTTTCTTCACTTACAATGTTTTTTCTATCCGCGGGATGCGCTACGCTGCCTTTGGGCAGGACTATGGGGGATACAAATTACCGTCCGGTTTTCCGGGTTGGCTGTTTGCACGGCACGGAATTTCGATGGGCTGGCAAAGCGGCTGAGGCAAGGCTGAATGAAAAATGCGGGCGAGGTTCAGGAAACGCAGCGCAGGCGCCGATCGGGTCAATCGGCACGCCCTCGACACAATCCCCGAAAATGCCAATCCCAGAAGAGCAACCATGCGGGGGAGCGGGATATGCTCTGTCCGCAGCCCTGGATCGCTCCCGGAGGGTCGCCATCGCCGAAGTCGCTTACCTCGCGGGATTTTCGGATCAAGGCCATTTGGCCACCGCCATGAAGAAGCACAAGGGAAAGAAGCCATGGTTCGGGCGATAACTGCTGCTGGATCGTCCGTGGCAATGACAGATAGTCGACCAGCTCCGTCAATGGCCGCGCGATCTATATTCAGAATACAACGCTGGATTGTGATGGCGCACTGTGCACAATAACTAGGCACAAATGGTAAGATAAAGACGGAAAATGGTCAGAAAGCTTTGGCTAAAAATTCAAACCTGTAAATTTATAGTCAAAATCCTGGTAAAATTTTCATTTGAGCTCAAATTCTTCTTTCAATATAATGCAGCATCTGTAGGATTCGAAGGGACGCCCAGGAGCAAACGTGAATTCTGGGCGCCTCCATACAGCACAGGATTGGATTGATCGACGCAGCAGTGGCAGAGACGAAGATGCAACATAGAGGCAACGTCCAGGAAAGCGCCGGGACAGAGCGGCGGCGCGCGGATCGTCGCATCTTCGACGGAATTCCGGAAAGCGCGGGGCGGTACCTGGTCACGTTTCGAGGCGGCGCGGCTCATGTCGTTCATCGGCCGGGATCACACACATTCAAAGCGGCGGAACATTTCGCTTCGGTTCTGCTTGCACCCTCACCAGGGATAGCGGCATCGCTGGGCAGCGACAAAGTCCACGAATACGACGGCGACGTCGGTATGATCATGATCGTCCCAGCCGATCTCGGCGGCAAGGTGACCCGGTCATCCACCACGGAAAGCGTAATCGTGGCGCTCACCCCCGAGAGTCTCTTCGAGCTGGCAACGCGTGAATTCGACACCGGCCATGCCGAGCTTCAACCGCCGCCGTTCGGGACCGTCGACTTCCAGGCGCTGCAACTCGCGCAGTTGCTGAAGGCGGAACTGACGGATCGGGAAACTCCAAACGACTTCTATGTCGATTCGTTGGTCACCATGTTCGCCGTCCATTTGCTTCGGAACTACGCAGGAGCGCGAAAGTTGCCACAAGCCCCAAAGGGCGGTCTGTCGAACCGCAGCGCCCGGCGGGTGCGGGAATTCCTGGAGGTAAATTTTTCCAGCAAGATCGCGGTGGCCGAGTTGGCCGCACTCTGTGGCCTTTCGCCGAGCCATTTCATCCTGGCATTCACCAAGACTTTTGGCGAGCCGCCGCACAAATATCTGCTGCGGCTGCGTCTCGATTTCGCCGAAAAACTTCTCATCGAGAGCGACCTGTCGATTGCGGAAGTCGCTCATCTCAGTGGATTCTCGGACCAGAGCCACTTGACAGTCACCATGTCCAGATACCGGAACAGAACCCCCAGGCAGGTGAAGCTGCAACGTTAACGCTTGTTGCGGCGCGCATGATTGTCCGCGGCGATACCTCGATTGATCTTCAGTATAGTCGAAGGTTGTGTGGCAGAGCAGTCACAGTCGTCGCGCAGGGACCAAATACCGGATTTTCCTACAAAGATTCCGGATTATTCCAAAATACCTGCACCGCGAATGTGCTCATGGTCGCGATGGAAGTCATTTGGGGCGGGGGAGCAACCAGATGATACAGCATGTCGGATTGTCCCATGGACATTCAATTCGCGGAAATCGAGGTCTTCGCGCCTAAGGCCGAAGCGGCCTGGGCTGCACTGCAACGCCAATACGCCAGCCGGATCAGCGCTGCGGAACTCGACCATCTCCTGGCCTGTTTCGTGCTTGGACTGACCTCTCCGGCTTGTGGTGAAGGCGATCCGGGATTTCATTTCGATCTCTGCCGCGCGCTGGTGGCGGTAAGCCTGCCGCCGGAACGGACGGAGGCTGCACTGCATACGGTTCCAGAGCCGACGCAGCCATGGGTCGCGAGCGCCTATCAGCTGATTGAAAAACAAGGCGCGAAGGTCGGTCTCTCGTTGCGGGAGAAGACGCGCAATTTCGAAGATTTTTTGGCCACCGAGGCGAATGGTGCGGCACATCAGAGCGCCTCGGCAATTGCGAGGAAAAACTAGCATGACCAAACGCGTCGAGGGGCGGAGAAGGATCGAACTTTCTTCAAGCTTTGTCGGAAACTGGATCGCGGGCGCGGCCGACAGCCGCTCGGTGCGGCGCCGCCTGATGGCGGTGCTGCGCATGGCTCACCGGGTTCTTGGATTCGGTCGCAAGAATATGGGTCTGGGAACATTGAGAAGCGGCACCAGCGTGCGTTCGGCTCTGGCCTGTGGCGTCAGCCCGGCCAGCGTGCTCGGCGGCCTGGCCGCGATCGCCGCGCTCGGCCTCGCCACACCGGCCCAGGCACAATATCAGGCTGGCGGCGGTTCGGCGACCGGCGGCAACGCCGTCGCCATCGGTAACGGCGCCGCGACGAATGGCAATAACAGCGTGGCGTTGGGCAGTTCCAACAGTGCAACGGGCGACGGCACGATCGCCATCGGCTATGCGATGGGTGTCAATGGCCTCAATTCCATAGGCATAGGTGTCTTCGCAGGCGCAACCGGCGTCAATGCCCTCGCCGTGGGCGGGAACGCCAAGGCCAACGGGGACGCAGCAAGCGCTATTGGCGTCAATTCGGTTGCAACCACAAGCGCGGCCGCTTTTGGCAATAATGCGCGTGCCGACGGAGTCAACTCGACCGCGATCGGCCCTGTTACCCGGGCGACCGGATTGCGCGCCACCGCGCTCGGGTTCGGGGCAACGGCATCCGGCGTGGATTCGATTGCCCAAGGTAACAGCGCCGTCGCAAGCAACCAGAATGCCGTCGCCATTGGATTCCAGGCGACCGCGACCAGCATCAACTCCATCAACATTGGCGGGCGCACCCTCGCGGGATCAGGCGCGCTCTCGCAGGGCGCCATCGCCCTTGGTACGGATGTCACGGCAAATCAGCAAAACACCGTTGCCATAGGCGTCCTGACCAAAGCGACCGGAACGAGCGCAACGGCGATGGGCAACACCGCCAGTGCCTGGGGCAACCAGTCCATCGCATTCGGCGTCGGCGCACTGGCGGGTGTTCAGGCCAACACCGCACTGCCCAACAGCATCGCGATCGGCACGAATTCGGTCTCTTCCGGCGCTTCTGCCGTCGCGCTCGGCACCGCCGCGAAAGCATCTTCCGCCGATGCCGTTGCGATGGGAAGCAACGCCAGTGCGTCGACCCAATACGGCGTCGCAATCGGCCTGAATGCGACAGCCTCCGGTACAGGCGGAGCGATGGCACTTGGCCAAGGTACGATCTCGAGCGGTGTCAATTCCGTTGCCCTCGGCGTCCAGGCCAGTGCCACCGGGGCAGGCGCCAATGCCTTGGGCACCTTGTCCGTTGCTTCGGGAGGCAATTCCACAGCCCTCGGCACCAGTTCCACGGCCAGCAACAACTATGCGACAGCCGCAGGCTGGGGATCTGTCGCCAGCGGCGCCGATTCCGCTGCCGTAGGACGTGAGGCCGTCGCGTCGGCGCTTGACGCAACGGCGATGGGGTACATATCCAAGGCCTCGGGCCAATACAGCACCGCAGTCGGCGCCAACGCAAACGCCACCGTCACGTCCAGCACGGCGATCGGCCAGAACGCGTTTGCAACCGGCGTTCAAGCATCCGCTTTCGGCGTAGGAGCGAATGCCGGCGCCCAGAATGCGGTTGCGCTGGGCGCCCTCTCCACCGCCAGCGCCACGAGCGCCATCGCCGTGGGCAACAACGCCAAGGCGGATTCGGCCGAAGCGGTCGCCATGGGCACCAATGCGGTGGCAACCGGCGGCAAGGCTGTCTCCATCGGTTCGGGCAACACGGCTTACGGCAACGGCGCGGTCTCCATCGGCGATCCGAGCTATGCCAGCGGCACCGGCGCCTTCACCGGCGGCGCCAACAACATCGCCAACAGCGACGGCACGGCAACCGCCACAGCCGCAAACCAGGCCGCANAACAGCGCCGGCACGGAACCCGCCACAGCCGCAAACCAGGCCGCAGGCGCGGTTGCCATCGGCAACAACAACAAGGCCGTCGGGCAAGGCTCCGTGGCGCTGGGCAATGGCTCGACGGCGGGTGCAGCCGGCCTTGCCGGCAATGTCGCGCTGGGCAACGGCGCGACGGCGACGGCAAGCTCCGGCGACGTAGCGCTCGGTTCGGGCTCGGTGACCGCGACGGCGGTCGGCACCAGCGGCGCGACGATCGGCGGCACGGCCTACAGCTTCGCCGGCACGACGCCGACGAGCACTGTCAGCGTCGGCGCGCTCGGCGCGGAGCGGACCATCACCAATGTCGCGGCGGGCCGGCTCAGCAATTCGTCGACCGACGCCATCAATGGCTCGCAGCTCTTCGCCACCAACCAGCAGGTGACGCAGAACACGACGGCCATCGCCGCCAACACCGCCGACATCACCAATCTCGGCAACACGATCAACAGCATCAGCACCGGCGGCGGCATCAAGTATTTCCACGCCAATTCGACGGCGGCGGACTCGTCTGCAACGGGCACGGACTCCGTCGCCATCGGACCGGTCTCCACCGCGACGGGGACGAACGCCATCGCGGCCGGCACCAATTCGAGCGCCTCCGACGCCAACGCCTCGGCCTTCGGCAGCGGCGCCGTCGCATCGGCGCTTGACGCAACGGCGATGGGATACATCTCCAAGGCCTCGGGCCAATACAGCACCGCCGTCGGCGCCAACGCCAATGCCACAGCCACGTCCAGCACCGCGATCGGCCAGAACGCGTTTGCAACCGCCTTTCAAGCGACCGCTCTCGGCGTAGGAGCGAATGCCGGCGCCCAGAATGCAATCGCGCTGGGCGCCCTCGCCAACGCCAGCAACGCCGGCGACGTGGCGCTCGGCTCGGGCTCGGTAACCGCCGCGGCGGTCGGCACCGCCGGCACGACGATCGGCGGCGTCGCCTACAACTTCGCCGGCACGACGCCGGCAAGCACCGTCAGCGTCGGCGCGGTCGGCGCGGAACGCACCATCACCAATGTCGCGGCGGGCCGGCTCAGCAATTCGTCGACCGACGCGATCAACGGCTCGCAGCTCTTCGCCACCAACCAGCAGGTGACGCAGAATACGACCGACATCGCCGCCAACACCGCCGACATCACCAATCTCGGCAACACGATCAACAGCATCAGCACGGGCGGCGGCATCAAGTATTTCCACGCCAATTCGACGCTGGCGGATTCGCAGGCGCTGGGGACGGATTCCGTTGCCATCGGCCCGAATGCCGTGGCCAACAATGCCGGCGACGTGGCGATCGGCGCGAATGCGGTGTCGACCGCGACCACGGCGGTCGGCGGCACCACGATCGGCGGCGTTGCCTACACCTTCGCCGGAACCACGCCGGCGGGAGCGTTTTCGGTCGGCTCGGTGGGCGCGGAACGCCAGATCCAGAATGTCGCGGCCGGGCAGTTGAGCGGCTCCTCGACCGATGCGGTCAACGGCTCGCAGCTGTTTGCGACCAACCAACAGGTGACGCAGAACACCACCGATATCGCCGCCAATACTGCTGACATCACCAATCTCGGCAATTCGATCAGCACTATTACCGGCGACACCTCGCTGGCCTACACCGACGCCAATGGCGACGGCATCCGCTATGTGCGCACCAACGACAGGACGCTTGCCGTCGCGGACTCCTTCGCGCAAGGGATCGGCTCTTCCGCCCTGGGCTACCAGGCGACCGCGAGCGCCGACAATGCGCTGGCGCTCGGCCGCGACACCCAGGCCAGCGTCATCGGCGGCGTGGCGCTCGGCGCCGGCTCGGTTTCGGATCGGGCGGTCGCGCCCGTATCGGGATCGATCCTCTCCGGCACCGGCCTCATTCCCTACAACACCGCGGACATGAGCCTGCTCGGCGCCGTCTCGGTCGGCACCTCCACCTCCTATCGCCAGATCATCAACGTGGCCGACGGGACGCAGGACCAGGACGCGGTCACGCTTCGCCAGTTGAAGGGCGCGCTGAGCTCGTTCGCGGTGACGGGGAGCCTGTACTTCCACGCCAATTCGACGGCCGCGGATTCGCTTGCGGTCGGCGTCGATTCGGTTGCGGTCGGTCCGCGCACCACCGTCAATGGCGACAACGGCATCGGCATCGGCAATGGCGCCATCGTGCAGCAGACGGCGCCGGGAGGCATCGCGATCGGCCAGAATTCGACGGTCAACCAGGCCGACAGCATCGCCCTCGGCACCAACGCGACCACCAACGGAGCGCAGGCGGTGGCGCTCGGCGCCGGCGCAAAGGCCAACGAGCCGGGCAGCGTCGCGCTCGGCGCGGGCTCGACGACGGCGGCGGCGGTCGCCACCACCGGCACAACGATCAACGGCGTTGCCTATACCTTCGCCGGAACAGCTCCGACGAGCACGGTCAGCGTCGGCACCGTCGGCAACGAGCGCACCGTCACCAATGTCGCGGCGGGCCGGATCAGCGGCACCTCCACCGACGCCATCAACGGCAGCCAGCTCTTCGCCACCAACCAGGCGGTCGAAGCCATGCAGGGTAGCGTCGGCGACCTGAATCAGTTCGCCGTCCAGTACGACAAGGATGGGAACGGCAACAAGTCCAACTCGATTACCCTTGCCGGCGGCGACCCGAACACGCCGGTGGTCATCCACAATGTCGGGCCGGGCGTTGCCAACACCGATGCGGTCAATGTTCAGCAGTTCAACAGCGGGTTAGCACTCAACCTGGACAATTCGAAGAACTACACCAACCAGGTGGCGGCCACCACGCTGCAGCAAGCCAATGCGTATGCGGACTCCAAACTCAGCCAGCTCAACATGGACATGGGAGAGGTCAGGGGCGAGGCGCGCCAGGCTGCGGCAATCGGCTTGGCGGCCGGCTCGCTGCGCTACGACGATCGTCCCGGCAAGCTGAGCGTGGCCGCCGGCGGAGGCTATTGGCGCGGTGAAGGCGCCCTGGCCTTCGGCGCCGGCTACACCAGCGAGGAAGGACGTGTTCGAGCGAACCTGTCCGGTACGACGGCAGGCGGACACTGGGGTGTCGGCGCGGGCGTCAGCCTTACGCTGAACTAGAGCCCGGCCATGATCAGGCAGGCAGTCCTTGCTGTCGCGATATCCATGACGTCAATGCTCCTGTCCGGCCCGTTAGCGGCCGGGCAGGAAGCAATCCCTTCCGGCTACAGGGTAAAACCTTCCGACGTAGCGATCCCTGCGGATGCGAAGCTTGGCGAATATCAACGGACCACCCGTCCGTTCGAGAACTGGACGCTGATCTGCGACGAGAACCTGAAGGCGCGCCAAAAGGTCTGCAATGTCACCCAGATCATCGAGGACCAGGCAGGACAGGTTGCGTTCAGCTGGTCGCTTGCCGCCACCAAGGAAGGCAACCCCTACATGATCTTGCGCGCCCCGCCGATCGCCAAGAGCGACGCTCCTGTCTCGCTGACGTTCGAGGGGCGCAAGGAGCCGATAAAAATTCAACTCGACGGATGCAATCAGGCCGTCTGCGTCGGCATGCTGCCGGTTGGTCCGATCATGCGCGAACAGATTTCGAAGGCCGCGGCATCCGTCATCTCCTTCCCGACCACGGATGGCAGGACGATCAACGTAACCGCGACCCTCAAGGGCTTGGCCGCGGCCGTTGCGGCGATCAATTGACGAGGCAATCGCGATGAACCAGCAATCGATCCATGACCGGATAATGTCCCGCAACCAGGGAAAGGATGCTGTCCGGGTCGGCATCGAAGACCGGAGCAGACCGCAACGAAACCGCGCGAGGACCGCTGTCTTCTCGTTGCTCGCCATTGCCGTCGTCGCCACGTCCGGCTTCGCGGCCATGCGCTACGACCTGCTCCACAATTTATTGCCGCAGCCGGCGGTCGCGGAGACCAACCAGCCCAATCCGGCCCTGGCCGAGACACCATTTCTGCAACACGCCAAAGAGGCAGGCTTGCAGTCTTGTTCCAACATTTTCCCAGCCCTTGGGCAGATGCTGACAACCGGCACGACGTACAGCGTCCAGTCGATCTGGAACAACGAGGCCCCCGACAAACACCTCGTGGAAGCCCTGGTCGGCATGAACTACGCCACACAGGGCTACAGCGGCCCGGCGGCAGGCCTGGTGTTCGCGGCACCCACCGCATCCGTTTGCGAAGGTACGATGGTCAGGGTGGCGCCATTCGCGGCCAATTGCGCCGATGTTCCGGCCCTGCTTCCGAAAGACAGCAAGCTCGCCAACAATCTTGGACAAATCAGCGTCTATGAACTGGCCAATGGAGGGGGCAACGCGATACTGCTGCCAACCGGCAACAGCTGCGTCGTCATTTCCGTGGCCTCGGCAGCAGGTAAACAAGGAGGCGTACAATGAGGGTGAATTCCGCCATTGCGGCGATCGGTATGCTGTTGCTTTGCGCCGGACGGCTGGGCGCGGCGGACCTCGCCCCGGCGGCGGACGTGCCCGAGCCGCCGGCCCAGGAGGAGAGAGGCATCTGGGCGGCGATCGCCTATTCGAGCCCCGACGAGAAGCACGGCTTCTTTTGGGGCGCCGACAAGCGGCAGGAGGCGATGGACATCGCGCTGAAGCATTGCCAGAACGCCGGCGGCGGCAGCTGCGCCGTGGTCAGCGTATTCCGCAATCATCGCCATTGGGACGATGACGACAATACCGGCTTTCCCTACAAGCATTGCGGCGCCCTCGCCGTAGGCGAGAAGCCGGAAGGGCGGCTGACCAGTTGGGGCGCCGAGACGGCGCAAACACGCCGGGATGCCGAAGACCTGACACTGCAGGCGTGCGAGCGGAACGGACAAAAATGCAAGATCCGCGAGTGGGTGTGCACATGACGCATCAGAGCGAAGCAGCGGAACGCCAATCGAGGCGCATGTTTGCACTCAGTGTAGCGCCGTGCTCAAGCGGGGTCAGCCCTTTGCCGTGATGCGCATCGACGGTATGCGACACCGGCTCGAAGCAGAAGAAATCGGCATCCTGCGACGGCGAATAGAGGATGAAGACGTCGAGCAATGGCGAGGCGGTGAGCGAGATGGCGATCCTGTCCTCGGGCCGGGTGATCCTGGCGCGGCGGTCCCAGCCGTCGAAGGCGTTGTTGACCCAGCTTCGCGGCAACAGGGAGGCGTTCGAGAAATTCCACGCGGGGTAATCGGCCACCGGCGCCACGCCGACCGGCAGATGATGCTTGTCCTCCAGCCAGACCCGCGCCGCCTTCGCCTCGAGCGTCGTTCCGGCGCTGCGCGGGAACCACGGATGAAAGCCGAGCCCGTAAGGCAGGCGAATGCCGGTGCGATTCTCCACCGTGAGCGTGGCATCCAAGGCCCCGTCATGCAGCGCATAGGCGACCCGCGCCGTATATCGGTAGGGGCCGATTTCACCGGCGTCGAGGACCAGTTCTGCCTCGGTGGCGCTGTGGCTGGCAATCCGCCACTCCCTCTGGAAGCCGTCGCCATGGATTGGAAAGGCCTCCCCCGGCACGTTCGGCTCGATCGCATGGAAGCGGCCGTCGAAGGCGAAACCGCCGCCTGAGATGCGGTTCGACCAGGGAACCAGAAGCTGGCAGCCGGAGGCGCCGGTGCCATCGTCGGGGCGGAGCAGCGGCACCGTTGCGCCGCCGACCAGTGCATCGAAGCGGGCGATCGCCGCGCCCTTTTGCGGCGCCAGGACCAGACGGGCGCGGTCGTCGCGCAGTTCCAGGAGGCCGGCCATCCCTTACCAACCGCCGTCGATGGCGATATTTTGGCCGCTGATCATGTCCGAGGCGGGCGATGCGAGGAACAGTACGAGATCGGCAACGTGATGCGGCTCGATGCGCATCTTGAGCCCCTGGTTCTCCAGGATCCACTCGTTGTATTGCGCCAGCCGGTCGCCGAACACCCGCGCCTCGGCCTCCGAAACAACCGCGCCCGGGGACACGGCGTTGACCCGGACGCCGTGCGGCCCAAGCTCCCGCGCCAGCGATTTGGTCAGACCCAGCATCGCGCCCTTGGACGCGACATAGGGCACGTAGCCGTCCCAGCGGCCGTTGAGCGTGATGGAGCAGAAATTGACGATCTTGCCATAGGCCTTCGCCTTCATCGCCGGCGCGCAGGCCCGCGCCAAGGCGAAGGCGGCCGAAGAGTTGACACGGATCTGATCCTCATACTCGGTCAGCGAGAATTCTTCGAACGGCCGGTTGATGATCAGGGCAGCGTTGTTGATCAAGACGTCGATGCCCCCTTCCCTCGCCGCCAGCGCCGCCACCGTAGCCTCCGCCTCCGCAAGCCGGTTGAGGTCGCAGCCGACAAAGGCGACGTTGCCGCCTGTCTGCACGGCCATTTCCGAGGCAATCCCTGGCCCGTCTTCGCTATCGGGGCGATCGAGCACCAGCACGCGCGCGCCGGCCCGCGCCAGCGTCACCGCCTGGGCACGGCCGAGCGAGCCAAGGCCGCCGGTCAGAAGCACGACGCGATCGGCAAGGGCTTTCATTGCCGCCACCTCTTACAGAACGCCGTGGACTTCACCGATCGAGGTCTCCGCGACCCGCTTGTCCAGCACGATTTCGCCGCGCGCCATCGCCACGACGCGGTCGCAGCATTCGAAGACATGATGCATGTTGTGGCTGATGAAGACGCCGGTGATGCCTTGCTCTTTCAGGCCACGCACGAAGCCGATCACCTTCCTCGTCTCCTTGACGGAGAGATGGTTGGTCGGCTCGTCGAGGATCATCACCTTCGACTTGAAATGCATGGCCCGGGCGATGGCGACGCCCTGCCGCTGGCCGCCGGAAAGCTCGCCGACAAGGGCATCCGGCGAGCGCAGGTGCAGATCGACATTGGCAATCGCGCGGATGCTTTCGCTGGCCATCTTCTTCTGATCGAGCAAGCCGACGCCGAAGACCGAAAACCGGGTCGGCTCGCGGCCGATGAACAGGTTCCTGGCGATCGACATGGTCGGTACCATGGAATTGTACTGGTAGATCGTCTCGATGCCGAGATCCATCGCATCGCGCGGCTTGGCGATGCGGACAGTCCTGCCCTCGACCTTGATCTCGCCCTGGTCCGCCGTGTGGACGCCGGAGAGGATGTTGATGAGGGTCGATTTGCCGGCGCCATTGTCCCCGACCAGGCCAAGCGCCTCGCCCCGGGTGAAGTCGAGCGTCACCCCTTTCAGCGCATGGACGCCGGAATACCATTTGTGAAGGTTGTGCACGGAGATGATCGCGTCGGCCATCGCTCAATCCTCCATCTTGATGGCCTTGGCGCGCTTGCGCATCCAAGCATTGGCGACGACGGCGAATATGGTCAGGAAGCCGATGGCAAACTTGAACCAATTGGCGTCGACATGGCTGAGCACGAGGCCGTTGTCGATGACGCGGATAAGCGTCGTGCCGATGATGCCGCCCATCACGGTGCCGATACCGCCGGCGAGCGAAGCGCCGCCAATGACGGCGGACGCCACCGCCTGCAGTTCCATGCCCTCGCCGATCGAAGGCAAGGGCGAGCCCAGCCGCAGCACTTGCAGCATGCCGGCGAAGCCGGAGAGCATCGAACAGAGCATGAAACAGATGATCTTGACCCTGGTGGTCGGGATCCCCATCGCGGCGGCGGCCGGCGGGAAGCCGCCGGTGGCCTTGATCCAGTTGCCGAAATTGGTGCGCGAAAGCATCAGCGAGGTCAGCACCGCAATGCCGGCAAACCAGAGGAAGGACATGCGGAACATGTTGCCGGGGCCCACGAAGGATGTGAACAGCCAGTTCGGCAGGTCGGCAGGCAGCAGCGGCGGGAAGCCGCCCGAAACGACGACGGTGAGCGAGCGCGCCATGAACAGCATGCCGAGCGTGGTGATGAAGCTCGGTATGGCGAAGCGGATGGTGATGTAGCCGTTGATGAAGCCGATGGCGGCTGCGACAAGCAGTCCGGCGAGCAGCGCCAGCGGGAACGGGGCGTCGTGCACCATCAGCACCGCCATCGTCATCGGCATCAGCGCGAACACCGAGCCGACGGAGAGGTCGAACTCGCCACTGATCATCAGGATGGTGACGCCGATGGCAACAAGGCCGGCCTCCGGCAGGATGCCGAGAATGCCGCGAAGATTGTCCTGGTTGAGGAACACGCCATGCGAGCGGATCTGGAACACGATGATCAGCAGCAAGAGCAGGATCAGACCGGCCAGCTCCGGCTTTTCGAGATAGGTCTTGAACAGACGCTTCACGTCAGGCTCCAGGAATTCGAACTTCTGTTGAGGCATCGGCGGCGCGCGGGCGCCGCCGATGCAAAACCGCTCATCGGCGCTGCGCTGTCAGCGCATTCCCTGGGCGGAAAGCGCCATGATCGCATCGGCTTCGTTCGGCCGCACGATGCCCTGGCCGGTGTCGATGTCGGAAGGCGCCAGGCCGATCTTCTTGTTGAGATAGGCCTCCATCACCGGCATGAAGCCCTGCATGTAGGGCTGCTGGTCGACCAGCGCCTGCACGTAGCCCTTCTGCATCTGCTGCAGCACTTCGGGCACCAGGTCGAAACCGCCGAGCAGGACCTTGCCCGGCGCTACGCCGCGATCCTGCAGCACGCGGGCGACACCGGCGCACCAGAATCCGGTGTCGAAATAGGCGGTGGTGTCCGCATGGGCGTTGAGATAGGCGCCGACGCGGTCGGAGGTGACGGCAAGGTCGGTGCCGCTGTCGATGCGCTCCCACGACACATCGCGGTCGGCATGCGCGGCCTTGTATTCCTCAAGGAACTGCATCACGCCGGCGCCACGGCTCTCGGACCAGTTCTGGCCGGGCGCCGAGATGCCAACCAGCACCTTGATCGGGCCATCCTTCGGGAAGCTTTCGGATATAGCCTTGGCGAGCGAATAGCCCGCCGGCTTGAAGCCCTGCCCGACGAAGGCCTGGCGCGCATTGCCCTTGGCGCCTTCGGTGTCGTCGACATTGACGGCGATCACGAGCACGCCGGCATCGCGCGCCTCCTTGATTACGTCATCGAAAGCATGGTCGTCGACGATCGAGGTCAGCAGCGCGTCGGGCTTGGCGGCAAGGGCCGCGCGCATGTTGGCGACCTGCTGTTCGATCGAACCCTCGGTCTGGGTGAAGACCATGTTGCAGCTGGCCTCGACCTTGGCGCAGCCGTCGTCAAAACCCTTCTTCACCGCCTGCCAGAAGGTGTTCGATGCCGACGAATGGTGGGTGAAGACGATGTTCAACCCGTTGGCACGCGCGGCGGTCTGGGCGCCGAAGATAGCGACGCCAAGCAGAAGTGTTGCAGTCAGTTTTCTCATTTCAATTCCTCCCTTTGGATTTCCTAGATGTCGGTCTTGTCGGAGACGCGGCGCTGGACGGTGTAGGCCTTGCCGAGGTCGGGGTTGAGCGCCAGCCCCAGGCCCGGTCCAGGCGGCACGGTGATCATGCCGTTCTTCACTTCCGGCAGCGCCGTCACCAGGTCCCGGTACCAGGTGCGGTAGAAGGCGCGCACGCTCTCCTGCACCAGCGCATTGGGCGCATTGAGCGACAGATGCGTCGAGGCGGCGAGCACGACCGGACCGGTGCAGTCATGTGGCGCGACCGGCAGTCGCCAGGCCTCCGCCATCGCGGCGATCTTGCGCGCCTCCGACAGGCCGCCGCACCAGGAGATGTCGAGCATGACGATGCCGGCAGCCCCGGTTTCGAGCAGGTCGCGGAAGGCCCAGCGGCTGCCCAGTGTCTCGGAGGCCGAGATCGGCGCCGGGCTCACCGCCTCGTAGCGTTTCAAGTCACCGAGGCTGTCCATGCGGATCGGGTCCTCGTGCCAATAAGTGGCATAAGGTTTCAGCGCGCCGGCGATCTTCATGGCCGGCAAAAGCTGCCACATCGAATGGAACTCGACCATGATGTCGATCTTGTCGCCGACGGCGCGGCGGATCTTCTCGAACGGCTGCAGCGCCGATTTCAGGTCGGCCGCCGAGATGTCATTGCCACGCGTCTTTTCGGCGGCGTGATCGAACGGCCAGATCTTCATGGCAGTGATGCCGTCCTCGAGCAGTTCCTCGGCCAACTCGCCGGCGCGGTTGAGGAAGCCGTTGAGATCGTCGTAGTCGCGCCCGGCGCCGATGCCGTAATTGGCCGTCGTCTGGCCCTTGGCGTCCTTGATGTATTCGGTGCCGGCGCAGGTGTTGTAGGTGCGGATGGAGCGACGGCTGAAGCCACCCAGAAGCTGAGCGATCGGCTGGCCTGTGACCTTGCCGAAAATGTCCCACAGCGCGATGTCGAAGGCCGAATTTCCGCGCACCTCCGCGCCGCTGGAGCGGAAGCCGAGATAGCCGACAAGGTCGGCGGATAAAAGGTCGATCTCGAGCGGATCGCGGCCGATCACGCGTGGCGCGACATATTCGTGCAGATACGCTTCGACGGTGCGCGACAGGAAGAAGGTCTCGCCGAGCCCGGTGATGCCCTCGTCGGTATGGACCTCGACCCAGAGAAGGTTGGGCCGCTCCTCGATGCGAATGGTCTCGATCGCGGTGATCTTCATGTCAGGCGATTCCCGCGTCGAGGAGCGCCTTGACGCTCTTGTCGAAATGTTGCGCCATGTGCTCGACGGCGAGCCGCGGATCGCCCTTGAGGATCGCCTCGGCTATGTCCTCGTGCCCCTTGATCATCTTGAGCTGGTCTTCGCTGGAGGGGCGTGTCCGCCAGCCGATCACCCAGGTGCGGCGCGTGACCCCGCTGAAGGCGGTGACGATCAGCGAGAAGACCGGGTTGTGCGAGGCCGCCGCGATCGCCTCGTGAAAGGCGATGTCGTGCTCCATGACGATCTCAGGGTGCTGGAAATTCTCACGCATCAGCCTGGCGGATTGCGCGATTGCCGCGGCTTCCGCCTCGGTGCGGCGGAGCGCCGCCAGCGCCACGGTGCGCATCTCGATCGTGCGTCTGACATCATAGACCTGATGCACGCTGATCTGCTGCGTGGTGATGCCGTGCTCGATCACCATCGACATGGCGCCGGTGTCGAGCTTGGCGACGGTGGCGCGGCGCCCGGCGCTCATGTCGATCAGGCGCATTGCAGAAAGCGACCGGAACGCTTCGCGCACGACGGTTCGCGAGACATTGAGCTGGCGCGTCATGGCCGCTTCGCTGGGCAGCGGATCGCCGGCCGCAAGGCCCTCCGAGCGAATGTGCTGGGTGATCGCCTGGATCGCCGTGCTCACAAGGCCGGGATTCGGCTCAGCCGCTGTCTCCGTCGGATCCTGCATGTCTCTCCCTAAACCTGTATGACAGGTTGTTATTCAGTTGCTGATAATTCATCCGAAAGATATATGTCAAGCGTGTTCTGGATGCGCTGGTCTGGAGGAACCGCATGGACGATATGAACGCTGGCCTGCTCTTCGATGCGCGTGATGTCGTCGGCGAGAGCCTGATCTGGGACGACCGCTGCGACCGGCTGGTCTGGATCGACATTATCGGCCGCAGGATCCACAGACTGGATCCGCTGACCTCAGTTCACGAGTCCTGGGAGACACCCGATCTGGTCACCTCGATCGGCCTGCGCACCGATGGCGGCGCCATTGTCGGCCTCAGGAACGAGATTGCCTTGTGGGACTTCGGCGGGAAGTTCCGAACGATTGCGACGATCGAGCCGGACAGACCCGACATCCGGCTGAATGAAGGCGTCATCGCGCCCGATGGGTCATTCTGGGTCGGCACGATGGCCAACAACATCGGACCGGATGATGCGCCCGTCGCCATCACGCAGGAGGCCGGGCAGCTGTTTCGGGTTGCTCCCGACGGCCGCGTGACGCGCCTGTCCGACGACCGCTTTGGCATCACCAACACCATGGCATGGACACCGGACGGTCGCTTCATCACCGCCGACACAATGAAGAACGAACTCTACAGCTATGCTTGGGACAGGACCGCATCGCGGCTTGAACACCGGCGCCGGTTTTTCGGGGCCTTCGAGCGGGGCCTGCCCGACGGCTCCTGCATGGACGCCGAAGGCTACATCTGGAACTGCCGGGTCGTCGGCGGCAGCTGCCTTGCTCGCATCGCGCAGGACGGCCGACTGGATCGGATCGTCGAACTACCCTGCTCCTGGCCGACAAGCTGCGCCTTTGGCGGCGCCAAACTCGATACGCTGTTCGTCACCTCGGCGCGCTTCACGATGACGGCGGAGCACCTTGACGCGCATCCGAACGAGGGCGGCGTTTTTGCGCTCCGGCCGGGAGAACGAGGCCGACCGAGCAACCGTTTTGGTTAGGTGCCCGCCATGCGGCATTCTTGCGGGCTGATGCCTTTTACCGCCCCCTGGACAGGCTGCCCAGAATCCCGCGCACGATCGCGCGGCCGACCGACGAGCCGACCGAGCGCACCACCGCTTTGATCGCGGCTTCGGCCACCGTCTGGCGGTTGGACGGCCGTGGTGCAGGGGCGCGGCGACCGCCTGATTGCTGCGGCGGCGGATCGTCATTGCCGAAGCCCGGAATGGTCCAGCGCGAGCGCCCGCTGTCGGCCTGCTGCGCCTGCTCGTCCTGCGCATCCCTGGCTTTCTTCTGCAGCATCTCGAAGGCCGATTCGCGGTCGATGGTCTGGTCGTACTGGCCGGCGACCGGGCTCTGGTCGATCAGCTTGCGGCGCTCGTCCGCTGTGATCGGGCCAAGCCTAGACGATGGCGGCCGGATCAATGTCCGCTGCACCATGGACGGCACGCCCTTGACCTCCAGCGTCGAGACCAGCGCCTCGCCGGTGCCGAGCTGGGTGATGGCGGTGGCGCAGTCGAAATCGGGATTGGGCCGGAAGGTGTCGGCGGCGGTCTTGACCGCCTGCTGCTCACGCGGCGTATAGGCGCGCAGCGCGTGCTGCACACGGTTGCCGAGCTGGGCGAGAACCTTTTCAGGGATGTCCAAAGGGTTCTGCGTGACGAAATAGACACCGACGCCTTTCGAACGGATCAAGCGAACCACCTGCTCGACGCGGTCGATCAGCACCTTCGGCGCATCGTCGAAAAGCAGATGCGCCTCGTCGAAGAAGAACACCAGCTTCGGCCTTTCGGGATCGCCGACCTCGGGCAATTCCTCGAACAGCTCCGACATCAGCCAGAGCAGGAAGGTGGCGTAGAGCCTGGGGTTCATCATCAATCTGTCGGCAGCGAGCACGCTGATGGCGCCGCGGCCGTCGCGGGTGGTGCGCATGATGTCGGCGATGCGCAAAGCCGGTTCGCCGAAGAAATGCGCCGCGCCCTGCTGTTCCAGCACCAGAAGCGTGCGCTGGATTGCGCCGACCGACGGCTTGGTGACATTGCCGTAGCGCGAGCTGATCTCGTCGGCGCGCGCTGCGATGTTGGCCAGCAGTGCTTGCAGATCCTTCATGTCGAGCAGCAGCAGGCCATCCTCATCGGCGATGCGGAAGGCGATGTTCATGATGCCTTCCTGCGCTTCGGAGAGGTTCATCAGCCGCGACAGAAGCAGCGGCCCCATTTCCGAGACGGTGGCGCGGATCGGATGGCCCTGCTCGCCGAACAGGTCCCAGAAGATGACCGGGAATTCCTGGAAGTCGTAAGGGTCGAGCTTGACCTGCTCGGCCCGCTTGACCAGGAAATCCTGCGCCTTGCCCATCATGGCAATGCCGGACAGGTCGCCCTTGATATCGGCGCAGAACACAGGCACGCCGGCATTGGAAAACCCCTCGGCCAGGATCTGCAGGCTGACTGTCTTGCCGGTGCCGGTGGCGCCGGTGATCAGGCCATGGCGGTTCCCATATTGCAGCAAGAGCTGTTCGGCGCGCTGATAGCTGTCGTCGGGCTTGCGGCTGGCGCCGAGGAAAATGCTGGTGTCGTCAGCCATATGACCATGTCTCCGCAAACTGATGTGTTAAAAGCCTGTGGCCGTGCCGCAGGGTATAGTCAGGCCATTGCGCAGCGACAATGCTATTCTCCAATTGGGCTATCCATCCAGTTGGCTATTCATCCAGATTGGGCCAATCGTCTAAATTGAACCAATCCTCCAAATCGGTTTTTGGAACTTGCGGATTTTGCCGCTGTTTGGCAATCGTTCCATGGTTCGTCCACGCAGGCTGCCCTATGTCAGGGAAGCGAATCCCAACCGCGCAAGCGCATTGCATTGCGATATCTGGCAGGGAACCGTAGACTGGACGGCTGACGCTGGTGCGGCCGCATAAAAACGAGGAACATGGATGGGCGCCGGAGCCTTGACCAGGAGCATCGAACCCGCTGACGTCGAGCGCCAGCGTTGGCTGGCCTTGGCCGAAAAGGCGCTCGCCGGCGCCTCCTTCGAGGAAAAACTGGTCTCACATACCGACGATCAGATTCGCATCGAACCGCTCTACGATCGCGCCGCCGGCGCCGAGCCGCTTGTGCGCGCCAACCCCAAATTGCCCTGGATCGTCAGCCAGCGCATTGACGATCCCGATATCGGCCGCGCCAAGGCGCAGGCCCTGGACGATGTGGCACAAGGCGCGACGGGATTGTCGCTTGTCTTCGAGGGTGCTCCGAATGCGTTCGGCTATGGCCTGCCAAGGACGGCGCAGGCGCTGGAAACGGTGCTGGATGGCGTACCGCTCAACCGCACGCAGATCCGCATCGACGCCCATCCCTGGAGCCGTGCCGTCGCCGACTGGCTGGTGGCGTTCCTGAGCAAGCGCCGCTCCGACCCGGCAAAGCTGAACCTCTCCTTCGGCATCGACCCGGCGGCAATCTTTGCCGGAACCGGCCGGCTGCGCATGTCGATCGAGGCGTTGCAGGCATCGATGCCGCAATCGCTGGCGCATTTCTTCTCGCTGGGCGTGCCGGGTGTGCTGCTGGAGGCCGACGGGCGGGTGTTCCACAATGCCGGCGCCACGGAAGCGCAGGAACTCGGCACCATGCTCGCTTCCGCCGTGTCATACCTCAGGATGTTCGAGGATGCGCGCCAGCCGCTTGTCTATGCCGCTCCCCATATCGGCTTTGCGCTGAGCGTCGACCAGGACCAGTTCCTGTCGATGGCCAAGGTCCGGGCCTTGCGCAGGCTGTGGGCGCGCATCCAGGAAACCTGTTCCATCCCGGCATCGACAGCCAACATCCATGCCGAGACGTCGTTCCGCATGATGACGGCGGCGGATCCCGAAACCAACATCCTGCGCACCACCATCGCCAGCTTTGCAGCGGCAGCAGGCGGCGCGGACTCGATCTCCATCCTGCCACACACCGTCGCCCTCGGGCTGCCGGCCGGCTTTGCCCGCCGCATCGCCCGCAATGCGCAGTTGATCATGGCCAATGAAAGCCATATCGACCATGTCGCCGACCCAGCATTTGGGTCGGGCGCAGTCGAGGCGCTGACCCTGGGCCTGTGCGAAGCGGCGTGGGAAGAGTTCCAGCGGATCGAAGCGGAAGGCGGCGTTCTGGCAAGCCTGCAGCAAGGGCATATCCAGAAGCGCGTCAAGGCAGCATCCGAGCGCCGCGCCGAGGCCTACCGGTCGGGTGAACGGGCAATCATCGGCACCACGCTTTACCCGCTGAAAAACGATGCCCCGGTCGAGACGCTGGCGGCTGAGCGGCGGCCGCCTTTCACAGAGGGCGTGGCGGTGTGCGAGGCGCTGTTTCCGGTCCGCATCGACCAGGCAATCGGAGCCGCACAGTGATCCCGGATTTCAGCCACATTGGCTGGTCGGCGCCACGGCGCGCGCCGGTCGAGGTCAAGGGCCAGCGGCTGACGCCGGAAGGTATTGCCGTCAAGCATCTCTACAGCCAGGGCGATCTCAAGGGGCTGCCGCATCTCGACACCTATCCGGGAATGCCGCCCTTCGTGCGCGGTCCCTACCCGACCATGTATGTCCAGCAGCCGTGGACGATCCGGCAATATGCCGGCTTCTCGACGGCCGAGGAATCCAACGCCTTCTACCGGCGCAATCTCGCCGCCGGCCAAAAGGGCCTTTCGGTCGCTTTCGATCTGCCCACCCATCGCGGCTATGACAGCGACCATCCGCGCGTTGCCGGCGATGTCGGCATGGCGGGCGTGGCCATCGATTCCATCCTCGACATGCGGCAATTGTTCGACGGCATTCCGCTGGGCGAGATGACGGTGTCGATGACCATGAACGGCGCGGTGCTGCCGATCATGGCGCTCTATATCGTCGCGGCCGAAGAACAGGGCGTTGCTCAGAAGGATCTCGCCGGCACCATTCAGAACGACATTCTGAAGGAGTTCATGGTCCGCAACACCTACATCTATCCGCCGAAGCCCTCGATGCGGATCGTGTCTGACATCTTCTCCTATACCTCCCAGCACATGCCGAAGTTCAATTCGATCTCGATCTCCGGCTATCACATGCAGGAGGCCGGCGCGACCGCGGACCTGGAGCTCGCCTACACCATCGCCGACGGCATCGAATATGCCCGCGCCGGCGTCGCCGCCGGGCTCGACATCGACCGTTTCGCCCCGCGGCTTTCCTTCTTCTGGGCGATCGGCATGAACTTCTTCATGGAGATCGCCAAGCTCCGCGCGGCGCGCCTGTTGTGGGCGACCCTGATGCAGAAGAATTTTGCACCGAACGACGAACGCTCGCTGTCGCTGCGCACCCATTGCCAGACCTCCGGCTGGTCGCTGACGGCGCAGGACCCCTACAACAACATCACCCGCACCATGATCGAGGCGATGGCGGCGACGCAGGGACATACCCAGTCGCTGCACACCAACTCCTTCGACGAGGCGATGGCGCTGCCGACCGACCACTCGGCGCGCATCGCCCGCAACACGCAGTTGATCCTGCAGAAGGAATCCGGCACCACCTGCATCATCGATCCGTGGGGCGGCTCGGCCTATATCGAACGGCTGACGCACGATCTGGCGGCGCGTGCGCTCGCCCATATCGAAGAGGTCGAGGCGCTTGGCGGCATGGCGGCAGCAACCGAACAGGGCATTCCAAAACTTCGCATCGAGGAAGCGGCGGCGCGCACGCAGGCGCGTATCGATTCCGGCGAGCAGATACTGGTTGGCGTAAACGCGCATCGCCCCGAGAACGAAATCGACGTCGACGTGCTGAAGATCGACAATGCCGAGGTCAAGGCCCGGCAATTGTCGAAGCTGCAGAACCTGAAAGGCACGCGCAATGTCGGCGCGGTCGAGAGCGCGCTCGATGCGCTGACCCGCGCTGCGCAGGGTAACGAAAACCTGCTGGAATTTGCCATCCGCGCCGCGCGCGCCAATGCCACGGTCGGCGAGATCTCGCTGGCGCTCGAAAAGGTCTTTGGCCGTCACGTCGCCTCGGTGCAAACGATCTCCGGCGTTTATCGCAATGCGCTTGGCGACAATCTGACGGTCGACCGATTGCTGGAGAAGCTCGAAGCTTTCGAGAAGAAGTCCGGCGGCAAGCCGCGCATCCTGGTCGCAAAGATGGGACAGGACGGCCACGACCGTGGCCAGAAGGTGATCGCCACGGCCTTCGCCGATCTCGGCTTCGACGTGACGGTCGGCGCGATGTTCCAGACACCCGACGAGATCGCCAGGCTGGCGGTGGCGCAGGACGTCCATGTCATCGGCGCCTCATCGCTGGCGGCGGGGCACCTGACGCTGATCCCCGAACTACGCGACGCGCTGAAGAAGCTCGGCCGCAGCGACATGCTGATCGTCGCCGGCGGCGTCATCCCGCCGCAGGATTACGGCGCAGTGCTGGAAGCGGGTGCCGCGGAAATCTTCCCGCCAGGGACGGTTATCCCGGAGGCTGCGGATCGGTTGCTGGACCGGCTGCTGGCGGGCTGATTGAAACAGTTGCACTGCTTATCAAAGTTGCGTTGCAATATCGGGCGCAACCTATGGTATAGCTATGAACACCATCATTCACGGACTTGAGGACGGATCGGGCGTTGTAATCCTGCCGCGGGAAACGCTCGACAGCTTGAGCCTGCAAGTGGGCGATGAACTCCAGATCATCGAAACCGACGACGGCATCATCCTAAGGCCGGTGCCGTGTGACGACGTCGAACGGCAAATACGTGCTGCTCGCGATGTCATGGCCAAGTATGAGCCCGCGTTGCGAAAGCTGGCTGTGCAAATAGGGTGAGCTGGCGTCAGGCGTCCGACAGCTTGAGGATTTCCCATTCTTTGCCGTTGACGCTTGCGACGTCGCCGACCTTCTTGCCGAACAGCGCCACGGCCATTGGCGAGACGTGTGAGATGCTGCCCTTTGAGGGGTCGGCCTCGTCCTCGCCGACTATCTTCCAGTGCACTCTCTTGCCGTCATCGCCTTCCAGCGTGACACCCATGCCGAAGCGCACCTGGTCGCTGCCCGGTTCCGGCACGGAAAGCTCGGCGCTTTCGCGGCGCGCTGTCCAGTAGCGCAGGTCGCGCGAGACAACGGCAATGCGCTCGCGATCGGCTTTTCGCTCGGCTTTCGCCAAAATGTCGCGCAGATCGGCCAGATTGTCCTCGATCATCGCCAGGCCGCGCTCCGTCACCAGATTGCGGTGTTGGCTGATCGGCCGCTCGCCGATGCCGGCAATGGCGTTTTCGCTGTCTTCCTCGCGGGTAAAAGCTCTGCTCATCGGATAAACTTAGGCCCGCTTCCGTGACTGCACAAGCCACTTGCCGGACCAGGTCATTGGCCGGACTATGGCCGAGCGGAGACCTATGCGGCTGGCCCAATTCCTGCGATCAGCCGGATGATCGCAAGGGATGTGCCGATGTTGAACAGACGAACGCTTCTGAAGGGGACGGCCGGCTTTGCCGTGCTCGGCCTTTCGGTGGGCAACGCCTTGACGAAAACGGCGGTGCGCGGCTCGATCAACGCCGCCGAGCTTGGCGTGGAGCCGGACGCACCGGACGACCAGAGCAAGGCCTTCGCCAGGATGCTAGCCGAGGCCAGCGACCGCAACGCGCCGGTGTTCCTGCCGCCGGGCACTTATGTCGTGTCCAACCTGACCCTGCCCGCCCGCGTCAGGCTTTCGGGCGTGCCGGGCGCCTCGCGCATCCTCTATGGCGGCAATGGCCATTTGCTGACGGCCGAACAGGCCGAGCTAATAGAGTTCACCGCATTGGTCTTCGACGGCGCCAACGGCGGGTTGGCCGACGATGCGCAAGGCCTGCTCGACCTGCGCCGCGTCGCCCATCTCGTCATCGACAATTGCACGATCACCGGCAGCGGCAAGCATGGGCTGGCGCTGGAGCATGCGTCGGGCCGCGTCGAGCGCTCCGAGATTTCGGGGGCTGCGGACGCCGGCATCTACTCCGTCGAGGCCGCTGGCCTGGCGATATCCGACAACACCGTATCCGACTGTGGCAATGGCGGCATTCTTGTGCATCGCTGGCAGCAGGCCGAGGACGGCACGATCGTCAGCGGCAACCGCGTGCAGCGGATCGGCGCGCGCAGCGGCGGCACCGGGCAGAACGGCAATGGCATCAACGCATTCCGTGCCGGCAATGTCTCCGTCACCGGCAACATCGTCTCGGACTGCGCCTTCTCGGCGATCCGCGCCAACAGTTCCAGCAATCTGCAGATGACCGGCAACACCTGCTCGCGGTCGGGCGAAACGGCGCTCTATTCCGAATTCTCCTTCGAAGGCGCCATCATCGGCAACAACATCGTCGATGGTGCCGCTAACGGCATCTCGATCGTCAATTTCAACGACGGCGGCCGTATGGGTGTCTGCTCGAACAACATCGTGCGCAACCTCTCGGCCACCGGCCCCTACCCCGCCGACGCGCCGGGCTTCGGCGTCGGTGTCAGCGTCGAGGCCGACACCACCGTCTCGGGCAATGTCATCGAGAACGCGCCGCTCTACGGCATGCAGATCGGCTGGGGCGCTTATATGCGCAATGTTGTGGCGACGGGAAACATCATCCGTCAGGCCGGAACCGGCATCGCCGTCACTGTGGTAGAAGGCGCTGGAAACGCCATCATTTCCGACAACGTCATCGACGGCGCCAAGAACGGCGCCATCATCGGCCAGCGCTGGGCCGAACCGGCAACCGGCGACCTCGCGCGGTCAAGCGTAAGCGGCTATGCGCATCTGACGGTCGAGCGAAACAGGGTCAGCTGAGCGTCGTCGTCGGCCGCAGCGAGCCGACCTTGGCGCCAATGCGGCTTTCGATCGGAGGATTGGCCCGCTCCAGAAGGTTCGCCGCCAGTGCGCCGTCGGCGCTGAGAAGTTTTGCCAGCACAGTGGCAATCATCACCTCGGCGGCGCGGCCGGCGCCGTCATCGCATTTTAGCGCGATGCCGAGGCCAAGCTCCGGAACGGCAGCGCAATAGACACCCTCGGCGCCCGTCTTGACGAATATGCGGCCGGGCGCGGCCTGCATCAGCGCCACATCCACTTTGCCGGTGCCGGCGACCAGGAAAGGCTCGGCCATACAGGCAGACAGCAGGCGTTTGGCCGCCTTGGCGCGCTCAGGGCCAAAGCTCCTGCCCGTCGCCATGCGGGCAAAGCCAAGGGCAAAACTTTTCAGCGGCACGGCATAGGTGGGAATCGAGCAGCCATCGGTTGCCCGGTGATCCGCATCGTGGGCAGCGCCGGTCACCGCCTGCATGGCGTCGCGCACCATCTCCTGCAAACCATGGCCTGCCTTGACGTAGCCTTGGTGGGCAATCCCTGAGTGCACGCAGGTGCAGAGAAATCCGGAATGCTTGCCCGAGCAATTGTTGTGCAGTGCGTTCGGCGAGACGCCTGTGCGGGCCAGTGCGATCGTCGCGTCGTGGCTCGACGGCCAATGCGCGCCGCATTCCAGCGCCGACTTGTCGAGCCCGGCCTTGGCCAGCATCGCCTGCGCCAGTTCGACATGCGCGGGTTCGCCCGAATGCGAAGCGCAGGCCAGCGCCAGTTCGCGGTCGCCCAAGCCGTACGCATCGGCAGCACCCGTTTCAACCAGCGGCAGCGCCTGGATCGCCTTGACCGCCGAGCGCGGAAACACCGGCCGCGCCGTATCGCCGATCTCCAGGACAGGCTTGCCGTCACCGTCAAAGATTGCGACAGCGCCGCGATGGGCGCTCTCGACGATCGCGCCGCGCAAGACTTCGACCAGAACCGGATTTGTCATCACCACGCCCCAAAAATACGGGCCGCTTCTACCTGATCCGGTCGAGAATGGAAACGTAGTTGGCGACGGCAGCGCCACCCATGTTGAAGATGCCGCCGAGCTTTGCGCCCGGCACCTGGATGCCGCCGGCCTCGCCCGTCAACTGCATGGCAGATAAGACGTGCATCGACACGCCGGTGGCGCCGATCGGATGGCCCTTGGCCTTCAGGCCGCCCGAAGGATTGACCGGCAGCCTGCCGTCCTTGGCCGTCGTGCCGTCCAGCGCCAGCCTGGCGCCTTCGCCGGGCTTGGCCAGGCCCATCGCCTCATATTCGATCAATTCGGCGATGGTGAAGCAGTCATGTGTTTCGACGAAGGAGAGATCGTCGAGCGTCACGCCGGCCTTTTTCAGCGCCTGGTTCCAGGCCTGTTCGCAGCCTTCGAAGGACAGGATGTCGCGCTTCGACATCGGCAGGAAATCCTGGACATGCTCGTTGGCGCGGAAGGCGACGGCGCGGCGCATCTTCAGCGCCGTCGAGGTGTCGGTCAGCACAAGGGCGGCTGCACCATCGGAGACCAGCGAGCAGTCGGTGCGCTTCAGCGGACCGGCGACGAAGGGGTTCTTCTCGCTTTCCTGGCGGCAGAATTCGTAGCCGAAATCCTTGCGCATCTGCGCGTACGGATTGTCGACGCCGTTCTTGTGGTTCTTGGCGGCAATCATCGCCAGCGCGTCCGACTGGTCGCCATAACGCTGGAAATAGGCCTGCGCGATCTTGCCGAAGACGCCGGCAAAGCCGGCCGGCGTGTCGCCCTCCTCCGGCAGATAGGAAGCTTTCAGCAGGTTCTTCCCGATCTCAGGCCCGGGCGTCGTCGTCATCTGCTCGGCGCCGACCACCAGCACGATGCGGGCAGCGTTTGCGTCGATGGCGCGGATGCCTTGCCGGACCGCGGCCGAACCGGTGGCGCAAGCATTCTCGACCCGCGTCGCCGGCTTGAAGCGCAGTCGGTCGTCGGCCTGCAACACGAGGCTGGCGGTAAAATCCTGTGGGGAAAAGCCGGCATTGAAGTGGCCGAGCACGATCTCGTCGACCTCATCCGGGCCGATGCCGGCATGGTCGAGCGCGTCGACCGCGACCTTGGTGATCAGGCCTTCCAGCGTCTCGCCTTCCAGCTTGCCGAAGCGCGAATGCGCCCATCCGACGATGCATGCGGTCATGGCAACCTCCGTTTGCCGCAAGCCTAACATGTCTAAGCGCGGCATTAGCCTCTAATATTGTTCAACAGTGAACTGTTTTCCAGTCCAAGGGATGGGCCAGAGCGACATGATCGGTTGATCCGAGCGCGAGTTTTTTATTGATTGATCCGTCAATAAAAAATAATCTCTGTTTTGATCTGGATCTCCCCAATGCCGAAAGTCGGAATGGAACCGTTGCGCCGCAAGGCGCTCATCGACGCGACGATCTCGGCGATCGGCGAGCGCGGCTCGCTTGATGTGACCATGTCGGAGATCGCCGGACGTGCCGGTGTATCCTCAGCCCTCGCCCATCATTATTTCGGCGCCAAGGACGAGCTCCTTCTGGCGACAATGCGGCACATTCTGGCCGAACTGACCATCGACATGCGGCGTGCCCTGCAATCCGCCGGCTCGCCGCGCGAACGCGTCTCGGCGGTGGTCGCCGTCAACTTCTCCGACATCCAGTTCCGGCCGGAAACCATCGCGGCCTGGCTCGCCTTTTATGTCGAGGCGCAGAAATCATCGGCCTTGCGCCGGCTGCTCAGGGTCTATGCGCGGCGGCTGCATTCCAACCTGATGAGCGGACTGATCGGCATACTGCCGCGCAACGAAGCCGACCGCGCGGCGGAAGCGGTCGCGGCGATGATCGACGGGCTGTACATCAGGCGCGCGCTGAAGGACGGCGTGCCGGATGCTCAAACCGCGATCGCGCTGGTCGAAGATTATCTCGAAATCAAACTCGGCGGGCGACAGACACAGTGACAGCCTCAGTGATATCAAGGCGACCCAACATCCTGATCGTCATGGTCGATCAGCTCAACGGCACGCTGTTTGCGGACGGGCCGGCGGACTTCCTGCATGTGCCGCATCTCAAGGCGCTGGCCGCACGCTCGGCGCGCTTCGGCAACAACTACACGGCCTCGCCGCTTTGCGCGCCGGGCCGCGCCGCCTTCATGAGCGGGCAATTGCCGTCGCGCATCCAGGTCTATGACAACGCCGCCGAATTCGCTTCCTCGATCCCGACCTATGCGCATCATCTGCGCGGCGCCGGCTACTACACTTGCCTATCGGGCAAGATGCATTTCGTCGGCCCTGACCAGTTGCACGGTTTCGAGGAGCGGCTGACCACCGACATCTATCCCGCCGATTTCGGCTGGACGCCGGATTACCGCAAGCCCGGCGAGCGTATCGACTGGTGGTATCACAATCTGGGCTCTGTCACCGGCGCCGGCGTTGCCGAGATCACCAACCAGATGGAGTATGACGACGAGGTCGCCTTCCACGCGGTGCAAAAACTTTACGATCTTGCCCGCACCTCCGAGGACGAGGCCAGCCGGCCCTGGTGCCTGACGGTTTCCTTCACCCACCCGCACGACCCCTATGTCGCACGGCGGCAATATTGGGATCTCTATGAAGACTGTCCGGCGCTTGAGCCGGAGGTGGGATTCATCCCCTATGCCAATCAGGACCCGCATTCGCAGCGGCTCTACCGGGCCAGCGACTACGACAGTTTCAACATCACACCCGAGCAGATCCGCCGCTCGCGGCGCGGCTACTACGCCAACATCTCCTATCTCGACGACAAGGTCGGCGAGATGGTGTCGGTGCTGGAACGCACGCGCATGCTGGACGACACGGTCGTCCTGTTCTGCTCCGACCATGGCGACATGCTTGGCGAGCGCGGCCTGTGGTTCAAAATGAACTTCTTCGAAGGTTCGGCGCGGGTGCCGCTGATGATCGCCGGCAAGGGTATTCCTGCCGGGCTGGTCGAGGCGCCGGTCTCCAACCTCGACGTGACGCCGACACTGTGCGATCTCGCCGGCATCGACATCTCTGCCATCGCGCCGTGGACCGATGGCCAGTCGCTGCTGCCGTTGCTTGATGGCGGACAGCGCACCGCGCCGGTGCTGATGGAATATGCCGCCGAGGGCTCCAACGCGCCGTTGGTGGCGATCCGCGACGGCCGCTACAAATTCATCCATTGCGAGATCGACCCGCCGCTTCTGTTCGATCTCGAAGCCGATCCGCAAGAACGCACCAATCTTGCCGCCGATCCGGCGCATGCCGATCTGGTGGCCGCCTTCACAGGAGCCGTGCGAGCGCGCTGGGACATGGCGGCCTTCGATGCCGCGGTGCGCGTCAGCCAGGCGCGGCGCTGGGTGGTTTATCCCGCGCTGCGCAACGGCACGCATTACCCCTGGGAGTTCCAGCCACTGCAGAAGGCGTCGGAACGCTACATGCGCAACCACATGAACCTCGACAATCTCGAGGAACAGAAACGCTTTCCGCGAGGCGAATGATGACAATTGTCCCCTCCCTCGAGCACCTCAGACAGGCCTATGCCGTGACGTCGAAGGCGACGCAGATCACGCCTTTGCTGGAATCGACAGCCTTGGCCAAGGAGACGGGTGCGGCCCGCGTCTTCATCAAACCGGAATCGCTGCAATGGGCGGGATCGTTCAAGGTGCGCGGGGCCTATTGGCGGTTGAAGCGGCTGTCGCCGGATGAGGCCAGAAAAGGCGTCGTCGCCTACTCCTCCGGCAATTTCGCGCAAGGGTTGGCGGCTGCCGGCCAGGCGCTCGGCATTCCCGTCACCATCGTCATGCCGATCGACGCGCCGGCCGCCAAGCGCGATGCGACCGCAGGTTATGGCGCGCGCGTCGTGCTGACCGATCATGGCGAGCGCGCCCGTGAAGAGGTCGCAGCCGCCAAGGCCCGCGAGATTGCCGAGACCGAAGGGCTGGCGTTGCTGCATCCATTCGACGATCCGGAGATCGTTGCCGGCCAGGCCGGCGCCGGGCTCGAAGCGCTCGAACAACTCGAGGCAAAGGACGCCAGTGCCGACCTTCTGTTCTGCTCCGTCGGCGGCGGCGGACTGATCGGCGGCATGTCGCTCGCCTTCCACTATCTGTCGCCGGCAACCGAGATCATCGGCGTCGAGCCGGAAGGCTTCAACGGCATGGGTGCATCGCTAGCGCATGGCGCTATCGAGACCATGCCGATCGCGCCGAAATCGATTTGCGACGGGCTGATGTCGCGGCGGCCGGGCGACGCGCCGTTCGCGGCGGTCAAGACCGCCGGGGTGCGCGGCATCACCGTCGACGACCAATCGGTTAGGCGAGCGATGAAGATCGCCTTCGAACGGATGAAGCTGGTGCTCGAGCCGTCAGGCGCCGCCTCTCTGGCGGCGCTGCTCGGCGGCAAGGTGGATGTGGCGGGTAAAACGGTCCTGGTCATGGCTACCGGCGGCAATGTCTCTCTCGCCGATTTTATTTCGCATATGAACGATGGGCGCATGTGAACCATGCTTGAAGCAGACTTCGTCATCATCGGCTCCGGCTCGGCCGGCTCGGCCATGGCCTACCGGCTGTCGGAAGACGGCAAGCATTCGGTGATCGTCATCGAGTTCGGCGGCACCGATATCGGGCCGCTGATCCAGATGCCGTCGGCGCTGTCGATCCCGCTCAACATGAGCCTTTACGACTGGGGCTTTGCCAGCGAACCGGAGCCGCATCTCGGCGGCCGCGTGCTGGCGACGCCACGCGGCAAGGTGATCGGCGGCTCGTCCTCGATCAACGGCATGGTCTATGTCAGGGGCCACGCACGCGACTTCGACCACTGGGCCGAACAGGGGGCCGCCGGCTGGGGCTTCGCCGACGTGCTGCCCTATTTCAAGCGCATGGAGGACAGTGACGGCGGCGAGGACGGCTGGCGCGGCCACGGCGGCCCGCTGCACGTCCAGCGCGGCCTGCGAAAGAATCCGCTCTACGGCGCCTTTGTCGAAGCCGGCCGTCAGGCGGGTTTTGAATTGACCGACGACTATAACGGTTCGAAGCAGGAAGGCTTCGGACCGATGGAGCAAACCATTCGCGGCGGCCGCCGCTGGTCGGCGGCGTCAGCCTATCTGAAGCCGGCGCTCAAGCGGCAAAATGTCAGCGTGATCAGAGGCTTCGCCCGCCGGGTGATCATCGAGAATCAGCGTGCCGTCGGAGTCGAGATCGAAGCTCACAAACAGATTCAGGTCGTTAAGGCGCGACGTGAGGTGATCGTTGCCGCATCATCGATCAATTCGCCCAAGATCCTGATGCTGTCCGGTATCGGCCCGGCCGCGCATCTCAAGGAGAACGGCATCCAGGTCGTGGCCGACCGGCCCGGTGTCGGCCGCAATCTGCAGGATCATATGGAGCTCTACATCCAGCAGGAATCGACCCAGCCGATCACGCTGAATTCGGTTCTCAACCCATTCTCCAAGGCGCTGATCGGGGCGCAGTGGCTGTTCTTCAAGACCGGCCTCGGCGCCACCAACCATTTCGAGGCCGCGGCCTTCGTGCGCTCGCAGGCCGGCGTCGACTACCCCGACATCCAGTATCACTTCATCCCGGCTGCGGTGCGCTATGACGGCAAGGCGGCGGCGAAGGCCCATGGCTTCCAGGCCCATGTCGGGCCGATGCGGTCGAAGTCGCGCGGCTCGGTGACGCTGCGCTCTCCCGACCCGAAAGCGACGCCGGTCATCCGCTTCAATTACATGTCGCATCCAGACGACTGGACCGAGTTCCGCCACTGCATCAGGCTGACTCGCGAGATCTTCGGCCAGAAGGCTTTTGACGGCTTCCGCGGCAAGGAAATCTCGCCAGGTTCGCATGTCCAGTCGGACGAGGATCTCGACGCCTTCATCCGCGATCATGCCGAGAGCGCCTATCACCCGTGCGGCACCTGCAAGATGGGTCGGGCCGATGACATCACGAGCGTCGTCGATCCGGAGTGCCGCGTCATCGGCGTCGACGGCCTGCGCGTCGCCGACTCCTCGATCTTTCCGCGCGTCACCAATGGCAATCTCAACGCGCCCTCGATCATGACCGGCGAAAAGGCCTCCGACCACATTCTCGGCCGCACGCCGCTGGCGCCCTCCAACCAGGAACCCTGGATCAATCCGCGCTGGCAGGTGGCGGATCGATAGGGCATTGTCCGGCGAAGACCATTGGAGAATTCATATGCGCGCCCAGCCAACGGCATCGCACTATGTCAACGGCCGCTACATCGAGGACGAAGGCGGCGCGCCGCTGCCGGTGATCTATCCGGCGACCGGTGAGGTCATCGCCACTTTGCATTCGGCGACTCCGAACGTGCTGGAGCTCGCCATCGAAGCCGCGCGGGCCGCACAACCGGCCTGGGCGAGGATGAAGCCGGTCGAGCGTGGCCGCATCCTGCGCCGCGCCGCCGACATTTTGCGCGCGCGCAACGCCGATCTGGCGCGGATCGAGACGCTCGACACCGGCAAAGCGATCCAGGAGACGCTGGTGGCGGATGCACTATCGGCAGCCGACTGCCTCGAATATTTCGGCGGCGCGGTTGCCGCCTTCAACGGCGATGCGATCGATCTTGGTGGACCTTTTGCCTATACGCGCCGCGAGGCGCTCGGTGTGTGCGTCGGCATCGGCGCCTGGAACTATCCGATCCAGATCGCCGGCTGGAAATCCGCCCCCGCGCTCGCCATGGGCAACGCCATGGTGTTCAAGCCCTCGGAGAACACGCCGCTGTCGGCGCTGGCGCTGGCCGAGATCTACTCAGAGGCGGGCCTGCCCGACGGGCTGTTCAACGTCGTGCAAGGCTATGGCGATGTCGGCGCCGGCCTGGTCGGCCATGATGTCGTTGCCAAGGTTTCGGTGACCGGCTCGGTGCCGACCGGCCGCAAGGTGCTGTCGCTCGCCGGCTCGAAGATGAAGCATGCGACGATGGAACTCGGCGGCAAGTCGCCGCTGATCGTGTTCGACGATGCCGATCTCGAAAACGCCATCGGCGGCGCCATGCTCGGCAATTTCTATTCGACCGGGCAGATCTGCTCCAACGGCACGCGTGTTTTCGTACAAAACGGCATCCATGACCGCTTCGTCGACCGGCTTGTCGAGCGGACGAAAAAGATCCGCATCGGCGATCCGCTCGATCCTGAAACGCAGATGGGGCCGCTGGTCAACAAGGCGCAGCAGGAGAAGGTCGTTTCCTACATCGCGGCCGGCAGGCAGGATGGAGCAACGCTCGCCTGCGGTGGCAACGTGCCGTCGCTGCAAGGGTTCGATGGCGGCTTCTTTGTCGAGCCGACGGTGTTCACCGGTGTCACCGATACGATGCGCATTGCGCGCGAGGAGATTTTCGGGCCGGTGATGAGCGTGCTGAAGTTCGACGGCGAGGACGAGGTGATCGACCGCGCCAACGACACCGAATTCGGCCTCGCCGCCGGCGTCTTCACCCGCGACCTGCAGCGCGCTCATAGGGTGATCGCCGAACTGCAGGCCGGCACCTGCTGGATAAACGCCTACAATCTGACGCCGGTGGAAATTCCGTTTGGCGGGGTGAAGCAATCCGGCATTGGGCGCGAGAACTCGCTGGCGGCTTTAGCGCTCTATTCGCAGCTGAAGGCGGTGTATGTCGAGACCGGGGATGTAGCGAGCCCGTATTGAGGGGTTGGCGCGAGGCACCCCCCTCTGCCCTGCACGGCAGAGGGGGGTGCCTCGCACCGGCCTCTCAACAACCTCACCCCTTCTGCGCTGTCCCATCAAGATACTGCGTCAGCGCGCAGACCAGATGATAGAAGATGCTGGCCGGCACGTCCGATGCCAAGGAGCGGCCGCGTTCGTCGATGCGGTCGATCCACAGGCCGAGCGGCGCCGGGTCGATGTGCCAGCGGAATAGCCGGCCGACGCGCGCCTCGATTTCGGGCTTGAGGTCGGGACCACCCGAGCCATCCAGCGCAATCGCCGCCTTGATCGCTTCGGCCTGTGGCCAGCTCCGCGACACAAGGTCGAGCGGCAGGCCCTGTCTGGAGACCGCGCCGTAGGCAAGGCCGGTGGCGCGGTTGAGGCCGTTGGCGATGGCCGAGGCGTAGAGCTTGCGGGCAAAATTGCTCAACTCGCCCTGGCCGCTGCGGGCGACGAAATCGGTGAGCAGCGAGGCCCATTCGAAATGATGGCCGGGCTCGGTCCATGTGCCCTTCTCGCCGGCGGCCGGCTTCCACCCGGCGTCGAAATATTCGCCCAGCGTCCAGCTCTCGGCATCGAAGAAATGACTGCGGAAAAGGTCGATGATGCGCGCGGCGCGGCGCAGATAGGTGCGGTCGCCGGTCGCCTCATACCAGGCGAGGAAGGCCTCGAGCAGATGCATATGCGGGTTGGAGCGCCGCTCGCCCTCCCCGTCCGACGTCTCGAGGAAACCGGTCATGCGGCTGTCCTCGAGATGCGCGTCGAGGAACACGAAGGTCTCCTGGCCCAGCCGCAGCGCATCCGGATCGCCGCACATATGCGCATGCGCCAGCGCCAGCAGCACGCAGGAATGGTCGTAGGCATCCTCGGTTGGGTCGGCGACGGAGCCGTCGACATTGAGCGTGCGCACCCAGCCGCCCCGGTCCGTGCGGCCCTTGCCGGCCATGAAGGCGATGCCATGGGAGATCAGGCGATCGGCTGGACCGTCCCAGCCGCGGGCCTTGGCAACGGCGAAGGCGTAGACTTGCCTCGCCGTCGTGCGCATGCGCTTGGGCTTCAACAGCGCCTCGCCGTCGAAGCCGAGCGCCTCGTGGAAACCGCCATGACGCTCATCGACGCCTGAAGTCGACCACAGCGGCAAGGTCTCCTCGAACAGCCAGTGATGCACGCGCCGACGCCAGGCGCCGCTCTCGATGACGCGGTCGTGTGCCGGCGTGAACCTGGTTTCCAGCCGGCCCGACTTTTCCAGCTGCTCGACGATTTTCTTGACGTGCTGGCTGTGGCTGACCGGGGCGACGAAGGTGGCGTCCGCCGTCGAGACGATGGCGACATCCTTCATACCGATCGCCGACAAAAGCCGGCCGTCGCTTCTGATGTAGGAGTTTTCGCAATCGATGGCGACGACATCGCCGACGACGACATTGCCCTTGGCGTCGGCAGGGCCGACATCAAGCAGCGACTGCCAGGAGCCGAGGTCGTTCCAGCGGAAGCCGGCCGGCACCATGGCGATGTCCTTGGCCCGTTCCATGATGGCGTAGTCGATCGAGTTCGACGGGATCGCGGCGTAGAGGTCGAGCGGCATATAGAGGCCGGACAGGTCGCTCGTTGCCGCCTTGTAGGCGGTTTCGGTGGCCTGCCAGATGTCGGGTTGGAAGGTGGCGAAGGCGTCGCGCATGGCGCCGGCGCGAAACAGGAAAATGCCGGTGTTCCAGTAGAAGGTGCCCGCACTGAGATAGCTCTGCGCAGTGGCGAGGTCGGGCTTTTCGACGAAGCGCGACACGTCGAAGACGCCGCCGCTTTCGGCTGCGACTTCGATATACCCATAGCCGGTCTCGGGCTGCGCCGGCTTGATGCCGAACACCACCAGACGGCCGGCAAGCGCTGCCTGGCTGCCCGCCTCGACGCTCTGCCAGAACTGCTTGGGCGTGGCGATTTCGTGGTCTGACGGCACCACCAGCACCAGGCTGTCGCCGAACTCCGACAATGTGCGCAGCGCGGCCAGCGCCACGGCGGCAGCCGTGTTGCGCCCGGTGGGCTCGAACAGCGGGCCACCGCCGGCGAGGTCGAGTCCGGCAAGGTCGGCATGGACACGCTCGGCATGGCGCTCGGCGGCGATCAGGAAGATCGGCGTCTCACCTTCCGGCCGCGCCGTCAGCCGGCGCAAGGTCTTGGCCAGCATCGAGCCGTCGCCGGAGAGATCGTGGAACTGTTTCGGGTTGTCCTCGCGTGACAGCGGCCACAGCCGCGAGCCGACACCGCCGCTCATGACAAAACTGACGATGCGCTCGCTCATGAAAGGTCCAATCAGAACGTCTGGTTGTAAGCGCCGACTTCGGGGCTGCGGCGCAGCACGGCGTCGACCGCCTCGAACATCTGCCGGCGGCGCTCGGACGATACCGGGCTTTCGACAACCACGACAAGCTCCGGCTTGTTCGACGACGCCCGCACCAGCCCCCAGGTGCCATCCTCGGCCACGACGCGCACGCCGTTGACGGTGATCAGCTCGGCGATCTTCTGGCCGGCAAAAGTCTTGCCGGCGCGCTGCATCGCCTGGAAGTCCGCCACCACCCGATCGACCACGCCGTATTTCACATCGTCGGCGCAATGCGGCGACATGGTCGGCGTGCCGAAGGTCAGCGGCAGCGCGCGATAGAGATCGGCCATCGAACTTGTGGGGTTGCGGACGAGCATCTCACATATGGCTATTGCCGTGATGAGACCGTCATCATAGCCGCGGCCGATCGGCGGATTGAAGAAGAAATGGCCCGACTTCTCGAAGCCGGCGACGGCGCCAAGCTCGGCGACGCGGCGCTTGATGTAGGAATGGCCGGTCTTCCAGTAATCTGTCTTCGCGCCGTTGCCACGCAAAACGCTGTCGGTGTTGAACAGGCCGGTCGATTTGACATCGACGACGAAGGTCGAGCCGGGATGCTGGCTGGAGATATCGCGCGCGAGCATGACGCCGACCTTGTCGGCGAAGATCTCGTTGCCCTCATTGTCGACCACGCCGCAACGGTCGCCGTCGCCGTCGAAGCCCAGCCCGACATCGGCGCCGGTCTCCAGAACCTTGTCGCGGATGGCATGCAGCATCTGCATGTCTTCCGGGTTCGGGTTATAGCGCGGAAAACTGTGGTCGAGCTCGACATCGAGCGGGATTACCTCGCAGCCGATGCGCTCCAGCGCCTGCGGCGCGAAGGCGCCGGCGGTGCCGTTGCCGCAAGCCGCCACAACCCTGATCTTGCGCGCGATGCGCTTGTCCTGAGTCAGGTCGTCGAGATAGGTCTCGCGAAAACCGGCGACGAAATCGTAGCAGCCGCCGCCGGCGAGATCGAAGTCGCTCGACAGCACGATCTGTTTCAGTGCGCTCATCTCCTCTGGTCCGAAGGTCAGCGGCCTCGCCGCACCCATCTTGACTCCGGTCCAGCCATTCTCGTTGTGCGATGCCGTGACCATGGCGACGGAAGGCGCGTCGAGCGCGAACTGGGCGAAATAGGCCATGGGCGACAGCGCCAGGCCAATGTCTTTCACCTTTGCGCCCGCAGCCATCAGGCCGGAAACCAGCGCCAGCTTGATGGCAAGCGAATAGGAACGGAAATCATGCCCGGTGACGATGTCGGGACCCGCGCCAAGACGGCGGATCAAAGTGCCCAGGCCCATGCCCAACGCTTGGACGCCGATCAGGTTCAGGTCCGGCGGTTGCGTCGAACCGGCATGGCCAAACCACCAGCGCGCGTCGTATTCGCGAAAGCCGGACGCCTTGATCAGCGCTTCGGTTTCGAATTCGAAGCTGTTGGGCCGGGCGTCGCCTACGATTTTCAGGGGCAAGGCAGCAAAGCTCCAGATGGCGAAAACACGATCTATCGAGGCTGCGACTTAGCACACAAGGCTTTAAGCCGGGTTTATCCCGGGAGGGAAAGCCAAGCTTTGCGGCAATGCCCAACGAAAGCCAACGAAATGCGACAGAAGCGCTGCCATTGCCGCTTGCAGGAACGGTATGCGGCAGCTATAAGCCCGCGGTCTGGTCACGGAGTGTAGCGCAGCCTGGTAGCGCACCTCGTTCGGGACGAGGGGGTCGCAGGTTCAAATCCTGCCACTCCGACCAGAAAAAACAGACACTTAGGTGTTTGTTCTCCCGACCCACAAGATAGCTTGATGCAAACCGGCTGCGTCGGCGTCGCTGTCGGCATGGTGTTTTGACGCGACAACCTTCCGCGCTACCTCGATAATAGGAATGCCGCCGAGACAGCGGCCGGAACGAGGTTTGCGGAAGATGAATTTGTTGATTTCAAGCCGGCTGTCAGCGCTGCTCGCTTTGTCCCTGGCGGCAGGCTGCTCATCGCTGGGCAGCGCGGTGAACCCGGCGAAATACGACAGCATGACATGCGCCGAGCTCAACACCGCCGTAGGCGATACCGCGCGCGACATCTCGCAAACCGCCATCACCCGCGGCAAGGTCGCCAACACCAGCGTGCCGAACTGGCTGCTCGGCGGCACGCGCGTGAAGAGCGCAGTGGCCAAGCGTGAGACGGCCAGAATCGAACTGCTGAAGCAGCGGCAAGAGGCCATTGTCGCGACAAGGGCCAACAGATGCCCCAGGTCAGCGGGCTAAGCGAACTGGCCCTACCCTGACTATCTGCTGAACGTCACGCCTTAAGCACTCAGCCTGAAGCGCGTGACATCGATCGCCGCAGCCATCAGCGTCTGGGTGTAGGCGGCCTGCGGGTTGCTGAAGATCTCTTCCGTCGGGCCTTCCTCGACGATCTTGCCCTGCCTCATGACGATGATGTAGTCGGCCATGGCGCGCACCACGGAGAGATCGTGGCTGATGAAGAGGTAGGACAGTTCGTGGTCGGCCTGCAGCTTGCGCAGCAATTCGACGATCTGCTTCTGCACCGAGCGGTCGAGCGCCGAGGTCGGCTCGTCCAGCACCACCAGTTTGGGCTTCAGGATCACGGCACGCGCGATGGCGATGCGCTGGCGCTGGCCGCCGGAGAATTCGTGCGGGTAGCGGTTGCGTGCGTTGGGATCGAGGCCGACCTCGAGCAAGGCCTCGACGGCGCGCTGATCGCGTTGCTTGCCTGACAGGTTCGGCTCATGCACCAGAAGGCCTTCGGTGATGATCTGGCCGACGGTCATGCGCGGCGACAGCGAGCCGAACGGATCCTGGAAGACGAGTTGCATCTCACGACGCAGCGGCCGCATCGCCTGGCGGTCGGCAGTGGAGATGTCGCGGTCGCCGAAGCGGATGACACCGTCGCTGGGCAACAGGCGCAGAAGTGCGCGGCCGAGCGTCGATTTTCCCGAACCGGACTCGCCGACGATACCGATGGTCTGGTTGCGCTTCAGCCGGATCGAAATGTGATCGACGGCGCGTAGCAGCAGCCGTTCGCCCGCAAGGAAGCCGCCGCCGATCTTGAAGGTCACTTCGACATTGCGGCCCTCCAGCAGCACAGGAGCGCTGGGCGGCGGCGCCGCCTTGGTGCCGGTCGGTTCGGCGGCCAGCAGCATTTTGGTATAGGCATGCTGCGGGTTGGCGAAAAGTGCTTCCGCCTCGCCTTCCTCGACCACCTCGCCATAGCGCATGACATAGACGCGGTCGGCAAAGCGCCGGACGATGCCGAGATCGTGGGTGATAAAGACGATGGCCATGCCGAGCTTGCGCTGCAGTTCGGCGAGCAGCACCAGGATCTGCGCCTGGATGGTGACGTCGAGCGCCGTCGTCGGCTCGTCGGCGATCAGGATGTCGGGGTCGTTGGCCAATGCCATGGCGATCATGACGCGCTGGCGCTGGCCACCCGACATTTCGTGCGGATAGGATTTCATCCGCCGCTCGGGATCGGGGATATGCACCAGCCTGAGCAACTTGAGCGCCTCGTTCCGTGCCTCGGCTGCGTTCAGCCCGCGGTGCTTGCGGATCGGTTCGATAAGCTGGTTGCCGATCGAATAGAGCGGATCGAGCGAGGTCATCGGCTCCTGGAAGATCATGCTGATCTTGGCGCCGCGCACCTTGTTGAGGTCGGGCTTGCTCATGGTCAAAAGGTTGCGGCCGCGATAATCGACGTGACCCGTCGCCTCGCCGTTGGACGCCAGCAGGCTCATCGCCGCCATCATGGTCTGGCTCTTGCCGGATCCGGATTCGCCGACCACGGCAACGGTTTCACCTGCCTTGACATGGATGTTGATGCCCTTGACCGCTTCGACCGCGCCGTCGAGCGTGCGGAAACGGACGCGAAGGTCCTTGACGCTGAGGATCGTTTCGGGCGTTTCCATCGCAACGGTCCCCATTTTATTTGGTCCCCATATTATCGGTCTCTCGGATCGAGCGCATCGCGCAGGCCGTCGCCGACGAAGTTCAGCGCAAACAGCGTCGACACGAGGAAGAAGGCGGGGAACAAAAGCAGCCAGTTGGCGGTGCCGATGTTCTTGGCGCCGACGGAGATGAGCACGCCCCAGCTGGTCATCGGTTCCTGCACGCCAAGGCCGAGGAAGGACAGAAAGCTTTCCAGGATGATGACCTGCGGCACCAGCAGCGTCATGTAGATCACCACTGGTCCGAGCAGATTGGGGATGACATGGCGCAGCAGGATGCCGCGCTGGCCGACGCCCATGGCTTCGGCCGCCTGGACATACTCCTGCCGCCGGATCGACAGCGCCTGGCCGCGCACGATGCGCGCCATGTCGAGCCACAGCACCGCTCCCACCGCCAGGAACATCAGCACGAAGTTGCGGCCGAAGAACACCACCAGCATGATGACAAAGAAAATGAAGGGCAAAGAATAGAGCACGTCGACGATGCGCATCATCACCTCGTCGATCTTGCCGCCGGAAAAGCCGGCCGCCGCCCCGTAGAGGACGCCGATGACCACCGCGACAATGCCGGCAAGCAGGCCGATGGCCAGCGAGATGCGCCCTGCCATCAGCGTTCGCGAGAGAAGATCGCGACCGGTGTTGTCGGTGCCGAACAGGAAGTACTGCTGTTTGACCGACGCAGTCATAGTCAATTCGAGCCCGTCGGCCGATTTGCTCTCTATCTTGGTATCGTCGAAGGCATCGGAGCGGTCAAGATAGCGGATGTTGCGGTCGTCGATCGGTTTGGTCGAGGTGACGGTGACGGTGACGCGACTGCCGTCCAGTTTCCACTCCTTGATGTCGACGCGCATGCGCTTGATGGCATCCTTGAGCGCCGTCTCGATCATGTCGGGCTTCGGATAGGCTGAAAAGCTTGGCGGCGTGCGCACATAGTCGGCATAGATGGTGGTGTACTGATGCGGCACGAACCAGGGGCCGAAGATGCTGATGACGCCAATGAAGGCCAGGTAATAGAGGCTGAACATGGCGGCGCGGTTGGCTTTGAGGCGCGCCCATGCGTCGCCCCAGAGCGAGCGGCCGACGACGGCCGGCGGAGCGGCGGCGGCTGTGATGTCAGTCATAGCGCACCCTCAGTCATAGCGTACCCTCGGGTCGACGACCGCGTACATGACGTCGACGATCAGGTTGAAGACGATGGTGAAGAGCGCGATCACCACCACGGTCCCCATCACCAGCGTGTAGTCGCGGTTGAGCGCGGCATCGACGAAATAGCGGCCGACACCGGGAATGGAGAAGATGGTCTCGACGATGACCGAACCGGTGAGCAGCGCCGCGGCTGCGGGGCCGGTGAAGGAAACGATCGGCAGGATGGCGCCGCGCAGCGCGTGCTTGACCACCACCGACCAGTCGGAGAGGCCGAGCGCACGCGCCGTTCGGATATGATGCGAACGCAAGCTCTCGATCATCGACCCGCGCATCAGGCGGGCAACGATGGCGATCTGCGGCAAGGCCAGCGTCAGCACCGGGCCGATCTTGTTGATTAATGCGCCATCACCCCAGCCGCCGATCGGCAACAGCTTCCAGGTCAATCCGAACACCAGCTGAATCACAGGAGCGATGACGAAGGTGGGGATAGTGCTGCCGGCGGTCGCCAGCGCAATCACCGTATAGTCGCCAAGCTTGTTCTGGTTGAGCGCGGCGATGGTGCCGAGCACCGAACCAAGCAGCAGCGCCAGGATCAGCGCCGAGGTGCCGAGCTGGACCGATATCGGCAGCCCCTTGGCAAACAGTTCGGTGACGGTGAAGTCAGGCAAATTGTAGCTCGGCCCGAAATTGCCGCGCAGAAGATTGCCGAGATAGTGGGCATATTGCAGCCAGAGCGGATCGTCGAGGCCGAACTGTGCTTCCAGATTGGCCCTGATCTCGGGACTGAGGCCCCGCTCCTGATTGAAGGGGCCGCCCGGTGCGACGCGTATCAGGAAGAACGCCATGGTCACGATGACGAACAGCGTCGGAATGGCGGTCAGAAGCCGCCGTAAGATGTATCGCAGCATCGGCGCCCCGCTTCGGCCAGAGCGACATACGTCCATGCGGACGCATTGCCACGCTCCGGCGCCAAATCTTCGCACCGGGCTTGCCGAAAATCGACCACGACTTTCGGACCGGTGCGATGACCGACCAGTCCGCCGCGCCCAAATGGGGCGCGGCGGTCCAGTCAAGGATGATTATCAGTCCTTGGAGACGAAGCGGGACGGATGGATGTCCATCACATTGTCATCGAAGCCATGCAGCTTCGAGGAGACGATATCGTGGAAGCTGTAGTAGAGAAGCGGAATGTTGCCGACGTCATCGACAAGGATGCGCTCGGCCTCAGTGAGGTCCTTCATGCGCTCTTCCGGCTTGCCGCCGGCAGCCGCGGCCTTGTCCATGGCCGCCTCATATGCCGGGCTAACGTAGTTCGAATAGTTGTTGCCGCTGGCCTTGCGGGTGATGCCGAGGAAGGTCTCGGGATCCTTGTAGTCGGCGATCCAGGCGGCACGCGCCACGTCGTAGTTGCCCTTCTGCTCGAGGAAGGAATAGTGGGTCTTGGTATCGGTGTTGAGCAGCGTGATCTCGACGCCAAGCGGCTTCAACTGTTCCTGGATGGCAACCGCGGTGTTCTTGTGGTTTTCCGAGGTGTTGTAGCGGATCTCCATCTTCAGCGGATGCTCGGGCGTATAGCCGAGTTTCTCAAGGATCTTCTTGGCGGCGTCCTCGCGGTCGATCTGCGGCATGTCGGCGTATTTGGCCATTGCCGGCGTGTAGCCGGCGATGCCCGGAGGCACCATCGAATAGCCAGGCAGCATGGAATTCTGCCAGACCTTTTCGGCCAGGAAGTCGCGGTCGATCGCCATCGAGATGGCGTTGCGCAGCTCGACATTGTCCCAGGGCGCCTTGTCGGTCTTGATCGCGTAATAATAGGTGCCGAGATACGGTCCGACGCGGACCTGATCGCCGAACTTGGTCTTGAGGTCAGCGAGCTGTTCGGTCGGCAGGTCGCCGTAGCTGTCGAGTTCGCCTGCCTCGAAGCGCTTCATCGCCGAAGAGCGGTCTTCGGTCGGGATGTAGTTGACGACGTCCATCTTGACGGTCGCGGCATCCCAGAATTTCGGATTCTTGACCAGCTTCATGTGGTCGTTGGGAATCCACTCGGCCAATGTATAGGCGCCGTTCGAAACGAGATTGCCCGCCTTGATCCAGTCGGCGCCGAGCTTGTCGATCGAGGCCTTGTTGACCGGGTAGGTAGCCTGGTGGGTCAGCATCTCCAGGAAGTATGGCGTCGGCGCCTTCAGCGTCACTTCCAGGGTGTTGGCGTCGATCGCCTTGACGCCCATGTCCTCGGGCTTGCCTTTCTTGGTGTTGACTTCCTCGGCGTTCTTCACGGGATAGAGCATGGAAGCGTATTCGGCGGCGGTCGCCGGATCCTCCAGCCTACGGAAGGAATAGACGAAATCGTCAGCCGTCACCGGGCTGCCATCCGACCACAAGCCGTCCTTGCGCAGCTTGAAGGTGTAGACGGTGCCGTCATCCGATACCGTCCAGCTTTCGGCGGCGCCCGGGATGAGGTTCGTCTTCTGATCGTGCATGACCAGTCCCTGGAACAGGTCGCGTATGATATCGGCTTCGTAGACGGTCGAGGTCTTGTGCGGATCGACCGTCTCCGCTTCGGCGGCGCTGCCTCTGTTATAGACGGTCTCGGCAAGGGCCGGCGTCAGGAACGTGCCTGCGGCAAAGGTCATGGTCGCGGCGACAAGCGTCGCCTTCAGCATATTTTTCAGCATGAAGTCTCTCCCTGTGGCGCTGCCCATCGGCTGCGCCTTACGAGTGTTGACGCCCCGGAACCGATTTCTGGCCCCTTCGAGCGCGCCGCCGGTTCCCGTTCCGGCAGCTGGTGGCAGGAGACTAGACAGACGGAAATATTATTTCAACCGAGTCTTGCTTGACGCTAAGTGAGCATCCTCACCCTAAACCAGCCATAGCTAATCTATATTACCAGGTTCAATTGGGTGCAGCTTGCGGTTGTCCTGCAATTTTGCATTTTGCCCTCAGCAGTTGTCATTAGCGCAACCATCTGGAAACATTCCAGGAATGCAGTTCGTGGCGAAGCTCAACGAAAGTACCTAAGAAGCCCGAAAATGAAAAACGTGGCGCCGGTGACGTTGCGCGGATCACTCGGCACGGTTGCATGCGGACTCGATCTTTTGAAGCCGGACGGCGTCCCTGAAAGATCAGCCAACCTTGCCGACAAACCAGCCCAGGGCCGGCAGCAACAGCCCCTCCTCCTGCAGGACGGCACCGCCACCCAGAGCGATCGCCTCGACAGGCTGGAGATCCGGCGGCAGCCGCCAGTCGGCCGGCTTGTCGGCGAAATTGAAGACGCAGAGCAATATCTCGTCCTCGCCCTGCCGGATGAAGGCAAGGACATCGCCGTCGGTATCGAGAAAGCGGATCGGGCCCTTGACCAGCGCCAGATGCGCCTTGCGCAAGGCGAGCATCGTCCGGTAGCCGGCGAGCACGGACTTGTCGTCGGCGTTCTGGATATCGACCGCCCGAGCGCGGTGGCTTTCCGGCACCGGCAGCCAGGGTTTTCCCGAGGAAAAACCGGCATTGTCGGCGCCCGCTTCCCAGACCATCGGTGTGCGGCAGCCGTCCCTGCCCTTTACCCCCGGCCAGAAACGGATGCCGACGGGATCGCGCAGATCCTCGAAGGTCAGTTCCGCCTCCTCCAGCCCAAGCTCTTCGCCTTGGTAGAGACAGATCGAGCCCCGCAGGCAGGAGAGCAAAGCGATAGCGAATGTCGCCACCGCATCTGGATCGCCGCCCGGCCGCGTCCAGCGGCTGACATGGCGCACGACATCGTGGTTGGAGAATGCCCAGCAGACCCAGCCGTCGGCGACAGCTGCCTCGAAGGCCTCGACGCAGCCGCGCACATGGGCGGCTGAGAATTGCTGACCGAGCAGGTCGAAGGTGTAGCACATGTTGAGCTTGTCGCCGCCGGATGTGTAGGCGGCCAGCGTCTGCAGCGAACGGCCTTCGTCGCCGACCTCGCCGACACTGGCGCGGCCGTCATATTCGTCGAGCAAAGCGCGGAAGCGCCTGAGGAAACCGAGGTTTTCCGGTTGCGTCTTGTCGAACAGATGCTCCTGGAAGAGATAGGTGTTGGTTTCGCCATTGGTGCCGGCGACGCTCGACGCCAGCGGCGGATTGCTGCGCAGCCAGCGGTCGTGGACATAGTAGTTGACCGTATCCAGGCGGAAGCCGTCGACGCCGCGCTCGAGCCAGAACCGCACCGTCTGCAACAACGCGTCTTGAACCTCAGGATTGTGGAAGTTGAGGTCCGGCTGCGAGGCGAGGAAATTGTGCATGTAGTATTGCCGGCGGGTCGCGTCCCACTCCCAGGCCGGGCCGCCGAAGACCGACAGCCAGTTGTTGGGCGCGTTGCCGTCCGGCCTGGTGTCGGCCCAGACATACCAGTCAGCCTTGGGATTATCCTTGCTGGCACGGCTCTCTACAAACCATTCGTGCTTGTCGGAGGAGTGCGACAACACCTGATCGATGATCACCTTCAGGCCGAGCCTGTGCGCCTCGGCAACCAGCGCGTCAAAGTCGCCGAGCGTGCCGAACATCGGATCGACCGCCTGATAGTCGGAGACGTCGTAGCCCATATCGGCCATTGGCGATTTGAAGAAGGGCGACAGCCAGACGGCGTCGACGCCGAGCGAGGCGACGTGCGCCAGCCGTGAGGTGATGCCTGAGAGGTCGCCGCTGCCGTCGCCGGTGGAGTCCTGGAAGGAGCGAGGATAGATCTGGTAGATGACGCAGCCGCGCCACCAGTCGGCGCTCTGTTCGGGTCCCGGCTGGGCATTGTCGTCGGCCATCACGGACCCTTCCTGGCGCGGGCCTTTGCGGTCCGGCGCTCGATCATGAAACTGACACTGCGGCCGGGCAGCGGCCACGCGAGGTCGACCGCTTGCGCTTCAACAGCCGGCTGCCATTCAAACCCTTGCCGCGCGGGCAGCGTGAAGACGCATTGGCGGCGATCGCCATTGACGATCACAGCCAGGCGGCCTTCCCCGCCATCGCCGAGCAGCATGACGAGGCGATGGCGCGAGCCATCGTTCCAGTCGGCTTCGCCGAGCGGCGCGCCGGTCTCGGTCAGCCAGGCGACGTCGGGCGTTTCAGAACCGGCCGGCGGCTCTCCGGTCAGGAAGCGCGTATCGGAAAGCGCCGGCACCGCGCCGCGCAGAGCTGCGAGCGCGGACACATGGGCTTCCAGCCCGACGTCGCGCCTGGCCCAGTCGAGCCAGGTGATGGCGTTGTCCTGCGCATAGGCGTTGTTGTTGCCCCCTTGCGTGCGGCCGAATTCATCGCCCGCCGTCAGCATGATGGTGCCGCGCGAGGCAAACAGAGTGGCGAGCAGCGCGAAGCGATCATGGGAACGGGCCTCGGCAATCGCCTTGTCCGAGGTTTCGCCCTCGACGCCGTTGTTCCAGGACAGGTTCTCATTGTGGCCGTCGCGGTTCTTCTCGCCATTGGCTTGGTTGTGCTTGGCTTCATAAGCGACGATATCGGCCAGCGTCATGCCATCGTGCGCGGCGATGAAGTTGACCGTGCGGCTGGCGGATTGGCCCTCCCTGCCGAACACATCGGAGGAGCCGGCGAGCCTTGTCGCCAGCGCACCGACCGTGCCGGCATCGCCGCGCCAGAAGCGCCTGACGTCGTCGCGGTAGCGGTCGTTCCATTCGAGGTAAGGCGGCCGGAAATTGCCGAGCTGATAGCCATTCGGGCCGATGTCCCAGGGCTCGGCGATCAGCACCCTGTCGGCAAGGATGGGATCGGTTGCGATGGTTTCGAGCAACGGGGCTGCCGGATCGAATGCGCCATCGACGCGACCGAGGACCGGCGCCAGGTCGAAGCGGAAACCGTCGACGCCGGCTTGGCGGACGAAATGGCGCAGCGTGTCGAGTACCATGTCACGAACGACCGGATGGTCGCAGGCGATGGTATTGCCGGTGCCGGTATCGTTGGCCAACCTGCCGTCCGGCTCGCTGCGGTAGTAGGCTTGATTGTCGAGGCCGCGCAGCGACAGCGTCGGCCCGAGCCGGTCACTTTCGCCGGTATGATTGAAGACGAGATCGAGGATGGTGCCAATGCCAACCCTGCGCAGCACCCCCACAGTATCGCGCAACTCGGCGAGGCCGCCGGGCGCCAGGCGCGGGTCGAGCGCCATGAAGGTGACTGGGTTGTAGCCCCAGGCATTGCTGAGGCCCAGCGGCGGCAAATGGCGCTCATCGACCCATGCCGTCACGGGCATCAGCTCAACGGCGGAGACGCCGATCTTCTTGAGATGTTCGACGATAGCCGGATGGGCAAGGGCTGCAATGGTGCCGCGCTGCGCTTCGGGCACGTCCGGATGCAGCCTGGTGAAGGAGCGGACGTTCAGTTCGTAGATCAGGCCGCCTGGCTGGAACAAAGGCGGCTTGGCCGGCAGCGGCTTCGGTTGAGCCCGCGCGATGGTCTTCGGCATCAGTGGCGCGGTGTCGGCGCCTTCGTTGCGCCGGGCGGCAAGCCGCCAATGATGCTGGTAGGGCCGGTCTATCTCGACGGCGTAGGGATCAGTGAGCAGCTTGTCGGGATCGAACCACAGCCCGCGCTCCGGCGCATATTCGCCGTCGGCGCGAAAGCCGTAGCGCGTACCCGCGGCAAGGCCGGCGACGAACAGCGCATGGACGCTCTCGCCTTCCGGCTGAAGTTCGAGCCGGTCGATTTCACGGGCGCCGGTGTCGTCGAAGATCGACACCCACAGGCGCCGCGCGGATGACGACCAGGCGGCGAAGCGGATGCCTTCGGGAGTGACGGTTGCGCCGAGCTGGGTCATCGGCGCATCCTCCACTCTCCCCCTTGTGGGGAGGGTCGCGAACGAAGTGAGCGGGGTGGGGGTCGGCGCGGGGAAAGCGCTTTACGAGCACCCCCAACCCGATCCGCTGCGCGGATCGACCCTCCCCACAAGGGGGNGTCGGCGCGGGGAAAGCGCTTTACGAGCACCCCCAACCCGATCCGCTGCGCGGATCGACCCTCCCCACAAGGGGGAGGGTAAAGACGTCACCACCCTCAAGTAATCACGCTCGGCTTGTTGCGCCCGGTGTGGCTCTTGATCCCGGCGATATCATCGGCAGCCGCGATCAGGTCAGCGAGCGCCTCTTGCGTGTCGAGATCATGCCGCGCTCTGTCCGGCTCGTAGCGCTCGATGTAGACGCGCAGCGTAGCACCCGACGTGCCGGTGCCGGACAAACGAAACACGACACGCGAGCCGCCTTCGAACAGGATGCGGATGCCTTGGTTCTTGCTCACCGAACCGTCGACCGGATCGTGATAGGCGAAGTCGTCGGCATTGGCGATCTTCAGGCCGCGCACGCTGGTGCCGGGCAGCGAGGTCAGCTTGGCGCGCAACTCGTCGACCAGGGCGTTGGCGCGCTCGGTTTCGACCTCCTCATAGTCATGACGTGAATAGTAATTGCGGCCGTAGGTCGCCCAATGTTCGGTGACGACGTCCTTGCAGCTTTCGCCGCGCACGGCCAGGATGTTCAGCCACAACAGCACCGCCCACAGCCCGTCCTTTTCACGGACATGGTTCGAGCCGGTGCCGGCGCTTTCCTCGCCGCAGATCGTTGCCATGCCGGCATCGAGCAGATTGCCGAAGAACTTCCAACCGGTCGGCGTTTCGTAGATGCCGATGCCGAGCTTTTCGGCGACGCGGTCTGCCGCGCCGCTGGTCGGCATCGAGCGGGCGATGCCTTTGAGGCCGTCCTTGTAGCCCGGCGCCAACTGCGCATTGGCGGCAAGCATGGCCACCGAATCCGACGGGGTGACGAAAATGCCCTTGCCGATGATCAAGTTGCGGTCGCCGTCGCCGTCGGAAGCGGCGCCGAAATCGGGCGCATCCGGTCCCATCATCTCATCATAGAGATGCTTGGCGTGGACCAGGTTCGGATCCGGGTGATGGCCGCCAAAATCCGGCAGCGGCTTGTAGTTGCGGCAGGTGCCATTCTCCGCGCCGAGCCGGCGCTCGAGGATTTCCTTGGCATACGGCCCGGTGACCGCATGCATGGCGTCGAAGCGCATGCGGAAGCCGTATTTGAAATTGGCGCGGATGGCGTCGAAGTCGAACAGGCTCTCCATCAATTCGGCATAGTCGGTGACCGGGTCGATAATCTCGACCGCCATGCCGCCGGCGGTCACCGTGCCGATCTTGTCGATGTCGATCTGGTCGATGTCGGCGGTCTTGAAGCTCGAAATCGTCTTGGTCTTTTCGAAGATCGCGTCGGTCAGCTTTTCCGGCGCCGGGCCGCCATTGCCGGCATTGTACTTGATGCCGAAATCCTCGTGCGGGCCGCCCGGATTGTGACTGGCCGACAGGATGATGCCGCCGAAGGTCTTGTATTTGCGGATGACATGCGACGCCGCCGGCGTCGACAATATGCCGCCCTGCCCGACCATCACCTTGCCGAAGCCGTTGGCCGCCGCCATGGCGATGGCGTTCTGGATGACCTCGCGGTTGTAGAAGCGGCCGTCGCCGCCGATCACCAGCGTCTTGCCCTCAAAGCCCTCCAGCGCGTCGAAGATCGACTGGATGAAGTTCTCGGCATAGTGCTCCTGCTGAAAGACAGGCACCTTCTTGCGCAGGCCGGACGTGCCGGGTTTCTGGTCGAGATAGGGTTTGGTGGCGACGGTCCGGATCATGCTTCAGGCAACCCTTTTCGAAAGCAGCAGGCGGTAGAGTTCAACGTATTTGTCGGCGCTCTTGTCCCAGGAGACATCGGCCTTCATGCCCTGGCGCTGGATCTGTTCCCAGACGGCCGGGCTCGAATGCGCATCGACCAGCCGGCGGATGGCGTGCAGCATGGCGCCGCCACTATTGGGCGCGAACTGGAAGCCGGTGGCGACACCGGCCGAGATCGCTGCTTCATTGGCGTCGATGATGGTGTCGGCAAGGCCGCCGGTGCGGGCGACGACCGGCACGCAGCCATAGCGTAGGCCGTAAAGCTGGGTCAGCCCGCAAGGCTCGAAGCGCGACGGGATGACGATGGCGTCGCAGCCGCCCTGCATGGTGTGGGAAAGCCCCTCGTCATAGCCGACGACGACGCCGACACGGCCGCGATGGCGGGCGGTGGCAGCCAGCAGCGCGCCTTCCAGGCCGGCGTCGCCTGAGCCGAGGATCGCCAGCCGCGCGCCGGTGGCGACGACGCCGTCGACCACAGCCGCCAGTATGTCCATGCCCTTCTGCCAGGTCAGCCGGCTGACGACGCAGACGATCGGACTGTCGTCGCGCTCGAGGCTGAAGCGGTCCTCGACAACCGCCCGGTTGGGAAGCCGAGCCTTAAGCGTCGCGGCGGAGTAGGCCGACACCAGATGCTTGTCGGTCTCCGGGTTCCAGATGTCGGTGTCGATGCCGTTGACGATGCCGTAGAGGTCGGAAGAGCGCATGTTGATCAGGCCGTCGAGGCCCATGCCGAATTCCGGCGAGCGGATTTCCTGGGCATAGGTGGGGCTCACCGTGGTGATCGCCCAGGCCGCCTGCAGGCCGGCCTTGAGGAAGCCGACGCCGCCATAGTATTCGACGCCGTCGAGCGCCATCGCCGCGGCCGGCAACCCGAGCTCGCCAAAAATGCCGGCGCCGAACTGACCCTGGAAGGCAAGGTTGTGAACCGTGATCAGCGACGGCACGCCGACCGCCTTGCCGTAGCGCATATAGGCCAGCGTCATCGCCGACTGCCAGTCATGGGCGTGGACGAGATCCGGCTGGTAGCCGGAAATGGCGCCGCCGGCGATATCGCCACCGACCTGGCTCAGCGCGGCAAAACGCCGCCAATTGTCGGGCCAATCGGCGCCGGCCGCATTGCCGTAAGGGCCGCCGGGACGGTCGTAGAGATGCGGCGCGTAGAGCACGAACAGGTCGAGCCCGGCGATCTTGACGGCATGGACCGAAGCCTTGCCGCCCTGCAGCAGCGGGTATTGGTAGACAGCCTTCTTTTTCTTGAAGGCGTCCATCACCTGGGGAAAGCCGGGGATGAGCGTGCGCATGGTCACGCCCTTGGCGGCCAGCGCGATCGGCAATGCGCCGGTCACGTCGGCAAGTCCGCCGGTCTTGATCAGCGGGAATATCTCGGGCGTGACCGACAGAACCTGCATGCGTTTATGGTACCCCGTCTTACAGCTTCAGCTTGTCGATCATGTCCTGCGTGACCAGGCAGATGCCCTTTTCCGAAACCCGGAAACGCTTGGCGTCGAGAACAGGGTCTTCGCCAACCACCAGCCCTTCCGGTATCCTTACACCGTGGTCGATGACGACGCGCTTCAACTTTGCGTTCCGGCCGACATGAACGTCGGGCAGCATGACGACCTCTTCCAGCGTCGAATAGGAGTTGATGCGCGCGCCGGTGAAGATCAGGCTGCGCTTCAGCGAAGCACCCGAGACGATGCAATCGCCTGAGACCAGCGAGGAGACGGCCGAACCACGCCGGCCATCCTCGTCATGCACGAACTTTGCCGGCGGCTTCAATTCGGCATAGGTCCAGATCGGCCAGTCACGGTCGTAGAGGTCGAGTTCGGGGGTAATATCGGTCAGGTCGATATTGGCTTCCCAGTAGGCATCGACCGTGCCGACATCGCGCCAATAGGCCTCGTTCTCGGCAGTCGAGCGCACGCAGGATTTGGCGAAGCGATGCGCGATCGCCTTACCATGCTGGACGATGTAGGGGATGATGTCCTTGCCGAAGTCGCGGCTGGAGCCTGGCTCGGCCGCATCGCGGCGCAGCTGTTCCATCAGGAACTTGGTCTTGAAGACATAGATGCCCATCGAGGCCAGCGCGAATTCCGGCTTGTCGGGAATGCCGGGCGGGTCGGCGGGCTTTTCGACGAAGGCGATGATGTTGTCCTTGCCGTCGACATGCATGACACCGAAGCCGGTCGCTTCCAAGCGCGGCACTTCAAGGCAACCGACAGTGACATCGGCATTGGCATCGACGTGCTGGCGCAGCATCAGCTCGTAGTCCATCTTGTAGATGTGGTCGCCGGCCAGGATGACCATGTATTCGGGGCCATAGGCCTCGATGATGTCGATGTTCTGGTAGACGGCGTCGGCCGTGCCTTCATACCACTGGGTTTCCGAGACACGCTGGGAGGCCGGCAGGATGTCGAAGCTTTCGTTCCGCTCCGGGCGCAGGAAGTTCCAGCCGCGCTGCAGGTGGCGGATCAGCGAATGCGCCTTGTACTGGGTGGCGACACCGAGGCGGCGGATGCCGGAATTCAGCGCATTGGACAGCGCGAAATCGATGATGCGCGTCTTGCCGCCGAAATAGACAGCCGGCTTGGCCCTGCGGTCGGTCAATTCCTTGAGCCGGCTGCCGCGGCCGCCGGCCAGCACATAGGCCATGGCATCGCGCGCCAGCGGCTGGGTTCTCTTCAAGTCTGCCATTTTTACCCTCCCAAATTACCAGTCTGGAGCATCGCCCGGTCCGCAACGAGTCGACGGACCTAATCCGAAACGAGTTGACGGATCTAGTCCGCAACGAGTTGACGGACCTAGTCCGCAACGAGTTCAAGCATGATCGTCGACAGCGGCGGCAAAAGCATCGTTGCCGAAATGCCTCCTCCTTCCGCCCTGGCTTCGACCACACCGCCATTGCCCTTGCCCGAACCACCGTAGTCCGAAGCGTCGGTGTTGATGATTTCGCGCCATTTGCCGACCTTGGGCAATGGCACGCGATAATTGTCGCGCGGCACTGGCGTGAAGTTGGAAATGACGGCGATCGGGTTGCCGCCGGGCGCGCTGCGCAGCCAGGCGAAGACCGAGTTTTCCTTGTCGTCGACGATCAGCCAGGAGAAGCCGTCCGGCTCGCAGTCGCGTGCATGCAGCGCCGGGCGCGAGCGATAGAGATAGTTGAGGTCGCGCACCGTCTGCCAGACGCCGCGATGCGGGTGGAAGTCGAGCAGGTTCCAGTCGAGCCCGCGCGCCTCGCTCCACTCGCGGCGCTGGGCGAATTCCTGGCCCATGAACAACAGCTTCTTGCCGGGATAGCCCCACATGAAGGCATAGAAGGCGCGCAAAGTCGCGAACTTCTGCCAGTCGTCGCCGGCCATCTTGCCGAGCAGCGTGCCCTTGCCGTGCACGACCTCGTCATGGGACAGCGGCAGCACGAAATTCTCGGAAAAGGCGTAGGTCAGGCCGAAGGTCAGGTCGTTGTGGTGATGTTTGCGGAAGATCGGCTCCTTGGCGAAATACTCCAACGTGTCGTGCATGAAGCCCATGTTCCATTTGAAGCCGAAGCCCAGCCCGCCTTCGTGCACCGGCGCCGAGACCTTCGGCCATGAGGTCGATTCCTCGGCGATGGTCATCACGCCGGGATGGTGGCCGTAGACCTCCTTGTTCATCTTCTGCAGGAAGGAGACTGCTTCGAGGTTTTCGCGGCCGCCCTTCTCGTTGGGGATCCACTCGCCGGCCTTGCGCGAATAATCGAGGTAGAGCATCGAGGCCACCGCATCCACGCGCAAACCGTCGACATGGTATTTCTCGGCCCAGAACAGCGCGTTGTTGACCAGGAACGACACCACCTCGCGGCGGCCGAAATTGTAGATCGCGGTGTTCCAGTCGGGATGAAAACCCTTGCGCGGATCGGCATGCTCATAAAGCGCTGTGCCGTCGAAATTGGCCAGGCCATGCGCGTCGACCGGGAAATGCGCCGGCACCCAGTCGAGGATGACGCCGACGCCGGCGCGGTGCGCACCGTCGACGAAACGGGCGAAGCCGTCGGGGTCGCCGAATCGCGCCGAGGGGGCATAAAGTCCGGTTGTCTGATAACCCCATGACGGGTCATAGGGATGTTCGGAGATCGGCAGGAACTCGATGTGGGTGAAGCCGGTCTCGACAGCATAGGGGATGAGCTGGTTGGCGAGTTCGTCCCATGACAGGAAGCTGCCATCATCGTGCTGCTGCCACGAACCGGCATGGACCTCGTAGATCGATATGGCTTCGCGCCGCGGATCGGCCTTTCGCCAGTAATTGCGATGCGCCTCGTCGCCCCATTCATGCGCCGGCGGCACCGCCGTCACGGATGCTGTGGCCGGGCGCAGTTCAGACTTGAAGGCGAACGGATCGGCCTTGAGCGGCAGGCGCACGCCGTCGGGGGCAATGATCTCGTATTTATAGGGGTGGCCGGCGCCGATATCGGGAATGAACAGCTCCCAGATGCCGGTGTCGCGGCGGTCGCGCATCGTGTGCCGACGGCCGTCCCATTCGTTGAAGTCGCCGACCACCGAGACACGCCGCGCATTGGGCGCCCAGACGGCGAAGTGTACGCCGGAGGCGCCCTCGTGATCGATGAGATGAGCGCCGAGCTTGTCGAACAGCCTGAGATGCGACCCTTGGGCGATGTAATAATCATCCATCGGGCCGAGTACCGGGCCGAAGGAATAGGGATCGGTCAGCCACCAGTCGCCGCCGGCATTCTTGGCGTGATACCGCAGCGGCTGGCGCTTCTTGATCGACAGTCTGCCTTCGAAGAAACCGGCGTCGTCGCGCCGCGTGAGTTCGCCGGCGTTCTTGCCGGCCAGCGTGTATGCGGTGACGAACTCGGCATTGGGGACGAAGCAGCGGGCAACCAGGCTCTTGCCGGCATCATGCACGCCCAGGATTGCAAAAGGATCGCCATGCGTGCCTGCAACAATTGCGGCGACATCGCCGGCTGACGCCAGCCCGTCCGACCCGCTCGTCGTCGCGGTCGCGCGCGGTTTCTTCATCAGGCGGTGTCCCTCCCTGGGAACCAGTTCTTGTGCACAAGACCCATTGTCGTGGCCTCATGCAATCATATCAGGCCGGCACGTTCCAGATTTCTTTCGCATATTGGCGGATCGTGCGATCGGAAGAGAACCAGCCGACGCGGGCAACGTTGCGGATAGCGCGCGCGTACCAATCGGGGCTGTTGCGCCAGACGGCGTCGACATCGCGCTGGGCGGCGGCATAGGCGTCGAAATCCGCCGCCACCATGAACCAGTCGCTGTTGTAGAGACCGTCGACCAGCTCGCGGTAGCGATCCGGCTGGTCGGGCGAGAACACGCCCGACGATACTGCGGCAACAGCCTGCGCCAATTCAGGGGAGCCCTCGATCACGGCGCGCGGGTTGTAGCCATTGCTGCGCCGCTCGGCGACTTCCGCCGTGCTCAGGCCGAAGATGAAGATGTTGTCGTCGCCGACGCATTCCTTGATCTCGACATTGGCGCCGTCGAGCGTGCCGATGGTCAAGGCGCCGTTCAGCGCGAACTTCATGTTGCCGGTGCCCGACGCCTCCATGCCAGCAGTCGAAATCTGCTCGGACAGGTCGGCGGCCGGCATCATCACCTCGGCCAGGCTGACATTGTAGTTCGGCACGAACACCACTTTCAGCAGCCCGCGCACCGACGGGTCGCTGTTGATGACCTTGGCGACGTCGTTGGCCAGTTTGATGATCAGCTTGGCATTGTGGTAGCTGGGCGCCGCTTTGCCGCCGAAGAATTTGACGCGCGGCATCCAGTCCTGCTCGGGATGCGAGCGGATCTGGTCGTAGAGCGCGATCGATTCCAGGATGTTGAGCAGCTGGCGCTTGTATTCGTGGATGCGCTTGACCTGGATGTCGAACAGCGCCGACGGGTCGAGCTTGATGCCGAGCCGGTCTGCGACCAGATTGGCGAGCTTGACCTTGTTGGAGCGCTTGACGGCGGCGAACTTGTCGCGGAAGGCGGCGTCGCCGGCAAAGGCTTCGAGCCCCTTGATGGCGTCGATGTCGTCGAGGAAACGGTCCCCGATCGCCGCGCGGGTGAGCGCGGTGAGGCCCGGATTGCACTGGATCAGCCAGCGCCGTGGCGTGATGCCGTTGGTCTTGTTGTTGATGCGATCGGGATAGAGCTTGTGGAGATCGGCAAACACCGTCTCCTTCATCAGTTCGGTGTGCAACGCCGACACGCCATTGATCGAGTGCGAGCCGACAAAGGCCAGGTTACCCATGCGCACGCGGCGGTCGCCATTTTCCTGGATCAGCGAGATGCGGCTGATCTGCTCATTGGAAAACTGGTTGGTGGCGCGGGCCTCAAGCAGCACCTGAGCATTGATGGCGTAGACGATCTGCATGTGGCGCGGCAAAAGCCGTTCGAACAGCGGCACCGGCCAGCTTTCCAGCGCTTCGGGCAGCAGCGTGTGGTTGGTGTAGCCGAAGGTGCGCTTGGTGATGTCCCAGGCCTGGTCGAAATCCATGCCATGGACGTCCATCAGCAGGCGCATCAGCTCTGGCACGGCGATCGCCGGATGGGTGTCATTGAGATGGATCGCCGCCTTGTCGGGCAGCGAGGCGAGATCGCCATACTGGCTGAGATGGCGCTGGACGATGTCCTGCAGCGATGCGGTGGAGAAGAAATATTCCTGCCGCAGCCGCAGTTCCTGGCCGGCCTTGTGGGAATCGGCGGGGTAAAGCACGCGCGACAAGGCATCGGCCTTGTTGCTTTCGGCCAGCGCGCCGATGTGGTCGCCGGCGTTGAACTTGTCGAGCAGGATCGGATCGACCGGCATGCCGGACCAAAGCCGCAGCGTGTTGACGCGGTTGGCCCGCCAGCCAACCACCGGGGTGTCGTAGGCGACGGCCTGGACATGCTCGGTCGGCTTCCAGACGTGACGTTCGAGCCGGCCATCCTTGGAGGTGATCGATTCCACCGAGCCGCCGAAGCCGACCTCGAAGGCACGCTCCCGCCGCTCGAACTCCCAGGGGTTGCCGTGGTCGAGCCAGGTTTCGGGCAGTTCGACCTGCCAGCCGTCATGGATCTCCTGGCGGAACATGCCGTTGGCGTAGCGAATGCCGTAGCCATGCGCGGGAATGTCGACGGTCGCCATGCTTTCCATGAAGCAGGCGGCGAGCCGGCCGAGACCGCCATTGCCGAGCGCTGCATCCGGTTCGAGCCCGGCGATGAGGTCGAGGTCGACGCCCAGCGACTTGAGCGCTTCTCGCATATTGTCCATCAGGCCGAGATTGGAGAAGGCATCGCGCATCAGCCGGCCGATGAGGAATTCGAGCGACAGGTAATAGACGCGCTTTTCCTGCTGGGCGTAGGCCTCCTGCGTCGCCTGCATCCAGTGATCGACGATGCGGTCGCGCACGACCTTGATCGAGGCTGTCAGCCAATCATATTGCGTGGCAACGGAGGTGCCTTTGCCGACCCGGTATTTGAGAGCCAGCAAGACTTCGTCGGCCAGCGTCTTGGGATCGGGTATTTCGAGATCGGGGGCTTTGGCTGTCATTGTTCGCGTCATACTGCCTCTCGTGATCGTGCTGCGATCATACCGGCTTTCGCTCTCAGTCCCAGCCTATCCTAGTGCATCGCAACATACGTTCAATCGATTTAGACCAGCATGCCGCCAGTTCCCCTGCGGCAATTTATCCGTCGAGCGGATCAGGCAGCGAGTGCAGCCTCCGGCGGAACCTTCGCTCCCGTCATGAAGGCGACGGCGTCGGACATGGTATATTGCTTGGGATCGATGACGCAGAGGCGGCGACCCAGCCGATGGATATGGATGCGGTCGGCAACCTCGAAGACATGCGGCATATTGTGCGAGATCAGCACGATCGGCAGGCCTCGTTTCTTGACGTCGAGGATCAGTTCCAGCACGCGGCGGCTCTCCTTGACGCCGAGTGCGGCGGTCGGCTCGTCCATGATCACCACGCGGCTGCCGAAAGCAGCGGCGCGCGCCACCGCCACGCCCTGGCGCTGGCCGCCCGACAGCGTTTCCACCGCCTGGCTGATGTTCTGGATGGTCATCAGCCCAAGCTCGGTGAGCTTGTCGCGGGCGCGCTTTTCCATTGCGGGCCGGTCGAGCATACGAAGCCAGTCGCCGAGGAAGCCGGGTTTGCGGATCTCGCGGCCCAGGAACATGTTGTCGGCGATCGACAGGGCCGGCGACAAAGCCAGGTTTTGGTAGACCGTCTCGATGCCCGCCTCGCGCGCCTCCATGGGCGATTTGAAAGCGACAGCCTTGCCTTCAAGACGGATCTCGCCTTCGTCGGGCACGGCGGCGCCGGAAATCGCCTTGATCAGCGATGATTTGCCGGCGCCATTGTCTCCGATGACGGCCAGGATTTCGCCGGGGTAGAGGTCGAAGTCGGCATTGTCGAGGGCGGTGACACGGCCATAGCGCTTGATCAGGCCGCGCGCGGTGAGGATGGGTTCCACGGTCATGCCGAAACCTTTCTGATCCATTGGTCGATCGCCACGGCGCCGATGATCAGCACACCGGTGAGCAGCACCTTCCATTGCGGATCGGCGCCCAGCATGTTGAGGCCCATCGAGACGACGCCGACGATCATCGCGCCGAAAAGCGTGCCCAGAATTGAGCCGCGCCCGCCGAACAGTGAAATGCCGCCGATCACCGTCGCGGTTATCGCCTGCAGGTTGTAGTCGGTGACGGCGGCTGACGGCGAGATCGAGCCGTTGCGGCCGATGGACACCCAGGCAGCGAAAGCGGCGATCAACCCGGCAAGGGTGTAGACCGTCATCAACACCTTCTTGGTCTGGATGCCAGACAGCTTCGCCGCCTCCTGATCATCGCCAACGGCGTAGACATGGCGGCCCCAGGCGGTGTGATTGAGCACGTACCAGAGGATCAAAACGAGCACGACCGTGGCGATGACGCCCAGTGTCAGCACCGCCGTGCCGATCTTGAAACTCAGGGCAAAGAGATGCAGCAGCGGCGCCTGGGCGTCGACGTCGGTATCGCGGATCGTCTCATTGGCCGAATAGATGAAGTTCGTCGCCATGACGATGTTCCAGGTGCCGAGCGTGACGATGAACGGCGGCAGCTTCATGTAGGCGACCAGCAAGCCGTTGAGCAGGCCGCAGGCTGCGCCGGCGGCAAGCCCGATGGGCACTGCGAGCACGGCCGGCATGCCGTAGCTGACCGCGCAATTGCCCATGATCACGGCCGAAATCACCATGATCACGCCGATCGACAGGTCGATGCCGGCGGTCAGGATGACCAGTGTCTGCGCGGCACCGAGGATGCCGACGATGGCGATCTGCTGCAGGATCAGCGTCAGCGTATAGGATGAGAAGAAACGCCCGCCAATGGCGATGCCGAAAATGACGATCGACAGGACCAGCACAATCAGCGGCACCGCCGCCGGCGTGGAGTGCAGGAAATGCTGGATCCGCTTGACGGCCGATTTGTGCTCGTCAAAGGCGGCAACGCTTGTGTCGCTGCTCGAGAGAACCTTCTCGAATTCCTGTGCTTGAGCCATGTTTTCCTCCCCTGGGCTTCAGCTCCATGCCGATACCCGCTCGCGCCTGTCCGGTCTGCTGCCGGGATTATTCGCGTGACGCATCGTCCACCCGAAGCGGCCGGGGATCAAGCCCCCGGCCGTCAGCTTGCCGCTGGCTGTCAGGCAGCCATCAGCCCCAGCACTTGGCGAGGCCTTCCTTGGTGTCGATCGACTTCACGCCATTGGCCGGCTTGTCGGTGACGAGGTTGACGCCGGTGTCGAAGAAGTTCTTGCCTTCGGTCGGCTTCGGCTTGGCGCCGTCCTTGGCGAAGGCGGCGATCGCCTCGATGCCGAGTGCCGCCATCTGCAGCGGGTATTGCTGCGAGGTGGCGCCAATGACGCCTTCGGTCACCGACTTCACGCCGGGGCAGCCGCCATCGACCGAGACGATCAGCACCTGGCTTTCGAGACCGACCGCCTTGAGCGCCTGGTAGGCGCCGACAGCGGCGGGCTCGTTGATGGTGTGGATGACGGTGATGGAGTTGTCCTTCTGCAGAAGGTTTTCCATCGCCTTGCGGCCGCCTTCTTCATTGCCGTTGGTGACGTCGTGGCCGACGATGCGGGCATCGTCCTCATCGCCGATCTTGTTGGGATCCTTCACGTCGATGCCGAAGCCCATCATGAAGCCCTGGTCGCGCAGCACATCCACGGTCGGCTGTGAGGGGGTCAGGTCGAGGAAACCGATCTTGGCGTCCTTGGCCTTGTCGCCGAGGGTCGCGGCTGCCCAGGCGCCGATCAGCTTGCCGGCTTCCAGATTGTCCGTCGCGAAGGTCGCGTCGGCGGCATCGATCGGGTCCAGCGGGGTATCGAGCGCGATCACCAGCAGGCCGGCGTCACGCGCCTTCTTCACCGTCGGCACAATGCCCTTGGTGTCGGACGCGGTGATCAGGATGCCCTTGGCGCCGTCGGCGATGCAGCTTTCGATCGCCGCCACCTGGCTCTCGCTGTCGCCGTCGATCTTGCCGGCATAGGTCTTGAGGTCGACGCCAAGTTCCTTGGCTTTGGCGGTCGCGCCCTCCTTCATCTTGACGAAGAAGGGGTTGGTGTCGGTCTTGGTGATCAGGCAGGCGCCGACGCCGGCGGCCGATGCTGTCGAAGCAAACGCCATCAGGCCGAGGCCCGCCGCGGCGAACACGGTGGACTTCAATAAAGCTTTGGTCACGATCTTCCTCCCATGGAACCATGCGGATGCCGCCAACCGGCATCTTGAGCGCATCCACTGAAGTTCTCCCAGTGTGGACGCGCCCTCAAATGACACCAGCGGGAGCCGCCTGTCAATAATTAAATCACTCTTATTTATTATTGACAGCTTTGCGCGGTTCACTCATTCTGCCGCAAAAGCAGTAAGAATAAACCAAGGGAAGGAACAAGGGTGGAGACCGGCATTGCGAGGCACGGTTCGCCCGAGGCGGCCGCCAGCCGTCTCCACCGTGGCACCAACCAGAGCGGCATGCGCGACCACAATGAGCGGCTGGTGCTGTCGTTGGTTCGCCAGCACGGCAGCTTGGCCAAATCAGACATTGCGCGCATGACCGGGCTTTCAGCGCAGACCGTCTCGGTCATCATGCGCGAACTGGAGGAAGACAGCCTGCTGCTGCGCCAGGCGCCGTTGCGCGGCAAGATCGGCCAGCCCTCCATCCCGATGGCGCTGAACCCCGAAGGCGCCTTCTTCATCGGCCTCAAGATCGGCCGCCGCAGCGCCGAACTGGTGCTGATCGATTTCCTCGGAACTGTGCGTTCCATGCTGCAGCACTCCTACCGCTATCCGGCGCCGCGCGAGACGGTTGAGTTCGTCACCGAAGGCATGAAGACGATGCGCGCCGAACTGACACCTGCGCAGGACAAGCGCATTGCCGGGCTCGGCATCGCCATGCCGTTCGAACTGTGGAACTGGGCCGACACCGCCGGCGCGCCGCGCGACATCATGGACGAATGGCGCCATCGCGACATCCGTGCCGACATCCAGGCGCAGTGCGAATTCCCGGTCTATCTGCAGAATGACGCCACCTCCGCCTGCGGCGCCGAACTGGTGTTCGGCCAGACCGGCGGGGCGCGCGACTTCGTCTATTTCTATATCGGCGCCTTTGCCGGCGGCGGCATCGTGCTCAACGGCCGGCTGTTCGGCGGGCCAACCGGAAATGCCGGGGCGCTGGGTTCGATGCCGGTGCCGGGGCCGGACGGCAAGCCGACGCAGCTCATCGACGTCGCCTCGATCGCCATGCTGGAAAAGGCGCTTAACGCACGCGGCGTCGAGGCTTCGCATCTGTGGACGTCGCCTGAGGATTGGGGCGAGATCGGTCACGAGCTCGACCACTGGATCGCCAATGCCGCTCAGGCGCTGGCCTATGCCATCGTATCGGCGTCCTCGGTGATCGATTTCGAGGCCGCGGTGATCGACGGCTGGATGCCGCTCGCTGTCCGGCGCCGGCTCGTCGATGCGATCAGGCAGGCGATCGGTACGATCGATGGCGAAGGGCTGAAGCTTCCGGTGGTGCGCGAAGGCACCGTCGGCATCCATGCCCGCGCGCTGGGCGGCGCCAGCCTGCCGCTGTCCGAACGCTTCCTCATCGGTTCGACCACGATTTCCAGGAGCATCTGAATGCTGATCGGTATTCCGTCGCTGCTCGGTCCGGAGCTTCTGGCGACATTGCGCGCCATGGGCCATGGCGACGAGATCGCGCTCGTCGACGGCAACTATCCGGCGGAAGAACAGGCAAACCGGCTGATCCGCGCCGACGGTCTTCACCTCATACCGGTGCTTGACGCCATTTTGAGCGTGCTGCCGGTGGACGACTTCGTGCCGGAAGCGCTGTTTCGTGCCTCGGTAAAAGGCGATCCCTCGGTCGCCGATCCGGTCCACCATGAAATCGAAACGATCTGCACCAGGCGCGCGCCGGGCCGCAAGGTGGTTGCGCTGGCGGGCGCCGACTTCTATGCACGCGTCCGGTCGGCATATGCGATCGTCGGGACCAGCGAACCCCGGCTCTACGCCAACATCATCATCCGCAAGGGCGTGATCTATCCGCCGGAGAACAAGAAATCATGATCCTCTGCTGCGGCGAAGCCCTGATCGACATGCTGCCGCGCACCACGACACAGGGCGAGCCGGCCTTTGCGCCCTATGTCGGCGGCGCGGTGTTCAACACGGCGATCGCGCTTGGCCGCCTCGGCGCGCCCGCCGGCTTCTTTTCCGGCCTGTCGTCGGATCTGTTCGGCGGCCAGTTCCGCGAGGCGCTCGGCGCAAGCAAGGTCAGCTCCACCTATGCGCACACCTCCCCTCGCCCGACCACGCTCGCCTTCGTGCGGCTCACCAACGGCCAGGCGACCTACACTTTCTACGACGAAAACACCGCCGGGCGCATGCTGACGACAGAGGATCTGCCGAAACTGGGCGCCGAGATCGAAGCCATGCTGTTTGGCGCCATCAGCCTGATTTCGGACCCGGCGGGTGCTGCCTACGAAGAATTCATGAAACGCGAGCACGAACGCCGCGTCATGATGCTCGACCCCAACATCCGGCCGAACTTCATCCCCGACAAAGCCAAGCACCTCCGGCGCATCCGCTCGATGATGGCGATGGCCGACATCGTGAAGCTATCGGATGAGGATCTGCACTGGTTCGGCGAGGCCGGCTCGCATGAGGACGTCATCCGCAACTGGCTGGATCGCGGCCCGAAGCTGATCGTCGTTACCCACGGCAGCGAAGGTGCCGTCGGCTACAGCAGGGAACACAAGGTCACGGTGATGCCGCATAAGGTGGAGGTGGTCGACACGGTCGGCGCCGGCGACACTTTCAATGCCGGCATTCTGGCCTCGCTGCACGAGCAAGGCCTGCTCACCAAGGCCGGGATCGGCGGCCTTTCGGAGGACGCCATCCGTCAGGCGCTGGCGCTCGGCGCCAAAGCGGCGGCGGTGACCGTGTCGCGGGCCGGCGCCAACCCGCCCTGGCGGCACGAAATCGCCTGATCCACGCTTAGTCCGCCGCCAGCCGCTGCAAGCAGCCGATCACTTTATGTTTCCGCGAGCCGGAAAGACGGACTGATCAGCCGGATTAATAGGCGGCGAAGCCCGGATTTCCGGCATCTTGCGGCAATGCAGGGAAAGCCTGAAGTAACAGGCTGCGACACCTAGACAACCCGTCCCGCGGCCGGTCCGGCTTTCTAGACCGGCCCAACTCTGGTACCAGCGGCCCGGTTAAGTTGTTGTTTCTGTGCGTGTCATTGTCCCCGGGGCAGCCCGCACCACACCGTTTTGAGGCCGACATGCAGTTCATCGATCTTGGCGCGCAGCGCGAACGTATCCGCGACCGGCTGAAGGCCGCGATCGACAATGTCGTCGAGGAAGGCCGCTATATCCTCGGACCGCAAGTCACCGAATTCGAAAACAAGCTCGCAGCCTATATCGGCACCAAGCATGTCGTGGCCTGCGCCAACGGCACCGACGCGCTGCTGTTGCCGCTGTTTGCCGCCGGTATCGGCCCCGGCGACGCGGTGTTCGTGCCGAGCTTCACCTTTGCCGCGACGGCGGAAGTGGTGGCGCTTGCCAAGGCCGAACCAGTGTTCGTCGATGTCGAGGCCGAGACCTACAACATCGACATCGCCAGCCTCGAGGCGGCGATCGCCATGATCAAGAAGGAAGGCCGGCTGAAGCCGAAGGCGATCATTCCCGTCGACTTGTTTGGGCTTGCCGCCAACTACGAGGCGATCATGGCGATTGCCAGGCGCGAAGGGCTGCTGGTGATCGAGGATGCGGCGCAGTCGATCGGCGGTTCGGCCGACGGCACAATGTGCGGCGCCTTCGGCCATGTCGGCTCGACCAGCTTTTATCCGGCCAAGCCGCTGGGCTGCTACGGCGATGGCGGCGCGATGTTCACCAATGACGACGCGCTGGCCGACCAGCTGCGCTCGTTTGCGTTCCACGGTAAGGGCGGGACGCAGTATGACAATGTCCGCGTCGGCATCAATTCACGCCTCGACACCATCCAGGCGGCGATCCTGATCGAGAAACTCGCCATCCTCGAAGACGAGATGGTCGCCCGCCAGGTCGTGGCCAAGCGCTACGCCGAAGGTCTCGGCGACATCGTCAAGGCGTCACGCAATCTGGGCGGTGGCCGCTCGGCCTGGGCGCAATACGCCATCGAGACGCCGAAGCGCGACGGGTTGAGGGCGCATCTCGGCGAAAAGGGCATCCCTTCGGTGATCTATTATGTGAAGCCGCTGCACGAGCAGGTCGCCTATCGCGACTATCCGCGCACGCCGACCGGGCTTGCGGTTTCGGAGGAACTGCCGAAGCGCATCCTGTGCCTGCCGATGCATCCCTATCTCAGCGAAGCCGACCAGGACCGCATCATCGAGACGATCCGCAACTACATTGGCTCGAACTCGGCGCATGTAGCGGCGGCGTAAGTTACGCCGCGTCCGCCGCCTTCCCGCTCGCAATAAAATGCGGGTTGGCGAAATCCTCGTCGTCGCTCTGTTTGCGCTTGCCATAGGTGAGCGGCTCGCCGTCCAGCGTGCGCGTCATGCCGCCGGCGGCGCGCAGTACGGCGTCGCCGGCCGCCGTGTCCCATTCCATGGTGCGGCCGAAGCGCGGATAGATGTCGGCTTCGGCTGCGGCGAGCAGGCAGAATTTCAGCGATGAGCCGACCGAGACGATCTCGGCGGCGCCGAGATCCTTGATGAAGGCTTCGGTCTCCGGGGTGTTGTGCGAGCGGCTGGCAACGACCGCCAGCGGCGTGACCGCCCTCCTAACCGAAATCCGCCGGCGGCCGACGATACGGAAGTCGCCATCGACCTCGATTGCTTCGGCCCAGCCCGGCCGTCCAGAGAAGAACCGCCCGCTGCACGGTGCGAAGACGACGCCGATCTCCGGCACGCCGTGCCGGACAAGCGCGATGTTGACGGTGAAATCGGTCCGGCGGTTGACGAATTCCTTCGTTCCATCGAGCGGATCGATCAGGAAGAAGGCGCCATCCAGATCGGGCGGCACAATGCCTTCGGCGACCTCTTCCTCGGCCACGCAGGGAATATCGGGATAGGCCGCACGCAGGCCGGCGAGGATGATCGTCTCGCTCTCGCGGTCGGCTTCCGTGACCGGCGAGGAGTCCGACTTGCTGTCGACCGCGCAGCCGGCCTTGAAGACCCGCATCACCTCGCGTCCGGCTTCGAGCGCCAGGCGCTCGAACACGTCGAGCATCACTTCGTCGTCAGATGCCGCCGCCGCTGTCATATTGGTCTTCGGCAATGTCGCGCTCATTCAGCCAGTGTTCCAGAGCCTCTACCATCTCCTCGGCCGTCTTGCCGAGTGTCTTGAGATGGATTTCGGGATTTTCGGGAGCTTCATACGGGGAATCGACGCCGGTGAAGTTCTTGATCTCGCCATTCAGCGCCCGTGCGTAAAGGCCTTTCGGGTCGCGTCGGGCGCATTCCTCGAACGGCGTATCGACGAACACTTCGACGAACTCGCCGTCGGCCATCAACTCCCTGGCCATGCGCCGCTCGGCGCTGAAGGGGGAAATGAAGGAGACGATGACGATCAGCCCGGCATCGGCCATCAGCTTTGCCACTTCGGCGACACGGCGGATGTTTTCGACCCGATCGGCGTCGGTGAAGCCGAGATCGCGGTTGAGGCCGTGGCGGACATTGTCGCCGTCGAGAATGTAGGTGTGGCGCCCGGAAGCGAACAGCTTCTTCTCGAGCAGGTTGGCGATGGTCGACTTGCCCGAACCGGAAAGGCCGGTGAACCAGAACACGGCGGGACGCTGGCTCTTCAAGTCGGAACGGCCACGCTTGCCGACATCGAGCGACTGCCAGTGGATGTTTTCGGCGCGGCGCAAGGTATGCAGGATCATGCCGGCGCCGACCGTGGCATTGGTGATGCGGTCGATCAGGATGAAGGCGCCGGTATCGCGGTTGTCGGCGAAGGTGTCGAAGGCGATCGGCGCCCGGGTCGAGATGTTGCAGATGCCGACTTCGTTCATCTCGAGCGACTTCGCCGCCTCGCGAGCGAAGTCGTTGACGTTGACGCGGTATTTCAGGTCGGTGACGGTGGCGCTGGTCTGGTCGGTCTCGGTGCGCAGTATATAGGAGCGTCCCGGCAGCAGCGCTGCCTCGTCGAACCAGACGATGTTGGCGGCGAACTGGTCGGCGACCTGCGGCCGTGCCGCCGGCGACACCAGCATGTTGCCTCTGGAGACCTCGACCTCGTCATCGAGCACAAGGGTGATGGCCTGGCCGGCCACCGCCTGGGCAAGATCGCCGCCTTGCGCGACGATGCGCTTGACCCGCGAGGCCTTGCCGGATTTGGCGACCACCACCTCGTCGCCCTGCGCGACGGAGCCGGACGCGATGGTGCCGGCAAAGCCGCGGAAGTCGAGATTGGGCCGGTTGACATACTGCACCGGAAACCGGAACGGCAGTTCGACCGCGGCCTCGTCGACCGATATAGTTTCGAGATGCTCGATCAGCGACGGGCCGGAATACCACGCCGTCTTGCCGGAGCGGCTGGTGACATTGTCGCCATAGCGGGCCGACATCGGGATCGGCACGATCGTCTGGAAGCCGAGCTCGTGCGAGAACTGCCGGTAATCCTCGACGATACGGTCGAACACCGCCTGGTCGAAATCGACGAGGTCGATCTTGTTGACGGCAAGCACGATATGGCGGATGCCGAGCAGCGAAGCGATGATCGAGTGGCGCCGGGTCTGGCGCAGCACAGCCTGGCGCGCATCGATCAGCACGATGGCGAGATCGGCAGTCGATGCGCCGGTCGCCATGTTGCGGGTGTACTGTTCATGGCCGGGGGTGTCGGCGACGATGAACTTGCGCTTGGGCGTGGCGAAGAAGCGGTAGGCGACGTCGATGGTGATGCCTTGCTCGCGCTCGGCCTCGAGGCCGTCGACCAGAAGCGCGAAGTCGATGTCGTCGCCAGTGGTGCCGTGCTTGCGGGAATCGCGCTCGAGTGCGGCGAGCTGGTCCTCGAAGATCTGCTTTGTGTCGGACAGAAGACGGCCGATCAGCGTCGACTTGCCGTCGTCGACCGAGCCGCAGGTGAGGAAGCGCAGCAGCGACTTCTTCTCCTGCGCCGCCATGTATTCGCGCACGCCGTCGGTGGGAGCGAGGCTCTTGGCCAGGATATGGCGCATGCTCAGAAATATCCCTCGCGCTTCTTCTTTTCCATCGAGCCGGCTTCATCGCGGTCGATGAGGCGGCCCTGGCGCTCGGAGGTGCGCGCCGTCAGCATCTCGCCGACGATGGCTTCGAGCGTGTCGGCGTCGGATTCGATGGCGCCGGTCAGCGGATAACAGCCGAGCGTGCGGAAACGCACCAGACGGTTCTCCATCGTCTCACCGGGGCGCAATTGCATGCGATCGTCATCCTTCATGATCAGCATGCCGTCGCGTTCGACCACCGGCCGCTCCTTGGCGAAATAGAGCGGCACGATCGGGATGTTTTCCTGCAGAATGTACTGCCAGATATCGAGCTCGGTCCAGTTCGACAGCGGAAACACGCGGATCGATTCGCCCGGCGCGATGCGGGTGTTGAAGATCTTCCACATCTCCGGCCGCTGGTTCTTCGGGTCCCAGACATGCTGGGCGTTGCGGAAGGAAAAGATGCGCTCCTTGGCGCGCGACTTCTCCTCGTCGCGCCGAGCCCCGCCGAAGGCAGCGTCAAAGCCGTATTTGTCGAGCGCCTGGCGCAACGCCACCGTCTTCATGACATGGGTGTGGGTGTTCGAGCCATGGTCAAAGGGGTTGATACCGTCGCGCACGCCGTCTTCATTGACGTGGACCAGCAGGTCGAAGCCGAGCTTCTGCGCCATCTGGTCGCGAAAGGCGATCATCTCGCGGAACTTCCAGGTGGTGTCGACATGCAGGAAGGGGAAAGGCGGCTTGGCCGGATAGAAGGCCTTCATCGCCAGATGCATCAGCACGGAGGAATCCTTGCCGACGGAATAGAGCATCACCGGCTTGGAGAAGGAGGCGGCAACCTCACGGAAGATGTGGATGGACTCGGCCTCGAGCCGCTGCAGGTGCGTAAGCGCGATGTTCATGGACTGTGAGCGTTCTCTCGTGCAATCCAGACCTTGCATCAGATGGATCGGGCGTCCTTTTCAGCCGCCCGGTTCAAGCTTCACTGCTGGACACTATCGGTTCGTGCCGGCGTTCTAGCAGATCGCCACCTGATATAACAACGCTGGAAAGGCCGGCGGCCACACCGATCGGCAACGAATTTTCCATGAAAAGCCTAGAATCCGAAAATTCCTGCCCGACGGAGCGATAGCATTCAAAGGCCGGGAAAAATCTTGCCTGGACCGAAAGAAACGCCGGCCCGACCTCGTCGCACTTTCGAAAACCGCACCCAGCCGCTATACCGGCTCCTGAACCTGCGCCGGGCGGCATGCCGCAAATGCCGCCGCCAAACATCGTCCGTCGCCAAGCGACCCAGCGCATTGTGAACCAGAGCATTGACCCCGATTTCCGCCATCAAGCAGCACGTTTCGCCGTCACGGATCAACATCACCTTCTCCATTCTGTGCTTCTTTTTCCCGCCGGTGCTGGGATCGGCGGTCAGCTTTTTGTTCAATGGTGGCGGCCTGTGGTCGGTGCTTCTGCTTGCGTTGAAAAGACGGCGTTTCAACATTGACCGGCCGATGACCGCGATGACGGTGGCCATCTATGCCTATTGCGCAGCCAGCGTGTTCGCCTCCATCGTCAACAATTCGATCGCCAGGGATGCGCCGCATCTGGCAGGGCTGATCACCTTCCTGTTTTTCCCTGTCTCATACGCGACCTGGAGCATTACCGAGAAAACCACGCTGACGCGCATCGTCGTGCTGGCGAGCGCCGCCGCCTGTTTTGGCGCCCTGCTGCTGGCGGTCGTGCAATATCACGGGCTGGGCATACGGGCCGAAGGCGGCGCCGGCAATCCGATCGTGTTCGCGACCGTCGCCTGCCTCAGCATGATGATGTGCCTGGCAGGCGCCTTATCGGGTGTCGAAAAGAACAGGGCGTTGCTGGCCTGCGCGACACTGGCCGGCGCGGTCGACATTGTCTATTCGGGGTCGCGGATCATCTGGCTGGCGATGCTGGTGGCCGGCATCGCGGTCCTGCTGATCAATCGTCGCAAGCTCAACAACAGAAACGCCATTCGGCTTTTGCTGATTGCGGGCGCGATCGGCATCGTCATCGCGGTCATTGGTCTCCCCATCATTTCCGAGCGCGCGGCCTTCCTGTTCAGCGACTGGGATGCGCTCGCCACGAAGGGCGACCACACGACCGCGCTCGGCTTGCGCGCAGCACTTTGGCAGATTGGGCTGAGCGCCTTCCACGACATGCCGATTTTCGGTCACGGCATTGCTGCAAGCCGTGAGCTGATAAAGGATGGATTCCACAATCAGTTCCACATGCCGTCCACGGGCTTCAGCCATTTTCACAATGGCTTCCTGACTGCATTGGTGGAGGCCGGGCTGCTTGGAGCCGTAACGCTCGCGGCTGTGTTCTTCGTTGCCGCGAGAAACGCGGCCATCGTGCTGCGCACCAGCACGGACGCGATCGAGCGGTTCGGCGCCACGATGATTGTCGTCACTGCGATCACCTACCTCATCGGCGGCCTGACCGGCATTCTGGTCGGCCACGACATCCTCGATGCCACACTGATGGTGTTCCTGGTGTCCGGGACATATCTTGCATCGGGCCGGCAACAAATGCTGCCGGAACAACAGGCACCGGCCCCGGCGCCCCAGGCAAGCCGGCCGTGAAAGTGCTGGTCACAGGCGCGACGGGTTTCATCGGCAGGCAGGTCGTCAACCAGCTGCGCGAAGCCGGGTTCGGGGTGCGCATGGCATCGCGCCACCCGGAACGGCTCGATCCCGTGAGCGATGCGGTTTTGTTGCCGGACTTCGACGCACCGGCTCAGGCATACCAGGCGCTGATGCGAGATATCACCCATGTCGTCCACTGTGCGGCGCTCAACAATGACCGCAAGGCGAGCGAAGCCGACTTCATGGCAGCCAACGCGACACTGACCGCGCAGCTGGCGCGCGCGGCCGCCTCGCGGACAAGCGGGCGCTTCATCTATCTGTCGTCGATCCGGGCAGTAGCCGGTCCCGGTTTCAGCGGAACGATCAGCGAGGCGACGCTCCCTGCCCCGCAATGCGCCTACGGGCGCTCGAAACGCGAAGGCGAGATCAAGACACTGGAAGCCTATGCGTCCAAGCCCTCCGATGCCACGGCGCTGCGCCTGCCGCCGGTCTATGGCGAAGGCATGAAGGGAAACCTGCGTGGAATGATGCGGGCTGCCGCCATTGCCTTACCATTGCCCTTAGGCGCTTTCACCGCAGTTCGTTCGCTGATATCGCGCGACGCGGTGGCTGGCGCCGTGGCGCATCTTTTGACTCGTCCCACGCCACCGCGCCCGACCTATGTCCTGGGCGATGCTTCCCCCGTTGCGATGTTCGAAATCTTGACTGCATTCAGGCACGGATACGACGTTCCGACCCGGCTCGTTCCTGTGCCGGCCTGGCCATTCAGGCTGTTCGCCACACTGCTTGGCAGAAAAGCAGCGTACGACGCTTCCATGGCGACACAGATTTGCGACCCGTCACTGCTGATCTCGGAAGGCTGGATGCCGGAAACCGACACGCTCGGCCGGATTGAGGAACTTGCACGACAGGCCCGTCAGGTCCGGTAGATTGTGCCAAGCAGGATTTTGACGTCGAGTCCGATCGAGGCTCCCCTGAGATATTCGGCATCGGTTTCGGCGCAGAGTTTCGGATCCGACATGTCGATGCCTCTCATCTGCGCAAGCCCGGTAATGCCTGGAAGTGCGGCAAGCACACCCAATTGCCTGCGGCGGTCGACCAACTCGGTTTGCGTGGGCAGGCATGGACGCGGCCCGACCAGGCTCATCTCGCCCTTCAGCACGTTCCAGAGCTGCGGCAGCTCGTCGATCTTGAATTTTCGCAGCACCTTACCGGCGGCGGTGACGGAGTTTGCCGGCGCCTGATGCGAGGGCAGAGATGGCGTTCCCACAACCATCGTCCTCAACTTGTGGCAGCGAAACAGCACCCCGTGCTGGCCGACGCGAGTTTGGGAGAGGAGTGCCGGTCCGGGCGACGACAGCCTGATTGCCAGTATGGCAAGCAGGGTGACGGGCGAGGTCAGCGGCAACAGAACCGCCGCCGCGACGAGATCGAAAGCTCGCTTGGGTCCCCTCATGGCCATCTCAGCATGCTCTAGATCCGCCGCCAGATGAAGGCCACATAGAGCCCAAGCGTCCCAGCCAGCGTCTGCCGGTAGACGCCGCTTTTCCTGAGAAGGCGCAGGCGTCGCAAGATACCGCCCTTTCGCGCCCTGATGAACAGGCCGAGACAGGCGGCGGCATCCCTCGTGAGGATGTCGCGATTGACGGCCAGGCCGCTCAGATTGTGATCGGTCCAGACGGCGAACTCGCCCCTGAAGAGGCGCCCCAGCCGCGACAGCCTCGCCTTCCACGACACGTTGGCGCCGACCAGGTTTGCCTCATGCTGGCGGTAGCGCACCAGCGGTCGCGGGTCATAGCGGACAATGCCGCCGGCAGCCGTGACGATCAGATATGTCCACCAGTCATGGCTGACGAACTCGGTCCTTGCCGATGCCTTTGCCAGCAACTTTCGCGCGGCGCGGTTGATCATCATCGTGTTGCCGCCGGCAATGCTTTGCACAAGCGCATTGCGAAATGCGGGTGGATGCTGGAACAGCGGCGAATACCCTTGCGCTGCTCCGGTTTCGGACATGGTCGCGGTTCTGGAGCAAAACAGCAGCGGCGTTCCGGCGTCGTGCCCTTGCATCCAGGCAATGGCGCTCTCCAGCCTGTCCGGCTCCCAGATGTCGTCCTGGTCGCAGAAGGCGTAGTAGTCGGCCTCGATGCGCGGATCGATGATCATCGCGCGGAAATTGGCGGCAAAGCCTTGGCGAGGACCATTCGACAGGGTCAACCGGCCCTTGGACCAGCGGCTCTGCCAGGCGCCGATAATGGCCGAAGTGCCGTCTGTCGAACCGTCGTCGGAAACCCAGAGGTCGACAACAGGATGCGATTGCGCAGCCAGCGACGCGAGCTGCTCGTCAAGGAAAGCCGCGCCATCTTTCGTGCCCAGCAGCACGGCCACGCGCTGATCTTGTCTGCTCACTGGTTCAAAATCATCTGCAAACGCCTGGGAACGGCCATCGGATCGGTTTCAATAGCCAATCCCGGTCGATCAGGACAGGCTCTTTGTTTTGACGCAATCCCGGACGGAAAACCGCTCCACACTTTTCTTGGAATTGCTCTAACCAGCTTGCCCGACTGTTTTCGCAACGGTTTCCCGGCGTGCCTCACTTGGAGGCTCTTCCGCCTGATAGAGGCCGGCCATGACGGCGAGCGCCGAGGCCTTGTCCTGATCGCGCATGGCCGCCTGCAGCAATGTCAGCGCCGCCTGGACCTTGGGCCATCCCACGACATCGGTCCTGAGGCCGAAGATCTTGGGGATATCCAGCGCGACGATCTCCTCATTGCCGCCATGCAGCACTTCGTGAAGCTTCTCGCCCGGCCTGATCCCGGTGAAACGGATCGGAATGTCGGTGTAGGGGCTTTTGCCGGCCATGCGGATCATGGTTTCAGCGACTTCGAGGATCGGCACCGGCTTGCCCATGTCGAGCATGTAGATGGCGTAGTCGTCCTTGCCCTGGCGCCGCTCGGCGTCGGCCGCCGACATGATGACGAGGTCGACGGCTTCGGCCACCGTCATGAAGTAGCGGGTCATGCGGCGATCGGTGATGGTGACCGGACCGCCGGCCTCGATCTGCGCCTGGAAGATGGTGGCGACCGAGCCATTGGAGCCGAAGACATTGCCGAACCGCACGGCGATGAACTTGGTGCCGGAGCGACGGCCGCTGGCCCCGGTGGCGTGCGTTTCGTGCAGCGAAGAGACGATCTGCTCGGCGGCGCGTTTCGTCATACCGAGCACCGAGGTCGGATCGACCGCCTTATCGCTGGAAATCAGCAGGAACTGCGGCACCCCGCATTTGGCGGCAACCTCGGCGCAGACGAGGGTGCCCAAAATGTTGGTCTGGATCGCCGATTCCCAATTTTCCTCGAGCAGCGGCACATGTTTGAGCGCGGCGGCATGGAAGATGATGTCGGGCTTGAAATCGCTGACGACGCGGGTGATCTGGCGCCGGTCTGTGACATCGACGATGCGGCTCTTGAGCCGGACATGGTCCTTTTCGTCAACCTGCTGGTCGAGCTGGAAAATACCGAACTCCGAGATATCGGCGACCAGAACCGCCTCGGCGCCAAGTTCCAGCGACCGCTTGACCAGGATGCGACCGATTGAGCCGGCGCCGCCGGTGACCAGGACGCGCTTGCCACCGATAAAGCCGCCGATCCGCTCAATATCGGAAGCAACTGTGGGGCGGCGCAGGATGGTTTCCATCTCGACAGCGTCGAGTACCAGCTTTCCGCCTTGGCCGAGCTCCGAAACGCCGGAGAATTGGACGACGGCGATACCGCTGTGACGGGCGACACGGACCAGTTCCGAATATTCCTCGATCTCGCGTTCGGTGCCATTGCCGAAAATCAGCATGTCGAGGCTTTTGGTGCCTCTTGCATATTCTTCGAGGACCTCGACCAGGCGGGGCCGCACGGCTACCACCGGAACGCCCTGGATCTGCGTGCCCAACGGCGCGCCGTTCTCGATGGCCATGATGCCGGCGATGGAATATTCGGCCGGCTCGGCCGTGCGTGTGAAGCGGATGATGACGTCTGCTTCGCCAAGCCTGCCGACGAACAGCGCTTGTTTGATCGCCGCATTGTTTGCGTTGCGGCTCAGGATTCGCCAGCTCGCCCCGTCGCGCAGGAACCGGTAATAGAGCCGAGGCGCCGATATGATGGTGAAGGAGACGAGGAAAAAGACGATGAACTGGCGCTCGTTGAGGCCGGTCACCGGCTGAAACGATCGAACCGCCAGCGAGACGACATAGAGCGTGACGGTCAGGATGGCGCAGCTCTTCAGGATGTTGAAGAAGTCCGGCGTGGAGGCGAAACGCCACACGGTGTTGTAGAGGCCGCAATAGCGAAACAGCATATGGCTGAGAAAAACAATACTTGCCCAGCACGCCAGGCCGGCCGTGGAGAGCGCGTCGAATGAAAGTCTCGACTGAGAAAGCCCCAGACTCAGCGCCACCGCGACCAGGACCATGACCAGATCCTGGATCATTATAATGGCGCGCCGCATCTTCGGCCGAAGTCCGGACACGACCTCTACATAGGATGTCATTGGGTAGTACTGAACTCCAGGCGCAAGGACATGGACACTAACGTGGTGCAAGAGCGACGAAAACCCGTCACCGATCACCTGTTTAGAGTGCCAATCCCCAGCCCCGCCGCTTTGTATCGCATAGCGTGGAGTCGGGGACGCCGCCAGATATTTTTTTCGTCTGTCGCACTCTCGCGCAAAGCTGTGGTGCATGACACGGCTCTCGCATTGTGGAAGAGTCGATCGGGGCAATGCACACAGCATATGGGTGGAGAATGAATGCCGCCGTTAGGGCAGGCTAAAGTGGAGAGCTATTGATGCAGGATGCCGACTACGGGAAACGTGTTACAGGAAAACCATATCTTGGTTTTTTGGAAGACATCCACAAACAGCTGAAACCCAATACATATTTTGAGATCGGCGTTCAATTTGGCGATACTATTAAATTGGCAAGTTGTTCGACCGTTGGCGTTGATCCATTTTTCTCTTGTCAGACCAACATCATTGGCAAGAAGCCAACCTGCCAGCTATTTCAACAAACCAGCGATGCCTTTTTTGCTGAACGCGACCTCTCTCGCATCTTTGGGAAATCCGTCGATCTTGCCTTTCTGGATGGCATGCATCGGTTCGAATTCCTGCTCCGAGATTTCATAAATACAGAAAAGCATTGCGCTCCCGAATCGATCGTCGCCATGCACGACTGTTTGCCGCCGGGATTCTATATGACGTCGCGGGATATCGCCGACGCCAAACATCCTCGCTCCGCATTTCCAGGCTGGTGGGCCGGCGACGTATGGAAGATTGTGCCCACCCTCAAACACTACCGGCCGGAACTCTCAATTACGGTTACCGACAGCGCACCAACCGGCCTTGTGCTGATTACCGGACTCGACCCTGAAAATGATGCTCTCTGGGCAAACTACGAGAAGATCATTGCCGGTTTTCAGCCGATGGACCGCAGTGAGTTCGCTCACTACTGGTCCTCAGTTTCAGTGGTCTCAACCGACTCCGTGGACCTGGGAAGGTTCCGACCTTTCAGCTAGCCCTATTGCCTCTTGAGATCGACTTGTGAAGGGAGTAGGCACGGCCACCCTTTGGCGGGCGTCCCACGAGATGTTCAATGGCTATGTATCGATTGAAGCAGCCGTAGGCATTCTTGGGGCGCGGTGCGTTTAAACCAGGACGGAGAGCCTGTACCCTCCGATGCATCGCTTGTTACCGATCGCACCGAGGCAATTTGAACCTTGCCCTCACAGCGACGTTTTCCAAGCCCGCAACATATGAGAGAAAGGTGTGATGTTTCGGATCAAGCTGCCTTTTCAGACACGTGACAGAGGGGCCGTCGACGGCATGAAGCGATTGTTGAACCATAAGGTTCATGAGCTTGCCGTCAGCCTTGTCATCGGAGTAGCTCCGGCGATTCCGGTGGGACGGAAGGATGATCTCGCGGAACATTTAGATATGGTGAGACAGGAGTTCGTGGGCCGAACCGAAATCGAATATACGCATGCGGCGCTGATCGTGCTTTTACGTCGCGGCATTGCTGAAAAACGAAGTTGGAAGCGCTTCCAACAAGTGTGGGAGGAGTGCGGGCCCTTTCTGCTGCAGCGGCTCAACACCCGATGGCTGATCTCAGCCTGCGATACCATCGCCGACTTCTCTCCCGATCGAGCCGAACGCGCGCTGGCACTTGCGGGTTCGCTCTTGATGAACACAATCAAGCTCTATGAAACCGAGATTTGGATGAAGGCCACCGAAGCTAAAGAATATGAACGCATTCCGCAGGGAGGCATGACGCTCTTTGACGGCGTGACACCCTTTATGGTTGGCGCCGGCGACATGATCGCAAATCTAAATACCAGAGTACAGTCTCTGTGCGAGAAACAAACCATAGCTTCGAATATTCTCCAAGAGATATTTCGTAGGATTCATGTCAACCCAACAGTATTCCAGCGATTTCAGGCGCTGCACACCTCAGATCTCACCAAGTGGAGCGCATAAACAAAGTCAACGGCGAAGAAGCGAGTAGGCTCGCCATACCTCTAGTTCCCTTCGTCTGCGGTGAATGTTCGACTGGTCCAACGGATCGATCTCTCGAAAAAGACCAGCGGCGACCAAGCGTTCAGCATAGCTGATGTTGGTCTGTCTAAATGCCAGCTTGGTTTCGGTTGGCGATGCAAGGCAGGAGAACAATTCACCATTTAATACGCGCTTTATTGCTCCCGACAGTCCAGCGGCATCACCCCTTTGATAGTGGGTAACATCAGCAGGAAGTTCCAAGAGGTCGAAAAGGCTGGTGAACTTGGAAGAGTATCCTATCAACCCGACTTGTCGACCCGACAGGAGCCCCCAATAGGCGACATGATATGAATTTGTTACGATCTTTCCGGTCAAAGCGAACTTGGACCGAAATTCAGGTTCCGACATAGAATTAGTGCCAACTATCGCATTCGGCTCGATAGTCGAAAGGACATCCAAGACCGCCTGCCCGCTTGCGGCCGGATTCTGGTTGAGGAAAACGCCCAGCGCCGTCCCTGGCAAGATATCGACGATATCTCCCATCACGCTGGCACAGGGTACGAGTGTAGAATTGGATACCGCCAGAGCACGATCGCGAGAGCCAAAAAAAGAAAAATCCGTTGGAATTGAGGAAGAGAGTTCTCCGAACCCGTTCAAGGGTTGGATACTCTGGCCAACCCCCCAAGCGACTTTTCGGTCCGACTCAACCAAGGAGCTTGCATAAGCTCCGAAATCATTGAACGCGCCACCACCCAGAATGAGAATTCGAGAGAACCCGCTTTCTGAAGGTGAGTGACATTTGAAGTCGAAATAGTGGCGCGGGCTGGAAAGATAGTCGCCGATATTAAACGTCGAAGGCCACGCATGCACAAACGACAGCGTCGCTCCCCCGCAATGCATTGAAATGGCCGGAAATTGAGCCTGGATCCCCTCCGAAGACATGGACGCGCCTAGCTCATCGGTCAACAGTGACCACCATAGAGAGATCTACGAGCCCTGCCGCCAATGTTTCGTCCTCCTCTACCACTCTGAAAGCGATGGCGTCGATAATTCGGTGGAGAGGCACCTCATCAACCTCTGGCAATCCGCGGACCTGGCACGTGACAAAATAGTGACCAGGAAGCAGTAGGCTAGTGAACTCAAATCTTGATCTTAGAGATGAACCAGCCTGCGCCAGTTCGACCCGAGACGCCCTGCATTTGGCACCTGCGACATGGAACCCGGTTGTGGTTGTTATGCCGATGCCGAACCCCACCCGAGTAGCGTCGGTTGAAAAATCGGTCCAATATTCTATGAAGTATCTTCTGCCGAGCCTCAGCACATTCACCTGCTCGCCGCTCACAGTGAGTATGCGAACGTCGCGAATGCGTGCGCCTCTCTCTTCTTGATAGGCAGTTGACTTGGAAACGAGTGAAGGATCGAAGCCATCCGCAGATTCCAATTGTTTGGAGAGCGCTTCGCTGTGCTTAATTTCGTTTGTGGGCGCCTGTGAATTTTCGACAACAACTTCATCTTCGGATTCTGATCTCAGCCAAGGCAATTCGATTGGGATGGTGGGAGATATCGTTGCATCCCTCATAGCCACAATTTGCGCCCGGATTTCCGCCGCGCCCTCCGCACTGGCATTTACCAGCCGCTGATATTGGCCTGTCACCGTCTTTGGGCGGCCGGTCAACATTATTTCACCCGCGTCGAGCAATACGGCGCGATCACAAAGTTGGACGATGGTCTGAGCGGCGTGGCTGACGAACAGAATCGTACCGCCACGTTCCCTGATCTGCTCGATTCGCGCGAAACATTTACGGGAGAACGCCTCGTCACCCACCGACAGCGCCTCATCGACCACCAGAATATCCGGATCGACATTAATGGCGACGGCGAACGCCAACCGAACATACATACCCGAAGAATAGGTCTTTACAGGTTGCTCGATAAAGTCTCCGATATCGGCAAAGGAGGCGATGGAGTCAAAGCGATTGTCCATCTCGGCACGGCTGAGGCCAAGGATGGATGCGTTGAGATAGGCATTTTCGCGACCGGTGAAATCGGGGTTGAACCCCGCGCCCAGTTCCAGCAACGCCGCTACGCGGCCATTGACGGTAACCGAACCACTGGTGGGCTGCAGTGTTCCGCAGATAATCTGCAGAAGCGTCGATTTTCCCGAACCGTTGCGTCCGATGATGCCGACGGTCTCGCCTCGCCGGACGTCCAAAGAAATATTGGTCAATGCAGCGAAGTCACGGAAGTAGCGCCGAGGCAGTTGCCTCACCAGCCGCTGCAGTCGCGGCACCACCATCTGTTTCAGCCGGTCTTCAGGCCGGTTGAACATCAGATGGTGCTTGGATACAGCCTTCACCGAGATGGCGATTTCAGAGGACATCTGCGAAGCCCTTGCGCGTGGCTCGGAAGAACAAAAACCCAAGGCCGGCAATGACCGCTGCCGTCACGGTATAAAAAGCCAACGCGTGCAAGTTCGGCAGTTCACCAAAAATCAGGACCCTGCGGGCCTGTTCAACGGGAGTCGAGATGGGATTCAATACCAGCCACGGTCGCACGGCCGCAGGCAGCGCCTCAGCCGGCACAAAAATCGGAGACAGGAACATGAGCGCGCTGACGATCGGGTTCAGTACCTGGCCGATATCGCGAAAATACACACCAACAGCGGCGAGGAACCACGACAAACCAAGGAGGAGGAGGATAAATGGAGCCACAACGACCGGCAGAAGCGGCGCCGTCAAGGGAATCGACCCCTGCGAAATCACAAGGAAGATGAGCATGACCAGAAAACTGACCATCATGTGAAACAACGCCGCTGCAAGCGCCACTACCGGTAGCACTTCAAGCGGGAAAACAATCTTCTTCACGTAGCTAACATTCGCCAGCACAAGCGTAGGAGCCCTCGTCAGCACCTCGGAGAAGGTTTGAAAGAAGATCAGGCCAACGAACAATATGATCGCGAACTGGGCCGTCGGCTGCCCCTCGCCTCCCCCTGCCCAACGCATCCGCAGAACCGTACCGAACATGAATGTGTAAACTGCGAGCATAAGCAGCGGGGTCAATAGCGACCACAAGATGCCAAGCATCGACCCTCGGTATCGTCCAGTCACTTCCCGACGCGTAAGGCTGATGATCACGTCAAGATAGTTAACAGTCACAGTTCGACAACCTTAAGAAGGGCGCGGACACGTTGAACCAAAGTGTCTGTGTCGACTTGGGACGTTACATGACGCTGGGTCAAATGAGGCTGGCCCGGAAATGGGCTTTCAACCATCTGCGAACGGCAGACCACCACTTCGTAGTCGAGCGAAAATAGCGTGCACGTGCGCGATAGCCACATCTCGGTGATGCCGAGATCGTTCCAGTAGCCGACCCAATCGTCGGGCGTCAAATCGACCAGCTTGGTGCCGGGTCGGCACCAGATTATGTTGGCGAAAGCTGACCCATGCGCGCCAACAATCACCTTGGCGTTTCGAAACAATTCCATTTGATCGACATATGGTAGTTTCGATGGGTCGATTGCAGTGAAGCCCAAAGCCTCCAGCGCCGAGATTACCTCGGGTTCGTTGTCAATGAACCGGTTGGAATAGGTGTTGGCCCGATCCCGTGCAAGGTAGATCAACTGTGGGGTTTCGGAAGCGGTCGGCAACGCCGGTTGCAGAGCATACTGTGCCAGGGAGTCCGGGTTGGGGTAATATGTTGTCCCAGTCGTGAGACTATTGCAGACCATGGCAGAGCGGAATCGAAATGGCGTATGCGGCAGAATTAGAAAATGATGGGGTAGAAAACCCCAAGTCGCCAAGATACCGCGCACCCACAATGGTGCATCATTTGGCAGCACCACCTTAAGGCGATTCTCCTTGATTTCGTTCTCCCAGAACAAAATCTGCGGAATAGCGTCGAATATGACGTGACCAAACGCAAAACTGGAGTGAAGCGGGAGCAACACATCTTCATCAATGAATTTGAATTCATTGAATAGCAATATATACTTCCCGTCCTCTTCATCCAGATAATCCAGAAGATTGAGGTCTTGATAGACATATCGGTAGACGATAATTGACTCTTCAATAATCGCTCCACCTTGCGTAATAACGCCGATGGCACGGGAGTGCGCTACGCAATTTAGAAAGCGTCCAAATTGAAATGGTACGGCGTCAAAAGATTTCTCTGCAAAAAGTTCCTTTAGTCGATCCAGCTTAGTGGCTCCGCAACCCGCAGTAACCTCGACGCTTTTGCTCGTGACGGCCCTACCTGGATAGGCCGTTAAAATAGCGTCGTTCTTCGACGCAAACAACTCGCCCCTCGTTTGAACTTGTCGGGCCGCTCGAGCAAGGGCGACGCTCTGCAAGACCAATGGAAATGTGGCAGTGGGCGCCGAGGAGCTGTTGTTCAGAAACGGCGATCGACGCCACAGTGATCGGATTGGTCGGGCGGCGGCGCGAGCAGCCCGGAAGCCACATCTGGCAACCCAGTATGCCACCGGCGCGTTAGCCAGCATCCCTTGAATCTTTAACTTGGTCGCAGCGAAGCGCTGTACCGGCGAATCTGCTTTCCATATCGCACCGCTTGAAACCGCAAGGGAAGTTCCTGCGTCCGTCCGGAAAGGATGCCGGTCAAAAACATCGTCAAGAACGGACTTGCTTTCCTTGACCCGCAGAGTCGCATCCAGGAAGGCACGCCCGAACTTCCTATCCGGCTCTAGGTGACAGCCCTCGGCCCATTCGTTCCATGCATTTATAAAAACAAGCCGTTCGTTTGGAGCGCGCTCGACCATAGTACGGGACGTCGCCGCCCTCAACCAACGCTCATAGTTATCAGGGGTGGCAGCAAGCATTGCGACCGCGCGGTCGCGAATTCGGGCAGTGTTGTCCCATGAAGGGACTACGGTCCGATAAATTTTCTTATCGCGATAATCCCGACCGAGATAGTTGCCGGCCACATCTGCATAATCCACGAACATACCTCTGAAGGAATCAAAGGTCGTCACTTCACGGTTGATGTTTTGGACCACCATATTGTGTGGGGGGAACTCCACTCCAGCATCGAACCCGAGTGACTCATAATCGAGATTGCCATGCGTTAACGCGGCAACAAGGTGGATTTCTCCGATCCCGATCTTCCGGCAATGCTCACGCCATATTTCTAGAGCTTGGGCGGGGTTCGGAAGCTGCTGCGGCCTGTAGACAAGCAAGATTGGTCGCCCGTCCACGCGAAGATATCGGTCATCTCGGAAGAAGGGGACCACGCTTTCGATAAAGCTGATTTCATAACCCGGCTCATAATTCTGCGAAATCAGCATATGCTGCTCCGCACCATCCCAGCGCCGTGTCCAGTTCTCGTTTGCCCAAGATAAGCAGAAGGGCATACGAGCGGACTTATCGGCAAGGTAGGCATCGACCGGCTTGTCCAACAGCCGCTTACCGCTGAACCAATAATAGTGAAAACAGAACGCATCGACACCATACTGCTGGGCAAGTGCTATCTGCTCGTGTTGCGTTTCCCGTACCCGAAGATCATAGAATCCAAGTTCCGTGGGGAGATGCGGCTGATAGTGACCGTCAAACAATGGCGTCGCCTTGGTAACATTGGTCCATTCTGTAAAACCCTTGCCCCACCAGGCATCATTCTCTGGGAAAGGATAAAACTGCGGCAGGTAGAACGCCAGATATGTCGGTTTCATAAAGGAAATTCCAAGCATTTATATCCACAGTCATTCTCGCACCGAAATCGAAGCTATTCGGCTAAAATTCCGGTCACGGGCAACCCAGGCACTAACTATTTCGATTTAATTTTTAACCCGCATCCTAAAGAAATATCGAATCTTAGATGTTATTTTATATAAACTCCAAAAAAAGCTTTTGTGAACTCTCTCCAAACCGATAGAATTATCTGAAATACCTTGTTGCTTTTCTCCTAGTTCCTTTACCACTCTAAGCAAATATTCTTTAGTCTTTATTATCTCCTCTTCTTTTTCTGCGACTTTATCTCGACTTAGCGCAAGGGCGATTTCCAGCTGTTGCCGTTCATGCTCGACTACAGATTGAGCCGAAACACTTGCTGCTCGCTCTCTGAGATACTTCTCATTCGCGGCAATTAACACCTGAGCCTGTTCCTCTTTTGTAGAGAGCGCTTTTTCCAACGCCTTGGCAGCTTCGGTAGACTCAACCTCTAACCTCTTAGACTCAGATAAATTTTCTTGGAGCGTGACGAGCTCTTCCTGGACCTTAGCTCTTTCCGCAGCCCAACCTGACCTTTCATTACGAAACTCCTGCAATATAATCTCACAACTATCTATTATCCTTTTCAGTTCTTCGTCTTTTTTTTCCAATATCTCCCTAAGGCTTCTTTCTATAAACCTGAATTCGTCAGTTTTCCTTTTCAATTCTGGGAAAACGGCCTCACCGAAAAGAACGGTCTCCGCGTCGAATTCAACTCTGATACTATCGAGGACCGCCATCGCTTGGTTATCGGCTGGATCGGCTTCCAGCGCTCGAAGGGCTTTGTAGGCCTCTTTGACCCAAGGAAGGACCCGTTCGTCGGCAGAAAGCCGGTCATCGTTTATCGCGTGATGTCTGTGATCCGAGGACAGATAAGCATCAATCTCCGGCCCGGCGTCTTCGAACGGCCTTGACCAACCCGGTCGCACGGCGGTGACGACTTTCGTCAGCTCCGAGCGCCAATCGACCATCATGGCGTCATATGAGACGAAGACCCGCGACATACCCCGCGTTGCGCGCTCGGCTTCAAGTTGATGTCGTAGCCAAAGCAGCGAGCCTGTTGCGAAAGTCGAACCGTCGCGTTTGCCAAGAGACGCGATGACCTCCAGCGGATTGCGGTTTGCCAGCACGTAGTGCAGTTGAAAATTTTTCGCCTTTAGAACAGCGGCATAAAGCTGCGCAAAGCGGGAAATTCGTGGTTCCTTGAGAACGATCGCAGAAGCATTTTCGTACTCTTCGTCGACAATTCGGGAAATTTCCGCTTTGTAGAACCCGATGCGCGAAGCTCCCAGATCTCCTGGGTCGAAGCTGCGCCAGTCATCCCAGCGGCTGCCGGCCTCAGCCAGCATCTTCTCATTGAGATGATTGAGGCTCGTCGGCTCCCAATAGCCGCTGGCATTGCTGTCGTCCGGATCAATAACCTGGTGCGGAAGCGCCGCGCCCAAAAGGCTGATGACCCTGGTCAGCGCGCTCGTGCCCGAGCGGTGCATGCCCAGCACCATGATGCAGATACGCTTCGCTGGCTTGGCAGCCTTGGCGCGCTTCTTCGGCGCCGGTTGATCGATCCCCTTAGGGTCGGGCGTCGCGTCATGCAATTGCTCGGGTAACGGATGCTTGTTCATGCAGTCAATGCCTGTTTTGTCTTGCTCCCCGCCAGCCTGCGCACCACCTTTTCCGCCGACTCGTGCCACACCGGGGCCGTGCATTCAAACGCCGACGCGAACTTTTCGCTCGACAGCCGGGAACTGGCGGGCCGCTTTGCCCTAGTCGGATAGTCGCTGGTCGCGATGTCGCGCACCCGCGCGGTAGGCCCGCCGTGCCGCGCGCTTGTGTCGAGAACATGACGGGCAAAGCCGCTCCAGCTGGTCTCGCCGGTGCCGGCAAGATGATAAATGCCGTAGCCGTCAAAGTCGCCGCGCAACACCGCCGCCGCATGCAGGATCGCGTCGGCAATATCAAGTGCGGATGTCGGATTTCCCCATTGGTCGGCGACCACGGCGATCTCGTCGCGGTCGCCGGCCAGCCGCAGCATGGTTTTCACGAAATTCTTGCCGAACGGGCTGTAGACCCAGGCGGTGCGCAGGATCAGATGGCGCGGATTGACGGCGGCCACGGCCAGCTCGCCGGCAAGCTTGGAGGCGCCGTAGACGCCGAGCGGTGCGGTGGCGTCGGTCTCGACATAGGCGCCGTCCTTGGTGCCATCGAAGACGTAGTCGGTCGACAGATGGATTACGGGCACGCCGAGCTTCGCGGCCGCCTCGGCGACCTTGCCGGCGCCGACGGCGTTCACAGCGAAGGCAAGATCGGGCTCGTCCTCGGCCTGGTCGACCGCGGTGTAGGCGGCAGCCGACACCACGATATCCGGCCGCGCTGCCGCGAGTGCGTCGAATACCGTATCGGGCCGCGCCAGATCGAGCACTGGGCGGCCGAGGGTGACGACCTCGATGCCATCGCGCCTCTGCCCGGCCTCCAGCAGGCTGGCAGCGACCTGACCGTCGCGTCCGGTGACAACCAGCCTCACGCCGCGCCCTTCCTGCCTTCAACCTGGCCGCGCGACCGGACTTGCCCCAGCCGCTCGCCGGCGTAGCGCTGCTCGCGGATCGGTCCCCACCACCATTTGTTGTCGAGGAACCAGTCGACGGTCCTTGCAAGGCCGCTGTCGAAACTCTCCGCCGGCGCCCAACCGAGATCCCGGCCGATCTTGGAGGCATCGATTGCATAGCGGCGGTCGTGGCCGGGCCGATCGGTGACGAAGCTGATCAAATCGCGGTAGCTCCTGCCGCCGCTGCGCGGACGCCTGATGTCGAGCAGGCCGCAGATCGTCTCGACGACGCCAAGGTTGGTACGCTCGGAATTGCCGCCGACATTGTAACTTTCGCCCGGCTGGCCCTTGGTGGCGACCAGCTCCAGGGCGCGGGCATGATCCTCGACGAACAGCCAGTCGCGCACATTGGCGCCGGCGCCGTAGACCGGCAGCGCCTTTTCGTCGAGCGCGTTGAGGATGACCAGCGGGATCAGCTTTTCGGGAAAGTGATACGGACCGTAATTGTTCGAACAGTTGGAGAGCACGACCGGCAGGCCGTACGTCTCGTGCCAGGCCCGCACCAGATGGTCGGATGCGGCCTTGGAGGCGGAATAGGGCGAGGATGGCGCGTAAGGCGTCTCCTCCACGAACATGCCGCCATCGAAGGGCAGATCGCCGAACACCTCGTCGGTCGAGACATGGTGGAAGCGGAAGCGCGCCTTCCTGTCCTCGTCAAGGCCGCGCCAATATTCGAGCGCCGAATTCAGCACCCGGTAGGTGCCGACGATGTTGGTCTCGATGAAGGCGCCGGGTCCGTCGATCGAGCGGTCGACATGGCTTTCGGCGGCGAGGTTCATGACGACGTCGATCTCGTCGCGGTGGAGGATGTCGAGAACCGCCCGCTCGTCACAGATGTCGACCTGCGCAAATTTGTAGTTGTGTGCATTCTCGATGGTGCGCAGCGAGGCCAGATTGCCGGCATAGGTGAGCTTGTCGAGATTGGTCACATGGTAGGCCGGATTGGCGCACAAATGCCGGCACACGGCCGAGCCGATGAAGCCGGCACCGCCTGTCACCAGAAAATTCATGGCGCTCTCCTCACATCGTCGCGCGTCATGCGAACACCTCGGCCTCAGCAAGCGCCGACGCCTTGAGGTCCTTGGCCGAGAGCTCGAAGGCGCCGGCCGGCGACGGCCAATCGATGCCGATATCAGGATCGTCGAAACGGATCGATCGATCATGCGCCGGCGAATAGGTGTCGGTGACCTTATACAGAACCTCGGTGTCCGGCACGAGCGTGACGAAACCGTGCGCGAAACCCTTCGGCACCAGGATCTGGTTGCCTCTCTCGGCCGATATTTCGAGCGCGACCCATTTTCCGAAGGTTTTCGAGCTGCGGCGGATGTCGACCGCCACGTCGAGAATCTTGCCTCGGATCACACGCAGCAACTTGTCCTGCGCGCGTGGAGGCAGTTGATAGTGAAGCCCCCGCACGACACCTGCGGCAGCCGAATAGGAATGATTGTCCTGGACGAAACGCAGATCGATGCCGGTCTCGGCAAAGGCCTCGGCATTCCAGGTTTCGATGAAATAACCGCGCGCATCGCCGTGCCGCTTCGGCACNGGTCTCGGCAAAGGCCTCGGCATTCCAGGTTTCGATGAAATAACCGCGCGCATCGCCGTGCCGCTTCGGCACGATTTCCAGCACGCCGTCCAAACCGAGCTGCCTGACTTCCAGCACTCTATGTCTCCGTCAGCTCGGCGACACGCCGGCGCAGATAGGCGGCGTATTCGTTCTTGCCCAGGCGCGTGGCGCGCTCAAGCACCTTGTCGGCGGTCAGCCAGCCCTGCTCGAAAGCGATTTCTTCAGGACAGGCGACCTTGATCCCCTGGCGGTGCTCGATCGTGCGCACGAAGGAAGAGGCTTCATGCAGGCTGTCATGCGTGCCGGTGTCGAGCCAGGCATAGCCGCGGCCGAGCTGATGCACGTGCAATTTCCCGCGCTCGAGATAGACGTTGTTGACCGCCGTGATCTCGAGTTCGCCACGCGCCGAGGGCTTGATCGTCGACGCGATGTCGACGACCTCATTGTCGTAGAAATAGAGGCCGGTGACCGCCCAGTTGGACTTCGGCTCCCGCGGCTTCTCCTCGATCGTCAAAGCCGTGCCGCTGAGCTTGTCGAACGACACCACGCCGTAGCGCTGCGGGTCCTCGACATGGTAGGCGAACACCGACGCGCCGCTTTGGCGCTGCGCAGCAGTGCGGCAGAGCTGCGACAGGCCCTCGCCGAAATAGATGTTGTCGCCGAGAATCATCGACACATTATCCTTGCCGATGAAGTCGCGGCCGATGATGAAGGCCTCGGCAAGCCCGTTGGGCTGCGCCTGCTCGGCATAGGAGAATTCGACCCCAAATTCCGAACCGTCGCCCAGCAACTCCCGAAACACCGGCAAGTCGCGAGGTGTCGAAATGATCAAAATCTGGCGGATACCGGCGAGCATCAAGACGCTCAGCGGATAAAAAATCATCGGCTTGTCGTATATCGGCAGAATCTGCTTAGAGATCGCTAATGTAAGGGGATACAGACGCGTCCCGCTGCCTCCTGCAAGGATTATTCCCTTCAACAAGCTCTCCTTGAATTACCGGCCCCCGCCTCGAAATCAAGTTGCCCGTGCTTAGGTTTCGCGCAATGGCTTGTCAATTCAATCTCGGCCGTGGATCGGCGCCAGAATTGCTCTGGATCTGCCGCCTCGCGGCAATTTGACCGACCAGCACAGGCTGACGATGCAAATGGGCGTGGCGATTTGGCAACCGGCTTGCACCATCGGCTGGCGGACGCGTGACAACAAAAAGCCGGCGGGCCCTGGGCCCGCCGGCTCATTCATTTGTCCGGTTTCAGGGCTGCTTGGGCAGCAGCGACCATACCGCCGGCACCAGGCTGGCGGCGAGCGCAACCTTGATCAGGTCGCCGAGGACGAACGGCAAAACGCCGAACTGCCACGCCTTTTCCGCGCCGATGAGGGTGGCCAGCCAGGCAAAGCCCATGGCCATCATGACGATTTCGGCGACCAGCATGGCGTTGAACAACTTGATCGGGTGGCGGTCCCAGCCGCGGTCGGCGGCCCAGCCGACAATGGCCGCCATGACGACGAAGCCGGCGAGATAACCGCCGGTGCCGCCGATCATGTAGGCGATGCCGATGCCCTTTTCAGGCGTGCTTTGGAAGACCGGGAAGCCCATGGCGCCTTCGGCCATGTAGAGAAGCAGGGTAGCGACGCCAAGCCGCAGGCCAAATGCAGTGGCGATCAGCAGGACGGCCAGCGTCTGCAGCGAGATGTCGACCGGCCCGAGCACGACTTTCGTCTTGGCCGACAGGGTCAAAAGCAGCGTTCCGGCGATCGCCAGCAAAAGCTGGGTTGCCAGGCGCTGCGCGCCCTCCTGGGGCAAAGCGAGAGAAACAAGCGGGCGCATCGTCGTTGCAAGTGCCATGGTCTTCCCCAATCCGGATTGCCGCAGATCGCGGCCTTGCGTTTTTCTATATTGGCTTCCGTGTTATGCGGCAATCAGTTTTGCCGTCTTCCTGAACAGAGATTCAACGACACCGCCATGGCGCTCAAATTCGACACCAGCTTCGATCCGGCCTATGGCGAGGGCGTCACCGTTGCGCCGGACGTCTTGCGCGTCACCGCCAAAAACCCCAGCCCGTTCACCTTTCACGGCACCAACAGCTACATCGTCGGGCGCGATACGCTGGCGGTGATCGACCCGGGTCCGGATGATGAAGCGCATTTCCAGACGTTGCTGAAGGTGATCGCAAACCGGCCGGTCAGCCATATCTTCGTCAGTCACACGCATCGCGACCATTCTCCCCTGGCCGCCCGGCTGAAAGCGCGCACCGGTGCCGCCGTGCTGGCCGAAGGCCCGCACCGCCCGGCAAGGCCGCTGCGGATCGCCGAGATCAATCCGCTCGACGCCAGCGCCGACACCGGTTTCGTGCCGGATGTCACTTTGCCCGACGATACGCTGGTCGAGGGCGATGGCTGGACGATCCGGACGGTGCTGACGCCGGGCCACACCGCCAATCACGCGGCATTTGCGCTCGAAGGCACCGGCATCCTGTTTTCGGCCGACCATGTGATGGCGTGGGCGACGTCGATCGTGGCGCCGCCGGACGGCGCGATGGCCGACTACATGGCCTCGCTGGATAAATTGATCGCGCGCGGCGACCGCCTGCTGCTGCCCGGCCATGGCGGCCCCGTGAATGCGCCGCGCAGCTTCATGCGCGGGCTGAAGACTCACCGCAAGATGCGCGAACGGGCGATCCTCGAACGGATCCGGGGCGGCGACCGGACAATCCCGGACATGGTCAAGGCGATCTACAGGGACACCGACCCGCGCCTGCATGGCGCCGCCGGCCTGTCGGTGCTTGCCCATCTCGAGGACCTGGTGGCGCGCGGCCTGGTTGCTACCCAGGGTGACCCGGCCATCGACGGCGTTTTTGTGCCGGTGGGGTAGAACTACTCAGCCGGCGCCGCACCCACCTGGCCCGCAACTTCCTGATCAAGTTCGGCGAGGAACCCGACGATACGGGCGGCATTGTCGCCGAGGTCGTAGCGGCCGTAGCGGGAGGCCGAGCGCATGTCGACGACGATGGTGTCGCCATCATTGCTGACCCGGATGGCGACGTCGGCGGGCAGGCCGACGACGAAGCTCCGGGCCACGGCCGATATCGTCACCTCGTCTTGACCGTCGGTCACTGGGTATGGCGCGGTAAGTTGCCAATCGCGGCGGTCGAGCACGGTTTCAACGGCGTCGACGACGGTTTCGAAAGGCAGATTGTAGCTATGCCCGGTGACCAGCGGATAGGCGTCGGCCTGCAGGCGCGCTTCGCCCGGCGTTGGCAGCGCGAGCACGTTCATGTCCTTGGTGCGGTCGCTGGTGTCGAGCACTGGCGGATTGTCGAGGTCCGTCGTGATGTCCCTCAGGGGCGGCGTGGTCGCCGCCAAATAGGTGGCAAAGCCGTAGGGCGTCAGCACCAGCAGCGCCAGCAGGGCGCCGACCGAGAGGTCACGGCCGCCACGGTCACCGAAATGCCACAGCCTGGACAGAGCGAGACCGGCAAACAGCAAAGCGAATGCGGCAAGCAGGGCGACGATCGCCAGCACCCACAGGAAGGCCGGCGTTTCCACCAGTTCGAAATGATGGCCGGCCAGCACGGTGAGCAGCAGGACCAGGGCAAAAGCGCCCGTGCGCCGCGACCAGCCGGCCGCCTTCGATGTCTGCCGCTCGTCAATTTCCATTGTCTTCAGCACCGCCCCAACCCGCACAGACGCTTAGAGCAAAGGATGCTCAAATTGAACATCCCCTGCCCTAACGTTTTTGCGGCCGGTAGCTTGAAGGTCAAGGAAACGCACGGTCCCGGTCAATCCGTCGGCAGGCGGTAGTCGCTGAACTGCTTGCGCAAGGTGATCTTCTGGATCTTGCCGGTGGCGGTGTGCGGGATTTCGCTGATGAAAGCGACGTCGTCGGGTATCCACCATTTCGGCACCTTGCCGTCCATGAACGCCAGTATATCGGCCTTGCTCGGCTCCTTGCCGGGCTTGGCGACCACGACCAGCAAGGGCCGCTCGCCCCATTTCGAATGATGGACGCCGATCGCCGCGGCCTCGGCGACATCGGGATGGCCGACGGCGAGGTTCTCCAGGTCGATGGTCGATATCCACTCGCCGCCCGACTTGATGACGTCCTTGGCGCGATCGGTGATCTGCATGTAGCCGCCGGAATCGATATGGGCGACATCGCCAGTGTCGAACCAGCCGTCCTTGTCGAACTGCTCGGCTCCGACGCCGCCATAATAGGCGCTGGCGACGGCTGGACCGCGCACCTTCAGCCGGCCGAAGGTCTTGCCGTCCCAAGGCAGTTCCTTGTCGTCGTCATCCGTCACCTTCATCTCGACCCCGAAGGGCGGGTAGCCCTGCTTGCCCTGGATATCGAGCCGGTCCTCGCCCTCGAGCGCTTGATACTGCGGCTTCATGGTGCACAGCGTGCCGAGCGGTGACATTTCGGTCATGCCCCAGGCATGGATGACTTCGACACCGTAATTGTCCTGGAATTTCCTGATGATGGCGCGCGGGCAGGACGAGCCGCCGATGACGACTTTGCTGAGATAGGGAAGCTTCTTGCCGGTGTCTTCCAGATGCTGCAGCAGCATCATCCAGACGGTCGGCACGGCGGCGCTGAAGGTCACCTTCTCGGTGTCGAGCAGCTCGTAGATCGAGGCGCCGTCCATCTTGCAACCGGGCATGACCAGCTTGGCGCCGATCATCGGCGCGCTCTGGCCAAGGCCCCAGGCATTGGCATGAAACATCGGCACGACGGGGAGGATCGTGTCCCGCGCGGAGAGGCCCATGGCGTCGGGCATGGCAGCAATCATGGCATGCAGCACATTCGAGCGGTGGCTGTAGAGCACGCCTTTGGGATCGCCCGTCGTGCCGGAGGTGTAGCACATGCCGGCTGCGGTGTTTTCGCCGAAAACCTTCCAGGCGAAGTCGCCATCGGCCTCGTTCAACCAGTCCTCATAGGCAACCACATTCGGCAGCGTCGTTTCAGGCAGATGCGCCTTGTCGGTCAGGACGATCACCTTTTTCAGCGATTTGACCGCGCCGGCGATCTTTTCCAGCAGCGGCATGAAGGTCAGGTCGACGAAGATCCCTCTATCCTGCGCATTGTTCATGATCCAGACGATCTGCTCGGGGAACAAACGCGGGTTGAGCGTATGGTAGATGGCGCCGATGCCCATGATGCCGTACCAGGCCTCTATGTGGCGCGCCGTGTTCCAGGCCAGGGTCGCGATGCGGTCGCCGAGCACAAAGCCATCGCGCTCCAACCGTTGAGCGACCTTGAGCGCGCGGCGATTAACTTCAGCATAGGTGGTGCGAACGACAGGACCTTCGATCGAGCGCGAGACGATCTCGCGCGTCCCGTGCTGCCGCTCGGCATTGTCGATCAGCTTGTGGCAGAGCAGCGGCCATTCCTGCATCAGTCCGAGCATCTGGTTCCTCCCATTGCTTCCTCGTTTTTCCCGTCTTTTGTTCCATTGTGGGACGAACGGACGGATTGTCCAGCCATGACGTCTCCAACCGTTAACGGCTGAAGCAAGCAGTGATCGAAAGGCGGGGAAAACCGCCACAATCCGGCCATCGTCGACGTTAAGGTTCGTTAACGGGGTAGGGGTGCGGATTGGCGACTGAAAGAGGTTCGCATGGACACGCAGCTCGACGGCAAGCAGATCGACGACAGGCAGATCGACGACAGGCAGCTGGATGACAGCGGGGCCGAAGACGTGCAGTTGGACGATATTCAACTCGACGACAAAGAGCTTGAAGACACGCTTGCCGCAAGTCTGGCCGATCTCGTGCCGGAGGCCAAAAAGGTCTCCGAAGACGAATTTGTCGAGGTGGTCGGCGGCGCCCTTGAAGCGGTCGGCGGCACGCTGCTGTTCAAAATGTGCGTCCAGAACGAAGGCGAAGGCCAGCATGTCGCCGCCGCATCGATCGGCGATGGCGGCAATCGCCAGTTCCTGCTGCTCACCTTGCCGACAGGCGGCGGCCCACTGAAGGTCGAGACGACGTCAAGAAGCACCAACCCGGTAGCCGGTATTGCCGCGGCCTATGCCGGCCTCATGGACGTGTTCAAGACCGCAGCCTGAGCATTCCACGCGGGATCGTTTTTAGTGATCGGAAGGCCAGCTCTGGGCTACTGGCGAAGGCTTGCGCAACGGGTTCTCCAGACACATTTTAGAGACATGGGAAGCATCCCGCACGCTCTCAATCGGACTGTGCTCCCAATCGAACAAGGAGAACCCCGCATGGACCAGATCGCCAACCCCGCCCCCGGCTTTCAGAGCAATCCCGGCAAGGTCATCACCGTCGAACCCTATCGCGGTACCGTGGTAGTGCGTGCCGGCGATACGGTGATCGCCTCATCGACGCGGGCGAAGCTTCTGTCCGAACCGCCCTACCGCCAGGCATTCTACATCCCCTTCGAAGACATCGACTTCACCCAGCTCGGCAAAACCACCCTGTCGACCCACTGCCCCTACAAGGGCGACGCCAGCTACTGGAGCGTGCTGCCGGCCGGCGAGACCGGCAAGGACGCAATGTGGGGCTATGAGCAGCCGTTCGACGAAATGGCTGAGATTCGCGACCACGGCGCCTTCTATCCCGACAGGGTGACGATCGAAGCAGCACCGGCCTGAGCAAGCGACTCAAGCCGCCGTTGCTCGCTTCGTCATCCCAGGGTCTTCGCGACGGAGCTTCGCTCCCGTTTCATCCTGGGATGACGAAGCTCAGAGGCCTCGGCTAATCTCAAACGTCGGCGACGTCAGTCCAAAGGCGGTGAAACTGCCTGCCGCCGCCTGATCCTAATCAGTCGTCCCGTCGTTGCCGACACCGTCGGCGTCATCCAGCCGCACGAACGTCAGCCCCTTGGCCTTCAGCGCGAGCAGACCTTGCACGACGCCCTCGCCGGCGGCGTGGGTCGGCTGGTTGATGTGGGCGATGATGACATCGCCATCCTTGGCGGCGGCGATGCGCCGGGCAGTTTCTGTTGCGCCGAGCAACGAGCCGCCATCGCCGTTGATCGAAAAGCCGGCGACCTTGAAGCCAAGCTTGCGGATCATGGCGATAGCCGACGGGCTGTATTCGGCGGTCGCGCCGCGAAACCATTTCGGCGCCGGCTCGCCGGTGCCAGCGAGAGCGGCAGCGCCCGATTCGACTTCGGCCTGCACCGCTTCCGGGCTGCCGGCGCTGCGGATGCCATAGATCTTGCGCGGCGTGTCGACGGCCGGGATGTGATGGCCGCCATGGTTTTCCAGTTCGAACAGGTCCGGATGCGCGCGCATGATCTCGACGGCGGCGGCGTTGCGCTTCAGCCAGATACCGGTGACGAAGATCGTCGCCGGAATCCGGTTCTCCACCAGCGCCGACAGGATCCTCGTATCGGTCTGGCCGCCGCAGGCGTCGAGCGTAAGCGCGACGCGGCCGACACTGCTACCGTCCTCAGCCTTCAGATGCAGCGCCGGCTCGACAAGCGGCGCGGCCTGGGCCGAGGACACGGCCACGATAGATAGCGCCAAGGCGCAAAACAGCTTTTGCAAGGGATGCCTGTCTTGTCTGAGAATCGGCGCTGTCATAGCCGCATCCCAGGACCCGCAACAAGGCGGAAATCGGGATAGTGGCCGTGAGAAAGCTGATATCCCGACAATGTGACCGCCGCGCACCGTCAGACGGCGTGTTCCAGTTCCACATGCGTGCGTGACAGGACTTCGCGCACGGCCGCGACGACCGGTTCGACCTCGAGGCGCCAGACACAGCAGGCCTTGCTGGGATCGAGCGGATTGCACAGGCTGCCCGCCACGCAATTGCACGGCATGGATGGCTGCAAGGCGAGACTGGGCACGCCGACCGGTCCCCAGACGGTCGGGCTGGTCAGGCCGAACAGGCCGACAACCGGCGTTCCGGCCGCTGCTGCCATGTGCATGGGGCCGCTCTCATTGCCGACAAACAGCCGCGCCTGCTGCAACACCGCCAGCAGCGTTTCCAGCGACAGCGCGCCGACGAGGTTGATGATCGACGCGGCACTGGCGAGGATCTGCTCGGCCGGCTTGCGCTCGTCAGGGCCGCCGACGAGTACGAAATCCAGTCCGGTTTCGCGCGAAATCGTGTCGATCACGGCGGCAAAGCGTTCATGCTGCCAGCGCCGGCCGTGAAAACTTGCGCCGGCATGCACCGCGATAAAGCCGTTTGGCCGCAAATGGTGTTTGTCCAGCAATGCCTGGGCCCTCGCCGTCTCCATCGGCAATGGCCGAATCGACGGCACCCGCACGCGCAGGCCGACGCCGAGCGGCTCGAGCGGCGAAAGGTAGCGGTAGAGATAGTGACGTTCGCCAAAACCGAACGGCTCGGCAAAGACATTGGCGGGCTGGCGCTCATGCCAGCGCAGCGGCCTTTCCGGAGGATTGTAGCCGATGCGGGTGCTGGCGTTGAGGAACCTGACGATGAGCCGCGATGTCTTTGAATCGGTGAGGTCGATGGTCAGGTCGAAACGGAATTGGCGCAGCTGGCTGATCATCGAATAGAGTTCGCGTCCACGCTCCAGCGGGGTGCCGCGCATGGCGGCGCGGCGGAAGGTCACGACTTCCGAGGCGATGCCGTGGGCGGTCACGAAACTGGCGAGGCTCGCCTCGCAGAGGAAGACGATCCTGACACCGGGATATTCGAGCTGCAGGTTCTTGGCGAGCGTGGAGGACAGAACAACATCGCCGATGAACTTGGTCTGGATAATCAGGATCGAGCGGAAGGGTCTGGGCGAAATCTGTAACATCTTTTTCTCGGCACCGGGCGGGTTGGGGGGCCGTGAAATTGGGCAGAAACGATGTCGGGATTGCGTGTTGGGGCGCGCACATCAGCGTGAATTTGCTTACAAAATCGTAAGCTTAGCGCTAAACGGCCACCCAGGGGTGGCCGTTTCATCGATACCGAAAGGACTGTGTCGAAATCAGGATGCCGCGGCGCTCTTTTTGGGGCGCGGCACTGCTGTTTTGGCAATCTGCACCGCGGCTTGGGCTGCGGCCAATCTTGCGATCGGCACCCGGTAGGGAGAGCACGATACATAGTCGAGGCCGACCTCTTCGCAGAAGCGGATCGAGGCCGGATCGCCGCCATGTTCGCCGCATATGCCGAGCTTGATGTCGGGCCGCGTCGCCCTGCCTTTTTGCGCAGCCATGCGCACCAGTTCGCCGACACCCTCGATGTCGAGCGAGACGAACGGGTCCTGCTCGATGATTCCTTTCTGCCGATAGGTCTCGAGGAAGGACGCCGCATCGTCGCGCGAGATGCCGAAGGTGGTCTGGGTGAGATCGTTGGTGCCGAAGGAGAAGAACTCGGCCGTAGCGGCGATGACGTGGGCGCGGATCGCCGCGCGCGGAAGCTCGATCATCGTGCCGGTGAGATAGTCGATCTTGACGCCGGTCTCGTCCATGACAGCCTTGGCGACCGCATCGATGCGCGCCTTGACGTAGTCGAGCTCCTTCACCAGGCCGACCAGCGGCACCATGATCTCGGGAACGACCAGCGCGCCGGCTTTCTTGCCGGCCTCGACGGCTGCCTCGAAAATGGCGCGCGCCTGCATCTCGGCAATCTCGGGATAGGAGACGGCGAGACGGCAGCCGCGATGGCCGAGCATCGGGTTGAACTCGTGCAGGGCTTCTGTGCGCTGCCTGAGCTTGTCGAGCGAGACGTTCATGGCGGCGGCGACCTCCGCCACCTCCGCTTCCGTCTTGGGCAGGAATTCGTGCAGCGGCGGATCGAGCAGCCGGATCGTCACCGGCAGGCCGGCCATGATCTCGAACAGTTCGAGGAAATCCGAGCGCTGCATCGGCAACAGCTTGGCAAGCGCGGTGCGGCGGTCCTTCTCGGTATCGGCCAGGATCATCTCGCGCATAGCGACGATACGCTCGCCGTCGAAGAACATGTGCTCGGTGCGGCAGAGGCCGATGCCTTCGGCGCCGAAGGAGCGCGCCATGCGCGCATCGAGCGGCGTCTCGGCATTGGTGCGCACCTTCATGCGGCGCACCGCATCGGCCCATTCCATGATGGCGGCGAAATCGCCCGACAGTTCCGGCTGCAGCATCGACACGGCGCCCTTCAGCACCTGGCCGTTGCTGCCATCGATGGTGATGATGTCGCCCTTGCGGAAGGTCTGGCCCATCGACATCAGCGTGCCGGCCTTGTAGTCGACACGCAGCGAGCCGGCGCCCGAAACGCAAGGCTTGCCCATGCCGCGCGCGACCACGGCGGCGTGGCTGGTCATGCCGCCGCGCGTGGTCAGGATGCCTTCCGAAGCATGCATGCCGTGAATGTCTTCGGGGCTGGTTTCGATGCGCACCAGGATTGCCTTGCGACCTTGCGTCTTCAGATCCTCGGCATCGCCCGAGGAGAAAACAATCTCGCCGGTCGCCGCGCCCGGAGAAGCCGGCAGGCCGACGCCGATGACATCGCGCGCGGCCTTGGGGTCGATGGTCGGATGCAACAGCTGATCGAGCGAGGCCGGATCGATGCGGGCGACCGCCTCCTCCGTCGTGATCAGCTTGTCGCGCGCCATTTCGACGGCGATCTTCAGCGCCGCCTTGGCGGTGCGTTTGCCGGAACGCGTCTGCAGCATCCACAATTTGCCGCGCTCGATGGTGAATTCGAGGTCCTGCATATCGCGGTAGTGCTGTTCCAGGCGGTCGGAGATGTCGACGAAGGAGCGAAACGCGTCCGGCATCAGTTTCTGCAGCGACGGCTTGTCGGAGCCAGCGGCGATGCGCGCCGCCTCGGTGATGTTCTGCGGCGTGCGGATGCCGGCCACGACATCCTCGCCCTGCGCGTTCACCAGGAACTCGCCGTAGAGCATCTTTTCGCCGGTCGAGGGGTTGCGCGTGAAGGCGACGCCGGTGGCTGACGTCTCGCCCATATTGCCGAACACCATGGCCTGGACATTGACCGCCGTGCCCCAGCTTTCCGGGATGTCGTGCAGGCGCCGGTAGGTGATGGCGCGGTTGTTCATCCAGCTGGAAAACACCGCGCCGATCGCCCCCCACAGCTGCTCGTGCGGGTCCTGTGGAAACGGCCTGTCGAGCTCCTCCTCGACCTTGGCCTTGTAAAGGGCAATGACGCTCTGCCATTCCTGCGCTGTCAGTTCGGTGTCGAGCTCGTGGCCGAGGCTGGCCTTCTGGTCCTCGAGGATTTCCTCGAACACTTCGTGGTCGAGACCCATGACGACATCGGAATACATCTGGATGAAGCGGCGGTAGCTGTCATAGGCAAAGCGGGCATCGCCGGAATCGGCTGCCAACGCCTCGACCGTCTCGTCATTGAGGCCGAGATTGAGCACGGTGTCCATCATGCCCGGCATCGAGGCCCTGGCCCCGGAGCGGACCGAGACCAGAAGCAGCTTCGACGGATCGCCGAAACGGCGCCCCGTCAGCTGCCCGATATGGTCCAGCGCCTTGACGACATCGGCCTGCAACGCGGCCGGATAGCTGTTGCTATTGGCGTAATAGGCGTTGCAGACTTCGGTGGTGAGGGTGAAGCCCGGCGGCACGGGCAGGCCAAGACTGCACATCTCGGCCAGATTGGCGCCTTTGCCGCCGAGAAGGTTGCGGTCGCCCGCACGTCCCTCCGCGGCGCCATCGCCGAAGGTGTAGACCCATTTGGTCATGCTCGCCCTCCAAGTCCTCGGAAGATAGAACACCGGGGCCAAGACCCGGTTCCCCCGCGTTCCGACCCGAGCGTTATTATGCTGCAGTGCGAAAGGCAAGGTGTGGCAGCGAAGCCTGGCGACTACAATCGATTAAGCAAAAGCTGCGTCGAAAAGACTTGCCGGATCGCTGCCCAGGATATAGAACATATAGGGAACAAGTTGGGAGCAGCGTGATGAAACTCAACGGAAAACTCGACTATCTCGAACTGCCCGCGACCGGCGCGACGCTGGACAGCGTCAAGGCTTTCTACAGCGCCGCCTTCTCGTGGTCGTTCACCGATTACGGGCCGACCTATTCAGCCTTCGGCGAAGGGCTCGATGGCGGCTTCCAGGCCGATGCAGGCGAGGCTCCGGCGAAACCATTGCCGGTGCTCTATTCGCAGGATCTGGAAGCAACCCTCGACGTTGTCGAAAGCGCCGGCGGCACGATCGTCAAGCCGATATTCTCGTTCCCGGGCGGCAGGCGGTTCCATTTCACCGATCCCGCCGGCAACGAGTTGGCGGTCTGGGGCGAATAGCGCTTCCCCGCGCGAAGCGGTGGATCAGTTTTGCATAGTGGCCAACTCGGCATTGAGCTTTCGTGCCGCTCGTCTTATAAGGCCGCGCGCAACGGGCAAAGCTCGCTTGCTGGGGCGTCGCCAAGTGGTAAGGCATCGGTTTTTGGTACCGACATTCCCAGGTTCGAATCCTGGCGCCCCAGCCAAATCACATGCCTTTGGAATCAATGATTTACCGACCTTATCGATGGCTCCCGTCAGGAGCTATCTGACTCCCACGCGACCCCGACTCCGTTGACAGAGCCGGGGCCGTGCGGAGAGGATCAGTAATCGTTGTCGTCCTGGATGACGACGGGATGATGCCGATGATGTCGATAATAGCGATGATGGCTGCGCTCGATCGAGCCGGTCACGATGACCGTATCCCGGCGATGATGTCTGCGGCCGTGGTCGTAGAAGGCAACCGTGCCGTGTCTGCGGTGATGAAGGCGTTGACCCTGGTCATTGATGACCTTTACGCTCCTGTGATGATGTCGATGGTGGGTCGTGATGACCACGTCAGCTTCGGCTGCCGGAGCTATCGTCGGCATGGCAATGAACAGCGCCAAGGCGCTCACGATCATTGTTTTCATTGTAATATCTCCACCTGCTAATTATCCCTTCGCGGGGATAACCGCGTCCCATCCCTTTGGTTCCGAGTAGCGTCGTCGGTCCACGGGCGCGATCAGTGACGGCTGCTCCCGTGCAACACGGCGTATCGAAAGAAGAAGTTGCGACAGCAGCTCCTGTTGGCAACTTCTGGTAAAGGCGCTCTTTCAAGCCGACCACCAGGGTTACGCCACTCGACAAAGGAGCGCTGCACAGGACCCTTCTATGTCGTCGCGTTCGATCTCCTGATCTGTGACGGGAAACACCCGTCTTGCGAGGAAGACCGTCGGCACAATTTGTGAGATTTACGAGACCAATCAGGCCATCTTAGATCGCCTAAGTCGGGCCGTCTCAGATCCCGTAAGAAAGTGCAAGGTAAACCACCGGCGCCAAGATCAGCAGAACCGCGATTCCGATAACCACTGCGATTGCCAGGCGCTCTGTTCGCCTGACAAGCTCAGCGACCTTGTCGTCGTCAGCCGATGGTATGAGGTCAAGAACGGAAGAAACCTCCGCAGGACTGTCGTTGTCGTTTGCGGGTCGGGTTGCGCCGTCACGCACAGATCTCTGGACAAAGGTCACTGTTAGCCTCGCTATTGAAACGCACGCCGTTGGCGGTGTCACGACAATCGGGTGCCCGCTAACCTCTCAGGAATGGCGGGCACCCGATTGACCACCGATGAAGGGACTCATGCTCGGCAGCCCGGTTCCAATGTATCGGGAGGGCATAGGTTGCCCGCCTTCAGGCCTATGGCTCCGACGTCAGGACTTCAGTCATACCCTGTTCGGACCTTGGTCTGGCAATCGACGAAGCGATGGCCGCCATTTTGTTTCGACGCAGAAAATGCGGGAACATTAGTAGGCTCTTACGAGTTCACTCCCAGCAACTAGTTCGGGAGAGATACGGTGAACAACATAATCTGGCTCATCGGAGCAGTCGTTATCGTGATTGCGATACTGAGCTTCCTGGGCTTCCGATAAACGTGGCAGCTGAATTGCTGTCGGAGCCTATTGCCATCTGCGCCTTGTAGGCATCGCTTTCGCGTTGGCCGGCGCTTTGCATGTGGGCTTTGGCGTTCGCTCTCAGGTGGCGCTTAAATTCCTTCTCTTCGAACCTTACAGAATGCGCGTCGCAAGCAGGTCGCAAGGGCGACGGTCCTGTTGCAACAGTCGGATCGACGCCATCGCCGACGAAATCAACAAAGCATGCTGCGTCAGCTCGCCTCGCGCATCGCCTCGGCGGCCTGCAGATCGACCGAGACCAGTTGGCTGACGCCCTGCTCGGCCATGGTCACGCCGAACAGGCGGTTCATGCGCGCCATCGTGATCGGGTTGTGGGTGATGATGACGAAGCGCGTCTCGGTGGTCGCGGCCATTTCGTCCATAAGGTTGCAGAAGCGTTCGACATTGTGATCGTCGAGCGGCGCGTCGACTTCGTCGAGCACGCAGATCGGCGCCGGATTGGTCAGGAACACGGCAAAGATCAGCGACATCGCCGTCAGTGCCTGCTCGCCGCCGGACAGCAGCGTCATGGTCTGCGGCTTCTTGCCGGGCGGACGTGCCAGGATTTCGAGCCCGGCTTCGAGCGGGTCGTCGGATTCGATCAGCTGCAGTTCGGCCGTGCCGCCACCGAACAGATGCGAGAACAGCCGCTGGAAATGGCCGTTGACCACCTCGAAAGCGGCAAGCAGCCGTTCGCGGCCTTCGCGGTTCAGGCTCTGGATCGCTTGCCTGAGCTTGCGGATCGCCTCGATGATGTCCTCGCGCTCGGAGACGATGGTCTCCAGCCGGTCCGACAATTCCTTCTGCTCTTCCTCGGCGCGCAGATTGACGGCGCCGAGCCGCTCGCGCTCAACCTTCAGCCGGTCGAGCTGGCGCTCGATCTCGGCCATTTCCGGCATCGGGCTGTCGGCTTCCAGGCCAGTATGGCGAATGACCAGATGCGGCGGCGTGTTCAGCGTTTCCTGGATGCGCGCCTCGACCTCGAGCCGGCGCTCATCGGCGGCGGTCAATCGCTCTTCGGCGCGGACGCGGGTTTCGCGGGAATCGGCCAGCGACTGGATGGCCGCGGTGGCGGCCTTGTCCAGCTCGGCCTGCTTGTTCTCGGCCTCCTGCAAACGGTCGGCGGCCGCCTTGCGCAAGGTCTCGGCCTCGGTCAGCTGCGACAGCAGCGCGCGCCGCCTGGCGTCGATCTCGTCGGGGGCGTCGGCCAGCGTTTCGCGCTCGGCCTCGGCCTCGGCCCTGCGCTCGCCCAGCGAGGCAATCTGCGTCGAGGCGTTTTCGGCCCGCTGCAACCAGTTGCTGCGCTCGGCGCCGATGGCGTCGAGCCGGCGCGTGCGCGCCTCGGCTTCGCGGCGCAGGCCTTCATGGACGGCGCGCGCGTCGGCCAAGGTTGCGCGATCGCGGCTGACATTGGCGGCGGATTGTTCAAGCTGCAATTGCAGGTCGCCGAGATCGGGGGCGTCCTGCAGCAGCATTTCGGCCTCGGCGAAGGCGGCGGCCGTTTCTTCATGGCTGTCGACGATTCGCGCGCGCGCCTCGTCCAGGGCGGCGCGGCGGCTTGCCAGCTCGCCACCGGCCTTTTCGGCCTCGGCCAGCGCGCTGCGGGCGGCGTCCAG
>NZ_AYXC01000010.1:0-220015 GCF_000502275.1 Mesorhizobium sp. L103C131B0 | reverse complement strand
AGCCACTTGCGCACCGGTGAGCCTATCAGCGCCCGTTTGATCGTCGCCACCTGATCGCGCAGGCTGCTGGCTTCGACGGTTACCGGCTGAACGGTGGCGGACTTGTCCGGTTGATCAGCCATGCACGAGGTCCTTGCGTTCAGAAGCGTTGCTGAAACCAGATGGAGAGACTTGAAGGCATCCGCCGCTCAAACGGACCGCGAATGCATCTGCGACAGATAGGTGGGAAAAACCCACGCAACACCAGTTTTCATGATGATCACGAAGGTGTCACCTGACGCGTCGTCGATGTCACCCCTTCCGCCCGGCGGCCAAGCCGCGTCGCACCGTGCGGTGACAGTACCGGCACGAAGACACGGCGCGAGGCGCGCTGCGCGACCGGCACGCCCTGATAGAGCCGCTTCTGCGCCTCGACCACGATGACGCCGGAAAAGATCGGCCAGAACCGCCGGCCGGCGCGCTCCAGCACATTGTGGAACCGCATCATGAAGCGCCGCGGCGATGGCGGGAAGAACAGCGCGTCGGACCAGGAAGCCGGTGTGAAATTCGCCTCGCGCAGCAATTCTGTCAGCTGGCCGCGCGAGAACGGCCGGCCATTGCCGAACGGCGTGTGCTCGAACCGCGCCCAGACACCCCGCCGGTTGGGCACGACGATGACGACGCGCCCTGCCGGCGACAGCACCCGCCAGATCTCGTTCAGCGTCTCGCGCGGGTTTTCGACATGTTCGAGCGAATGCACGAGCAGCATGCGGTCGATGCAGGAATCGACCAGCGGCAATTCCTCGTCGAAGACCAGCGCCGTAGCCGTCGGCCCGTTCGCCGGCCAGACGACGGCGCCTTGCGTGGCAGGCATGAAGGCAAACACCCGCTCGGCATCGGTGCCGAACCGCTCCAGCCACGGCAAGGTATAGCCGAGCCCGACCAGCCGCTCATTGGGCACTGTTGCCCATATTGAGGACAGCGCCATGGTGATCGAGCGTTCTGCCAGGCGGCCGAGCGTGGTCGAATAGAAGGAGCGGAGATCGACGATATCGGAATGCATGCGCGGGACGGTAGCTGCGATGCCGCCCAAGTTCAACAAAGCCGCCACGTTCTGCAAAGCTAGAGTGACATCGGCGGCCAAGCGCCCTATGTCTGCGCCAACAGATGGAGAGATGCCAATGCCCGTCGAAATCGAACAGTTCATGTGCCGCAGCGACAATTTCGGCGTGCTGGTGCATGACCCGAAAAGCGGCGAGACCGCCATCATCGACGCGCCCGAAGAAGCGCCGATCATTGCCGCGATCGAGCGTACCGGCTGGAAGCCGACGATGATCCTGACCACCCACCACCATGTCGACCATGTCGAGGCCAATCTGGCACTGAAGGAGCGCTTCAAGCTGCGCATCGTCGGACCGGAGGCTGAAAAGGAAAAGATCCCCGGCATCGACGAGACCGTCGGGCAAGGCTCGGTCGTCCATCTCGGCGGCGAGCGGATCGATGTCATCGCCACGCCCGGCCACACTGCGGGCCATGTCTCCTATCATTTTCCGGCCTCGAAAGTGGCGTTCACCGCCGACACTTTGTTCGCGCTCGGCTGCGGCCGGCTGTTCGAATGCAAGCCGCCGGTGATGTACGAGTCGCTGAAGAAGCTCGCCGCACTCCCGGCGGACACGGTCATCTATTGCGGCCACGAGTACACGCTTTCGAACGCCCGCTTTGCGTTGACCGTCGACCCGACCAATTCGGCGCTGAAAGAACGCGCCGCCAAGATCGAGACCCTGCGCGCCGACGACAAGGCGACGCTGCCGACCACGATCGGCGAGGAATTGTCGACCAATCCGTTCCTGCGCTGGCACGACCCGGCGATCCGCAAGCATCTCCGTATGGAGGAGGCCTCCGACGCCGAAGTGTTCGCGGAAATCCGCAAGCGCAAGGACAATTTCTGAGCATCGTTCCGGGATCAGCCATGACCAGCGCCGCTGAAATCATCGCCATGCTTGGCCTCAAGCCGCATCCGGAAGGCGGCTGGTATGCCGAGACCTTTCGCGACGGCGCCGGTGGCGCGCGTGGCCATTCGACGGCGATCTATTTCCTCCTTGAACAGGACCAGATTTCGGCCTGGCACCGGGTCAAGGACGCGGCCGAGGTCTGGCACTTCCATGCCGGAGCGCCGCTGGCGCTGTCGATGTGCGAGGAAGGTAGTCCAATGCTTAACCAGGTGATCGAGCAGGTGCTCGGCATTGAGCTTGCGGCGGGCGAGCGGCCGCAGATCGTCGTGCCGGCCGGCTGGTGGCAATCGGCGCGCAGCCTCGGCGAATGGACGTTGGTCGGCTGCACCGTGGCGCCGGGCTTCGACTTCGCCGCGTTTGAAATGGCCGAGCCGGGCTGGCAGCCTTAGGCCAGAAGAAAGCCAAGAGTTATGCAGAGCTGGGCGGCATAGTAGAGCACCCAGACCGCATAACGGATGCCGGCGCGATAGGGTGCTATTGCCGGAACCAGGAATTTCTCCGCGGCAAGCAGCCCGTCCGATGCCATGAACATAACAGCGCCGCCGATGACCCACGGATTGGCGAGCGTCAACGCCGAGATGCCCATCGCCAGAATGGCCGCGATATAGATGGCGATCGGCACCCGCAGGCCGGGACTGACACGGCGCCAGAGCGCCGCCAGCATCACGACTGCGAAGGCCGCCATGGCCAGCGCGATGGCGCCGCGCCATGTCTCGGTGCTGAGCACATCCAGCCCGCCGCCGCCGAGCAGGAAGAGCGGCACATAGAGGACATGCGCCGCAAGGAAGCTGGCCAGCCCGCCGAGGAAGGCCTTTTCGCCGTCACGCGACAGGAAGGCATCGCCGACGCCGCTGAGCAGCAGTGCGACGACGAGCAACAGCGGCCCACCTTGCATGAAGACGAGTGCCGCAAGCATGGCCACGGCCAGCGTCTTTGCCGCCGAGCGGGCCAGCGTCGGCCGCATATCCAGGGTGAAGGCGTAGATCACTGCCGCCACCAGCGAAAAAATCAATGTTGCATTTGCGTTGGCGTCGATGCCGCCGGCAAACGGCATCGTCATGCGCTTGCCCCGCCAGTTGCCGCCTTGCGCAGGAACAACGATTTCGCCGCCAGCGCCGCGCCGCCGGTGATCAGTACGCAGGCAGCCAGGATACGCAGCGACGGCTCGGCAACGCCCGCCGCGATCAGCACCAATGTCGACAGCAGTGGCGCCGCATAGCTTGCCGCGCCGAGCACCTGGATGTTGCCGCGCTTTACGCCGATATCCCAGGCGTAGAAGGCCGCGCCCACCGGCATCAACCCCAAACCAAGCACCGCCAGCCACTGGCCGGGACCATCGGGCAGCACCGTCTTTTCCAGCAGAAGATGGCAGACGAGAGACAGGGCTGCCGTGGCGGCGCAGAACCAGGTGACGATCGAGGTCGGCACCGCCGGAAAGCGCCGCGACAGCAGCGAATAGGACGACCACAGCAGCGCACAGACGGCCGCCATCGCATAGCCAAAGGTGTAGCGAGCATCGAAGGCGAGGCCGCCACCCTTGGTGACGATCAGCACGGTCCCGGCGAGCCCGAGCAGCGCGCCGACGACATGGTTCCAGGCCAGCTTCTCGCCCGGCATCAGCGCTGATCCCAGCACCATCAGCAGCGGCCACAGATAGGCGATCAGGCTTGCCTCGACCGCCGGCGCGTTGCGCAGCGCGGTGAAATAGAAGAAATGGTAGCCGAACAGTCCGGCAATGCCGATCACCCAGACCTGGCGTGGGATCTTCAGGCTTTTATCGGTCGCCGGCATGAACGGCCGGGCAACCAGCCCGACTGCGGTGCCGATGGTGAAGGTGATGGCCGAGAGCAAGAATGGCGGCACGGCGCCCGACGCATCGGTGAGCAACGCCAGCAGCGCCCACATGGCGACCGCCGAGAAACCGATCAGTGTTGCGCGCCCCATGCCCGTCTCCGGCGACGCGCCCCATTCTATTCGGGTGGGCGCGTCTATTCAGTTGCTTCGAACCGCCCCGCGCTGACAGTCAAGGTGCCGATCTGCGTCCCGACCGTGGCGTGGATCGGCGCATATATGCCGGTTTGGCCGAGCGGTGCAAACGTCACCATCATCTGGCTCTTCTTCTTCAGGTAATTCAGCGCCTTGCGGCCCTTGCGGTAGCCTGCCACCGGCTCGAAGCTCATCTTGCAGGTAACGGTGTCGCCCTTGTAGCCCTTGACCGAGATCGATCCTTTCGAGGCGTAGGTCAGCGTCAGGTCGGCGCGCATCTCGCCGTCATAGAATTTCACCTTGCGCCCACAGACCTGGTCGAGGCTGTCGGCATGGATGACGGTAGCCGCCATCGGATCGAGCACCGATGCCAGATCGTTGCTGCCCAGCGGTATCCAGTTTTTGGGATTGCGCTTTTTCGGTTCGGGAATGACCTGGGTGGCGGTCACCGCGCCATTGGCAAAGCGGATATCGACCATGGAAGCCTTCCTGCCAGACTTATAATCGGCGCGAAATACCTGCGGCTGCATCTGCTTGCCCAGGATCTTGCCCTTTGACGAGATCGTGCCGCTCGTGTCGTCGAACAAGGTGGCGAGACCCGCGCTGGAGACGGTGCCGTCTATGGAATAGCTATCGCCTTCGTAGTGGCTGGAAAATGTCGCCTTGGCCACGGAAAGGCCGAGGAACGACACCGTGTATTCGCCCTTGAAGGACTGTGCGGTGGCTGCGGGCGCGGCGGCAAGGGTTGATGTCGGCAAGGCGGCGACAAGTATGGCGACAACGGCATGTGACGGGCGAAGCATGGCGGGCTCGGTCCTTGATTTTTTTAACCGGAGGCGGGCGACTCCGGCTTGAGATGTCCCTGTCCGACCGCTTATAGGCTGAATTCCGGCCTTTATGTGAAACGCTCGTCACAGTCGTGGGTAAGCCGGAGCTTGACGCATTGGCGAAATGCAACTATGGAACGCCAACTTTTCCATAAGGCCGCCTGACTGAAACCGCGCGCCACCCGGCGCGGGCGAACAAGGTTTGGCAGGCTAGACAGAACTGAAGGTTAGAACCATGTCCCGCACCTGCGAACTCACTGCCAAGGCAGTCCAGACCGGCAACAATGTGAGCCACGCCAACAACAAGACCAAGCGCCGCTTCCTACCGAACCTCGTCAATGTGACGCTGATTTCGGAAGCGCTGAACCAGAATGTGCGCCTGCGCATTTCGGCCAACGCGCTGCGTTCGGTCGAGCATCGCGGCGGCCTCGACGCCTTCCTGGCCAAGGCCGACGCCAAGGAATTGTCGCAGCGGGCGCGCCTGTTGAAGAAGCAGATCGCCAAGAAGCTGGCCGACCAGCCCGCCGCTTAACGATATCAAGGCGGGGGACGACCGCCCTGAGCATCGGAGCAATCCGAGGCTCAAAACTTCTAAGGCAGCAGCATCGGAGCAATCCGATGCTCAAAACTTGCAAGGCAGCGCGACCCGAACTTCGGCTAGCGCCTGGCTGGTTCCATTACCCAGGATAAAAAAATGACTTCCTTCTCGCGATATCTGCCCTTTGTGGCCGCCATGGCGCTTGTCGTCGTGGCATCGAACATCCTCGTGCAGTTCCCGATGCAGGGCCAGGCCGGCGGTCTGTCGCTGGGCGACATCCTGACCTGGGGCGCCTTCACCTATCCCTTCTCCTTCCTGGTCACCGACCTTGCCAACCGCCGCTACGGGCCGACCGTGGCGCGCCGCATCGTCCTTGTCGGCTTCATGACCGCTGTGGTCTGCTCGATCCTCGTCCCGCCCTTCCTGTTTCGCCACGGCCTGATCGAGTTCGAGACATCAGCCGACCGGCTGGTGCGCATCGCCACAGCTTCCGGCGCGGCCTTCCTTTGCGCGCAATTGCTCGACGTCACCGTGTTCAACCGGTTGCGCCGGCAGAGCTGGTGGCGCGCGCCGATCGTCGGCACGCTGGTCGGCTCGGTGTTCGACACCCTGGTGTTCTTCAGCATCGCCTTTTCGGCCGCCTTCGCTTTTGCCGGCCCGAACGACAGCTTTGCGCTGGAGACGGCGCCGCTGATGGGCGTGCTGCCGGTCGAGTCCATGCGCTGGGTCTCCTGGGCCTTGGGCGACCTCTCGGTGAAGCTGATCATCGCTGTTGTGGCCCTGATCCCCTACCGGCTGCTCGCCGCCCACTGGAGCCAGCCGGCCGTGGCTGTCTAGGCCGTGATTCCCTGGGTCCAGCTCGGCTCGGCCAAAACGCCTGACGGCGGACAGGAACTGCGCCTCAAGCAGCGCGGCAGCGAATTCTCGATCATGCTCGGCACCAATGAGCTGATGAACAGCCGCCTCAGCGGCTCCGAGGAAGCGCTGGCCAAGCTCTCCTGTGAAAAGATCGGCGGCCGCGCCCAACCGAAAATCCTGATCGGCGGCCTCGGCATGGGTTTTACGCTGCGCGCTGCGCTTGCCCAAATGGGCGCCGATGCAGGCATCACCGTTGCCGAGCTTGTCCCCGCCGTCATCGCCTGGGCGCGCGGCCCCATGGAGGCGGTCTTCGCCGGCTGTCTCGACGATCCCCGTGTGACGGTTCGCGAAGCCGACGCCGGGCACATCATAAGATCCGACAAGGCAGCCTGGGACGCCATCCTGCTCGATGTCGACAATGGCCCCGAAGGCATCGTCTACAAGGGCAACGACGCCCTCTATGGCGCTGCCGGCCTCGGCGCGGCGCGTGCAGCGCTCAGGCCCGGGGGCGTGCTGGCTGTTTGGTCGCAAGGCCCCGATGCCGGCTTCACACTTAGGCTCAAGCAGGCGGGCTTTGTCGTGGACGAGGTGAAGACGCGCGCCAATGGCAAGCGCGGCGCGCGCCACGTCATCTGGATCGCCACCAAGCCTTAGGGCTCTCAATCCTGGTGCAGGATGAATTCCAGATAGAGGTTGCGCTGCAGGATCGAATGGTTGTCGTCCGAGATCAGCGACACCATCAGCGCTCTGTCATCGCGGGTCCAGACGTCGAGTCCTTCCATATTGTCGATCTGGTAGCCCATGTCGGCTTCCATCAGCACCGGCCCGTCGGCAACCGCGCCCTTCTCGACGCTTTCGCCATAGATGCGCCTTAGCCGCATCCTGACACCGCCGGCCATCGAGAAACTGCGCTCCAAAAGCAGCAGGTCGCCATCCGGCAGGAAGGCGCCGTCAGTGATGTCGAAATCACCGTTGCGCTTGACCGTGAAGACGCCCTTGTGCGGCCCTTCGATGATGGCGGCATAGATGTTGCCAGCCTTGTCCAAGCTCTTTTCCGAGACCACGACGAGGCCGCCCTCGTGCTGGCCGTTGGGATTGGCGTGGGTGACGGTCTCGAAACCGCGGTTCTGTCGCAGTTCGCGGGCTGGAACCAGAAAGTTCAGTTGCTTGAACGGCGCCGTCATGTTGCTGGGGTCAATCTTGAACTGGGCGACGCGGTGATCGCGCTCGAAGCCGACGGTGGCGATGCCGTCCTTGACTGCAAGGCCCTCGGCATCGACTTCCCATTTCCTGTCGATCGGCCGGCCCTTTTCATCGACCATCTGCTGCATGCGGAAATTCTGGATGCCGGACGGCCGCTTGTTGGCATCATGGGTGATCGAGCCGAAGAACCAGAAGCCCGTATCGGCGACGCCGATGAAATCGCTGCCGGGTTTGACGAACCGAAATGCCGACAGCGCGCCGAAATCGCGCGTCGTCGAGTTCATCTCAAGACCGCCGACGAATTCCAGCAGCCCAAACTGCTTGTCGGCGCTGCCGATATTGAAGGTGGTGATCGGCCGCGCCGAGACTTCGACCGGCTCGACCGCGCTTGGGCCGGCGGCGATGGCCGGCGCAAACGCCATGCCGAACAAGGCAGTGACCGCGAAGAGCATCTGCCGAAACCCGCCGCGCAAAAAAATCATCCAGCGCGCCGGTAGCCGCCGCGGCGTGTATCGCGCACGTTTTCCTCGGCAAACAGCGAGGCCAGCTGCTCGGTCATGGCGCCGGCCAGTTCCTCGGCATCGACGATGGTGACGGCGCGCCTGTAATAGCGGGTAACGTCGTGGCCGATGCCGATGGCCAGCAGCTCGACCGGCGAGCGCGTCTCGATCAGCTCGATGACGGCGCGCAGATGCCGCTCGAGATAGTTGCCAGGATTGACCGACAGCGTCGAATCGTCCACCGGCGCGCCGTCCGAGATCATCATCAGGATCTTGCGCTGTTCGGGCCGGGCGATCAGCCGGTTGTGCGCCCATAACAACGCCTCGCCGTCGATGTTTTCCTTGAGCAGGCCCTCGCGCATCATCAGGCCGAGATTGCGCCGGGCGCGACGCCACGGATGATCGGCGGATTTGTAGATGATGTGGCGCAGATCGTTGAGCCGGCCGGGGTTCGGCGGCTTGCCGTCCTTCAGCCACTTCTCGCGAGCCTGTCCGCCCTTCCACGCCCGCGTGGTGAAGCCGAGGATCTCGACCGAGACGCCGCAGCGCTCCAGCGTGCGCGCCAGAATGTCGGCACAGGTGGCGGCAACCGTGATCGGCCGACCGCGCATCGAGCCCGAATTGTCGAGCACCAGCGTCACCACCGTGTCGCGGAATTTGGTGTCGCGCTCCTGCTTGAACGACAACGGCTGCATCGGGTCGATGACGACACGAACCAGGCGTGCCGGATCGAGATAACCCTCTTCGAGGTCGAAATCCCAGGAACGGTTCTGCTGCGCCATCAGGCGGCGCTGCAGCCGGTTGGCGAGCCGTCCGACGACGCCGGAGAGATTGGCCAGTTGCTTGTCGAGGAAGGCGCGCAGCCGGTCGAGTTCTTCTTCCTCGCACAGCTCTTCCGCACCGACCGTCTCGTCGAAGGCGGTGGTGAAAACCTTGTAGTCGATCTCTTTCGGCAGGTTGGCGAAGGGGTTGTCGTTACGGCGCGCCTCGCCCGGCGTTTCGGCGTCTGCATCGTCATCGTCGGAAAGATCGTCGGCAGTGGCGTCGGAGGCCTCAGTCTCGGACGACTGTTCGTCGTCGGCCGAGGCCTCGGCATCCTCGGACTGCGACTGCTCGGAGCCGGAATCGTCTTCACCGCCCTCCTCGCTCTGCTCCTCGCCTTGCGGCTGGTTGTCGTCATTGTCCTCGGAGTCTTCGGTTTCCTGGTCGTCGCCGAGTTCCTCGGCCATCTCCATGGACGCAAGCATCTCGCGCACGACGCGGGCAAAGGCCTGCTGGTCGCCAAGCTTGGCCGACAGTCCGTCGAGATCGGCCTTGGCTTTTTCCTCGACCCAGGGCCGCCAGAGGTCGACCAGCCGTTCGCCGCTCTTCGGGATCGGCCGTCCGGTCAGCTTTTCGCGCACCATCAGCGCCAGCGCCTCCTCGATCGGCGCGTCGGCCTTGTCCTTGACGTCGACAAAGTTGGCCTTGGCGTATTTGTCCTCCAGCATCGAGCCGATATTGTCGGCGACGCCTTGCATGGCGCGGCTGCCGATCGCCTCGACGCGGGCCTGTTCCACGGCGTCATAGATCGAGCGCGCCAGCTTGCCTTCCGGCGCCAGTTTGGTGTGGATGCGCTGATCGTGGCAGGCGCGCTTCAGCGCCATGGAATCACCCAGGCCACGAGTAATCGCGATGTCTGTCTTGGACGCTTTCTTCGGCAGTTCGGGCAGTCGGGCGCGGCTGCCGGCGAGCGCCGGGCGGTCCTTGGCGAAACCGACTTCGAGCTCCTTGTCGCCGGCGATGGCGCGCATGCAGACGGTGACGGCACGCTTGAAGCTGTCGGCTTCAGACCCCGTCTTCGACTTGTTGCGCGTGTTGTCGCCCGGACCCGCCATCGAGGCTCTGCTCAGCCCAGCACCACGTTGGCGGCGCTCTCGGGCAGGTCCTCGCCGAAGGCGCGCTGGTAGAACTCGGCCACCACCGAACGCTCCAGCTCGTCGCACTTGTTGAGGAAGGTCAGCCGGAACGCCATGCCGATATTGCCGAAGATCTCGGCATTTTCGGCCCAGGTGATGACGGTACGCGGGCTCATCACGGTCGACAGATCGCCATTGATGAAGGCCGAGCGCGTCATGTCGGCGACCCGCACCATCTTGTTGACGATGTCCTTGCCCTTGCCGTCGCGATAGTGCTTGGCCTTGGCCAGCACTATGTTCACCTCATTGTCGTGCGGCAGGTAGTTCAGCGTGGTGACGATCGACCAGCGATCCATCTGCGCCTGGTTGATCTGCTGCGTGCCGTGATAGAGGCCGGTGGTGTCGCCGAGGCCAACGGTGTTGGCGGTCGAAAACAAGCGGAACGCCGGATGCGGACGGATGACCCGGCTCTGGTCGAGCAGCGTCAGGCGCCCCGATGATTCCAGCACGCGCTGGATGACGAACATCACGTCCGGACGGCCGGCATCGTACTCGTCGAAGCAGAGCGCGACATTGTGCTGGTAGGCCCAAGGCAGGATGCCGTCGCGGAATTCGGTGATCTGCAGGCCATCCTTGACGACGATGGCGTCCTTGCCGACGAGGTCGATACGGCTGACATGGCTGTCGAGGTTGACGCGTACGCAGGGCCAGTTAAGGCGGGCTGCGACCTGTTCGATATGCGTCGATTTGCCGGTGCCGTGATAGCCCGAGACCATGACGCGGCGATTGTAGGCAAAGCCGGCAAGGATCGCCAGCGTCGTCGCCTTGTCGAACAGATAATCCGGATCGATGTCCGGCACATGTTCCGAGGTCACCGAATAGGCCGGCACCACCATCTTGGACTCGAAGCCGAATTTGTCTTTCACTGACACCGTCGTGTCGGGCAAATTGGCGATGTCGCGATCGACCTTGTTCATCTCTATCCGAGTCTCCACGGGCGAAATGCCTGATTTCGCCGGCAATCGTTTTTGTCCGGGGGCGGTCTTAGAGCCTTTTCCACCCTTGTGAAAGTTGGAAAACGACACGACCGTTAGGTCGCTCAGCACAAACCCGCCTGCTTGAGCACGCGATAGGCCTGCAGCACATCGCGGAACCGGTCTTCCGAACCTCTATCGCCGCCATTCGCATCCGGATGGTGGCGCTTCACAAGTTCCTTATAGCGCGCCTTGATGTCCTTGCCAGTCGCCTTTGTATCAAGGCCAAGCGTTTCCAGCGCCTTGGCCTCAAGCGGCTTGGCCTTGCGCTCGCGCGCCTCGCGCGGGTCCTTCGGCCCTTTGAACAGATCGAAGGGATCGCGCATGCGGTTGTAATAGCCGGCGCGACCGGAACGCTGCTGGGCGAAATCGGGCGAGGAGCGCGTCGAGGCGCCGGCGACGCCCATCTTCCATGTCGGCCGGTGGCCGGTCATCGCTTCCTTCTGGAAGCGGGCTATCTCGGTGTCCGGCACGCCGGAGAAGTAGTTGAAACCCTTGTTGTATTCGCGCACATGATCGAAGCAGAACTGAAAATACTCGCCTTCCTTCATGCGTCCGACCGGCGCCCGGTGGGTACCGGCCTCCTTGCAGCCGTCCCACTGGCAGATCGGCGAGTGCGACTTCAGCTCCGCATCCTTGTCGGGACGGACCCGAATTTTCTCGAAATATTTGGGGTACGGTTTCATCTCACCCATTTATGGGCTGTTCGCACGTGCGAAACAAGAATTGACATTTTCGCGATCATCGCCCTAACCGCTGAATCGCGGCATAAAGCAGGGCGAATGGCGATTTTTGAGGCGGCCCGGCGGGATCGATCCCCGATCTCCCGATCACGCCTTGCAGATATGGTGAAGGGAGATGGCGATGTCCATACAGGCGACGATGGAAGACAAGCTGAACAAGGCGTTTTCGCCGGAGCGGCTGGCGATCGTCAATGAAAGCCACCTTCATGCCGGTCATCACCACCACGGCTCCGACGATCACGGTGCCTATGACGGCACCGGCGAGACGCATTTTCGCGTCCGCATCGTCTCATCCGTCTTTGCCGGCATGAGCCGCATCGACCGCCACCGCGCCGTCAACGAATTGCTCGCAGCGGAGCTGCAAGCCGGTGTCCATGCGCTGGCAATCGAACCGGCTGCACCCGGCGAAAAGACCCGTTGGTAAGTCTCTCCGCCTCAGATCACCGCTTCGATGAGAAACGGTCCCGGACGCGACAGGGCACTGTCGAGCAGCGCGTCGAACCGCTCGCACGTGTCGGCGCGGGCCGCCTCGACGCCCATGCCTTTGGCCAGCGCAACCCAGTCCAGCGCCGGATGGTCGAGATCGAGCATGCGCCTAGCGTTCTCGCCGATCTCATTGACCCCGACATTCTTCATTTCGCCATGCAGGATGGCGTAGGTCCGGTTGGAAAAGATGATGGTCACGACGTCAAGCTTTTCCCTGGCCTGGGTCCACAGTCCCTGCACCGTGTACATGCCGCTGCCGTCGGCCTCGAGATTGATCACCTTGCGGTCCGGGCAGGCGATCGCTGCTCCTGTCGCCATCGGAATGCCGCCGCCGATCGATCCGCCCGTACCCATCATGTAGTCGTGCGGCGCCGCAAAGGCGGATAGCGCGAAGAACCGTCTCGCCGAGGTGACCGCTTCGTCGCAGACGATGGCATTGGCCGGAAGTTTGCGCGCCACCGACAGCGCGATGGCATCGTCCGTCAGTCTGCCGCTCAGCGTCGGTTCGTCTGGAAAGGCGGTTGCGGCGGCGAATTGCTGCGTCGGCTTGATGCCGACCTCGGCAGCCAGCGCCTCCAGCGCCGCTTTCAGATCCTGGCCATGCGCCGCCAGCGAAAGCACCTTGCAATCGTCCCGAACCAGCCGCCCGGGCTTGCCGGGATAGGCGAAGAAGGCAACCGGCTCCTTGGCGCCGACCAGCACCAGCAAGTCGATATCCCGGAGCATGGCCGTCGCCGCATCGACCGGATAGGGAATGCGGGTCGGGGCGAACCGCCCGCGGCCGCGCTGCATGCGGGCGATCAGAACCTCACTGAACAGCCTGACATCGCTTCCCGATGACATTCTCCCTGCGATTTCAAGTCCATCGGCGCGCGCCGCCTGCCCACGCACCACCATGCCGACACGGCCCGGCGCGGCGCGGATTGCTTCGGCGATCGTGCGCACAACAGCCATGTCGACGGCGGGCGGCGGCTCCAGCTTCACCTTGCCAGGCGAAATCGCAGCAACTTCGCCCCAGGCGGCATCCGCAGGCAGGATCAAGGTCGTGACGCCAGGCGGCGTGAGTGAGGCGCGGAAAGCCGCCTCTGCGGCCGGCACAATATCGGCCGGCCCCTTGACGCGGCCAACCCAGTTCGACATCGGCGACGCCAGGCCTTCAATGTCGCTGGTCAGCGGGGCGTCGAGCGGCAGATGGTAGGAAGCATGGTCGCCGACAATGTTGATCATCGGGCTGCGCGCACGCCTTGCGTTGTGCATGTTGGCCAAACCGTTGGCGAGACCCGGTCCGGTATGCAGCAACGTTGCTGCCGGGCGGTCGGTCATGCGCGCATAGCCGTCGGCGGCGCCGGTCACCACGCCCTCGAACAGGCCGAGCACGCAGCGCATCTGAGGTTTGCGGTCCAGTGCGGCAACGAAATGCATTTCGGATGTGCCAGGATTGGCGAAGCAGACCGTGACGTCATTGGCCAGGAGCACGTCGCACAGCAGATCGGCGCCATTCATGATTTTCTTTCCCAATCGACAACTCAGGAACAATTGCACCTGTAGCCGCCGGGTCGGCAATGTCCCGCCGGGGCTTTTGGTCTGATCCAGGACGCCTCGCGGGGATCGGGGATCAACCGACGGTCCATTCAGGAAGGCCAGCATCGCGGCGGTCAACGCGTCGCCGTCCTCGCCGAAGTCGTGATTGATCGACATATGCGTGTAGGCGTTGCCGTCGAACAGCGTCACTTCAGTGCCGATGGCGCGCAGGCGTTTGGCAAAGCTTTCGATTGGTCGTCGCGGCCTTCGGCGCGCGAATAGGCGATGAAGGTCGGCGGATGCTTGTGTCCATCGAGATAGCTGGCCGGCGACAACGCCGCCCATCAGCGCCGCAGCACCGGGCAACCCGCCATTCCAGCCACTCCGAATGTTTCCTCCCAAGCCTTCTACCCGGATTGCAGCCACTCTCCTTCATGTGAAGGGAACCAACAATGCTTTCCGACAGTTGAAGGTGATGAGGCGATTGGAATCCAGATCGGCTCCGAGGGCAGAACATCATGCGTGCAACCCAATCCGACGTCTTCGATCTTTTTTCGGAAATTTATGCCAATGCGGCGGACGAAGAGGTCAGCATCCAACAGTATCTTCTTGCCTGTCGGGAAGACAAATCGATGTACGCTTCGGCTCCCGAAAGGATGGTCGACGCAATCGGCGAACCAAAACTGGTTGACACCAGCAAAGACGAGCGGCTCGGCCGCATTTTCTCGAATCGGACCCTCAAGGTCTACCCTCATTTTTCCGACTTCTATGGAATGGAGGATACGATCGAGCGCATAGCCGGGTATTTCCGCTATGCCTCGCAGGGTCTCGAAGAACGCAAGCAGATCCTCTATCTCCTCGGCCCGGTCGGCGGCGGCAAATCCTCTCTGGCCGAGCGCCTGAAGAAACTGATGGAGCAGCGCCCGATCTACACGCTGAAGGTCGGCAACCAGATCAGCCCGGTTTTCGAGTCGCCGCTTGGGCTGTTCCATCCCGATCACATGGGTGATCTGCTAGAGGATAAATACGGCATAGCCCGGCGCCGGCTGAACGGATTGATTTCGCCATGGGCGGCCAAGCGCCTCGACGAATTGTCTGGCGACATCTCCAAATTCAGCGTCGTCAAGCTGATGCCTTCGCGGCTGCGCCAGATCGGCATTGCCAAGACCGAACCTGGCGATGAGAACAATCAGGATGTCTCGGCCCTGGTCGGCAAGGTCGACATCAGGCAATTGGAAAATTTTAGCCAGTCCGACCCCGATGCCTATTCCTATAGCGGTGGCCTGAACCGGACCACGCAAGGTCTGCTTGAATTCGTCGAGATGTTCAAGGCACCCATCAAGGTTCTGCATCCGCTGCTGACCGCGACACAGGAAGGCAGCTACAACGGCACTGAAAATTTCGGCGCCTTTCCCTACCAGGGGATCATCGTCGCCCATTCCAACGAGTCGGAATGGCAACAGTTCAAGAGCAACAAGAACAACGAGGCGTTTCTCGATCGCATCCTGGTGGTCAAGGTACCCTATTGCCTGCGGATCACCGAAGAGAGGCAGATCTATGAGAAATTGCTGCGTGAGAGCGAGTTGGCCGCCAGCCCCTGTGCCCCTGAAGTTTTGGACATCCTCAGCCGCTTTGCAGTTTCGACGCGCTTGGCCGAGCACGACAACTCGCCGCTCTACACCAAGATGCGCGCCTATGACGGCGAAAATCTGAAGGAAGTCGATCCCAGGGCAAAGTCGGTCCAAGAATATCGCGACGCCGCCGGCGTCGATGAAGGCATGACGGGCGTCAGCACGCGCTTTGCCTTTAAGATCCTTTCGCAGACATTCAACTTCGATAATGAGGAGGTGGCCGCCGATCCTGTGCATCTGATGTACATTCTGGAGGAGGCGATCAAGCGGGAGCAGTTCCCGAAGGAAACGGAAGCGGCCTATCTTGAATTCATCAAGTCGGAGCTTGCGGCGCGCTACGCCGAGTTCATCGGCCACGAAATCCAGAAGGCCTATCTGGAGTCCTATAGCGAATACGGCCAGAACCTCTTCGACCGCTACATCGCCTATGCGGATGCCTGGATTGAGGACCAGGACTACAAGGACCCCGACACCGGCCAGATCCTCAACCGGGAGATCCTGGACAACGAACTTTCGCAGGTCGAGAAACCGGCAGGCATCGCCAATCCCAAGGACTTCCGTAACGAGGTGGTGAAGTTCACTCTGCGCGCTCGCGCAAGAAACCACGGCCGCAACCCGTCATGGACCAGCTATGAAAAACTGCGCGAGGTCATCGAGAAGCGGATGTTCGGACAGGTCGAGGACCTCTTGCCGGTGATCAGCTTCGGCTCCAAGCAAGACAGCGTTACGGAAAAGCGCCACAACGAATTCGTGCAGCGCATGATCGAGCGTGGCTACACAGAACGGCAGGTACGCCGGCTGGTGGACTGGTACATGCGGGTGAACAAGGCGGGTTGACAGAGCCGGATGGTTCCATGCCGATCTTCATCGACCGTCGCCTGAACCCCAAGGACAAGAGCCTTGGCAATCGACAGCGCTTCCTCAGGCGTGCTCGCGAGGAGTTGAAGCGGAGCATTCGCGATCAAATCCGCACTGGCAGGATCGCCGACGTGGATACCGAGCACGCCGTGCCCATGCCTGAAAGGAAAACGGCCGAGCCGAGCTTCAACGATGACAGGGCCAGCGGACGGCGCCGACACATCCTTCCGGGCAACAGGCATTTTTCCCCTGGAGACCTGCTCCCGAAGCCGCATGGGGGCGGCGCGGCGTCGTCGCCAGGAAACACGGCGTCGGAAGACGATTTTCGTTTCGTGCTGTCACGCGAGGAGGTGCTCGAACTCTTTTTTGAGGATCTCGAACTGCCCGACCTGGTTAAGCTCAATCTCAAGGAAATCCTTGCCTTCAAGCCGCGCCGGGCCGGCTTCGCGGCAACCGGTTCCCCGACCAACATCAATGCCGGCCGCACCATGCGCAACAGCCTAGGCCGGCGCATTGCGCTGAGGCGCCCCACGCAGCAGGAACTGGAGGCGATCCTCCGGGAAATCGTCACGCTTGAGTCGGCCCCGGCCGGCGCGGCGGTGCGCCAGCGCATCGCGGAATTACGCGACGAGCTTGACCGGCTGGAGCGACGGCGCAGGCGAATTGCCTTTGTCGATCCGGTCGATATCCGATTCAACCGCTTCGACGCCCGGCCGGTGCCGAATGCCAATGCCGTCATGTTCTGCCTTATGGACGTGTCCGGATCGATGGGCCAACGCGAAAAGGACTTGGCCAAACGCTTCTTCGTGCTGCTGCACCTGTTCTTGAAACGGCGCTACGAACGCACGGAGATCGTCTTCATCCGCCATACCCATGAGGCGCACGAAGTGGATGAGGACACGTTCTTCTACAACACGCAGAGCGGCGGTACGATCGTCTCCACCGCGCTCGACGAAATGCACCGCATTATCGGCCAGCGCTATCCTGCCAGCGAGTGGAACATTTACGCCGCGCAGGCCTCTGACGGGGACAATTTCACCACCGATTCCGAGCGATGCATAGAGCTCATGAACGGCAAGCTCATGCGCCTGTGCCAGTATTTCGCCTATGTCGAGATCATCGACGAACGCGAGAGCCACATATTCGGTGCTACCGAAAACGGGACGTCGCTTTGGCGCGCCTACAGTACGATCGAGCTGAAATGGCCCAACTTCCAGATGAGCCGCATCGCTGCTCCCGCGGATATTTACCCGGTCTTCCACCGGCTCTTCGCCAGGCAGCCGGCGGCCATCAAGAGCGCTTGAGAGAGAGAGATGGTCAGGCGAGCCAACGAAACGAATTTGTTGTTTTCCGGTTCTGACTGGAATTTCGAGAAATTATCGCGGGCTTTTGAAGAGATCGAGGCGATCGCGGTCGACGAGTTGTATCTCGATACTTACCCGGTCCAGATGGAGATAATCTCCTCCCAGCAGATGCTCGACGCCTACTCATCTATCGGCATGCCACTGATGTATCGGCATTGGTCGTTCGGCAAACATTTCCTTCACCAGGAGCTTCTTTACCGTAAGGGTGGTCGGGGGCTGGCCTATGAACTGGTCATCAACTCCAATCCCTGCATCGTCTACCTCATGGAGGAAAACACCATGGCGTTGCAGGCCCTTGTGACGGCCCACGCGGCGCTTGGCCACAATCATTTCTTCAAGAACAATCATCTGTTTCAGCAATGGACCGACGCCGGGGCAATCCTGGGTTATCTGGACTTCGCCAAGGGCTACATCGCCCGGTGCGAGGAGCGGCACGGCCTTGCAGCAGTGGAGGCCATTCTCGATTCCGCCCATGCGCTGATGGAACAAGGGGTGTTCCGCTACCACCGGCCGCCAAAGCTCTCGTCGGAGCGACAGCGCGAAGGGCTTCGCGAGCGCCTCGAATACGAAGAGCGCTCCTACAACGATCTGTGGCGCACGCTGCCGCCGTCGCAGAACAAAAACAAGTCCGGCAATGAGGATCAAGGGATGGCGGAGCGCAAGAGATCGCTCAACCTTCCCGAGGAAAACCTCCTTTATTTCCTCGAGAAGAACAGCCTGATCCTGGAACCCTGGCAGCGCGAGATCATCAGGATCGTCCGCGTCATCGCGCAATATTTCTACCCGCAGCGACAGACTCAAGTCATGAATGAAGGCTGCGCCACCTTCGTGCATTATACCCTCATGAACATGCTATTCGATCGTGGCCGGATCGGCGAAGGTGCCATGCTCGAAATCCTGCGCAACCATTCGAACGTGATCTTCCAGCCGGCCTTTGACGATCCCCGGTTTTCAGGCATCAATCCCTATGCCCTCGGCCTCGACATGATGCAGGACATACAGCGCATTTCGACCGAGCCGACGGCGGAGGACCGCGACTGGTTCCCGGACATTGCAGGACATGGCAACTGGCGCGAGGTCCTGCTTGAGGCCTGGGCCAACCACCGCGACGAATCCTTTATCCGCCAGTACCTCAGCCCGAGCTTGATCCGAAAATGGCGGTTCTTCGTGCTTGGCGATGGAGCCGACAAACCGCATTTCGAAGTCGCGTCGATCCACAACGAACGTGGCTATCACAAGATACGCGCCCAGCTAGCCCACAGTTACGACCTTGGAGCGAATCGGCCGGACATCCAGGTGATTGATGTCGACCTGCTCGGCGACCGGCAGTTGCGGCTGCAACACAGGGTAAAGGATGGTGTTGTGCTCGAAGGGGCCAGCCGTGACGCGACGCTGCGCCATGTCCGCAGCCTCTGGGGCTACGAGGTCAGCCTGGTCGCAGTTGACGCTCAAACCGGTGCGACCATCCACGAACGGTCTACGAGCCAGATCGCGGCATAAGCTCGGCAAAGAGCGTCATGTGGCGGGCCTGCTCGGTACCTTTAAGATTCGCCCGCCGGCCTGATCCTGATTCTGGCGATCCGGTTTTTGTCGCGCTTCATCACCACGAAGCGCTTGCCGTGGAAGGTGAAAGCCTGCTTTTCCTCGGGGATCGACTGCGTCTCGTGGATGACCAGGCCGGCAATGGTGGTCGCTTCCTCGTCAGGCAGGTTCCAGTCGAGCGCCCGGTTGAGATCGCGGATCGGCACGGTGCCGTCGACGACCACGGAACCGTCCGCCTCCTGCTTGACGCCCTGAATGTCGACATCGTGCTCGTCGGCGATCTCGCCAACGATCTCCTCGATAATGTCCTCCAGCGTCACCAGCCCTTCGACCTCGCCATATTCGTCGACGACGATAGCGAAATGCGCCTTGGCACGCAGGAAGGCGTTGAGCTGTTCCTGCAGCGTGGTGGTGTCGGGCACGAACCAAGGCTTCGACGCGATCTTCATCACGTCGATCCGGGAAAAGTCGTTGCCGACCTCGTTCAGCGCTCGCAGCAGGTCCTTGGCGTGCAGCACGCCGACAATGTTGTCGAGAGAGCCTTTCCACAACGGCATGCGGGTGTGCGGGCTCTGCAGGATCTCGCGCACCACGGCTTCCGGCCCATTGTCGGCATTGACCGAGCGCATATTGGTGCGGTGGACCATGATGTCGGAGACTTCGAGCTCGGCGAGATCGAACAGCCCGCCGACACGGTCGCGGTCCTCACGCACCATCTGGCCGTCGCGGCGGAAATCGTCGACCGCGCCGCGCAACTCGTCCTGGGTCGAGCGCTGCGGCTCGATGCGCGACAACTCATAGCCGAACATGGCAAGCAGGCGCGTGCGCACGGCCAGGACAAGCAGGATGAGGATGGCAAGGACGGCGACGACGGTCCAGCCGGGCTCGTTGATCATCGCGGCCGGCCTTCCTGGCCCGGGTGGTTTTCGCTGAGGAACGAAAGCACTTCCGACGCCGGTACATCCTTGGCAATAAAAGCCTGGCCAACGCCGCGCGTCAGGATGAAGGTCAGCGCGCCGCGCGACACTTTCTTGTCCTGGGTGATGAAGCCAAGAAGCGCCTCGGCATCGGGCAACTCACCAGGGATGTCGGCCATCCGCCAGGGTAGACCGACGGCGCGAAGATGCGCCTCGACCCGCGCCGCGTCGTCCGGGCTGGCCAGATTGAGCCTTGCGGAAAAGCGGTGCGCCAGCGCCATGCCGATGGCGACGCCTTCGCCATGGACGAGGCGGGCGCCGTCATACTGTGTGGCGCCTTCCAGCGCATGGCCGAATGTGTGGCCAAGATTGAGCAGTGCGCGGTCGCCGGTTTCGAACTCGTCGCGGGCGACGACATCGGCCTTGGCGCGGCACGCCTCGGCAATGGCCTCGGTCCGCTCCGGTCCGCCAGCGAACACCTTTTCCCAGTTCGCTTCCAGCCAGGCGAAAAACGCCGGTCGGTCGATCAACCCGTATTTGGCAAGCTCGGCATAGCCGGCGCGAAATTCGCGGATCGGCAGCGTGTCGAGCACTTCGGTGTCGGCCAGCACCAGTTTCGGCTGGTGGAAGACACCGACCAGATTCTTGCCGCGCGGACTGTTGATGCCGGTTTTCCCGCCGACCGAGGAATCGACCTGCGCCAGCAGCGAGGTTGGAATCTGGACGAAATTCATGCCGCGGCGCACGATGCCGGCGGCAAAGCCGGTGAGGTCGCCGATGACGCCACCGCCGAGCGCAATGACGACATCGCCGCGCTCCAGCTTGGCGGCGAGCACGCCGTCGACCACCTCTTCGAGATGGGCAAAGCTCTTGGTCTTTTCGCCGGCCGGCAAAGTGATGACGGCAGGCTGGATGCCGCCTGTTTCCAGACCGGCCTTCAGCGCGTCGAGATGTGCCGCCGCGACATTGTCGTCGGTGACCACCGCCGCTCTCGTGCCGGGCAGGCGGCGCGAAATCTCGGCGCCGGCGCGCGCCAAAAGGCCGGGGCCGATCAGGATGTCATAGGCACGCTCGCCAAGGCCGACCTCGACAGTGACCGGTTCGCTCACAGCCGCACCTCGCCCGGCGCAGTCGGAGCCGGAATGCCGAAATGCCCGCACAGCGCGTCGACAACCTCGGTCGCAATGACCTCCTTGCGGTCGTCGCGTGTCGGCACCGTGATGTTGGACGTGGCATAGACCGGGTAGCGCTCGCCCATCAGCCGCTCGAGCACGGCGCGCGGATCGGCGCTTTTGAGCAACGGCCGGTTCTGCTTCTTGGACACGCGTTCCATCAACAGGTCGATCTCGGCCTTCAGCCACACCGACACGCCATGCCCGGCGATCGCTTCCCGCGTCTGCGCATTCATGAACGCGCCGCCGCCGGTCGACAGCACCTGCGGCCCACTCTCCAGCACGCGCAGGATGACGCGCTGCTCCAATGCCCGGAATTCGGTCTCGCCATAACGTTCGAACAGTTCCGGCACCGTCATGCGCGACACGGTTTCGATCTCCTGGTCGCTGTCGACGAAGGGCAGCGACAGCATCGTCGCCACCTTGCGGCCGATCGCCGTCTTGCCGGCGCCCATCAGGCCGACAAAGACGATCGAGCGGCTGCCCAGCCTGTCGAGCAGCGCGGCATGGCTATCGCCGGGAGGATTTGCTGGTAACGCGTTCATGAGACCATGCTGTTTCTAAGCCGTCTTTGCCGGCGTATCGACATCAAAAGCCCGTTTGCGTCAAGCATAGCGCCTTTCGCACGCAGAGCCCTTCGTCCTTGAATTGACGGAATTAGCGTCCCATAAGGACACGGGCTTGGAATCGCAGAGCAAGAAGACGGGCGAAGATTGATGCCGACACTGTTCCGCTTTGTCGTGACGATGATGATTCTTGCCGGCATTGCCTATGGTACGATGGTGGCGCTGGCGATGTTCGTCGAGCCGAAAAAAGCCGAAATCACCGTGCGCATCCCACCGGAAAAGCTGAACCCCAAGAAAAACTGACCCAAACTGACCCCTGGAACATGAACAGCGCGGCTTGCATCGAAGCCTTTCTCGAGATGATGAGCGCCGAACGCGGTGCCGCTGCAAACACGCTGTCTTCCTACCGCCGTGATCTCGAAGACGCTTCGCAGCAGATTGCCGGCGGGCTTGCCGCTGCCGCCGCAGCCGACATCCGCGCCTATCTCGACGATATCGCGGCGCGCGGCTTTGCGTCGACGTCGCAGGCGCGCAAACTGTCGGCGATCCGCCAGTTCTTCAAGTTTCTCTACGCCGAGGGCTTGCGCGGCGACGACCCGACCGGCACGCTGGACAGTCCGAAAAAGGGCCGGCCGCTGCCCAAGACGATGAGCGAGGCCGATACCGGTCGGCTGCTCGACCGTGCGGCGCTTGAGACAGGCGATGGCGTCAATGGCGACCGGGTGGCGGCACTGCGCCTGCACGCTTTGGTCGAGGTGCTCTATGCCACCGGCCTGCGCGTCTCCGAACTTGTCGGCCTGCCGGTGACCGTCGCGCAGCGCGACGACCGCTTCTTCATGGTGCGCGGCAAGGGCGACAAGGAGCGCATGGTGCCGCTGTCGGCCAAGGCCCGCATGGCGATGCGGGCATGGCTCACGGCCCGGGCGTCGGTGCCGGCTTTCGCCGACAGCCCGTTTCTGTTCCCGGCCGCCGGCGACAGCGGCTTTCTCTCCCGGCAGGTCTTTGCCCGCGACCTCAAAGGCCTTGCCGCGCGGGCCGGCATATCGGCGGCGAAAATTTCGCCGCATGTGCTGCGCCATGCTTTCGCCAGCCATCTCCTGCAGAACGGCGCCGATCTCAGGGCGGTGCAGCAGCTGCTCGGCCACGCCGATATCTCGACCACGCAGNGATTTACACGCATGTGCTGGAAGAGCGGTTGGTGCGGCTGGTCAACGATCATCATCCGCTTGCCGACTAGGCCTCATATCGCTATGTGAGGGCAACGTGCCCGCGCGGAGCCTACATCTGCGCGATGTTTGCCTTCCGACGCATCGGTCCGCTCAAGAATGTACAATTACCTCGATTTCGAAAAGCCGGTGCAGGACCTTGAACTCAAGATCCTCGAGCTGAAGAAGCTTGCCGAGAATGGCGAGGCGGTCGATGTCGGCGACGAAATCAGCCGGCTCGAGAAGCGCGTGCGCGACGCGCTGCGCGACATCTACAAGGCGCTGACGCCGTGGCAGAAGGTGCAGGTCGCGCGCCACACCGACAGGCCGCATTGCCTCGACTACATCAAGGGTCTGTTCAGCGATTTCACGCCGCTCGCCGGCGACCGCAATTTCGGCGAGGACCAGGCGATCATCGGCGGCTTCGCCCGATTCCGCGGCGAACCGGTGGCCGTCATCGGCCAGGAAAAGGGCTCCGACACGGCGAGCCGGCTCAAGCACAATTTCGGCTCGGTGCGCCCTGAAGGCTACCGTAAGGCCGTGCGGCTGATGGAACTTGCCGACCGCTTCCAGATTCCACTTCTGACGCTGGTCGACACCGCCGGCGCCTACCCCGGCGTTGGCGCCGAGGAACGCGGCCAGGCTGAAGCCATCGCCCGTTCAACCTCGGCCTGCCTCGGCCTCAAAGTGCCATCGATTTCGGTCGTCATCGGCGAAGGCGGTTCGGGCGGCGCCATTGCGATCGCCACCGCCAACCGCGTCTACATGCTGGAACACGCCATCTATTCGGTGATCTCGCCGGAAGGCGCTGCCTCGATCCTGTGGCGCGACACCACGCGCTCGAAGGATGCGGCGACCAACATGAAGATCACCGCCCAGGACCTTCTGGAAATGAAGATCATCGACGCCATCATTGCCGAGCCGCTCGGCGGCGCCCAGCGCGCGCCCGAAACGGTGATCGCCGCCACCGGCGACCTCATTGCCAAGACGATGAAGGAATTTGCCGGCGCCAATACCGATTTTCGCGAACAGCGCCGCGAAAAATACCTGGCGATGGGCCGCAGCCTCTGATTTCGGCGGGCAACGCACCGCAACGTGGCGTCAAGGAGCAATTTCGCCATAAAAATGCCGCCGCATTCGGCTCAATAAAAAATCCGTGACACCGGGCGAATTGCCGTGGGGGACGCCGTCCGACGCTTGCGGTAAGGAATTTTCAAGGTTAACGGGCTTAGGGTGTCCGTCAGTGTTCAGCATACAGGACCGGGCGCTATCCGGCCCGTGACGCGAGAAAAAGACATAGCCGTATCCATGTTTGCCAAGCTTGCCCGCACCGCACTTCTGATCGCCGCGCTTGGCGTTGCCGGCTGCAACGATTCCTCTATGAAGAATTTTGCGCCGGAAGCCAGCAAGCCGCTGCCGGACAAGATCCTGGCCGACATGAAGGCCAAGGGCATGATCCGCACCTCGTCGGTGATGGCTCGCATCTTCAAGGAAGAAGGCAAGCTCGAAATCTGGAAGGCCAAGACCACCGGCCGCTACGAGATGGTCGCCAGCTACGACATCTGCAAATGGTCGGGCAAGCTCGGCCCGAAATACACCGAGGGCGACCGCCAGGCGCCGGAAGGTTTCTATACGGTCCGCCCGTCGCAGATGAATCCGCGCTCGAACTATCACCTGTCCTTCAACATCGGCTATCCCAACGCCTATGACCGTGCCAATGGCCGCACCGGCGCCAATCTGATGGTGCACGGCGCCTGCTCGTCGTCGGGCTGTTATTCGATGACCGATCCGCAGATCGAGCAGATCTACGCTTTTGGTCGCGATGCCTTCCAGGGCGGCCAGACCGAGTTCCAGATCCAGGCTTTCCCATTCCGCATGACCGCCGCCAACATGGCGCGTTACCGCAACGACCCGAACTATGAGTTCTGGAAGATGCTGAAGGTCGGTTACGACAATTTCGAGATCACCAAGGTGCCGCCGAAAGTCGATGTCTGCGACAAGCGCTATGTCTTCAACCAGGTGGCGCCCGAGGGCACGACATTCGATCCGACCGGCGCCTGCCCGGCGACCACGCAGCCGGATTCGCTGAAGAGCGCACTCAACGCCTATCAAAGCAGCTATGACGCGGCCTTCACCGGCGCGGTCAAAGCCAGCGTGCCGGCGCCCAAGCCGACCATTGCCGGCATCAAGGAAGCCGCCATCGTTTCCGAATGGTCGAAGCGCCGCGCCCGGGGCGAGCGCGTGCCGATCGAACCGCCGTCGCTGAATTCCGACGGCACGCTGACCGAGACGGCGCGCATGGGCCGCATCGATTCGCCCGCCGGCCGCAAGATGGCGGCGCTGGACGCAGAGAAGGAAGCCAAGCGCAAGGCCGAGGAACAGCGGGTTGCTGCCATCGAGGCTGCGAAAGCCGCCAAGGCCCAGGCACTGGCTGAAAAGCAAGCCGCAAAGGCCCAAGCGCTGGCCGAAAAGGAAGCAGCCAAGCAGGCCCCCCAGCAGCCGGTCGCCACTGCGAGCGTCGAGGCGGCGCCTGCAGAACCGCCGGCGGACGAAAGCCGGATGTCGAAGATCAAGAACAAGCTGCTAGGCATGTTCGGCGGCTGAGGTTTTTCGCCTTGCCGATGCATGTCGCCCAAAAGTGCGCAGCGGTTTTGGGACAAAGACATGCATGAAGACAAACAAACAAATCACACCGCGATCTATGACCTCAAGGGCCTGAACTGCCCCCTGCCCGTTCTCAAGGCGAAAAAACGCCTGGCGGCAATGCAGCCGGGCAGCCGGCTTTGGCTGGAGACCACCGACCCGCTGGCGGTCATCGACATCCCCGCCTTTTGCGCCGACGCTGGCCACCAGCTTGTTGAAACATCAGCCGTCAGCGGCGGCCACCGCTTCCTGGTCGAACGCGGCGCATAGCGAGCCTGACAATCAGCCCCCGGCTATCGCCAGCGGATTGCTCTCCAGCGCCGCGCGATCCGGCGTGTCGATCGACGGCCGGTTGGTGAAGGCGGAAAACAGCCGGCGCACATAATCTTCCGGCATATCGAGCGTGATCAGCACCAGCCTGGTGCCGCGTTGGCCGTCCGGCCAGGCCAGCAGCCGCGCCGGCGGATGCAGGATCTTCTGCACCCCGTGGACGACAAGCGGCCGCGACGGGTCCTCCGCAAGCTCGATGACGCCCTTCATCCGCAAAAGCTTGTCGCCATGCGCAGAACGCAGCAGGTCGAGGAACATCTCGATCGCCGAAAACGGCACCGGGCCGTCATGGACCAGCGAGTAGGAGCGCACGCGGGAATCGTGGCGGTGGTGGTGCTCATGTTCGCCGTGATCATGATGATGGTGGTGCTCATGGGCGGCTTCTTCGCCGAGCCAGCGCCGGACATCGGCGGATTTGGTCGCCGCATTGTAGAGGCCGCAATCGAACAGCGCCGTGACGCCGGTTCGGCCGTCGCCGGCCTCCAGCACCACGGCGCCTGGATTGAGCTGATGGAGTCGCGTTCGCAAAGCATCGACGTCGCCGGGATCGCTGGCCAGATCGACCTTGGTCAGCACGATGCGATCGGCGACCGCCACCTGCTTGACCGCCTCGACATGGCCGTCGAGCGTCGCATTGCCGTTGACCGCGTCGACCAGCGTGATGACGCCATCAAGTCGGAAGGCCTGCACAAGGGCGGGATGCGCCATGATCGACTGCAGCACCGGCGCCGGATCGGCGAGCCCGGTGGTTTCGACGACGACGCGGGCAAGGCGGGCGATACGGCCGGTCTGCAGCCGGTCGACGAGGTCAGCCAGCGTATCGACCAGTTCGCCGCGCACCGTGCAGCACAGACAGCCGTCGGACAACTGGATGATGCCGTCCGAGGCCTGCTCGACCAGCAGGTGGTCGATCGCCACCTCACCGAATTCGTTGATGATGACGGCCGTGTCGACCAGTGCCGGATCTTTGAGCAGCCGGTTGAGCAATGTCGTCTTGCCGGCGCCGAGGAAGCCGGTGACCACCGTGACGGGTATCGGAAAGCCAGCCATCGCCTAGTTCGCGGCTTTGACCAGCTGGTCACCCTGCACCGCGGTTGCCTGGCCCACCACGGCCGGTTCGGCGCCCTTTGGCGCCGGAATGTCTGGCCGCCAGCTCGGCAGCGGCACATCGGCGTATTCCTGGCCGCCCTGGTCGAGCATCGCCTTCGGCGCCGGCCCGGTGGCGCCGCCGAGGCCCACGGCAACCAGCGTCGGCACGTGGTCGAGCTTTTCCTGATAGGGCGATTTCGGCACGTCGGCACCCTTCGCGGCCACCGGCGGAGCCGCCTCGGACTGCTCGTGCGGCGCCTTCTTCCTGCAGATCTCATCATGCATGTCGTTGGGTGACATTGTATCGCCATAGGAAGGCATGGCCGCGACCGTGAGCCAGTTCGGGTCGGGCGTGGCAAAGCCCTGGTCGAGCAGCCTGGCGGCGGTCTCGGCACGGCTGATCGCCGATTTTTCGCCGAGCACGACCGCGACCAGCGTGCGGCCATTGCGTGTCGCCGAGCCGATCATGTTGAAGCCCGAGGGACAGACGAACCCGGTTTTCATGCCGTCGGCGCCGGGATAGCGCCCGATCAAGAGATTGTAGTTGGAGATCGCCTTCTTGCCGACGGCAAGGCCTTCGATCGAGAACCAGGGGGCGTATTGCGGGAATTCCTTGCGGATCGCCATCACCAGCAGGGCAAGATCGCGCGCCGTCGTGTACTGCTCCGGCGAAAACAGGCCGTTCGGATTGACGAAATGCGTTCCGGTCATGCCAAGCCGCGCCGCCTCCGCATTCATGCGAACGGCGAATCCGGCCTGCGAGCCGCCTATGTTTTCGCCGATGGCCATGGCGATATCGTTGGCCGATTTGACCAGCATCATCTTCAACGCATTGTCGAGCCGCATCACCGAGCCCGGCTTGAAGCCCATCTTGCTCGGCGGTTCGCCCGCCGAATGCTTGGTCACCTTGATCGGTGAATCGAGCTGGACCTCGCCGGCGGCAATCGCCCGGAAGGTGACATAGGCGGTCATCAGCTTGCTCAGCGAAGCGGGATACCAGCGCTTGAAGGCGTCCTGGTGCTGCAGAACCTTGCCGCTGTTGAGGTCGAACAGGATCACCGGATTGGCCAAAGCTGGCCCAGCCAGCATAGGTAGCGCCAAGCCGCCCGTTAGCAGTAATTTGAGGATATGGCTGTGCCGCATCATGGAATCCGAAATCGCCTCTTGCCGTAGTCGCCCCTGGCTCCGTAAGATTTCGTTACGCGATGGCCAGCATGACCTGATCCGGCCCTCAATTTCCGGATCACATTGTCTGGGGTGCTATTTACCCTATGTGACGCCAAGATGGCAAAGTGCCAAGATGGCAACAAGCATGGCAATCACAATTGCAATCAAGCAGGCCAGATCGTCTGCTCCAACAGCGAGATGGAACCATTATGCCGATTCTCAACCGCGCCGCCGAGATGCAGGATGAAGTTGCCGGCTGGCGACGCCATCTGCACCAGACGCCAGAACTGAATTTCGATGTCTTCAAGACCGCCGCCTTCGTCACCGAGAAGCTGAAGGAATTCGGCTGCGACGACGTGGTGACGGGCCTCGGCAAGACCGGCGTCGTCGGCATCATCCATGGCCGCAAGGGGCAAGGCGCGACCATCGGCTTGCGCGCCGACATGGACGCGCTGCCGATCAACGAGATCACCGGCAAGCCCTATGCCTCGACCGTTCCCGGCAAAATGCACGCCTGCGGCCATGACGGCCATACGGCGATGCTTTTGGGCGCCGCCAAATATCTGACCGAAACGCGCAATTTCGCCGGTTCGGTCGCGGTTATCTTCCAGCCAGCCGAAGAGGGCGGCGGCGGCGGCAACGAGATGGTCAAGGACGGCATGATGGAGCGTTTCGATATTTCGCGCGTCTTTGGCATGCACAACATGCCGGGCCTGCCGGTGGGCCAGTTCGCCATCCGGCCGGGTCCGATCATGGCGGCGACCGCCGAGTTCACCATCACCGTGAAGGGCCGCGGCGGCCATGCGGCGATGCCGCACGGCACGATCGACCCGATCGTCATCACCAGCCAGTTGGTCGGCGCCCTTCAGACGGTCGCTTCGCGCAGCACCGATCCGGTCGAGGCGGTGGTGGTTTCGGTGACGAAGTTCCACGCCGGCGACGCCTACAACGTCATTCCCGAGACCGCCGAGATTGCCGGCACGGTGCGCACACTGAAGAAAGAGATCGCCAAGAAATCGGAAGAGCGCATCCGCACCATCTGCGAAGGAATAGCCACCGCCTTCGGCGCGACGATCACTGTCGACTATGACGCCAACTATCCCGTGACCTTCAATCATCCGGAAGAAACGGTCTTTGCCGGCGATGTCGCGGCAAATGTCGCCGGCGACACCCAGGTCCACCGCGCCATCCAGCCGGTGATGGGCGGCGAAGACTTCTCCTACATGCTGGAAGCCCGCCCTGGCGCCTTCATCTTCATCGGCAATGGCGAGACCGCCGGCCTCCACCATCCGGCCTACGACTTCAACGACGAAGTCATCCCGCACGGCATGAGCTACTGGGTAAAACTGGCCGAAACGGCGCTCGCAGCCTGACATATACCGCCGAAAGGCCGGCCGAATTGCCTTCGGCGAGCCTCTTGGCGAAACGATCGGAAGCGGCTATGTGTCGGGCCGCGTGGTCCCGTAGCTCAGTAGGATAGAGCGGCAGATTCCTAATCTGTAGGTCACAGGTTCGATTCCTGTCGGGATCACCAGCAAGATCAAAGGCTTGGTGACTGAGATAGCCTGTCGGCATGTTGCAGCACTGATGGACTGGTCTTCGGTGATTTTCACGGACGCGACCAAGCAAGCAGCCCGACTTTAGTTCCATAGAAAAAGTCCATCCCTGAGGTCTCAGGAGCGAGCTTTAAGCATCTACAGCGGCGAAGAGAATCGACCAATTCCAGATCGAGCGATGGTTCCCAGTCGATCCGTTACGGTCTGAGTTCGGCGCCGCCAACTCAACGAAGCCGGTCGTACGCCTAGCTAGCAACCAGGGGCACCGTGACGGTCGTGGCGTAATTTATCGGATACTGGTCGAAATACGGGAAAGCGATGACGAAGGCATAGCTGGCGGTCAGATGCGCCATCTTGAAACCGCCGCTGGCAGGGTCGGTCGCGATCGTCACAATGACGTTCTTCAGACCCAGGTTCACCAATTTCTGCGTGGCGATGGCCTGGATGTCGCTCTGCGAAAGCGTGTTGTTCAGCTGCAGCGCCCGGGAAGAGGTTTCCAGTGTATAGCGGACGGTCGACACGGCATTCATGGCCCAGCCGAAGGCGAAGATTCCGAACAAAAGCATCACCAGGAAAGGCGCGATCAAGGCGAATTCCAGCCCGGCTGCGCCGGAGCAGTCACGGCGCCACCTGGATCCGATCCTTTCAGCGGACACGGATCACCTGCTGATGACTGATCGCGCGCGGGTCCGGGAAGACACCGAAGTTAAACGGGGGCACCCAGGTGCCCGTCGCCGTTATCTGGACGAAGACGGTCGGCAGCTTCGTTCCGCCGCAAATGGTGGTCGCATCCACGACCGTGGCGCCGCACAAATAGGAGCGGACCAGTACGACCGCGGCGTCCTCGGGCTTGTCGTTCCAGCTCGAAAGCGCGACCGCCTGCGTTCCGGTGTCATTGGACGCGCCGGCCATTACGAGATTGGCCGCGGTTTTAACGCCCGCGCGCATCTGCAGGTAACTCGTTACGTAGGACCAGCCGTCGGCGATGCCGAGGCAGACGAGGCACAGGATGGGCAGCAACATGGAAAACTCGACGGCAGCTATCCCGGATTTGTCCAGGACAATGCGCAAGGTCCGCCCACCCATCCAGCTACTCGACGAGCTGAACGGATTGCGTCGCCGGAATGTTCTTCATCCCGAGGCTGGTGCAGTCCTGCTTGATGGTCGTACTGCCGGACCACTGGATGGTGTCGGCGACGACCTGAGTGCAGCCGCCGTTCCCGGAGAAGTTGCCAAGGTAGTTGACCTGCTGCCTGGGGAAATAGATGGCGCCGGTCAAAAGCGAGGCCGCGGTGCCGTTGAAGGTGCTCTGCGCCGCGGTCCCGGTCCTGTCGCCGTAGAACAGCACGCCGGAATAGGCTCCGGAGGTAGGCGCGCTCAGCGTCACCTTGGCGTTGCCGTTCATGCTGACGGTGTTGCTGCCTGCCATGAAGATGGTTACCCCGCTGCCGGCGACGACCGCGTTGGCGTTGACCTTCATACCGCCCTGCACGACGTAGACGCCGGGCTGCAGGGTGACGTTGCCGCTGAGGCTCATGCCGCTACAGTAGGTGCCAGGCTGGAGTGTTTGCGACGTCTTGTTGCCGTTGACATTCTTGCAAGGGTTGCCGGCTGTCGGCGTCGCCAAGCCGGAGAAAGGATCGGCTGCCGGCAAGGCTCGGGTGATGTTGGACTTGCAGACTGTGGTCGCTGGATTGTTCAGCACCATGCCGCCGACCGTGATCAGGCAGTCGGCCTTGAGCACCGCCGAGCCCTGCGTCTTTATGGCGTCCGAGGCAATCGAGTCCGACATGACCGAACAGCCGGTGAGGTTGACGGTGGTGTTACCGGAAAAGAGCGCAGCCTGGGAGGCCGACGGACTGAGCGCCAGCACGCAAGCTTTGGAGGCGTCATTGATCAGCGCCACCGCCCTTGCCTGTTCGGCAACGGGCGCCTGGTTGAAAATCGCCGTGAAGTAGCGGTCGAGGTTCTGCTTGACGATGACCTCCACTGCCTTCTTCGCGGTGTTCGGGCCGGACAATGGCGGCGTGTTGACCTGGATCGTGCCCGGCGTGGCAAAATTGTTCGAGGTCGCGGACTGCGTGGCGGCGGCGATGATGGTCGGGTTATCGGAACCCGCGACCTTCTCGAGCGCGCCGGCATAGGCCGCGGCATCGGCAACGGCCTGCAGCTTAAGGCTGCTGTAATACCAGAAGGATGTCTCCACACCGAGGCCGGCGCCGCCAACCACGACCGGCAAGGTGAAGGCAACGATGACGGCAACGTTACCGTTCGTGGCGCGCCTTAGGCGGCTCAAAGCAAACCAAATCCGGGTGAACGCGTTGGATGCCATATGTATTAGAAACCACGAATAGATAAACGAATGTCTAAAAACTCCATTCCGATTCGACGTAGTCGAACGGGCTAGTCTAGGCGCAAGTTGCAGCGACCGCGCAACATCCTGTCGGAGGTTCCGCCCCAATCGACGAATGCGAAATATGCCGCTATCCCGAACTTGTTGTCGACCAAGTGACATTTAAATGCCCCCTCTGCGAAGAAGCTATCGAGAAGACAGGGGACACCGCGCTGCCCGGTAAGGGGAAAGATCGGCTCACGCCGCCTCAGGAACTTTGTGCAATCCGTCCGGGGCTGGCTCTGAGGGCCACACACGCCCGAAACCAACCACTCCAGCCACGATCAGTCCGTGAGGCGCCCACGAAACAACGTGGTGCCGTCGGTCAGCTGCGACCTGGAGATATCCCGGAACCCAGCCCCGGCCATCCACCCGCGATACTGACCTTCCGTGTACGATTCGCCTGCGCGGTAAAGGTTCAGGAAGGTGAGATTGAGAAAGACACCCTCAGGCGGGCCGAGACGGTCGTCATCGACGACACCCCACCCCGCAATTGCGATCTCGCCTCCTTGGGTGAGGCAACGCGCCGCGTTCAGGATCGAACTGCGCGCCTGGTCCGGCGGCAGGACCTGGACGACAGCCTTCAGGATTGCCAAGTCATGCCGGCCGGTCGATGGAGCGACCGTTATGTCGCCTTCTTCGACAACCACATCGCCGGCACCGTATTCCGACAGGATCGCTGGTGCGACCGCTGCGACCGTCGGGAGTTCCATCAAAGTCGCCGCAATATGCGGCCATCGCTCGCGAAGTCCGACCAGAATGGTCCCGGCGCCGCCGCCGATGTCGATCACCGAACGGACCGCCGAGAGGTCCAGCTCACGGGCCAGATTCCGGCCGAAAATCACCCCTCCCGGTGCGAGCATGCGGCTGAAGGCCGCTGCGGATTCTGGCCCCGCTTCAGAAAAGTCATGCAGCGCGGCCGGCCGGTTCTGCCGCAGCGACTCTGCGGTCAAAAGGTCGGCTCCCCAGAGTTCGCGCAGCAGCACATGATCGCCGCCGCGATAGGTCGGCTTGGACGCGTCGAGAAACTTCGACGCTTCGGCTCCGTTGCGAAACTGACCATCCTTGACGTCGAGGAGACCGATGCTGGCGAGCGCGTAGAGGAGCCGCGACAGACGAGCGGGCTCGACTTTGAGCGCTGCCCCAAGGCTGTCGGCAGTCGCAGCATCGCCGCCGAGCCGGGTGAAGATGCCAAGGTCCAGCCCGGCACGAAGCGCCAAGGCGGGGGGCACCCCTGCGATCAGCTTGTCGATCCGATCGGAATCCACCATGTCATATCCCGTTGTGCGATCCAGGATCGACTTTGAACAGATCGGCCAACCTCGTCAAATCAGTTCGCCAGCGCGCCGCTCTCCGCGTCGAGCAGGTTCAGCTTGGCGGTATCGGGTTCGACGTAAAGCGTATCTCCGGGGCCAGCGCTGATCCCACCAGCGCCCGCGACCGTTGTGCGCCGGCCCGGCATACCTCAAAAATCCGGCTGTGATAATGGCTGGTCGCGCCTTCGGACGCTACGCAGGCAAGGCCAGCAGCGCCAGTCCGGCCAGCGCCGAGCCGGCCAATGTCGGCAGCATGCCGATCCTCAGTTTCAGCATGGCGACCATAGCGGCTGCCGCCAGCAGCGCGGCACGCCAATCCAGCGACGACAGCACCGGCACCTCCATGCCCAGGCCAACGCGGTGCACCGCGCCGAAGACGACATGCAGTGCGAACCACAGCGCAAGGTTCATCACCACGCCGACGACAGCCGCCGTGATCGCACTCAGCGCCGCCGACAGTGCCTTGTTGCCGCGCAGCGCTTCGATGTAGGGGGCACCGAGAAAGATCCAGAAGAAGCACGGCACGAACGTCACCCAGAGCGTCAGCAATGCGCCGAGCGATCCGGCGACAAGCGGTCCCATCGCACCGGCGTGCCGGTAGGCGGCGACGAAGCCGACGAATTGCAGCACCAGGATCAATGGTCCCGGCGTCGTCTCGGCCAGGCCAAGCCCATCGACCATTTCACCCGGCGCCAGCCAGCCGAACGACGTCACCGCTGCCTGCGCGACATAGGAGAGTGCGGCGTAGGCGCCGCCGAATGTGACCACCGCCATCAGGCTGAAGAAGCCGCCAAGCTGTGCCCAAACACTGGCAGGGCCGGTCAGCGCCAGGATCAGTACGACCGGCCCGAGCCAGATCGGCACCCAGATCGCGATGGTGCGCGGCGCGTGCCATTTCGTCGGCTTGGTGTGAGCGAGTTCGCCGCGTTCGAACATGACGTCGACGGCGCCCCTGACATCGGGCAAATTGTCCTTGCCGCGTGCGGCTCCGGAAAAACGCGCCGGTGCCAGGCGGTTGCCGATCCAGCCGGTCAGCCCTGCAACCAGGATGATCAGCGGAAACGGCAGCCTGATGACATAAATGGCAAGGAACGCGGCCACCGCGATCGCCATCATCACCCGGTTCTTGAGCGCCCGTTTCCCGATGCGGAGGACCGCCTCCACGACGACGGCCAGCACCGCCGCCTTGATGCCGAAAAACAGCGCCTCGATGACGGGCGCATCATTGTAAAGCACGTAGAAGATGCTGAGGCCCAGCATGACAAACGCACCGGGCAGCACGAACAGGATGCCGGCAACGAGGCCGCCGGCGGTCCGGTGCAGCAGCCAGCCGATATAGATGGCGAGCTGCTGTGCCTCGGGGCCTGGCAGAAGCATGCAGTAGTTGAGCGCATGCAGGAACCGCTGCTCGCCGATCCAGCGGCGATCCTCGACCAATTCCTTGTGCATCAGCGCGATCTGTCCGGCCGGCCCGCCGAAGGAGAGCAGGCCGATCCTTGCCCACAGTTTCGCGGCTTGGCGGAAGGTCGGGACGATCGGAGCCTCGGTAGCCTGTGCATTGTCGTCCGCGGCAAGGGCGCTCATGGCGCTTTGCCCGCGCTGGGCCAATTGTGGGTTTCGTCAGTGGCATCGCGGCACCATCTGAAGAACGCATCGTAGAGCAGCATGCCGGCATCAAGCTGTTCGAGATCGTCGCGGAACATGCGCGACAGCCCGAGCGATGCAGCGAGGAACCCGGCCGCCTGCGGTACGAGATCGAGGCGCGCCGTATCGGCTGCACGCACGATCAGCGCAAGGCGATCGAGCGCTTCGGACCGCAACCCGAACTCTTCGATCATCGTGTCGAAGGTGCAGCGCTCGCCGCGATGGCTCCAGAACACGTCGTCGATGTCGAAGGCAACCGCCCCAAACCGATCGGCGGCCGCCAGCACTTCAGACGGCTCGACAAACAGGAACACCGCCGAGGGATCGACGAAGCGGCGGATCAGCCAGGGACAGGCGATGCGGTCGACCTTGGGGCGGGCACGCGTCACCCAGACCGTGCGGCCCTTGTCGTCGCGGGGCGGTATCTTGTCGGCCTTGACCAGAAGTCCCTTGGCCGCCTGCCACGCCTCGAAGCCGCCTTCAAGGGATTCGGCAGCAATGCCCTCATGGCGCAGCCATGCGGCAACGCCTTGCGAGAGCTTCAGCCCCTTCTGGCAGATGACGACAGCATGAGCCCCCGTGAACTCGGCCGCCCAGCTCGAAACAGACTTGAAGTCGCGCCGGCACGAGGCCGGAAGCAGCCGCGGATCGACGTCGTAGTCTTCGTCGATGCGGACATCGACAAGAACAGGCGCGTCGGACAGACCGACAAGGCGGGAAAGCTGCGCTACGGTGATTGCGGTTGTTGACGGCATGGCGTCCACCTCCAGAGTGAGAGTTTGGACGCGATCATTGGGCTGACGCCTCACGGGGTCGTCGCGAAGGAACCCCTTGCCACAATGCTGGATTGATCCTTCGTCTTTGTCAAGGAAAGAGCGGCGCCGGGGGACCGCGCCTACTGCGCCGTCCAGCCGCCATCCATCGGCAAGGTTGTGCCGGTGATCTGTCTGGCTGCGTCAGAGCACAGGAACAGCGTCAGCGCGGCGAGCTCCTCGACGGTGACGAATTCCTTCGTGGGCTGCGCTGCCAGCAGCACGTCGCGCTTGACCTGTTCCTCGGTCATGCCGCGCGCCTTCATCGTGTCGGGGATCTGTTTTTCGACCAGTGGCGTCCAGACATAGCCGGGCGCGATGGCGTTGACGGTGATGCCGTCCTGCGCGACTTCCAGCGCTACCGTCTTGGTCAGACCCGCTATGCCGTGCTTGGCCGAGACGTAAGCCGACTTGAACGGCGAGGCGACCAGTGCATGCGCCGACGCGGTGTTGATGATGCGGCCCCATTTGCGCGCCTTCATGCCGGGCACCACGGCCTTGATCGCGTAAAAGGCGGCAAGCAGATTGATGCGGATGATGGCTTCCCACTTGTCGTCGGGAAACTCCTCGATTGGCGCGACATGCTGTATCCCGGCATTGTTGACCAGAATGTCGAGGCTGCCCAAGGCCTGCTCGGCTTCGCGCACCATGGCGGTCACCGCTGCGCCGTCCATCATGTTGGCGCCGGAGTAGCGGCACTGGACGCCGAAATCCTTCTCGATGCCGGCGCGCTCCTGTTCGATCGCCGCGGCTTCGCCAAGGCCGTTGATCGTGACGTTGGAGCCCTCGGCGGCAAGGGCGCGGGCAATGGCCAGGCCAATGCCGCTGGTCGATCCGGTGACGAGCGCATTCTTCGAAGAAAGGGAACCCATGGAGATCTCGCGACTGTTAGGAGGACTACAAAGGCACATAGTTTGTGCGCCACAACATGACAACGCCATAACCATAGGTCGGCGCCATCACAGCCCTAAAACGCGCTTTGCCGGCCTCGCCGAGCGCCGTCTCAAGGCTGACACGGCAGTGTTATGGTGCGGCGCAACATAGTCGGCCGCGCATTCGCGCAGTCATTCCTGAACCATCGATCCAACGAATCAGGGGGCTGTAGCTTGAAATCGCCGATGTCGTGATGCGTGGCTATGCCATGCCGCTCACCAACCGTCCTTTCCGCCCGGCCCGTATCGCTTCTTCGACCCGACGTCTTGAGCTATCCCGCAATCTCCAGCAGGGCCGATACCAGCAAGCGGCGTTCGTCGGCGGAAAGCACGTCGGAATCGAAGAGGTTCATGCTGCGCAGCCCTTCGATGGCCAGAAAGCAGACCAGCAGCGTCTTCAGGTCCGGCGTCTCGCTCTTCAGCCGCTGCAGCAGCTGCGACTTGAAGGCTTTTATCGGCGTCAGGAAATCCGGATCCTCGGCGATCGCCGAGAATATCCACGAAGCCGTCGGCTTCGGCTCCTCGCAATCATCCGCCGAGAGCCGGATATAGGTGGCGAGCAGGTTCTCACCGCTGGCGCCGGCGACACGGCCCGATTCCAGCGCCAGCTCGAACGCGCGCAGGTAATTCTCCACCAGGCCCTGCATCAGTTTGGCCTTGGTCGGAAAGTTATATAACAGGCCGCCTTTTGACACGCCGGCGCGGCTGGCGACGGCGTCAAGCGACAGGCTGCCGGGACCGGCCTCACGTGCGACATCGGCGGCGGCGGCGAGTATCTTGTCGCGCGAATTTGCCCTTTGGGTCTTCATCGATCCCTTCCCCCGCACCAGCCTAGGCGGAATTGACAAGACCGTCCAGACGGTACAGTAAGTTCGCCGTCATTTGTAATCGGGACCTGGCGTCGATAAGTGTCCCGCTATTCGGCTATTTTGCCGGAAACCGGCCGAGGGGACAGTTCGTGAAGCGCTTCATCTCTATCACCGCAATTCTGCTTCTGCTCGCTCTGGTGTGCGTCGGCGTTGTCGGCTTCAACCTGTTCCGCGACAACGCTATCAAACAGTATTTCGCCACCATGAAGCCGCCGGCGACGACCGTATCGACGGTTGTCGTCAAGCCTTCCGACTGGACGCCGGGCGTCGAGGCGATCGGCACGGTACGCGCCGTGCGCGGTGTCGACCTTACCGTCGAGACCAGCGGCATCGTCAAGGACATCCTTTTCCACGCCAACCAGAAGGTGCCTGTCGATTCGGTCCTGCTGCAGCTCGACGATGCCGTCGAACGCGCGGATCTCGTCGCGGCCAAGGCGCAGTCCGTGTCCGACAAGACGGCGCTCGAACGCGCGCTGGAACTGCAGCGGCGCGGCGTCGGAACGGATGCCACGCTCGACACCGCTCAAGCCGCTGCATCGGCCTCCGCCGCGCAGGTCAACAAGCTGCAGGCCGTGCTTGATCAGAAGCAGCTGACGGCGCCTTTCGCCGGCACCGTGGGCATCCCCAAGATCGACCTCGGCCAATATCTCTCGCCCGGCAACGCAGTGGTGACCTTGCAGGATCTGGACACCATGCGGGTCGATTTCTCGGTACCCGAACAGCAGCTGCCGCTGCTCAAGATAGGCCAGGCCGTGCGGCTCGGCCTCGGCGGCACCGGCGGCGGCGCCGACATGCCGTTTGCCGGCTCCATTCGCGGCATCGATCCCAAGATCGACGCTTCAAGCCGCCTGGTGTCCGTGCGCGGCGAGGTCGCCAACCCCGACGGCAAGCTGACGCCCGGCCAGTTCGTCCAGGTTCGCGTCGAGCTGCCGCAGGAGAAAAACATTCTGTCCTTGCCGCAGACGGCATTGACGTCGAGCCTCTATGGCGACTTCGTCTTCGTCGTCGTTCCGGCGAAGCCGGCGGAAGGCGCCCCAGCCGCGAAACCCGAGGAAAAGCCTGCTGCAGGGGCCGACGCGGCAAAGCCGGCGGCAGATGCAAAGCCGGCCGGCGCGAAACCGGCTGCCGAAGACGCCGCGGCGAAGCCCGCGGACAAGCCGGCTGTCGACCCCGCGAAGCCCGCGGCAGAACCGGAAAAGCCGGCGCTCGTGCTGTCGCAGGTGTTCGTGAAGCCCGGCCGCCGCAACGACGGCATGGTCGAGATCATCGAGGGCATCAAGGCCGGGGACGAGGTCGTCACCGCCGGTCAGAACCGTCTCTTCAACGGCATGTCCGTCGCTGTCGACAACACCATTGATCCCAGCAAGTCGGCTAACCAGCAGGCTCAGCAATGAACTTTTCCGACATCTTCATTCGCCGGCCGGTCCTCTCCACCGTCCTCGCCTGCATGATCCTGCTCCTCGGGTTCCAGGGCATCTTCAACCTGTCGATCCGGCAGTATCCCAAGGTTGACGAGACGGCGATCACCATCACCACCGCCTATCCCGGCGCCAGCGCCGACCTGATCCAGGGCTTCATCTCCGCCCCGATCGCGCGGGCCGTCGCCTCGACCGAGAACATCGACTACGTCACCTCGTCCAGCCGGCCGTCTTCGAGCACTGTGGTCGTCCAGATGAAGCTCGGCTCCAATCCGGATGTCGCGCTGACCGAGGTCCTGTCGAAAGTGCAGGGCGTACGCGGCACCTTGCCGGATGCATCCAAGGACCCGGTCATCGTCAAGGGCACCGGCCAAGAGTTCGCGATGATGTACATCTCGATGCAGAATCCGAACATGAGCAAGGAGCAGCTCACCGAATATATCGAGCGTGTCGTGCGGCCCCGCATGTCGACGGTCGAAGGTGTCGCCGACGTGCAGATCTTCGGCGCCGAGGAATATTCGATGCGGGTCTGGATCGACCCGGTCAAGCTTGCTGCGCGTGGCGTCACCGCCGCCGAAGTGCTGGCGGCGATCAACAACTCCAACTTCCTGTCGGCGCCCGGCAACACCGAGAACGAATATGTCGTCTCCTCGATCACGGTTCGCTCGACGCTGCAGACGCCTGAGGCCTTTGCCGAGCTTCCGCTGCGCTCGACGGACGGCCAGGTGGTGCGCTTGCGCGACGTGGCGCGAGTCGAGCTTGCCGCCGAGAGCACCGACACGAGGGTGAGCTTCAATGGCAAGCCCGGCACCTTCCTCGCCATCTTCCCGACGCCGGCCGCCAACCCGCTGACAACGGCGGAGGCGATCCACAAGATCGTGCCTTTGATTCAAGAGACGCTGCCGAAAGGCATGACCATCGAAATCGTTTACGATTCCACCGAACAGATCAGCGCCTCGATCGATGAAGTGTTCAAGACCATCGCCGAAGCCGTCGCCATCGTCGTCGTGGTCATCCTGTTGTTCCTCGGCTCATTCCGCTCGGTGATGATGCCGATCGTGACCATCCCGCTGTCGCTGGTCGGCGTCTGCTTCCTTTTGTTTGCGGTCGGCTATTCGATCAACCTTCTGTCGCTGCTGGCCATGGTGCTGGCCATCGGCCTTGTCGTCGACGACGCTATCGTGGTGGTGGAGAACATTCATCGCCACATGGAGGAGGACCACATGTCGCCGATGCAGGCGGCCTTCAACGGCATGCGCGAGATTTTCTCCGCCATCGTGGCCATGACCATCACGCTCGCCGCCGTGTTCGCGCCGCTGGCCTTCACCGGCGGCCTGACCGGCGCGCTGTTCCGCGAGTTCGCGGTGACGCTCGCCGGTTCGGTGGTGCTGTCCGGCCTCATAGCCGTCACCATCACGCCGATGATGGCGGCGCGTCTGCTCAAGGCGGGATCGCACAGTCGCTTCCAGCGCGTCGTCGACGGAACCTTCAGCCGTGTCGAGCATGTCTATGAGCGGGCGGTAACCGCCTCCTTGAGAAATCGACCGGTGACGCTGCTGATGGTCGTGGCGCTGGTTGCGCTCACCGGCTTCATGTTCACCAAGACCTCGAGCGAACTGGCGCCGGAAGAGGACCAGGGCTTCCTGTTGTCGATCGTGACGGCACCGCGCTACGCGACCTCGGACTACACCGAGACCTACGTCAACCAGATCCTCGGCCTGGTGAAGGACATTCCCGAAACCAGGGCGCAATTCTCCGCCGTTGCCTTTGGCGGCGCCACCAACGGCGCCTTTGTCGGCTTCGCCTTCAAGGATTGGGCCGAGCGCCAGCGCAACTCAAAGGAGCTTCAAGCCGATATCCAGGGACGCCTCGGCAAGGTGGCCGGCGTCGAGGCCTTCGTCTTCGCGCCGCCGACGCTGCCGGGCTCCGGCGGCGGCCTGCCGATCTCCATGGTGGTGCGCTCGACCGGTGGTTCCGCCGAGGTCTACGAGGCGGCCGAGCAGATTAAGAACAAGGCGCAGGCCTCCGGCCGCTTCATCGTCGTGCAAAACTCGATGTCCTTTGACGCTCCGCAGGTGACGGTGACCATCGACCGCGACCGGGCGGCGGCTCTCAACCTGCCGATCGCCGACATCGGCCAGACGCTGACGCTGCTGGTCGGCGGCGCCGAAGTGGCTCAGTTCGACCGCGACTCCAACAGCTACGACATCATCCCGCAGGTGCCGAAGGAATTCCGCGACAATCCCGAGAAGCTCGGCGAATATTTCGTGCGTAGCGTGACCGGCGAAATGGTGCCGCTTTCAGCGGTGGTGAAGATTTCGACCAACGCCGCGCCGGCCGCGATCGAGCAGTTCAACCAGCTGAACTCGGCGACGATATCAGCGCTGCCGCTTCCCGGCGTCACCACGGGCGACGGGCTGCAAACCCTGGAGAACCTTGCCAAGGAGAGCCTGCCCGATACCTTCTTCATCGATTATTCCGGCCAGTCCCGGCAGGAGAAGGAGCAGGGCAACACGATCCTTATCGCGTTCGCAGCCGCCGTAATCGTCATCTATCTGGTGCTGGCGGCGCAGTTCGAAAGCTTCCGCGACCCGCTGATCATCATGATGGCGGTGCCACTGTCGATCTTTGGCGCCATCGTGCCGCTCAATCTGGGGCTTGGAACGCTCAATATCTACACGCAGGTCGGCCTGATCACACTGATAGGTCTGATCACCAAGCATGGCATTCTTCTGGTCGAGTTCGCCAACCAGCAGCGCGAGCTGCATGGCATGAGGCGGCGCGATGCGATCGTCGCCTCGGCCAAGGTGCGCTTGCGGCCGATCCTGATGACGACAGCGGCGATGGCGCTCGGCGTCGTGCCGCTGATCGTGTCCAGTGGTGCTGGTGCGGCGGCGCGCTATTCGATGGGCCTCGTGATCTTCACCGGCATCCTGGTCGGAACCATGTTCACCCTGTTCGTGGTGCCGATGTTCTACACCTTCATCGCCAGCAAGGACCTGCCGCACCACGCCGAAAAGCCAGACCCGAAGCTGATGCCGGTGCACGCGGACTGAGCTGCGAACGGCGTTAGCGAACAAACGAAAAGAGGCCGGAAATTTCCGGCCTCTTTTTTGACTGGATTGATTTACCGCGAAGCTCTGATGGAGCTTCAGGCGGGAACTTGCGGTGCGGCATGACCTGGCCGGCTGCGCTGCACCATCGCTCCAAACGCAGTCTGCTACTTGACGATGACGATGCTGGTGTTGGTCGGGCCGAAGGTTTCGACCAACTGGTAGAAGTCGGCGGCATTGTCGGGATGCAGCCGCACGCAGCCATGCGACGCCGGCCGTCCCAGCCGCTTGATGGCGTTGGTCGCATGCACGGCGTAGCCGCCGCTGAAGAAGACCGAGTGCGGCATCGGCGCGTTGTCGTATTTCTTCGAATGCCACATCTCGTGCATGCGGGTCGGCTTGAACGAGCCGGTCGGCGTGACATGCGCACTGTCGCCGGTCGAGACCTTCCAGGCGAAAGTCGGCCGGCCATCGACCAGCACTTCCATGGTCTGCTGCGACAGCGAAACACGCGCGACGATCTGGTTTGCCGCGGCATGGGCGGTGCTATTGGCAGCGCCAAGCAGAAGCGCGGCGCCGGCAGCGGCGGCGGCGACGTTGATGAGTTTGGCGGAAATGGCTTTGTACATGATGGCTCCCCTTTGCCGGTCCTGCCGGCGTCAATTCGGTGGCCGCCTTATCCCTGCGCCATGTTTCAGACTGACTTCGCTGAGGCTCGTTTGTGTTTCGAATCTGTTTCCTCTGGTTAACAAGCAAGGTGGACAAGGAGCGTGCTCCCGTCTTCGCTGCGCACTCCCGATCACCCACCGCCCCCCAAACGAAAGTGCTGATGTCCTCATATGAAAGAAGATTGGCTTCGCTCGAAACCGACTTGCAACAAAGCGCGGCCTGGGCGGCATGATCTGGTTACAGGCTCGCGGCACAGTCATCCCAACGAGAACAGCCGGCGCCAACGAAAAATGAGCATCAAATCGACAACCCTGTCCTGGCTCTTCAGGATAAGCATCGCCGCATTTGTCGTCGGCGGCATCGGCACAGTAGCCGGCACCCCGATGACGAAACTGGCGGTGATGAATTCGGGTGAGATTTCGACGCTGCATGCCGCGCTGTTCATAGCCTTGGTCTGGATTGTCTCCAGTCTGCGCATCAACCGTCTCAGGGCCCTCTGGCGGGTCGGCCTCGGGTTGAAGTGGATGCGCGGCCCCTCCGGCAACTTGCTGCCGAGAGGACCGAAGGCCCGCGTCGCAACGGGGGGCTCCGTGGGCGACGCGGGCACTTCGGGTTTATCCTGAAGCACCCGCGGTTCTGATTTTTGGGGACACCGATGAAGACGAAATCTGCAGCCTCCGTGCTTTCGGTACTGCTCTATGCACAAGGCCTGCTCGGCTTTGCCGGTCTCGCCACGGTTCTCCTGAAGGACCGCGCGCATGCCGCCAGCGAAATCGTAGTCGCCAGCGAATTGCCGTCGGGACCATCGCTTCTGGTGGTGCGCTGACGCCTATGCATGGCGCCCGAGATTGCGCAGCTTTTTTGGGCGAGCCGAGGAACAATCCAGCCTCCCGACCCTCAGTCGGCGCGCTGCGTCGGCGGGTCGAACCGGTAGCCTGCGCCGCGTATAGTTGTGATGGTTTCGGTGTCGAGCTTGCGGCGCAGCCGCACGATGCGCGAATCGATCGAGCGGTCGAAGGCATCGGCATTTTCGGCGGGCGCCGCCGCAATGATGTCGTCGCGCGTCAGCACCTTGCGCGGGCTGGCCAGAAACAGCCTGAGCAGCGCCACCTGGCCCGGCGACAGCTGTTCTTCCGTACCCGAACGGTGCATGACGATGGCCGACCGCAAATCGACGGTGGCATTTTCCAGCACGATCAGTTCCTGGGCGGACCTGCCGCGCCGCGTCAGCAGGCCGCCGATGCGCGCGGCAAGCTCCCTGACATTGAGCGGACTTTCGACGACATCTGCGGCGCCAAGCTCGAGCGCCAGCACCTTGTCGACCAGATCGGCCGGCCGGCAGATCAGGATGAAATCCGGCCCCGCCTTCCCGTCCGCGCTCTGGCCGCCGCCATAACGCCTGAGCAGGTCCCGCCCTTCCGCCTGGCTGAGGCTGTCGCCGACGATGACGATATCGATGCCTCCGGCCGAAAGCAGGGATTCAGCTTCCCAGGGCTGCCGCGCCTCGCGCACGTCATGGCCGCGCCGGTCGAGATGATCGGCAAGATCGCCGGCCACCACATCGGCGACGGAAACCAGCGCGATGACGGATCGTGCAGCCATGTTTTTCTTCCCGTTCCCCCGCAACCGGATATGAGTGCTGGACATCATGTTTATACCCAATCTACTTTCCGCTGAAAGCGGGAGCGAGGCCATAGTGCGGGCACGGATTGTCATCGTCGAGGACGAGCCCGATCTCCGGGACGCGGTCGCCGAGTATCTCGGCGCCAACGGCTACGATGTGACCCAGGCCGGAAGCGCGGCCGAGGCGCGCGCCTTGCTGGAGACGGAATCGTTTCATTTGGCCATTCTCGACATCGCCATGCCGGGCGAGGACGGACTGTCGCTCGGCCGCTGGCTGCGCTCGAAAATACCGGTCGGCATCATCTATGCCACGGCTGCCGGCACCGCACTCGACCGCATTGTCGGGCTGGAGCTTGGCGCCGACGACTACATCGTCAAGCCCTACGAGTTGCGTGAGGTGCTGGCTCGTGTGCGCAGCGTGCTGCGCCGCGTTCCGCAGCCGAGCCCGCCCCAGGCGGCGAAGACACAAGCCGATGGCGGCCGCCGCCTGACCTTCGGCCCGTTCCAGGCCGACCTCGACGGCAGGCTTGTCACCGGCGCCAACGGCGCCGTCATCGACATGGCCAAGAGCGAGTTCGATGTGCTGGAGGTTTTCCTGACCCGCGCCAACCGGCTGTTGACGCGATCGGCGATCTCCGAGGCGATTGGTTTTGTCGAGGATCCTGAATCGTCGCGCGCCGTCGACATTCGCATCATGCGGCTGCGCAAGAAGATCGAAACCGATCCGGCCAATCCGAAATTTTTGCGCACAGTGCGCGGCGAAGGCTATATCTTCTCGCTGCCGACCGGTGACGGGCACTAGAGCAATTACAGGAAAAGTGTACGCGGTTTTTCCGCCCGGAATGGCGTAAAAACAAAGAGATAGAGCGCTTCTCCGTTTCCGTGAAACGGTGAAACGCTCTAGCAATTCCAGGAACAGTACGTAGCGATTTTCCGTTCGGGATTGCATTGAAACATGGAGCGTTTCACCTTTTTCGTGAAATGCTCCATAGCTGCCTAATCCGACGGCCCTTTACTGATGGCTGACATGACCGCTGAACCAGCACCACGTATGGACCCGCAAGGCGCTCGCCAGAGCGCCGCGATGGCGGCTGTGCGCGTCGTCCGCCGGTTGCGCGATGCCGGCGACTGGCAGCGCGAGATGGAAACCATCCTCGAAACGCTCTGCAGCGCCATGAATTGCCAGCGCGGCATCCTGTTCAGGCTGCGCGAATTGCCCGGCCAGGGCTTCGCCCAATCGGTCGCCGCCTACTGGATCGATCCTCGCTTCGGCGGCGAACTGGCTTCGCCGACGGTGATCATGCAGTCGATCGTCGATACCGATCCGCTGCTGGAGCGGATTGGAGAGGACGAGCGGCAAGGCAAGATCTTCGCCGGCCATACGCGCGATCTCGACGGGTTCCTCAGGGCCGATTTCGAAAAGCAGCACATCAAGTCGTTCCTGTCGGTATCGGTGTTCGCGCACGGTCATCTGTGGGGCACGTTCGCGGTCAATGACTGCCTAAACGAGCGCGAATGGACCGAAGAGGAAGAGGCGACGATGCACATCATCGCGCTCGCCATCGGCGACGCCATCGAGCACTCGCCGTCCGACGCCCATGCCAGCGAAGTCATCCGCCGCACCATGCTGCAGGCGTCGCTCGACGCCATCATCGTCATCGACGAGACCGGCTCGATCATCGAATTCAATCCGGCCGCCGAAAAGATGTTCGGCTATCAGCGCAGCGACATCCTCGGCAAGGACCTGCTCGATACCGTGGTGCCGGAATATTACCGCAAGGGCTATGTCTCGGGCGCCGAATACATGTCTGGCCGCGGCGCGCCGATGGTTGGCCAGCGGCTTGAGACCGTGACACAGAATGCGGCCGGCGAGGTGTTTCCCATCGAATTGACGGCGACCGAGATGCGGGTGGCCGACCGTCAGCTCATCTTCGGTTCGATCCGCGACCTGCGCGATAAGCTGCGCGCCGAAGAAGAGATCAACCGCCAGCGCGAAAAACTGCACCAGAACGAGAAGATGGCGGCAATGGGTTCGTTGCTGGCCGGTGTTTCGCACGAGCTCAACAACCCGCTCGCCGTGGTCGTTGCTCAGTCGACGCTGCTGCATGAATTCGCCACCGACCCGCAGACCAAGGTTCGCGCCGAGAAAGTGCGCGCCGCTGCCGAGCGCTGCGGCCGCATCGTCAAAAGCTTCCTGTCGATGGTGCGCCTGCATCCGGCGGCGCAGGCCGAGACCGATCTCAACCAGGTGATCCGCGCCGCACTCGAAGTGACCGCCTATGGCGCACGCTCGAGCGGCATCATCATCGACACCGATTTCGCGCCCGGCCCGCTGCTGGCGATGGCCGATGCCGACCACGTCACGCAGGTGGCCGCCAATTTCCTGATCAACAGCCAACACGCTCTGGCCGGTATCGGCGGCGACCGCCTGATCAAGGTGCGGACATTCCGCAGCGATCGCGGCAACCCCGGGTTTTCGGTCGAGGACAACGGACCGGGCATTCCCGAGGCGATCCGCAGCCGCATCTTCGAATCCTATTTCACCACCAAGCCGGTCGGCGTCGGCACCGGCATCGGCCTGTCGATCTCGAAATCGATCGTCGAGCGCCACAACGGCAATATCTGGTTCGAGGAGGTGCCGCCGCGCGGCGCGCGCTTCGTCGTCCAGCTGCCGGTAATCACCGGCGGCGCGGCAGCAGCCGGCGACAGCCCGGCTCGTTCCAGCGGCTTGCGCTATGCGCTGATCATCGACGACGAACCCGACGTCGCCGGCTCCCTCTCCGACATCCTGGAACTGATGGGTATCAAGTCGCGGGTTGTGCCGGCCTGGACGTCGGCGGCGGCGACCTTGACCGGCCACATGCCGCCAGACATCGTCTTTTCCGACTTGCGCATGCCCGGCACCAGCGGCATTGCCATCTACCGCGAATTGCTCGCCGACAACCTGGCGCTGGCCAAACGCTTCGTGCTGGTCACCGGCGACCTGATCGGCGCCAAGGCCGAGATCGAAGCCTTGCCGGCGCCGCAGCGCCCGCAAATCCTGGAAAAGCCGTTCTCGACGCTGGACGTCCGCGGCGTACTCTCGGCAATAGCCGACCAGGTCGCCGCCGCCGGCTAAGTTTTCCGAAGCACCCACGTAGGGGTCTATCGAGATTCGGGTCAGGCGGAGTCGAGAATGGTGGTTCCCGAGAACCGGAGCGGAGCGTACTTGAAGTACGCGAGCACCGGAAGCGCAGGGAACCTCCATGCGCAGGCCGGCCTCACCCGAATGTCGATAGGCCCTAAAAAAGAGGCTCCCGACCGAGGGAAGCGGCGGGAGCCAAGAACGAGCGCGGGAGGAAGCGCTCGGGAGGTTCAGAAAACGTTGGGTGTCGTGGTCAGCGGCGCTGCGTTGGCGATCATGCGGACGGCACGCGCCTTGTGCACGCCGGACTGGGCGGCGATGACGCGCAGGCACTCCGCGCTCTCGGCGCCCCAGGCTTGGCCCTGGCAGGCAAAATCGATTTCCGGCTCCGGCAGCCGGGCGGTCTTGATGGTGGTCGGCGCGCCCTGGACGACATTGGCCGGCGGGTTGAGCGAAGCGAAGGCCGGACCGGAAGCCGGTGTCAGGAACATGACGGCCAGAGCGCAGGCGCCCAGCATGGAGAACATCGCAACCGGATGGTCGCTGGCGCGCTGACGCAGTGCCGGTTTGGCGCGTCGTTCGTTGCTAGTGATCTCGACTTTCGTATGCATTGCTGCTCCCCTTCGTTTTATTATGAAACGAACCTAAGCGCGCCTGGTAACGGGCGAATGATGCGCTTGGCTTGCCCGCGTAACAGGTTTGAAACAAGAAATTCGGGCATATCCGGACAGATCCGGTCATGTGCCGACGGCAAGATGCGTTTGCGAAGCTGTTTCATGCGGGCAATCAAATGTTGACGACAGGCGGGCCGCGAACGCACCAAGCCCGCTTCCTGTCGGCCGCACTATGAACAAGCTCACACTGCGGATCGAATTTGCGGACGCCAGGTATTTTCGTCTCGGAGCGGGCCGTGTTTTGAAGCTCGGCACGGCCAAATCCGCATGCCGGACAACTATTTCACGCCCCCCGGTTAACGCCCGGATATTCCGGGATTTTCTGGCTTTCAGCTGGTCCTGTTGTGCCGACTTGAAAAGTTGAGATTTCTACAAACCATTGCATTTCAATGTAAAATATGGTTTTATTGAATGAGTATTCAATAAAAGAAGAGCTTTTTTATGAACCCGCATCTCCGTGACGTGGCGATCCCCAATGATTGGGACCGGCGGGGTCTGCCGGGCTGGAGCTATCACTCCGACGCGCTTCTCGAACTTGAGAAGGAATACGTCTTCCGCAACCATTGGCAGATCGCCGGCCATGTCTGCGACGTGCCGAATGCCGGCGACTATCTGACTATGGACGTGGTCGGCGAGCGGGCGCTCATCGTGCGCGGCAAGGACGGCGTCGTGCGCGCCTTCAACAACATGTGCCGGCATCGCGGCAGCCGCGTCGTCGCCGACAGCCAGGGCACCTGCAAGAACGCGCTGGTCTGCCCGTTCCATGGCTGGGTCTACAATCTCGACGGCACGCTGCGCGGCGCCGCCCGGCCGCGCTCCTTCCCCGAGCTCGACAAGACCGAATTCGGCCTGATGCCGCTCGACCTTGAGATATGGATGGGCTTCATCTTTGTCCGCTTTCGCAAGGGCGGCCCGCAGCCTTCGGTGGCCGAACTGTTGAAGCCGATCGAGGCCGAGATGGCACACTACAACGTGGCCGAGATGGTGCCGTCCTGGGGCATCTGGACACAGAAAACGCCGGTCAACTGGAAGTCGGTGCGCGACGTCGACAATGAAGGCTACCACGTCGCCATGGCGCATCCGGCGCTGCAGGATCTCTACGGCTCGACCTATTTCGACGAGCCGTTCATCAACGGCGTGTCGCGCTCGTTTGCCACCTACAATCCGCATGCCGGCCGGCGCTGGAGCGTGCGCGAATACATCAAGCTCACGCCCGATGCCTCACACCTGCCGGAGCATCTGCGCAGGGCCTGGATCTATTACGGCATCTTCCCCAACAACGCGCTGTCGATCATGCCGGAATCGGTGCAGTTCTATCAGGAGTTCCCGCTGTCGACCGGCGAGACGCTGCTGCGCGGCGCCATCTACCGCTACCCCGACGAGACCCGGGAACAGGCGGCCGCCCGCTATCTCGCCTACCGCATCGACCGCGATACCATGAACGAGGACGTGCAGCTTTCCGTCTGGTCAAACGAGTCCATGATCTCGGAGGCCTTCGAGGGTTTTTATCTCTCCGACCTCGAATACGGTGTGCGCACCCACCACGACCATCTGCGCAAGCAGATCCCGGTGCTGGGCCTGGAGACGGCGCCGGAGGAGAAGGACATGTGGAACCTCAATGAGGCTATGCGCTCGCAGGTGTAGGGGCGGAACTGCCAGTCACCCCTGCCACACGCCCTCTTTGCGCAGATCATCCATGGTCCGCGAAATGCCTTCGCGCAGGATCGCCACCATGTCGTCGATCTGCTCTCGCGTGATGATCAGCGGCGGCGACATCACGCACATGTTGATCAGCGGCCGGACCAGGAGGCCGAGTTCGTGGCAATGCGCGTCGATGCGCTTGCCGACATCCTTGTCGAGCTGCAGCGGATCCTTGCTTTCGCGGTCGGCTACGCACTCGACGCAGCCCATCAGGCCCATGCCGCGGACTTCGCCAACCAGCGGCAGTTCCTCCAGCGTCTTCAACTGCGCCTGGAAATAGGGCGCGACATCGCGCGTGTGGGCCAGCACGCTGTCTTCCAGGATATCGAGGTTCTTCAGCGCCACCGCGCAGCCGATGGGATGACTGGTATAGGTCAGGCCATGGCCGAACATCGCATCGGGATGGTTGGAACGGCGCATTTCCTGAAGCAGCCGCTCCGAGATGATTACGCCGCCAAGCGGGAAATAGCCTGATGTAACGCCCTTGGCGAAGGTGATCATGTCGGGGTCGATGCCGAAGCCATCGCCGGAGGCAAAGACATGGCCGAGCCGCCCGAAGCCGGTCACCACCTCATCGGAGATATAGAGGATATCGTTGTCCCTGCAGATTTCGCGAATGCGCTTGAGATAGCCATCCGGCGGCACGACGACGCCGCCGGATGCCTGCACCGGTTCGCCGACGAAAGCACCGATCTTCTCTGCGCCGACGCGGGCGACCGTATCGCGAAACTGATCGACCAGGAAATCGCAGAAGGCGGCGATGTCAATGCCTTTCGGCCGCCGGAACGGGTCTGGCGAGGACAGTTTGACGACGAGATCGTCGGCGCCGTCCATCCAGTCGCGGTCGCGCGGCCGGCCGTTGAGCGAGGCCGACAGATAGGTCGAGCCGTGATAGGCGCCGCCGCGGCTGAGGATCAGCTTCTTTTCCGGCCGCCCGCGCACATTGTTGTAGAACTGCATGAAGCGCAGCGCCGTCTCGACAGCCGACGATCCGCCGGTGGTGAAGAAGGTATGGCTGAGATCGCCCGGCGCATGATCGGCGAGGCGCTTGGCGAGCTCGGCCGACGGCGCATTCATCGTATACCAGGGCGTGTTGTAGGACAGCATCATCGCCTGGTCGTACATCACCCTGGCCAGCTCCTCGCGGCGGTGGCCGACATTGATGCACCACATGCCGGCCGGCCCGTCGATCAGTCGCTTGCCTGTTACATCGGTGATGTAGATGCCATCGCCCTCGCCAATCAGCGCACGCGCTTCATTGCCGACCGAGCCGGCATAAGGCCAGGGCTGGATGAGATGGCGCTTGGCCAGCTCGACCGCATCGCCACCGTCAGCCATTTCCATCGCTCTTAGGTCTCTTGCAGCCGCCATCATTGCCTCGCATCGTCTGAGCGTAATTTCACCGGACAGAAAGCGAAGCGCCAAGGGCAGGAAAGCCGGCTTTCTTCACATTATTTTGAATGTCCGTTCAATCAATATTACAGAAATAGCGCTTGATTTCAATGCACGGATGCGCTCATGATGAAAGAAAGCCGGCAAGCTTGGAGCGCAACCAGCAAAGCGCGCTCCGCAAAATTGGGAACAGGCAGCCGGCCCGGTCAATGGGAGCATCATGGCGGAACAGTTCGAGCCAGCAACCGAGATCACGCCCGGGTCGCTGCAATGACGGTAGCTGCCGAAGGGGTGCCCACGCGACGCATGACGCGAGCAAGGCGAAACGCCCTTCTGCAGTCCGAATCCGTCCAGGGCCTTGCCCTGATCAGCCCGACCTTGGTCTACGCTTTGATCCTGCTGCTGGTGCCGATCCTGGTGGTCTTCGCCCACTCCTTCTGGACGCAGAACTACCTCACCATCGACCATACATTCACGCTGGAGAATTATCGCATCGCGCTGACCGAGCCGATCTATCGCGATCTGCTCTGGCGCTCGCTCTACATTTCGCTGACGGTGAGCTTTTTCACCGTCATCCTCGCCTATCCGATCGCCTATTTCATCTCGTTCCATGGCGGTCGCCACAAGAGCCTATGGCTGTTCCTGATCACCATCCCGTTCTGGACCAGCTATCTCCTGCGCGTGATGTCATGGAAAGTCATCCTCGGCTATAATGGCGTGCTGAATTCCGGCCTGATGGGCCTCGGCATCATCGACGAACCATCGACCGCGCTACTCTACAATTCCAGCGCCGTCATCATCACGCTCACACACGCCTGGGCGGCCTTCGCCATCCTGCCGATCTTCGTTTCGCTCGAGAAGGTCGACCGCACCTTGGTCGAGGCTGCCACCGATCTTGGCGACGGCCCGCTGCGCTCCTTCCTGCGCGTGACGCTGCCGCTGTCGGCGCCGGGCGTCATCTCGGCCGCTCTCATCGTCATGATCCCCACCGTCGGCGACTACGTCACCCCAAGGCTGGTCGGCGGCAAGGATGGCGTGATGATCGCCAATGCCATCGAGTCGCAGTTCCATAAGGCCTCCAACTGGCCACTCGGCGCGGCATTGTCCGTGACCACCATGCTGGTCGTGACGCTGATGGCGGGCGCCACCGTGCTCATCATCCGCGCGCTGCAGAGGCTGGCGCGATGACGGCGAGGCGGCGCCTTTTTCCCGGCGGCTGGCTGTCCGCCTACGCCTTCCTCTACGTCGTCTTTCTCTATCTGCCGGTGATCTTCCTGCCGATCTTCTCGATCAACACCGCGCCGACGCCAAAATTTCCTCTCACCGGCTATACGCTGAAATGGTACCAAGACCTGCCGAAGACGCCGGCGCTGCTTGACGCCGCCTGGAACAGCCTGATCGTCGGTATCTCGGCATCGGTGCTGGCGACGCTGCTCGGCATCCTCGCCGCCCGCTCGATCACCCGCTACCGCTATCCCGGCCGCCGCACAATCAATGGCCTGATCATGGCGCCGCTGGTGCTGCCGGAAATCATCCTCGCCATCTCCATGCTGCTGGTCATGCTGCAACTGGGCTTAACCCTTTCGCTGTTCACCGTCGTACTCGGCCATGTCCTGATCTGCATTCCCTATTCGATGACGGTGCTGACCGCCGGTTTCGAGGGCTTCGACCGCAGCCTCGAAGAAGCCTCCGCCGATCTCGGCGAGAGTGCCTTCGGCACCTTCCGGCGGGTGACGCTGCCGATGGTGGCGCCGGCGATCATTTCCAGCCTCCTGGTCTGCTTCACCATCTCGCTCGACGAGTTCGTCATCGCTTTCTTCCTGACCGGCACCGAGACGACGCTGCCGATCTATATCTGGGGCCAGTTGCGCTTTGCCGCCAAGCTGCCGGGTGTGTTGGCGCTGGGCACGCTGCTGCTGGTTGCCTCTTTCGTTTTGATGACCGTTGCCGAGATCCTGCGCCGCCATGCGGCCAGACGCACCCAGAGCGAGGGAGGCCTCTATGCCTGAGCAGTCCCGGGCCGAACGGCCTCAGGATGAGCCATCCAAGCAAGATAAGTCCGAGCGGGCCCAATCTGATCGACCCCAAACCGACCGAGCAATGATCGAAATCCGCAGCGTTACCCGCAGCTATGGGGCGTTCAAGGCGCTCGACGACACCTCGCTGACCATCAAGGAGGGCGAGTTCTTTTCGCTGCTCGGCCCTTCCGGCTGCGGCAAGACCACGCTGCTGCGCATGATTGCCGGTTTCGACAACCCGACCAGCGGCTCGATCTCGGTCGGCGGCCAGTCGATGGAAGGCATCCCCGCCAACCGCCGGCCGACTAACATGGTATTCCAGAGTTATGCCATCTTCCCGCATCTCAATGTCGAGCAGAATGTCGCCTATGGGCTGAAACGGCTCAGGCTGGGAGGAACGGAAGAAAAGCGCCGCGTCGAGGAAGCGCTGGCGCAGGTGTCGCTCACCGGCCTCGGCAAACGCCTCGCCACCGAGCTTTCCGGCGGCCAGCGCCAGCGCGTGGCGCTCGCCCGCGCCTTGGTGATGCGGCCCAAGGTGCTGCTGCTCGACGAGCCGCTGTCGGCTCTCGACAAGAAATTGCGCGAGCAGATGCAGGTCGAACTGCGCCGCCTGCAGCAGGCGGTCGGCATCACCTTCGTGCTGGTCACCCATGACCAGTATGAGGCGCTCGCTATGTCCGACCGCATCGCCGTAATGTTCGGCGGCAAGATCGCCCAAGTCGCCTCGCCCAAGGAAATCTACCAGCGGCCGGTCAACCGCCAGGTCGCCGATTTCCTCGGCGGCATGAATTTCGTAAAAGCGCAGATCGTCGAGGAGAGCAGCGCCTCGCTGGTCGTCGACACGCTGGGCTTCGGCCGGGTCAGGACCGACAAGCCGAAGGCCTTCGTGCGCAATGGCGGCGGCACCACGCTGGGCATCAGGCCGGAGCGATTGCGCGTGCTGTGGGACAACGCGACGGCGAAATTCGAAGTGGCCGGCAAGGTGGTCGAACGCCACTATTTTGGCGAGATCACCCATCTCATCGTCGAGATACCCGGATTGGAAAAGCCACTGTCGGTCACCGAGACCAACGACTTCGGCGCCGACGATATCCCCGTCGGCACTTCGATCCGCCTCGGCTGCGATCCGGAGGCCTTGGTGGCGATGGCGGACTGAGCATGATCCCGAAAAGTGGAAACCGGTTTTCGGAATAAGATCATGCTCCACTAAGAATTTTAAGTTCCGTCGCGATCTGTTTGGCTGCGATCCGCCCCATCACGATGGCGCCTTCGACATAGCCCGGGAATGACGGCGACAGTTCCGACGATGCTAAATGAACCGGGGCAGCGCCGGCACGGATCGTGCGCTCGGCATCCCGTGCCGTCACATCGACAATTAGGTCGCTGTAGGCGCCGCCGCTCCAGCGGTCATCGATCCAGTCGCGCTGGCTGAAATCGATAATGCCGGCCGCCTCCGGGCCAAGGGCATCAACGAGCCTTGCCGTGACCTCCGCGCGCAGCGCCGCGTCCGCGAGCGGACGCCAACGCAACGCCAGTGGTCCGCCGACGAAGACGACCAGCGCGGCATGTTGCGCATCCTTGCTGGCGTCACAGGCGAACAGGCCCGGCAGGTCGCGCCACATCACCATGCCGCACAGGTCGCGCTCGCGCCAGAACGGCGTGGGATAGCGCACCAGGATCTTGATCACCGCACCGCTTTCCCAGACGCCCAGCGCCTTTGCGAGAGCTGGCGGCAGAGCGGGCGCGAAATCCAGCTTCGCGGCCCTCGCCGGCGGCAGCGCGACCAGCACTCTTCGCGCTTCGATGGCGCTGCCTGCCGAGACGGCACGAACCCCTTGCGGCCCGTGCTCGATGCGCGTAACCGGCTCGTTCAGCCAAACCCTGTCGCCGAGATCTCCCGCCATGTCCTCGGCCAGCGACTGCATGGTTTCGAGCAGCGAATATTGCAGCTCGGGCACCTCGTTGGTGATGCGGCGGTCATTGTCGATGAGGTACCACAGCGGCACCTTGTCCATCGCCAGACACCACAGGCCTTCGATCATCGAGCGGAAAGCCGTCTTGGCGTCAGTGGGATCAGGCTGGCGTTCGAGCCAGGCGGCAGCGCTCATGCCGGCGATCGAGGGATCGTCCGGCTCGATCGCATTCATCCGCTCGCGGATTGCGATCGCGCCATGATAGGTCCGTTCGGCCTCTTCGACCGACAGCGATGGATGGGTGATGAAATCGCCATTCACATAGGTTTCGACGAAGGCCTTGCCACGGGACGCGGCCAGCGCCGTCACCTCCGGCATGTCTTCGCAGAAAAACTGGCCGCCGCTGTCGATGCGCTCGCCAAGCCCGTTGCGAATAGCCTCGACCCTGCCGCCGACGCGGTCGCGTGCTTCGAGCAGCACGACATCGATGCCGGCCTTTCTCAGCTCAAGCGCAGCCGACAGGCCGGTGAAACCGGCGCCGACGATGACGACATCGGTTCTTTCAGTCCTGTCGCTCAATAGCCGGCCTTGATCTTCTCGAATTCCGTGACCATGCGCTGCTTGAGCTCAGGCGGCACCGGCTGCTGGAACAGCGTCCTGTCCAAGAACTTGTCGAGATTGTCGAAGCCACGGTCGCTCAGCACCTGATGGTCGATCGCGGCCATCCCGGCGCTGTTGCCCTGGCCGTAGCCGAAGGTCTTGACCAAGTAATCGGACACGGCATGCGCGTTGACCGCACTGAGGAAATCATAGGCCTGATCGAGCTTGCCCGGCGCATCCTTCATCAGCACATAGCCGCACACCCAGGTGGATATGCCTTCCCTGGTGTCGCGGTTCATGGCGATCGGCATGCCTTGGCCCTTGAGCGTCACGAAGGTCTCATTCCAGCCCCAGACGAGGTCGACCTCATTGCCGGTAAAGGCCTGGTTGAGGTCGGTGTCGTCGGTCCAGTAAAAGCGGATGTTCTTGTGGACGTCACGCAGGAAGGCGGACGCCTCCTGGAACTGCGCGTCGGTCATCTTGGTCCAGTCCTTGAGGCCGATGACCAGGCTGGCCAGCGCATAGGCGTCATCGACATTGTCGCCGATGGTGACGCGGCCCTTGAATTTGGGATCGGCGAAAATCTTCAGCGACTGCGCTTCCTCCGCGGTGACCTTGTCGGTGCGGTAGAGCAGCGAAGTGTTGCCCCAGTCGAACGGCATGAACCAGGCCTTGCCGTCGGCGGTGACGGCGAGATCCTTCATCGCCATGATGCCGGGATTGAGATCCTTCCAGCCGGCGATCCGCGAGGTGTCGAGCGGTTGCAGAATGCCGGCCGCGCGCCACTTGGTCACGCTTTGCGAGCAGGGGTGGGCGATGTCGGCCTTGAAGCCGGCGCGCATCTTCTGGAACGCTTCCTCCTCGTCGCCGAAGAAAGCAAAGGTCGGCTCGGCGCCGTATTTGGCGGTGTAGTCGGGGTGCAGCAACGGATCTTCATAGCCTGACCAGTCGAACACGACGAGGTCGCCGCCGCCTTCGGCATAAGCAAGCACGGCGCCGGCGCCGACTGTAAGAGCAGCGGCAAGGGCGAGGCGGCGAAGCATGGAATTCATGGCGCGAAACTCCTCATCGCGAAAAGCGGCCGGGCGACGTTACGGAATTTCAGCGGCCTTGGCGAGACCGTCTGCCCGGCGCACTGACAGGCAGACGGAGGAGGCCGGACAGAGCTTTAGTAGCCTGCCTTGATCTTCTCGAATTCGGCGATCATCTTGAGCTTGAGCGACGACGGCACGGGCGATTGGAACAGGGTCTTGTCGACGAATTTCTGCACGTCGTCATAGCCCTTTTCTTTCAGGATCGCCGGGTCGACGCCGGCCATGCCCTTGGCGTTGGCCTGGCCATAACCCCAGTCCTTGACCAGCACCTTGGCGGTCTCGGGATCGTTGATCGCGTTGAGGTAGTCATAGGCCTTGTCGACATTGCCGGGTGCGTCCTTGAACAGCACGTAGCCGCAGACCCAGGTCGAGATGCCTTCGTCCGTATCCTTCTTGGACTTGATCGGCACACCGGCAGCGACGGATTGTACCGTGGCATCGTTCCATGCCCAGGCGAGATCGACCTCGCCGCCGCTCAGCAACTGCACGACGTCGGTGGTATCGGTCCAGTAGGAGCGGACATTCTTGTGCACTTGGCGCAGGAAATCGGACGCCTGCTTGAACTGGTCGTCCGTCATCTTGGTCCAGTCCTTGAGCCCGATGGCAAGGCTGGCCAGCGCATAGGCGTCGTCGACATTGTCGCCGATTGAGACCCGCCCCTTGAACTTGGGATCGGAGAAGGCCTTCAGCGACTGCACATCCTTCGCGTCGATCTTGTCGGAGTTGTAGGTGAGCTGGGTGTTGCCCCAGTCCCACGGCATGAACCAGGCCTTGCCGTCCGAAGTGGTGGCCAGATCCTTCATCGCCATGATGCCGGGATTGAGATCCTTCCAGCCGGTGATCTTCGAGGTGTCGAGCGGCTGCAGCAGCCCCGCCTCACGCCACTTTGTCACGCTCTGCGAGCAGGGATGGCCAAGATCGGCCTTGAAACCGGAGCGCACTTTCTCGAAGGCTTCGTCCTCGTCGCCGAAGAAGGCGAAGGTCGGCGAGTCGCCGTTCTTCTCGACATATTTGGGGTGGAAGCTCGGGTCCTCATAGCCCGACCAGTCGAACACGATCAGGTCCTTGTCGGCGGCGACCGCAATCGCCGCGGCCGAACCAGCCAGCGTCGCCGTCAGCGCCAATGTCAGTGTCAGGCGTCGGGTTGTTCTTTTCATGCTGTTCCATCCTCTTTGTTTCTGATTGTTCGCTCCGGCTTGGATCCGCCGGTTGTTGTCAACGTCCGCTGTCCGGCGGATAGTGTTTCGGAAAAGCGGCTGACAGGAATTCGTTTGCCGCCTGCAGCGCGCTCTCACGGGTGACGTCCTCGGTGCCCATCATCAGCCGCAGCCACAAGCCCTCCAGCATGGCGCTGAGCGCGAGCGCCATGACCTGCGGCTCATAGCCATAACCACCGCCCTGCTTGAGCGTGGCACAGAGGTCGATGAAGATCTTCTGGTAGGCCGCGTCGCGCGCGCCGCACAGCGCCTGGTAGGTCGGCCGCGACTTGGCCTCGCCCCAGAACGCGCACCACGCCGCGAGCTTGCGCTTGTTGCAGATCGAACGGTCGAAATCGGCGGCGACCAGCGCCCGCAGCTGCCGGGCTGGATCCTCGCCGGCCTTGGTCAGCGCGACGCGCCAATGCGCCGCATATTCGTCGGCCATATAGGCCAGCGTGGCGACGAGTAGCTTCTCCTTGCTCTCGAAATGGAAGTTGACGATGCCGCGCGACAGGCCGGCGCCGTCAGCGACATCGGCCATCGTCGTTTCCGAATAACCGCGCTTGGCCAGCGAATCGATGGTCGCTTCGATCAGCTGCTGTTGCCTGACCTCCTTCGACGCCTTGCGGCCGCGTTTTTCCGGCTCGGTTTTTCCAGACGTGTCGGAGGATCGCTCTTCGCGCGCTGCAGCTTTCATCGGTGCCGTCATGCTCCACATTGCCGGCTATCCCACCACAGCCGGCTTCCACCCGCGAAGATGAGTGGGACGGTGCTCGCCACTGTCAAGCACCTTCTGCATGGCTTCCCAGGTCTTGATGTTCTTGTCGACATAGGCCGCTCCGACCGCGACTGCCGCCGTCTCGTAGAGCGGGCCTTTCAGCCTTTCCAGCTCGCCGCGTGCGACCTCGCGGTACCAAGAATTGCGGTCCTTCACAGTGACATCGGCAAAGCCGGCGCTGCGCATCGCTTGCGCATAGCGTGCCGGCGAGGCCATGGCGAAGGACAGGCCTTCGGCCGCGACATAGGCCTTCATCTCAGATGACGGCTCGCCGTCATGGCCGATCAGCCAGTCGGAGGCGGCAAGGACGCCGCCCGGCTTCAGCACGCGGAAGATTTCCGCAAACAGCGCGTCCTTGTCGGACACGTGCACCAGCGCATCCTTGGAGAAGACGACATCGAACGAAGCGTCGGCAAAAGGCAGCGGCCCCGGCGGCGCCTGGACGAAGCTGGCGCGGTCTGAAAGCCATCGTGCAGCGGCATGCTTTCTGGCCGCCTCGATCACCGGCCGCTCGATGTCGAAGCCGGTGGCATGAGCAGCACCGTGGCGCTCCACCAGATGCAGCGCGATGCCGCCGGAGCCGCAGCCGATGTCGAGGATCGTCTTGCCCCTGAGCGACAGCCCTTCGACCACCCGGTCGACCTCGTCTGGTCCGCCCGGCGACAGATAGCCCTCGCCCCACAGCGCCTCGAGGAAGCGGATCGCGGCGTCGTCATATTCCGGCTCGCCATCTGCCGTTTCGATCATCAGACCTTAAGTCCCGTCAGCCGAATTGCGCAGGTTCGAATGCCGGCAAAGCGTAGCGTATTAACAGGAAAACGCAATATCATTTGTTGAACATTCATTCAGAATGGCTGGACAGAATAGCCGCTGCCGTGCCAAATTCCGCGCATTCGGCGACAAATCACGCGAAAATGAAGGGTCGAGCACCATGAAGGCTGGGCGCGAATGAAAGCTTGGGATGCGATCGTCATCGGCGGCGGACACAACGGCCTGGTCAACGCCTGCTATTTGCAACGCGCCGGGCTCGACGTGCTGGTGGTGGAAAAGAACGACTGGGTCGGCGGCGCCGCCACCAGCCGCGAGCTGACGCCGGGCTTCCTCTACTCCAACTGCTCCTATGTCTGCTCGCTGTTTCGCCCCGAGATCATGCGCGACCTCGAACTGCCGCGTTTCGGCTTGCAGGTTATTTCCTATGAAGGCGGCGCCGTGTTCACCCGCGACGGCGACTACCTCGCCAACTACCGTGACCACGATGCGCACCGGCGCGAATTCGCCCGCTTCTCCAGGCGCGACGCGGAGGCCTATGACCGCTATTCGCGCGACGTGACGCGGCAGTGCCGTTTCATCCAGCCGCTGCTGATGCGCACCGCACCGGACCCGGCCAGTCTCAAGCCGCGCGACCTCGGAGAGCTTCTCTATCTCGGCAAGAAATTCGTCGGCCTGTCATCAGAAGAAATGGCGCTGACGCTGCGCTTCTGGACCATGTCGATCTCGGAATTCCTCGACGAATATTTTGAGACCGATGTCATCAAGGCGAACTTCGCTTTGTCCGGCATTATCGGTACCGCGCTCGGGCCGATGTCGCCCGGCACAGCCTACGTGCTGCTGCACCATTATATGGGTGAGGTCGACGGCTCGGTCGGCGCCTGGGGCTATGCGCGCGGCGGCATGGGCGCCGTCACCAAGGCGCTCGCCGCTTCATTCAAGGCGTCCGGCGGCGCTATCCGCACCGGCGCCGAGGTCGACCATGTGCTGGTGAGCCGAGGCAAGGCCAAGGGCGTGGTGCTGGCCGGCGGCGAGGAGGTCTACGGCAAGCTCGTCGTCTCCAACGCCGACGTCAAACGCACATTCCTGAAACTGGTCGAGGAGAAGGAACTGCCCGACATTTTCCTGCGGCGGGTCAGGAACTTCAAGATCCGCGGCTCCTCCGGCAAGGTCAACATCGCGCTGGATTCTCTGCCGGAATTCCCGGCACTGCCGAAGGATTCACCCGTTTATCGCGGCGACATGCATTTCACCGATTCCATGGAGCGCATGGAGCGCGCCTATGACGACTGGAAGGCCGGTCGCTGGTCGGCCGACCCATTCCTCGACATGGTCATCCCAACGACGCTCGACCCGACCATGGCGCCGCCGGGCAAGCATTTTATGAGTTGCTTCGTGCAGTACGCGCCGCCCAAGGTGAATGGCCAGGACTGGACCGATGCCGACCGCGACGGTTTCGCTGAAAGCGTGGTTGCGCAGATCGCGGAATACTCGCCAGGCTTCCGCGACCGCATCGTCCATATGGAGGTGCGCACGCCACGCGAGATCGAGGCCGAGGTTGGGCTGACCGAAGGCAATATTTTCCAGGGCGAGCTGACCTTCGACCAGCTGCTGTTCAACCGGCCGGTGCCGGGCTACGCACAATACCGCTCGCCGGTCGGCGGGCTCTATATGTGCGGCTCCTCGACCCATCCCGGCGGCGGCGTCATGGGCGCACCCGGCCGCAATGCGGCAGCCGAGATCCTGCGCGACCTCGCCAAATCGACCTCCCATATGAGCCCGGCCCATGACGTCATTTGATGCCATTATCATTGGCGGTGGCCACAACGGCCTTGTCGCTGCCGCCACTCTGGCGAAAGCCGGCCGCAAGGTGCTGGTGCTGGAAGCGGCCGGCGATGTCGGCGGCGCGGCGCGCACCGGAGAGTTTGCGCCGGGTTTTCGGGTCTCCTCGATCGCGCATGTGCTGAACCGCCTGCACCCCGACGTGGTGAAGAAATTGGAGCTGGAGAAACACGGGCTGCAGGTCACCCGTACAGACTTCATGCCGTCGGTCGCCTTGGCGAAGGACGGCCCGCCGCTTGTCCTGCATGGCGCCTATGGCGAGGTGCTGACCGGCTCCACTCCATCCGAGCAGGCGGCCTGGGAGGAATTGCGCGCGCAACTTCTGCGCTATGCCGGCATCCTGAAACCGTTCCTGTCGCGGCGCCCGCCCGATCTCGGTGGCATGTCGCTGCTTGAAACCGCAGCGCTCGGCCAGACGGCCGTGGCGCTGAAAAAGCTCGGCAAGGAAGACATGCGCGACTTCCTGCGCGTTCTCCTGATGAACGTCGCCGACCTGCTCGACGAACAGCTTGCCGATATCAGGCTGAAGGGCCTGCTTGCCTTCGACGCCACGCTTGGCAGCCATCTCGGTCCGCGCTCGCCGACCTCCCTGCTCGGCCTCTACTATCGGCTGGCCGGCGAGACCGGCGGCAAAACCGGCGCGCAGATGCTGCCGAAAGGTGGCATGGGTGCGGTCGTCGCCGCGATCCGCGCGGCGGCGGAGAAAGCCGGCGTCACCATCCGCACGGCAGCGCCCGTGGCCAGGATAGTCGTCGAGAAAGGCCGCGCCGTCGGCGTGACCCTCGACGGCGGCGAGGTGCTGCACGCCAGAACGATCGTCTCCGCCATCAACCCGGCGACCACCATGCTCGATCTCGTCGGCCCCCGCGAGATCGACACGGGTTTCGTGCGCAAGGTAAAAAACATCCGCATGAGGGGCGATGCGGCGAAGCTCCATCTGGCGCTCGAACGGCAACCGCAATTTTCCGGCGTCGACGCCGATAATCACAAGGGCCGTCTGGTCATCGCGCCCTCGCCCGACCATGTCGAGCGCGCCTTCAACCCGTCAAAATATGGCGAGTTCTCAGCCGAACCGGTGATGGAGATCACACTGCCCTCGCTCTCCGACCCGTCGCTCGCGCCAAGTGGCGCCTGCGTGCTATCGGCGATCGTGCAATACGCGCCTTATGCGCTGAAAGAGGGTTGGGATGCCGGCAAGCCGAAATTCCTCAAGGCTGTTTTGGCGCAGCTCGAAGCGTACGCCCCCGGTATTGGCAAGTCCGTGCTGCATGCCGAGCTTTTGACGCCAGCCGATATCGAAGCCAACTACCGCATGCCGGGCGGCCACTGGCACCACGGCGAATTGCAGGCCGACCAGATGCTGATGTCGCGGCCGGTCTCCGGCTGGTCGGGCTACGACACGCCGATCGAGGGGCTGTTCCTGGCCGGCGCCGGTTCGCATCCAGGCGGCGGCGTTTCGGGTGCTCCCGGTTTTAATGCGGCGCGGCGCATCATAGCGACGAAGGGATGACCGGATGTTTCAGCCAGTCAACGCCGCACTCTACGGCGAAGGAATGCCGTCATGACGAGTCCGATCAACAACGCCGCCCGCACCACAGCGCAGTCGCATTTCCGCACACTGCGTCTCGGCACGCCGTTCCAGCCGCGCATCGATGCGCTGGCCAAAACTCAGGACTGGTACAATTGGGCCGGCTATCGCGCGCCGCATTCGCTGTGGGACGAGGAACTCGAATATTTCGCCATCCGCAGCCAGGCGGCTTTGTTCGACATCTCGCCGATGACCAAATACCGGATCGAGGGTCCGGATGCCGAAGCCTTCCTCGATCGCGTCACGCTGCGCGATGTCACCAAGCTGAACCCGGGCCGCGTCCACTACACCGCATGGTGCGACGACGAAGGTTTTGTCCTCGATGACGGCACGCTGTTCCGGCTGTCGCCGACCCGCTTCCGCCTGTGTTCGCAGGAGCGGCACCTGCCCTGGCTGCTCGACAGCGCCATCGGTTTCGAAGTGACCGTCGAAGAAGAGACTGGAAGCGTCGCTGGTCTCGCTCTGCAAGGCCCAACCTCCTTCGCCGTGCTGCGCGAGGCCGGCTTTGCCGGCGTTGAAAAACTCAAAGTGTTCGATCTCGCCGAGTTCCCGCATGACGGTAGCACCGTCACCATCTCACGCACCGGCTTCACCGGCGATCTCGGCTACGAACTGTTCGTGCCGGCCGAAAAAGCGCTCAGCCTCTGGGACCGCCTGATGACGGCAGGCGAACTGCGCGGCATCCGCGCCATCGGCTACGCCGCCCTCAACCGCGCCCGGCTGGAAGCCGGCCTCATCGTCGCCAATGCCGACTTCACCACCGCCGAGCATGCCATTCGCGCCGACCGTCTGCGCATGCCGGACGAGATCGGTCTCGGCTTTATGGTCGATTTGGGAAAAGGCCATTTCAATGGCCGCCGCGCCATGCTCGAAGCGCGCGCCAAACGCAAGCTGCGCCACATGCTGGTCGGGCTGGAGATCGAAGGCAACATCCCGGCCGAGCACGCCATCGTCTACCACAAGAAGCATCAGGAGGTCGGGCTGGTCAGCGCCGCCATCTGGTCGCCGATGGCCAAGCGCAATATCGCCATCGCCTCGCTGACGCGTCCCTATGGTGATACGATGGTGGAAGACCTCTGGGTCGAGATCTACGCCATGCGCGAGTTGCAGTACCAGAAGCTGATGAAGCGGGCCAAGGTGGTGGCCCGTCCTTTCATCAAGCTCGACCGCCGCACCGCCAATCCGCCGGCGGATTTCTGATCATGGCCGACGAACCGGATGATGAGACGGAAGCCGCCGAACAGTGGCAGCTGGTCAACACGCCGCTCGGCGAAAAATGGTCGGGTCGTACCCGCTATGCCGCCGCCATGTACTTCTACAAGCGCGGCGAAATGAGCGCCGAGACGCTCGAAGTCTACCGCATCTGCGCGCGGCTGGACTGGGAGAACCCGCTGCCGATGATCAGGGATCGCGGCGGCCAGGATTGGCTGAAGCGCATGGGCGCTTAAGCCTCAGCCTATGGTTCTTTCGAGAACGTTCAGCCAGTTGCGATAGGCGATCTTCTCGATCAGCGCGCGTCCGAAGCCGCGCGCGGCCAGCGCATCTACCAGCTTTGGCAGACCGGCAACGTCGCCGATGACCGCCGGGATCATGGCGCCGTCGAAATCGGAGCCGAGACCGACGCCGTCCTCGCCCAGCGCCTGCAGCAGCGAGTCGACATGGCGCACCATGATGTCGAGGCTGGTGTCCGAGTTCATCCGTCCGTCTTCGCGCAGGAAGCCGGTGGCGAAGTTGAGCCCGACCATGCCGCCGGTCTCGCGGATAGCGCCGAGCTGCCAGTCCGTCAGGTTGCGCGAATGGGTGCACAGCGCATGCACGTTGGAATGAGTGGCGACCAGCGGCGCATCGCTGAGCGCGGCGACATCGCGAAAGCCCTTTTCGTTGAGATGTGACAGGTCGACCATGATCTTGAGCTGATTGCAGGCCTTGACCAGCGCCTTGCCGGCATCGGTCAGCCCCGGTCCGGTATCGGGCGACGACGGAAAGCGGAACGGGACGCCATGGCCGAAGGCGTTGGGTCGGCTCCAGACAATGCCGAGCGAGCGCAGGCCGGCTTCGTAGAGCACGTCGAGCAAGGTAAGTTCGGGATCGATCGCCTCGACGCCTTCGATGTGAAACACCGCCGCGATCGAACCTTTCGCCATCGCCTCGCGAATGTCACCGGCACTGCGGCAGACGGTCAGCGCCCCCGCTCGCTCCAGCCGAAACAGGATCGAGGCCATGCCGATGGTGGAATTGAGCGCATCAGCGCGTGGCAGTTCCGGCGGCAATGGCTCATTGTCGCTCGGCGCCGGCGGCACCGCAGAGCGTTTGCTCTTCTCGACCGGCGGCGGGAAGATCGCGAAAATGCCGCCGGCAAAGCCGCCCTTCTTGGCGCGCGGCAGATCTATATGACCGCCCTGCGTCCCCTCGATGAACAGCTTTTCGACGTCGGTGTCTTTCGACTGGTACAGTCGCAGCAGCGTGTCGTTGTGGCCGTCGAAGACGGGGACGAGATCGGATTCGGTCATCAGGAAGCCATTCGGTCAGTTGGCAGGAGCGGACGAACCGCAGCGAACTGTGTACTTAGGCAAGAAGGCCGAACTGCGCAAATGCCAGAGAGGCGTTCGCTCTTGTGGCTGAGCGACTCCGACCACCTGCCGGGTCCCCGCTGCTTCGCAGCGTCCCGGCGTTCGCCGGCCTTTCATCGTGCCACCGGCACGATGAATTCGCCTTCGGCGACCGGCAACTCACCCCACAAGGGGAGAAGGGAAAAAGGTCTATTGCTTCAGCACATCCGCCCATTCCGGATGGCGGCGGAACTGGGCGTTGGCGAAGGGGCAGAGCGGGATGATCTTCTTGCCCACTGCCCGCGCGTCCTCGACGGCGCGTGTGACAAGCCGAAGGCCGGCGCCCTGGCCGCGAAACACGTCCGGCACTTCGGTGTGATCGATGATGATCTGGTGCTCGCCGACCTTGGTGAAGGTCATTTCCGCCTCGGCGCCGCCGGGTCCGCGCAGCACATAACGTCCCTTCGAGCCGCGGTCCTCGAGTTCGATCTCAGGCAATTCGTCAGGCATCGCTTGCTCCTTCAACCGGCGCATCGGCAAAAAGCCGCCTCGCCGCTTCGATCTCGTTTGGTCGAATTTCGTGGCCGCCATCGTGCCACTCCACTGTGACATCGGCGCCATCGGCGCGCAAATAGGCCTCCAGCCGGGATGTCAGGTTGGGCGGGCAGATCGGGTCGCGCTTGCCGGCGGTGACCAGGATGCGGCGTCCGGCAAGGCTGCCCTGCACCTGCGGTTCGAACGGGATCAGCGGGTGCATCAGCACCGCCGCATCGAACAGCTCGGGCGCGGCGAACATTACGGACGCCAGGATGTTGGCGCCGTTGGAATAGCCGAGACCCAAGACCGAAGATGGCCTTGCCGCTGCCACCTGCGCCTTGACGAAACCGGCCATCTTGGCGGTCGCCCGCGCGAGGTCGTCCATGTCGTAGACGCCCTCGCCGGTGCGGCGGAAGAAACGCGCCGCACCATGCTCGGAAACATCGCCGCGCGGCGATACGATCGTCGCCTGTGGCGCGAGGTCGCGCCCGAGCGACAGCAGCTGGCTCTCGTCCGCGCCGGTGCCGTGAAAGACGAAGAGCAGCGGGCCGCCGGGCGAACCCGGCAGCGCCTTATGGATGTAAGCTTCCTTGCTCATCGTCTCAGCCTTCCAGCTTCTGCAGATGCTCTTCAAGATAGGGCCGCAGATGCTGGTGCTGCGTCGGCAGTTTCAGGGCTTCGCCGAGATGGGCGGTGTCCTCGTCGCGGTCGAAGCCCGGCTCATTGGTGGCGACTTCGAACAGCACGCCGCCCGGCGTTCGGAAGTAGATCGCCCAGAAATAGTCGCGGTCGATCACCGGCGTCACGCCATAACCCGTATCGATCAGCGCCTTGCGCACTTCGAGCTGCTGGGCGCGGTTCTCCACCGCGAAGGCGACATGGTGGACCGAGCCGGCGCCGAGATTGGCAAAGCCCGCGGTAGGAAGCGATTCGATATCGACGACATCAGCGCCGTTGCCGTTCTTGATGGCGAGCCGGCTGACACTGCCGGACTTGTCCACTTGCTCATAGCCCATGAACTTCAACAGCTCTTCCGTGGCGCCACCATCCTTCAATCTGAGCGAGACCGAGTGGAAGCCGCGTATCGCCTCATCAGCGGGAATGCCGCCTTTCAACCATGGCGCGCGGCTGTCCGCCTTGTCTTCGACCAGCGCGAAACCGTCGCCGTCGGGACCGGCGAAGGCCAGCCGCTTCTCGCCGAACGTCTCTTCGCGGGAGACACCCGCAACGCCTTCATCGGCGAAGCGCTTTTCCCAATAGCCGAGCGTGCCGGCCGGCACCGAATAGGCCGTGGTACCGACTTCCCCGACGCCATGGCGGCCCCTGGCAATGTCCGGGAACGGAAAATAGGTCATCACCGAGCCGGGCGTACCGTGCTCGTCACCATAATAGAGGTGATAGACATCTGGCGCGTCGAAGTTGACGGTCTTCTTGACCCGGCGCAGGCCGAGCTTGTGCGTGAAGAAATTATTGTTCTGGCGCGCATCGCCGGCCATCGACGTCACGTGATGCAGGCCCTTGATCTGGTCGAGCATTGTCTTGCTCCTTCCCTTCGGTTTGCGGCTCTTGCCGCTGTCCACGCCTATATGAGGGGCCGCCTGGCAATGGCAAAGGCGGCAAACTCAGAATGGACTGTATCCCAATAGTGAACAGCAGGAAATTTCGTTCACCATTTAAGCAAGACTGACAGGCTTGCGCTGCCGCCAAATTCCGGTTCATTGAACGTCTTCCCGACGTGACAGGATAGAGCATTGGCCGCGAAAAGCAGACGCCCGAACATCCTATTGATCTCCTGCGACCAATGGCGGGGCGATTGCCTGTCGGCTGCCGGCCATGCCGTGGTGAAGACGCCGAATGCCGATGCGCTCGCCGCCGAAGGCGTCCTTTTCATGCGGCATTACGGCGGCGCGGCGCCCTGCTCGCCGGCCCGCGCGTGCCTCTACACCGGCCTCTACCAGATGAACAATCGCGTCTGCCGCAACGGCACGCCGCTCGACGCCCGCCACGGCAACATGGCGCTTTCGGCCCGCGCCCTCGGCTATGATCCGACTTTGTTCGGCTACACCGACGTCTCGCCCGATCCGCGCACGATGGCGCCGGGCGATCCCCGGCTGAAAAGCTATGAGGGCGTGCTGCCCGGCTTCAGCGTTCGCCAGTTCCTGCCTGAGCATCAGAAACCATGGCTGTCATGGCTGAAGGCACGTGGCGTCGACACCAGCGCGGGCTCTCCCGGCATTCACCGCCCCGTAGGCGGGGAAGCGGGCGACGCCGTGACCAGCGCGCCGCCTGTCTATTCCAGGGACGAGACGCCGACCGCTTTTCTTGCCGGCGAATTCATTCGCTGGCTGGACGAACAGGATTCGCCATGGTTCGCGCATGTCTCCTTCATCAGCCCGCATCCGCCCTTTGTCGTACCGCGGCCCTACAACACGCTGTATGATCCGGCGGACGGACCGCCCTTCCGCCATGTCGAGACTTGGCAGGCCGAGGCGCAAAGGCATCCCTATCTGGCTTACGACCTTGGTCGCCAGAAGCGGAGAAGCTTCCGCCCCGGCACCGACGGCCACGTGCGCGACTGGGGCGACGACAACATCCGGGCCATCCGCGCGATCTATTACGGCATGATCTCGGAGGTCGACGCGCAGCTTGGCCGCATCTGGCAAGCGATCAAGACGGCGAATGCATGGGATGACACCATCATCGTGCTGACTTCGGACCACGCCGAGATGATGGGCGACCATTTCATGCTGGGCAAAGGCGGCTTCTTCGACGGCAGCTATCACATCCCATTGATCGTGCGCGACCCGCGTCACGGCAATGCAGCCGGCTCGACCGTCAACCACTTCACCGAGGCCGTCGACATCTTCCCGACCTTGCTCGATCTGCTGGACGCCGACGCCCAGCTGCATCTCGACGGCCGCTCGCTAAAACCGTTCCTGCAAGATGAACCGCCTAAGGATTGGCGCGACGCGGCGCATTGGGAGTTCGACTTCCGCTCGATTGCCAGCGGTGAGGCCGAACGGCATTTCGGCATCGGCTCGCGCCAGTGCAACCTCGCCGTCATCCGTACGGAAAAATTCAAATACGTGCATTTCGGCGGCGGCCTGCCGCCGCTGCTCTTCGACATGCAGAAGGATCCGGGCGAACTGGCCAACGTTGCCGCCGACCCGGCCTATCTCAGCGTGCGGCTTGAATTTGCCGAGCGACTGCTTGCCTGGCGCGCCGAGCATCTTGACCAGTCGTTGGCGCTTGCAGAGCTGACGGACGAAGGGGTGGTGGATATGTGGTAGGCAGTAGGCAGTAGGCAGTAGGCAGTAGAATGTTCTGGCGGCCTGATTGCCTCGTCACTCGGTTTCGCCTACTGCCCAATCCCTACTGCCTATTCCCTTACTGTACCATCATCCGCTGCTGGTCGCGCTTCTCGGCATAGCTGCCCTTGTCATACGCAGCCTGCGCCTGCAGCTGCTCCTTGGTGAAGTTGGTGTAGAGATATTTGTTGCCGTCCTTGTCGGTCATGAATTTGAGCTTGTCCATGCCGACCGCGACCTCCTTGGCGCCGATGCCTAGAAAGCCGCCGACATCGATGATGACGGCATCCGGCTTGCTGTCGGGCGTGAGCACGACGTCGCCGATCTCGCCGACCTTGGCGTCGTTGGCGCCATAGACGGTGGTGCCCTTCAGGTCGTCGCCTCTGATGTTACCGACCGGCATTTCGGTCAGTGTGGACTTGTCGATCGCTGCCGTTTGCGTCGGATCGGTGGCTTTTGTACCGGCCGGAGCTTCCGCGGTCTTGTCCGCTGGCTGAGCATTGTCAGCCGGTGCAACGGCCGTCGGGGCAGCGGGAGCAGTCGGCTGCGTTGCGTCGGAGGTTGTCGTCACCGGCGCCGGATCATAGGGCTTGCGGTCGAAATCAGGCTGCGCCTGCAGTTCCTCCTTGGTCGTCTGCGCCACCAGCCAGCGATCGCCGTTCTTTTCGGCCCACCGTGCCTTGGCGAAATCATAGGTGACGTTCTTTTCACCCATGCCGAGGAAGCCGCCGACGCCGATCACCAGCGACTGCGCCTTGCCATCCTTGGTCAGCACGATGTCGTTGACGTCGCCGATATTCTGGGCATCGTCGCCAGTGCCATTGTAGACATTCTCGCCGATGATGTTGGTTGCGAGATTGCCGTCAGCGCGTTTCACCGCCGGTTCTGACGGCGCGGCGTTGAGATCAACCGGCTTCTGCGGGTCGTTCTGCGCCGTGGAAGCAGGCGCCGAGGCCGGATCGTAGGGCTTACGGTCGAAGTCGGGCAGCGCCGTCAGCGCTTCTTTCGTCGTCTCGGCGACGAGCCAGCGGTCACCATTCCTCTCGACCCATTGCAACTTGCCGTAGTCGAAGGCGACGTTCTTGCTGCCTATGCCGAGGAAGCCGCCAACGCCGATAATGGCGGATTTCGCCTGGCCGTTTTCATCGAGGACGACGTCGCTGACGTCACCGATCTTCTGCGCATCGTCGCCAGTGCCATTGTACACGGACTCGCCGATGATATTGGTCATCAGCGCGCCGTCGGCCTGTTGCGGCGCCGGCGCGATGGTAGCAGGGGCTTCAGCCGGCGCTGGGGTCGTCGCCGGGGCCGTCGTTGACTGCGCAAACGCACCGGTAGCGATCAGCGTTGCGAGTGCAGTCGTCGCGAACAGTGTGCGGATCATGATTAAGTCTCCTCTTGCGTGATCTCATGCGCGCCGCAATCGGCAAACCACTTGCCGGGAGACCGAAGGCGGCGCCTCCAATGGGATCACAACGTTGTGACAAGGCGCTTGTTCCGAAAAAACGGGAGCATCGAAATACCCTGGGCAAGTCCGCGGAATCGCCCGACATTCCCGCCCGGCCGATGGAACCTTTGCCAAGCTTGCCCGTTTCAGCCTGCGGCTGGCATTCCGGCCGCTAAAAAGAATACGGAGTGGGGCATGCGATTTGCAGCGGTGCTGAACCGGGACGGCGGCACCTTGCGGACCACCGATCTTTCCGCGCTAACCGACCGCATGCGCCAGACGCTTGAGGCGGCTGGTCACTCCATCGATATCGACATCGTCGCCGGCAAAGAGATTGTCGCGGCGCTCGACAAGGTCGCCGCGCGGCGCGACATCGACGTCGTGCTGGCCGGTGGCGGCGACGGCACCATTTCGGCCGCCGCGGGGCGGCTGATGAATGGCAAGAAGGCGCTGGCCGTCCTGCCTGCAGGAACAATGAACCTGTTCGCCCGCGGCCTTGGAATTCCGCAGACCATCGATGGCGCGCTGAAGTCCTTTGCCGACGGCGAGATCATGGCGGTCGATATCGCGAGCGCGAATGGCCGGCCGTTCGTGCATCAGTTCTCGATCGGCCTGCACGCCAGGATGGTGAAGCTGCGCGACAATATGGAATTCGCCTCGCGCTTGGGAAAGATTCGCGCTTCGGCCAAGGCCGCTTGGACGACGATCAACAATCCTCCCGCCATGAAGGTGACGTTGACGGTCGGCGAAGCCGAGATCGTGACCCGCATCAGCGGCATCGGCATTTCCAACAATCTGTTTGGCGAAGGCCATCTGCCTTATGCCGACAATCCTGCCGGCGGCGTGCTCGGCATCTATGTCACCGTGGCGCGGCAGCGTGGCGAGTTGGTCAGGGCGCTCTTCGACATGGCTCGAGGCAGGTGGCGCGACAGCGATCATGTCGAAACCCATCAGGCCGACAAGGCAATCGTGAAAATCCATACAGGGAGCAAGAAATTCGGCGCCGTCATCGACGGCGAACTGGTCAAGCTGGAGCGTGAAACGACAATCCAGATCCACCCTGGCGCACTGAACGTCCTGGTTCCGGCGCAAGCCGCCCAGGCAAAGGCCGCCTGATGCGATTACGAATGACGAGGAAAACCCTAGCCGCCCGACTGCCCCTCGCCGGCTGGCGCGCTCTGGTTGGCCGGCGCGGTCTGGCCGGTGGGCTGCCCCTGGCTTTCAGGGCTATCTGGATCGATCTTTTGGCCATAAATCTCGGCCGCTCCCCAAGCAATGAAAGCCAGGAGCAACGCGGCGACCAATATGCGCAGGCCGTGCCAACCCCAGCGCCCCTGACGGGCTTTGTTTTCAGGGGCGATCTTGGTCATTGGCGGCGTTCCTATCGTGCAGCCGGGATGGTGGATAAAACCATCGCCGGCGAAACATGGTGGGGAAACGATTGCTTGCTACAAAAGTTCCGGCGCGCGACGGCCGCGCAAGGTGCGCGCCACCGCGGGTGGGGCCTGCAAGCGAGGGGGCTTGGTGGATAGCAAGGTGACGAAGCAGGCTGGTTTGCCGGTTGAGGTCCGCCGCGCCGTGGCGGCGCCGGAGCGGCTTGCCGTACTGCACGGGCTTGACGCGATCGACACCGACTCCGATCCCGACTTCGATCGCATCACCGGCCTTGCCGCCGCCGTGATGCAGGCGCCGATCGCGCTCGTCACGCTGCTCGACACCGAACGACAGTGGTTCAAATCCTGTGTCGGCTTCAACGAGACCGAAACCGCGACCGACATATCGTTCTGCGCCCATACCATTGCCGCCGGCGACGAGCCGATGGTGGTGCCGGATGCCAGCATCGACCCTCGCTTCTCCCGCAACCCGCTGGTCACCGGCGAACACCATGTCCGCTTTTATGTCGGCGCGCCGATGGTGGTCGCCGGCGCGCGCGTCGGCACGGTGTGCGTACTCGACCGGGAGCCGCATGAATTTCCGTCCGCTGCCGCGCTCGATCATTTGAAATCGCTTGCCAGCCTCGCCGCCAGCCTGTTTACCCTCAAGGACGCCACCCGCAGCGGCGCCATTGCCACGGCTGCTTTGGCGCAGGAGGAAAAGCGCCGAGCCATAGCGCTCGACGCCGCCTCGCTCGCCAGTTGGGCCTGGGATATCCGCACCGACATGATCGAATGCGACGTGCGTTTGTCGGAGCTGTTCAACCTGCCGCGTTCGAACCGGCTGCGGGCGCGCGACATTCTGGCCGCCATCGACCCGCGCGACGTCTACCAGACCGAGACGCGCTTTCGCGATGCCCTGACCGGCAGCGACGACTATTTCGGCGAATACCGGGTCAAAGGCTTCGATCCGCCGCGCTGGATAGTCACCCGCGGCCGCGTCATCGAGCGCGACGGCGAAGGCAAGCCGACGCTGATCTTTGGCGTCAACTACGACATCTCGGAACGCAAGCTCGGCGAGGACCGGCAAAGGCTGCTGCTGCGCGAGCTCAACCATCGGGTCAAGAACACGCTGGCGACGGTGCAGGCGCTGGCCACACAGACCGTTCGCCACGCTCGCCGCCCAAGCGAATTCCTGGAAGCCTTCGGCGCCAGGCTGCAGGCGCTGGGCGCTGCCCATAACCTGCTGTCGGATCGCGAATGGCGCGGCATCGGTATTCGCGAACTGATGCAGATCGAGGTGAAGCCGTTCGATTCGGCAGAACGGCCGCGCATCGTGATCTCCGGTCCGGAGCTGCTGCTTTCGCCCGACCAGGCGGTGGGGCTCGGCCTGATCATGCACGAACTGGCCAGCAACGCGCTGCAATACGGATCGCTGTCGGTTGGCTCGGGGAAGGTCGATGTCGACTGGAAGGCGGCGGGCAAGAAAGGCGCGCGCCGCCTTGTGCTGACCTGGAGCGAAAGCGGCGGGCCGAAAGTCGACCCGCCGGAACGCCAGGGCTTCGGCTCTATCCTGATCCGCCGCAGCCTCGCCAAGGTTTTATCGAGCGAAGTGACCCACGAATTCCGCAGCGAAGGCGTGTTCGCCGAAATATCGATGCCGCTTGAAGATCTGCCGGCTTAAAGCAATTTCAGAAGTGCGAAGCGGTTTTCCCGGGAACAGCGTATCAGCGCGACGCGCTTTAGTCGGCTTCGCTGTCTGGATCGCCCGGATCCGGTTTGACGTTCTCGCGGTAGATGGCATAGGCCGCGAGCGCGATCATCGGGCCGAGAATGACGCCCTTCCCGCCTTTCCCCTTGAGCAAGGCCGGCAGCACGGCAAGCGCCGCGGTGATACCGAGCGCCTTCAGGTCGGCATTGCGCCTTCGCGCACGTCGGCGCGCACGCGTTCCGGCCGCAAGTTGATGAATGAGCACGATAAGCCCGGCCGTTACCAGGAAACCGGCCGCGAAGCCAAGACAGGCGGCCATCGAGCCATAACGGTCAGCCGCCCAGATGTAGGCCGCCCCCAGGAGAAACCCGAGGCCGCACAGGGCAGCCACGGCGGCGAGCCCGTAGACGATTGCCGCCGTGCGCGCGCGGCGCATGGCGGCAATGGCTTCACCCGAGGCCAAGGCCGAGATAAGCGGTGCCAGCATGCCCATCTCTGTCGAAACTAGCGCCGGGCAAGAAGCGCAAACAGGAAGCCGACGCCGGCCGCGATCGCCAGTGAAGTGACCGGCTTCTCGCGCACATTGGCCGTGATCTGGGCCTCAAGGTCCTTGGCGTTGCCACGCAGGCTGTCGAAGACGGCTTCACCCTGGGCGCGCAACTGGTCGACGCCTTCGGCAGCAGCGCGCCGCGCCGTGCCGTAACCATGTTCGCCGGTCTTGGCCAATTGCTTGGTCAACTTTTCGATATCCGCCTTCAACTGCCGAATGTCGGCTTCCAGGTCGGCGTTCGTCTGACTTTCGTTGGCGGTTTTTCCTGCGGCAGTTGCCATTCTAAACTCCTTGCGTTTGCTTGGCTTCAAACGCCCGACACACGTCATGGTTCCGAAATCGGAGACCGTATCCATGAAAGGGTGTTTGCAAGTGCGAGTCCAGCCCCAGATGGAGGCCTGCCTGTCAGACCAGCGGCCGACGGCCTTCGCTTAGGCCCTCCCAGCGCGCGAGATCCTTCAGCCCCTCCCCGTTGATCACTTCGCAACCGCCGTCGCGCCAGGCGATCAGCTTGCGATCGATGAGCTTGCGGATCGTCTTGTTGGTGTGGACCAGCGACAGGCCGAGCGTATCGGCGACATGCTGCTGGGTAATCGGGATTTGCACCGGCGCCCTGCCGTTGAGTCCGACTGCCGCCGCGCGGCTGGCGATGAAGGCAATGAGATAGGCGGTGCGCTCGACCGCCGTGCGCCGACCGACGCTGAGCAGGTTCTCGTCCAGCATGCGCTCCTCGCGCGACGCCAGCCAGGTAATGTCGTAAGCAAGGCCCGGATGGTTGCGGTAGAGCTCGTGCAGGTTTTCACGCTCGAAGACGCACAACAGCATGGGCGACAGCGCCTCGACCGAGTGCTGCATTTCGCCCATCAGGCTGCCCTGCAGCCCGATAAGATCGCCGGGCATGGAGTAGTTCAGGATCTGGCGCCTGCCGTCCGACAATAGTTTGTAGCGGAAGGCCCAGCCCGAAAGCACGGTGTAGAGATGAGCACTTTGGCTGCCTTCGACCAGCACTGTGGCGCCCTTGTCGACGGCCAGTTCGCCCTTCTTGAACATGCTGACATAGGCAAGCTCCTGCTTCTCGAATTCCCGGAACACCGGCAATGGCCGAAGCGGGCAGATCTCGCATGGGTACTGACGGCTGGAAAACGAACGACCATTCTGGCCAGACATTTCGATCCCTCTTTCGAAAGTCTCTTGCCAGAGACTGAGTGCTACGCCTTGCAAGGCCGCGGTTCCGCTGCCGATGGCATGTCTTTTTTAAATGACAGGATGGCAAATAGCGATCATGACTCGCTACACTCTACTGAGGCGAATTCGGAGCTCGCTTGTGGAGTAGAGCCGGGCGGGCGAACTTTTCGGATTAAGGCCTGACCGATCCCCCAAGGTCCGCGATGCGGTTGACTGGAGTCACGGTACCCGATGCTGCAAGAATTGAGGAGAGATTGCCAAGTGCCGCCATTGCTTGAGGGATTGCGAATTCTTGTCTTGGAGGATGAATTCCTGATCGCCATGGATGTCGAGCAGCTTTGCCGCGACCATGGCGCGAGCGACGTAGTGATTGCCCGCGCTCTGGCCGAGATCGATGAGCAGAAGGTCGTTGGCGAGTTCGACGCCGCTATCGTGGACCTCATGCTGGGCGGAACGTCTACACTCGATTTCGCCTCGCGGCTGCGCCAATCGGGCCTGCCGTTTGTCTTTGCCTCCGGCTATTCGGACCCGGATGAGATCAAAGTGTCTTTTCCCGGCATCCGCCTGGTCACCAAGCCTTATTCGGGGACCGATCTCGTCGAGGCTCTGGCGGCGGCCTGCGGACGCGCGCCAGTCTGAGATATCTTCGATGCGTATGTGTAGAGAGCCCAGGCCCGCAAACGGGCCCTCCGCCGTCAGGCAGCGTTTGAACCCGTCACCTGGGACGAGATCGCGTCCGGCCCGTATTCGTCTTCGCCGGAGATTTTGAGGATCTCCTGCAACCGCGTGCGGGCCCGGCTGACCCGGCTCTTGATCGTTCCGACCGCACAGCCGCAGATTTCGGCGGCCTCTTCATAGGAAAAGCCTGAAGCGCCGATGAGGATGATGGCTTCGCGCTGGTCCTCGGGGAGTTGCTCGAGCGCGCCGCGAAAATCCTTGAGGTCAAGCTGGCCGTGCTGAGCCGGATGAACGGCAAGCCTGGCCGTCATGATGCCGTCGCTGTCCTGCACCTCGCGGCCGCGCTTGCGCATCTGGGAATAGAACTCGTTGCGCAGGATGGTGAACAGCCATGCCTTGAGATTGGTGCCGGGCTGAAAGCTCTCATGCTTGTCCCAGGCCTTGACCAGCGTCTCCTGCACCAGATCGTCGGCCTTGTCGGCATTCTGCGTCAGCGACACGGCAAAGGCCCGCAGGCTCGGGATCGAGCCGAGCAGGTCGGTCTTGAACCCTTGTGAGACAGCTGCCATGCCTCAGTCCTTCTTCTGTGCGGGTTCGGCCTTTTCCAGTTGGCTGAGCAACTGGGCAAAGCGATCCGGCACATTGTCCGAGACCAGCTCGTCATAATACTGTTTGAGTTTACGGCCAATTTCCGAATTCGCCCCGAGCGGGTCGCCGGAATTGGCCCGGCGCCTGTCAGCGGCGCCAGCCAGCGTTTCTTTATTCATGTCCTTCATTCGCCCTTAAATCCAGCGCCCCGAGCCGCCCCATTACACAACGCAAAGCGGCCCCCTCGTCTGGTTGCCCATCGCACCACAAACGTCGCCCGTGCAGTTTCGTTCCACAAGTGTCGGAACTTTTTCGCAAAACCCGCGTTTGGGTGTTGGGGCTTGCAATCAGCTTGACCTGCAATCTATGCAATCACGTCATCTGAGGGAGACGTCTACCATGAGCCTTTCCGCAACCATCGCTCCGCACCTGCCGTTCCTGCGCCGCTTTTCACGCGCCGTATCCGGATCGCAGGAGAGTGGCGATGCGCTGGTAGCCGCGATGCTCGAAGCCATCATCGCCGACGTCGACATCTTCCCGCAAGCGTCAAGCGACCGCATCGCGCTCTACAAGGTATTCGCCAAACTGTTCACCTCCATTGCCATCCGCGTTCCGCAGGAGCAGGCGCAATCGGCATGGGAGCAGCGCGCCGCCGCCAATCTGAACGCCATTGCGCCACGGCCACGCCAGGCTTTCCTGCTGGTCGCGGTCGAAGGCTTCGGTGAAGACGAGGCAGCTGAAATTCTCGATGTCGACGCCAAGGAATTCTCCGAACTGCTTGCCCAGGCGAGCAACGAGATCTCTCGCCAGGTGGCGACCGATGTGCTGATCATCGAGGACGAGCCGCTGATCGCCATGGACATCGAGGAAATGGTCGAGAGCCTCGGCCACCACGTGGTCGGAACCGCGCGCACCCATACCGAGGCGGTGGCGATGTTCGGCAAGACAAGGCCGAAGATGGTGCTGGCCGACATTCAGCTTGCCGATGGCAGCTCGGGTATCGATGCGGTCAACGAAATCCTGTCGTCGACTTCGGTGCCGGTAATCTTCATCACCGCCTTCCCCGAACGTCTGCTGACCGGCGAGCGGCCTGAACCGGCCTTCCTCGTCACCAAGCCGTTCAATCCCGACATGGTCAAGGCGCTGATCAGCCAAGCGCTGTTCTTCGACCGGCAGGCCAAGGCCGCCGCGTGAAGTAGGGCCTTCTCTCCAACTTTTCGCCGCCTCGCAGCGTTGGCGGCACTGGCGATCGCCTAACCCGGCGATCGGCGGCTGCCCGTCGCGCCGTATCGCGCTCACGCGCGCGAATCAATTCGCGTCCGGGCCTCTTCCAAAGACCTTCTTTTTCGGCAAATGGTGGAACAAACAGCAATCACTCACGTTCTTGATCCAGTATCGGAAGGAGACAGATCATGCTCTACTGGGCGCTCGTATTTCTCGTCGTGGCGATCATCGCCGGCGCGCTTGGTTTCGGCGGCATCGCCGGTACCTCGGCCGGTATCGCGCAAATATTGTTCTTCATCTTTCTCGCCTTCCTCGTCATCTCGCTTCTGGCCGGCCTGTTCAGACGGGCATCGTAGGAGCGGGCGAAGAACACTGGAAGCCGCACCCCTCAAACGGTTTCCAGCCACCGCCGGGCGATGTCCTCCAACGGGACATCGTCCGGCGGACCTTTTCTGGGGACCTACTCAGGAACTGAGTGATCGTTCGGTCCTGATCAGGTGGACAGGTGATTGATGCGTTCCATTGGCGGAGGCGAGAGCGGACAGGGCGACGAGGTGATCGCACTGCACCCGGCTGAAAGCGGAATGCAGCTTGGCCGGGCCTTGCTTCACGCTCTGCACAATGCCGGCATTTCCGTCCTCTATCAGGATCGTGAATTGAAGACTGTATGGGCCCGCAACATGCGTGCGCCGTGGGTTTCCGACACAGCCGACAGCAACGGCGCGTTGCCACCGGCGCAAGCTGAGCAAATCGCCGCCGCCAAAAGCAATGTGATCGCTTCCGGCAATCCGGAACGCCTTGAACTGAGTGTTCCCACCGGTGATGGCATGCGCTGGTTCCAGGTATGGGTCGATGCCGATCGGGGCCATCGCGGCGACGTTCAGGGCGTCGTCACCACGATGGTGGAAACCACCGAGCAGAAACGCCGCGAACAGACGCTGAAGACGCTGTTGCGCGAAGTCAGCCACCGCTCCAAGAACCTGTTGGCCATCATCCAGAGTATTGCCACCCAGACCGGCCGCTATTCCGAGACACCCGACGATTTCCTGAAGCGCTTTCGCGGCCGCCTGCAGTCACTGGCTTCCTCCCAGGATCTGGTAACGTCGTCGAACTGGCGGGGTGCAGCACTTCGCGAGCTTATCCGCGGCCAGGTCGTTCGCTACGGCGCCGATCCCGCGCAGAGCCTGCGCTTCAATGGCGTCAACCCCTACCTCAATCCCAACGCGGCCATTCATATTGGACTGGCAATGCACGAACTCGCCGTCAATTCATTCAGCTACGGCGCCCTGGCGCGGCCGGACGGCTTTGTCGAGGTAACCGCCGATCTGTCGAACGTCGCAGAGGCCGCAGACAAGCCGGCTTTGTCGCTGACCTGGGTCGAGGCCATTGTCGCCAATGATAACAGGCGCACCGAGAAACGCTTCGGCAGCGTTGCCCTCGAACGTGTCGTGCCGGCATCGCTGAACGGCACGGCGACGCTGGAGATCACCAGTGACCGCCTCGAATATCGCCTCGTCGTTCCGCACGGCAATTTCGAAACCGAATGAGCGGCGGGATTCCTTAACCGGCTGTTCACCATAAAATCCGATGCTGTGGTTCCCAGAGATTGCTGGATCTTGACCGATTCAACCGATGTTTCGGCCGCAGCCTGCAACGCGAGTATGGGAGGAATGATCATGACGGTTGCCGATATGAACAGGCTGGAGCAGGCCGCCCGGGTGTCCATGAGCGGCTTTCAGGATCCTGACGCTTCAGCCTCGCCTTTGCAGCACGCCTGGCATCCCTTGCTTCGCGTCGCCGCTGTCGCGCTCGTCGCCGCTGTTGTGCTGATCGTGGCGTCGCAATTGGCCTGAGCCAGATGCTCAGGTTCACGCTGCTCCCAAGCAGCCTGGCTCAGAAGCTGTCCAGCTCGTAGCCGACCAATTATTAACGCCCCTTTCGGCACAGGAACTTTGACGGCTGTGGACCGTTCTTATGGCGAGAGGACGTATCGCCGTGGAACACATCGCCGCTTTGCTTTTGGTAATTGGCTGTTCGAACAACATGACCGAATGTCGTGAACTGCCGGTGCCGGTCAGTGTTTTCGAAACCGCCGAAGCATGCACGGCAGAACGTCCATTCGCTGCCGGCGACGTGCAGGGTCAGGCCGAGCACGTCGTTGCCAAATGTCTTACGGTCGACCCCGCGCTGGAGGATGATTACGACCAGATCGTCTGGAACGTGCGCCCGGACGGCACCCTCGACGCGTCTTTGCAGATTTCCAGTGTCGTGGTCGCGTCGAACGCCACGCGCCGCGAAAAAGACTCTCTTAGCCAACAATAAGATCGAGCGGGCAAAGGCTGCTGTTTCGTGCTAAATAGCGGCTGGAGCTTACTAAAGTGAGGACAAAAGTGAGGAGAGATTCTATGCGGAAATTGATTATTGCCATGGTTGCGGTGGTCGCCGTCAGCGGCTGCAGCACGACCGAGCAGGATGTCGGTGTCGGCGCCGGTGTCGGTGCTTTGGCCGGCGGACTGATCGGCGGCGGCAAGGGTGCGCTGATCGGCGCAGCCGTTGGCGCCGGTTCCGGCCTGCTGGTGCGCAACCTGCGCAACGGCTATTGCCAGTATCGCGACAATCGCGGCCGGCTCTACACCGCTCGCTGCTGATCCGCTTCAAAAGCGTCAGACAATCGCGACGGAGACCGGTCAGCCGGTCTCCGTTTGTTTGACTGCATCAGGCTGCGGGATCCTGATTTCCACCGTAAGCCCATCGATGCGAAAATCTCGGGCAATCGTGCCGCGCAATTCGCGCGTGACATTGAGGTCGATCAGCTTGGTGCCGAAGCCGGTCTTCGCCGGCGCTTCGAGTTCCTTCTGCCCGGCCTCGCGCCAGTTCAGAACCAGCATCCGCTCGGACCCGCGCCCCTCGAACGACCAGTCGACCTTGAGCGCACCCACGGAATTGCCGGCCTCGCCATATTTCAGCGCATTCGTCGCCAGTTCGTGAAAGGTCAGGCCAAGCGCCTGCGTCGTCCTCTCGTCGAGCAGCACCTGAGGCCCTGACAATATCCCTTCCGGAAGCTCCTTGCCGAACACCTGGCCGAGCTCGATGCGCAGCAGGTCGCCAAGATCGGCCTTCTGCCAGCGCGAACGCGTCAGCATATCCTGGGAAGCCGCCATTGCCTGCAGGCGGGCTGAGAAGGAAGTTGAGAACTCCTTCACGTCGGTTGCTTGCGCTGCCGTCTGGCGCGCAATCGCCAGCACCCGCGTGATCGAATTCTTGATCCGATGCTTCATCTCCTGCAGCATCAAATCCTTTTCGAGCAGGCTTTTTTCCGTCGTTTCATGCAGCAGCGACTTGGCGTCGTAGGCGCGCTCCTGGTAGCGCGCCACCAACGCGATGGCCCCGGCCAGAAGCAGGCCGAACAGCCCGAGCATGACCGGAATGGCGCGCGAGGACGGTTGCGAAAATGCACTTGTCGGCCGGAACAGCACCGTCCACGGCCGACCGGCGACGATGATCTTGCGCGTCACCAACAGCCTGTCGCCAAAGCTCGCAACCGGCGGCGTTTCCGACTGGAACAGAAGATTGTCGGCGTCGGCCGTGCCGTCATAGACCGCGGTGTTGACAGGCAGCAAAGGCGTGCGGCTGAGCGCGGTCTGGAACAGGTCGCGGGCGCGGAAGGCCGCGTAGAGAAGGCCTGATGTCGATGATCTGGACGCATTGATACCATCCGGCGCGGTTTCGACATTGAGCCTGACGAAGACCAGGAAACCGGTAAAGGTCTGCGCCGCGCCAGTGTCCTGGCCGAGCTGGACCAGACCGCTTGCGTGCTGTGCGTCATCGGCCATCGCTTTTTCGATCGCCTCGCGCCGCACCGGCTCGGTGAACATGTCGTAGCCGATGGTGGATTCGTTGGCAGGGTCAAGCGGCTCGAACAGCACGACGGGCGTGCGCCATGGCTGTGTCGTGTCCGGATAGACCGTGTGGGCGGCGCCGCGGTCGCGCAACATGTCGCGCTCGACCGCCGCTTCGTCACCGGTCTTGGCCAGCCTGAGATAGCCGATGCCGCGCAGGCCGGCGAAATTGTTATCGACATCGAGGGCGCTGAAGAAGGCCTTGAATTCGCTACCTGAAATCTCGCCATTGCGGGCGTCGAACAGCGCCTGCGTCGAGCGCAGCAGTGACAGATGCAGATCGATACGGCTTTCGATGCGGTTGAGCGCGTCGTCGGCCGTCGCCTCGAACTTGATGCGCGCCGCTTCCTGGGTCGCGAAATAGGCGAAGCCCGCCATCGTCAGGCTGATCAGTGCAACGGCAATGAAGGCAAGGATCGGGAAAAACTTCTTCAACGCAGGCCCATGGACGGTTCGGGACCTTTATGGGCAAGTCGCCGCGGCAAGACAATGGCGCGGCCAAGCCATAATGACAGCTGGCATATCATGCATATTTAGCCGGCTTATCGATCTCGAGCATCAGTGAACATGACAGCTGACGATAGCGTGGTCTCAGGCCGCGATCTTCAGCGCACCCGGACCGGGAATGGCGCCGGGCGGGCACTTTCCCAGGATGATCATGCCGAGCACTTCGTCCTGCGTCACATCGGTGGTGAGCGCGGTGCCGACGACCTGGCCGTTCTTCATTACGCAGACCCGGTCGGCAAGCTCGAACACGTCGTGAATGTCGTGGCTGATCAGGAAAATGCCGATGCCGTCGGCCTTGAGCTGCTTTACCAGTTCGCCGACCTGCGCCGTCTCCTGCGGCCCAAGCGCGGCCGTCGGTTCGTCCATGATCAGGATGCGGGCGTTGAACAGGATGGCGCGTGCGATCGCCACCGACTGGCGCTGGCCGCCCGATAGCTTGATCACGGGCTCCTTGAAGCGCTGGAAGCGCGGATTGAGCCGGCCCATCACCTTGCGCGCCTCGGCCTCCATGGCGACATCGTCGAGTGTCCCCCACGCGGTCATCAGTTCGCGGCCGAGGAAGAGGTTGGCGGCAGCGTCGACATTGTCGGCCAGCGCAAGCGTCTGGTAGATCGTTTCGATGCCGTATTTCTTGGCGTCGCGCGGATTGGAGATCGAGGCCTCCTGGCCGTTGACCAAGATCTGGCCGGCATCGCGCTTGTAGGCGCCCGACAGGATCTTGATCAGCGTCGACTTACCGGCGCCGTTGTGGCCAAGCAGCGCCACCACTTCGCCCGGGAAAAGATCGATGGACGCATCGTCGACGGCGCGAATGCCACCGAACGCGATCGAGATGTTGCGCATGTCGATCAGTGGCGTACCGGTGGGAGCAGTTTTTTCCATAATCGTTCCTCCCTAGACGCGCTTGCGGTAGACGGTGTCGAGCCAGACGGCGATGACCAGGACAGCGCCAACGACAATGCTCTGCAGCGGCGAGTCGATGCCGAGCAGCACCATGCCGGATTGCAGCGACTGCATCAGTAGCGCGCCGAGCATGGCGCCCATCACCGTTCCGGCGCCGCCCGCGAGCGACGTGCCGCCGATGACAGCGGCCGCGATCACCAAAAGCTCGTCCAGTGTGCCCAGCGCATTGGTTGACGCATTGAGACGGGCCGACGAGATCGCCGCGCTGATTGCAGCCAGCACACCCATGATCATGAACACCTTCATGGTCACCCAGCGCGTGTTGATGCCGGCGAGTTCCGCTGCCTCCGGATTGCCCCCGATGGCGAAGACATAGCGGCCGAAACGCGTGCGCTTGGTGATGAACGTCATGATGATGCCGACAATCACCGCCATTAGCACCGGTATGGCGATGCCATGCGCGATGAACAGCCCGCCTTCGGGAACGGTGATGCCGTTCTGCTGTGCGTACTGGCGCACGATGCCGATCGGCCATGGATAGGAATTGGCGATCCACACGGCGCCGAGGATGGCCGCGCAAGTGACCACGCCAAGCAAGGTCTCGGCCCAGACGGGGCGCAGTGGAAAGCTGAAGCGCTTGCGCTGTGAGCGACCGTTGAGCAGCGCGAAGGCGACCGCCGCGCAGGCGACGATGCCGACGATCCAGCTGGCAGCGGCGCCAATCGAGCCGCGTGGTCCGCCGCCCATCAGCTGGAAGGTGGCGTCGAGTGGCGCGACCGTGCGCCCGCTGGTGATGAGCCATGCCATGCCACGCCAGACCAGCAGGCCACCAAGCGTCACGATGAAGGCCGGAACCTGCATATAGGCGATGATGAAGCCCTGGAACGCGCCGATCAGCAGACCAAGCACCACGCCGGCGGCAAGCGCGACGACCCAGAGCCAGGGGTTTCCAAGCTGGAAGCCGATGACGCGAATCAGGAATTCGGCCTGTGCCACGCCCATGATCATGCCGATCACGCCTTCGACGGAGCCCACCGAAAGGTCGATGTTGCGCATGACGATGACCAGTACCATGCCGGTCGCCATGATCGCGACCGAGGACGTCTGCACCGACAGGTTCCAAAGATTGCGCGGCGTCAGGAAAAGCCCACCCGACAGGATATGTATGCCGACCCAGATGACCAGCAGCGCGCCGACCATGCCGAGCATGCGCGTGTCGAGCTCGGTCGCTTTCAGGAACCGGGCGACCGCGCCGAGTTCAGACGCTCGTGCCGTATCGGCCTGCGGATTTGAGGTCGTGTCGGTCATGATGTCCTCCAGCGGCTTGCCGTCTGGCGCGGATGCCGGACCACAGCCTAGAAGTTTGCCGCCGATGGCGGAAACACACAATTCTCGTAGAGAAAACGCCGCGGCTTGACAGCCGCGGCGCCTCATTTCTTCAAGTCGTCGAGATCAGTTGCAAGCCGCGACGCTGCCGGCGGCGACGCCTGTGCAGACTTCGTCCTTCTTGATCCAGCCGGCGTCGATGACGACGTTGAGGTTGTCCTTGGTGATCGCGACGGGGGTCAGGAACAGCGACTTGACGGTGTTGCCGCCAGGCGTGGTGAAGTCCTTGGCGCCGGCAATGTCGCCCGTCTTCTTGCCATCGGCAAGCTGCGAGGCGATCTCGGCGGCGTTCTTGCCGAGTTCGCGCGCGTCTTTCCACACCGACACCGTCTGCGTGCCGAGCGCGATGCGGTTCAGGGCGGCATGGTCGCCGTCCTGGCCCGAGACCGGAACCGTTCCGGCAAGGCCCTGCGCCGTCAGCGCGGCGACAACGCCGCCGGCGGTGCCGTCATTGGCCGCAACCACGGCATCGACCTTGTTGTCATTGGCGGTCAGGAACTGTTCCATGTTCTTCTGGGCGTTGGCCGGCAGCCAGCCATCGGTATAGGCCTCGCCGACATTCTTGATCTTGCCCGAGTCGATGGCTTCCTTGAGCACTTCCATCGAGCCCGAGAACAGGAAATCGGCATTCGGATCCGAGCCCGAGCCCTTGATGAAGACATAGTTGCCTTCGGGCTTCGCCTTGAACACTTCGCGGGCCTGCATGCGGCCGACTTCCTTGTTGTCGAAGGTCAGGTAGAAGACGTCCTTGTTCTCGATCAGGCGATCATAGCCGACGACCGGAATGCCTTCGTCCAGCGCCTTCTGCACCGCCGGGCCGATGGCCGAGGCGTCCTGCGCCAAGATGATCAGCGAGTTGGCGCCCTGCGAGATCAGGCTTTCGACGTCGGTCAGCTGCTTGCCGGGATTGGACTGCGCGTCGGCCGAAATGTACTTGTCGCCGGCGGCTTCGATCGCCGTTTTCATCGCCGCCTCGTCGGTCTTCCAGCGCTCTTCCTGGAAGTTCGACCACGACACGCCGATGACCTTGTCCTTCGCCTGCGCGACCGACATCAGCGCCAGCGACATGGCGACACCCGCCAGCATGGCGGCTGCAAATCTGTTCATTATAACCCTCCCTGCGCCGCCCACGGCGCGACAAAACCGGCCCGAAGGCCTGCACAAAGAGGCTCCATTTTTTCGAGCCTCGAAAAAATACTGGTTCAATGATAAGGCACTGTCAACATCGATTATGATGGATTCTGATGGCGTTGCCGAATTTTTTCGAGCTCCGCAATAAACAATGACAGGGCTGCCGGCGTCTGCCAATATTTGGCTGGTGCCGTCGAACGCCTTCACTATCATGAGGCGCGAGGAGGCCGGGAGGAAAACAAATGTCGGTTGGGATCCGCCACGACGATCTGCGCCGTCGCAACCGTGCGATGGTGATTTCGGCCGTGCGCCGGGCCGGCCAGCCGTCGCGGACCGAGATTGCGGCGACCACCGGCCTCAGCCATTCGACGATATCGGCAATCTCGTCTGATCTAATTCAAGAAGGCATCCTGATTGAAGGCAAGCCTGGCGAGACCGGCTCGCTGAAACGCGGCCGGCCGCAGGTCGGCCTTGGCCTCAACCCGGAAGCGGCGGCGGTCATGACCGTGGTGCTGTCGCTGAACTTCCTCTCCGTCACCGTCATCGACTATGCCGGCCAGGTGGTCGCGGAAGAACAGCGCCGGCTCGACACGCTGACCATGCCGCGCGACGAGCTGATCGGCGAATGCGTAGCAATCGTCGGGCGGCGTCTCGCGGACCCGGACCTCGATGTCCAGAGCATCGCCCGCATTGCCATGGGCATCCAGGGCATCACCGATTCGCAGGCGCGGGCCATGCTGTGGTCGCCAATCACGCCACTGACCGACATTGCCTTCGCCGACATGTTGGAAGCGGAATTCGGCATTCCTGCCACCATGGAGAACGACTGCAATATGATGGCGGTGGCCCTGCAATGGCGCCAGCCCGAGCGCTACCGCGACAATTTCATCGCGATCCTCTTGTCGCACGGCATCGGCATGGGGCTGGTGCTGAAAGGCGAACTGTTCACCGGCACCCATTCCTCGGGCGGCGAGTTCGGCCACATGATCCACCGTCCGGGCGGCGCGCTCTGCCGCTGCGGGCGGCGCGGCTGCGTCGAGGCCTATGCCGGAAACTACGCCATCTGGCGCAGCGCCAAAATGATGAGCGAAGATGCCGAGCCGGTCGATATCGGCGACGCTGATATGCGCGCACTCGCCGCGCGCGCCCGCGAAACCGATGGCCCGGAGCGCGAAGCCTATCGCAAGGCCGGTGAGGCGCTCGGCTTCGGCCTCGGCAGCCTGTTTGCGCTGATCGACCCGGCGCCTGTCGCCATGGTTGGCGTCAGCGCCGCCGCCTTCGACCTGATCGAGCCGGCATTGCGCGAAGCGATCGCCCAGACCGCCGGCGGCCAGCACTCGAAGTCGATCTCCTTCGACACCGAGCCCAACGAGCTGCCGCTGATCCGCGAAGGCTGTGCCATGCGCGCGCTCGGCTTCGTCGATCAGGAGATTTTCGCGCCGGGCATTCAGGCCAAATCCGGCAAGCATGTCGCCTGAATGGCCGGCAACGGCGCGACGCGCAGCATCCTAGTCTTCCCTGATCGCGTAGCCGGCGCCGCGAATGGTACGGATGACATCCGGCATGCGGCCGTTGTTGACCGCTTTGCGTAAGCGCCCGACATGGACGTCGACGGTTCGCTCGTCGATGTAGATCGTCTCGCCCCAGACATTGTCGAGCAGTTGGCTGCGCGAGAACACGCGGCCGGGATGGCGCATCATGAATTCGAGCAGCCGGAACTCGGTCGGTCCGAGCCTGATCTCGCTCTTCTTGCGGTAGACACGGTGCGACTCGCGGTCGAGCACGATGTCGCCGACCTTGAGCACGCTGGACAGCACTTCCGGCTTGGCCCGGCGCAGCAGCGCCTTCACGCGCGCCATGAACTCCGGCGTCGAGAATGGCTTGACCAGATAGTCGTCGGCACCGGTGGACAGGCCGCGCACGCGATCGCTTTCCTCACCGCGCGCGGTCAGCATGATGATCGGCAGCCGCTCGGTTTCGGGCCGCACTCTAAGCCGCCGGCAGAGCTCGATGCCGGAAACAGCGGGCACCATCCAGTCGAGCACCAGGAGATCGGGCACGTTTTCCTGCAGGCGGATCTCGGCCTCGTCGCCGCGTGTCACCACCTCGACGTGATAGCCTTCGGATTCGAGGTTGTAGCGGAGGAGCACGCCTAGCGGCTCCTCGTCCTCCACGACCATGATGCGTGGCGCGATCATAGGCAGTTCACCCTCATCAGGCCGGCGTGGCCATCGCCGTCTCGTCCTGCTTCGGACGATTGGCGGGCAATTGCTGGCCGGTCAGCACATAATACGCATTTTCGGCGATGTTGGTGACATGATCGCCGATGCGCTCAAGATTCTTGGCGCAGAACAAGAGATGCGTGCAGGCGGTGATGTTGCGAGGGTCTTCCATCATGTAGGTCAAGAGCTCACGAAACACGGACGTGTATTTGACGTCGATGCGCTCGTCGTCATTCCTGAGTTTTGCAAGAGCTGCCGCATCGGTGGCGGCATATTCCTCGACGACGCCTTGCACCTGGATCAGCACCAGCTGCGCCATGGCATCGATGGAGTGCGAGAGGTCGCGCGGCGTGACGCTCAAGCCCACGGTGCCGACGCGTTTGGCGATGTTCTTGGCGAGATCGCCGATGCGCTCGAGGTCGCCGGCCATGCGGATCGAGCCGACCACGGCGCGCAGATCGTTGGCCATCGGCTGGCGCTTGGCGATCAGCGTGATGGCGCGGTCGTCCAGTTCGCGCTGGCGCGCATCCATGATGGCGTCGTCGGAAACGACACGCTGTGCCAGCGCATTGTCCGAATTGAGCAGCGCCCTGGTCGAGCCGCTGACCATCGAGCCTGCCAGATCGCCCATGTCGCGGATCAGCTTGCTGATCTGCCCGAGCTCTTCATCGAAGGAGGCGACGGTATGTTCACCCATGATCTTGGTCCTCGTGCCTGAAAATTCACCCGCCGGACGGCTCAGCCGAAGCGGCCGGTAATGTAGTCCTGGGTGCGCTTGTCGTCGGGGTTGGTGAACATCTTGTCGGTGGCGCCCTCCTCGACGAGATAGCCGAGATGGAACATCGCCGTGCGCTGCGACACGCGCGCCGCCTGCTGCATCGAGTGGGTGACGATGACGATCGTGTAGTTCTGGCGCAGTTCGTCGATCAGCTCCTCGACACGGGCGGTGGCGATCGGATCGAGCGCCGAGCAGGGCTCGTCCATCAGGATCACCTCCGGCGACACGGCGATGGCGCGCGCGATGCACAGGCGCTGCTGCTGGCCGCCGGACAGGCCGGTGCCGGGCTCCTGCAGGCGGTCCTTGACCTCGTTCCAGATCGCCGCCTTCTTCAGGCTCTGCTCGACGATCTGGTCCATGTCGGACTTGCGCTTGGCCAGCCCATGGATGCGCGGGCCGTAGGCGACGTTCTCGTAGATCGACTTCGGGAACGGGTTGGGTTTCTGGAACACCATGCCGACGCGGGCGCGCAGTTCGACGACATCGATGTTCTTGTCGTAGATGTCGTCTTCATCGAGCGTGATCTTGCCGGTCACCCGCGCCAAATCGATGGTGTCGTTCATGCGGTTGAGGCAGCGCAGGAAGGTCGACTTGCCGCAGCCGGACGGGCCGATCAGCGCCGTCACCTGGTTCTGACGCACGTCGAGATTGACGTCGAACAACGCCTGCTTCTCGCCGTAGAAGACGCCGACCTTGTCGCCGCGCATCTTGATGACTTCGTTCGACTTGGCGTTCATTTTGTCGCCCACTGCATTCTCAAGGGACTGTTCGGTCATGATGTTCATACCAAATTGCCTTTTTTCTACCAGCGCCGCTCGAAGCGGCGCCGGAGCACGATCGCGGTGATGTTCATGGCCATGAGGAAGACGAGCAGGATGATGATGGCGCCGGACATGCGCTCGACAAAAGCGCGCTCAGCCTCGTTTGCCCACATATAGATCTGAACCGGCAGCGCGGTCGCCGGATCGAAAGGCGTCGTCGGATAATCGGCGACGAAAGCGACCATGCCGATCAAGAGCAGCGGTGCTGTCTCGCCGAGCGCACGCGCCAGGCCGATGATGGTGCCGGTAAGGATGCCTGGGGCGGCAAGCGGCAGGATTTGATGGAACACCATCTGCATCTTGGAGGCGCCGAGACCTAGGGCCGCCGAGCGGATCGACGGCGGCACCGCGGCGAGGGCGGCGCGCGTGGCGATGATTATGGTCGGCAATGTCATCAAGGTCAGCACCAGGCCGCCGACGAAGGAAGCCGAGCGCGGCATGCCGAGGAAGTTGATGAACACGGCAAGGCCAAGCAGACCGAAGACGATCGACGGCACCGCCGCGAGATTGTTGATGTTGACTTCGATCAGGTCCGTAAAGCGGTTCTTCTTGGCGAACTCCTCCAGATAGATGGAGGCGGCGACGCCGATCGGCAGCGCCAGCAACAGCACGATCACCATCATGTAGAACGAGCCGATGATCGCCACGCCCATGCCCGACGTTTCGGGCCGGCTGGAGGCGCCATAGGTGAACAGGCCGGTGTTGAAATGCTCGGCCATCACGCCGTCGGCTTTGAGCTTGTTCATCCAGTCGATCTGCTGGTTGGACACCTTGCGGCGCGCTTCATCGACGCCGAGGTCGATCTGGCCCTTGAAGGCCGAGTCGAGGTTCGCGGCAGCCAGGATGTCGACGTCACGCGTCCTGCCGATCACCGACGGATCGGCGGAGACGATGTCGCGCAGCTGGACGCGGGCGCCTTCCGACAGGAAGCCCTTGAGCTTCAGCATCATCGGCTTGTTGGCCGGATCGATGCCGAGCTTGGCCACCAGCGCGTTTTCGGCGAGCTTGGGATAGTTCGCCTTGATCAGCACGGTAGGGTCGGTCGCGCGCTTGCCGGAGGGATCGATCACCTTCTCGTCGAAGGTGACCGGCAGCGTCACCGTCGTCTGCCAGAAGGCGGTGTAGCCTTTCGAGACGATGGTGATCAGCATGATGGCCAGGAACGCCAGGCCCACCGAGATCGCAATCACGCCATAGATGCGGAACCGGCGTTCGGCGGCATAGCGCGCCTTCAGCCCGATGTCGCGGCGCGGTCGCGCGACGGCGCCCGCCATCGTGTCCAGGGGGATGTCGGTCATTCGTACTGCTCCCGGTACTTGCGCACGATGTAGAGGGCGACGATGTTCATCACCAGCGTCAGCGCGAACAGCGTCAGGCCGAGCGCGAAGGCGACCAGCGTCTGCGGCGAGTTGAACTCGAGGTCGCCGGTCAGCTGGTTGACGATCTTGACGGTGATGGTCGTCATCGCCTCGAACGGATTGGCCGTCAGATTGGCGGCGACGCCCGCCGCCAGCACGACGATCATCGTCTCGCCGATGGCGCGCGACGCCGTCAACAGGATGGCGCCGACGATGCCGGGCAGTGCCGCCGGCAGGATCACCCGCTTGATCGTCTCGGAGCGGGTGGCGCCGAGGCCGAGCGAGCCGTCACGCATTGCGCGCGGCACCGCGGTGATGATGTCGTCGGACAAAGAGGACACGACCGGGATCAGCATGACGCCCATCACCAGACCGGCGGTGAAGATGCTCTGGCCCTGGATGAAGGGCGAGCCGCCGGTGAGTGCCGCCGACAGGTCGCGCAAGAACGGTCCGAGCGTGACAACGGCGAAGATGCCGTAGACGATGGTCGGAATGCCGGCCAGCAGTTCCAACGCCGGCTTGACCACCGAGCGCACACCGCGCGAGGCATATTCGGACATGTAGACCGCCGACATCAGCCCGACCGGCACTGCGACCAGAAGCGCGACGGCGGCGATGTAGAGCGTGCCGGCAAGAAGCGGGATCAGGCCGAACTGACCCTGGCTGCCGCCGGAACCGGCGGCGGCGAAACGCGGATCCCACACCGTGCCGAAGAAGAAGCTCATCGGCGATACGCTCTCGAAGAAGGTGATCGTCTGGAACAGCATCGACAGCACGATGCCGACCGTGGTCAGGATGGCGATGGTCGAGGCCGCAAGCAGCCCCCACAGCATCAGCTTCTCGACATTGTTGCGCGCCCTGGCGCGCGGCGCGATCTGCCTCAGCGCATAGAAGGCGCCGGCGACCGACAGCGCGAAGGTCAGCACGGCGCCGAACAGGCCGAGCCGGTCCTGGACCTGGTTCGCCTCGACCGCGATCGGGATCATATAGTCCTGTGTGTCGCTGGCCAGTGCCACGCCCTTGGCGGCGAGCAGCGGCTGCAATTCGGCGAAAGTAGCGGGAAGTGCGGTATCGCCATCGAGCCGGCGCAGGCCCTTGGCCAGGCTCTTCACCAGGCTGGCGTCGAGCGCTTCGCTGGCCACCTTTGTGTCGGCGGTGCGCTCGGGCAAAGCGGCATGGATATGCCGGTCGAGATAGAAGGAAGAGCCGATATCCCAGACGGCGAGCAAAAGGACGGCAGGCAGGACCGCGAGCAGAAAGGCCCACCAGCCATGATAATGCGCGCGCGAATGCGGCTTGACCTTGCCGGTATCCTGCGCCGCGGCGCGCTGGCGGCCGACCACAAAAGCGACCACGCCTATGGCGATGACTATGGCGAGTACGAGCAAGGACGACATAACCCACCCCAGGGAAAATTCAGATCGCCGCAGCCGTTGCGGCAAGCGGCGAAGTCAGGGCGCGGAGTTCATCCGCGCCCTGATCCGTCCGTTGATTACATTGTCTTTCCAGCGGCGAAGGCGTCGCGCTGGCCCTGACGTTCGGCGTCGGGAGCGGAAACCAGGCCGTACTGGGCGAGCGGGCTTTCCGGGCCGATCATCTGGTCATCAAGGAAGAACTCGACATATTCCTTGAGGCCGGGAACGACGCCCAGATGCGCCTTCTTGACGTAGAAGAACAACGGCCGCGACACGGGGTACGTGCCATCGGCGATGGTCTGCGTCGAAGGCACGATGCCTTCCACGGTAGCGACCTTCAGCTTGTCGGCATTGTTCTCGTAGAAGGCGAGGCCGAACACGCCAACGCCGGTCTTGTTGGAGTCGATGCGGGCCAGCGTCTCGGTGTAGTCGCCATCAATGTCGACAGCCTTGCCGTCTTTGCGGATGGCGATGCAGGTCTTGCCGATTTCCTTGTCGTCGGCGATGCCGGCAGCCTTCAAAGCGGCCTTGTCGCAGCCGGCGTCGAGCAGCTTGGTCTCGAACACTTCACGGGTGCCGTGCTTCTCACCCGGGATATAGGCGGCGATATCCCAGTCGGGCAGCTTCGGATTGACCTGGTTCCACTTGGTGTTCGGGTTGTCGACCAGCTTGCCGTCGACCACCAGCTTGGCGGCTAGCGCCTTGTAGATGTCGGCGGGAACCAGCGCCCAGTCCGGACCCTTGATGTCGGTGGCAAAGACGATGCCGTCATAGCCGATGCGGACTTCCTGGACGTCCTTGACGCCGGCGTCGGCGCAGGACTTCAGCTCGTCCTTCTTGATCGGGCGCGAGGAGTTGGCGATGTCGATCGTGTCTTCGCCGACGCCCTTGCAGAACTCCTTGATGCCGGCGCCGCTGCCGCCGGACTCGACCACCGGGGTCTTGAAGTTGGTGAAGGTTTCGCCGAACTGCTCGGCGACGATCTTGGCGTAAGGCAGCACGGTCGACGAACCGGCGACCTGGATCTGGTCACGCGCAGCGGCGACACCGGACGATGCGGCGAACGCTACCGCCACGGCCGATGCCGTAACGAGGAATTTCTTCATGTGGCCTGCTCCTGTTCGGAAGATGGTCTCTTGGCGCCCTCTTCAAACCGGCGCCCGCTGAGGCCAATAGCCTTCGATTATTACAGTCGCATGACAGTTTCGTGTCAGCCCGGTAACGTCGCACAGACGTCTTGTGGGCCGCACCCTTTAAGCCGGTTGGTGGGAATGGAAGTTGCCGCTGGAATCAGACGCTTGCGCAATTCGTGCTGGCATCAAGTCCCGGCACACCGCAGGCCGCGATGCCGAGAAAGAAAAACCGGACGGGAGCGCGTTGCCCGTGACCAGAGCGAATCTTGGCCGAGCCATCGCCAAAAACAGGTCCGTTGGGGTAGATTCGACGCTGTTTCTTGTCGGCGGTCGCTTGCTCCCGCCCGTAACTGAATGAGCGGTTTCGTTGCGACCATTGTCCTGACTGGGCGCCAGCTTTGATATGGTGCGATCGCACCATAGCCTTGGCTGTTGCGGCGCGGCCGAATCCCGGCCGGCGCCGCAGGTTGCTATCCAGCGTCTCGTTGGGCTTCGCCTGATATGCCGACCCAGCGCTCGACCTTTTCGAGCAGCGCCCTGGGGCTGATCGGCTTGGGCAGATAGTCGTCCATGCCGGCTTCCAGGCAGCGCTCACGGTCGCCCTTCAAGGCATGCGCGGTGACGCCGACGATCGGGATATGCATACCCGTATGTTCTTCCAGCCGGCGAATTGCGGCGGTGGCCTCGAGCCCGTTCATCTCCGGCATCGAGACGTCCATCAGGATCATGCGCGGATTAAGCCGGCCGAAGGCATCAAGCGCCTTGCGGCCGTTGCCGACGATTTCGAAACTGTAGCCGGTTTCGCCGATTATCTGGGTGAACACCATCTGGTTCACTTCATTGTCCTCCGCAACGAGGATGTCGAGCCGACGTTCATCCCCGGCGGCCCGGGCGCGGGCACGAACCGGCGGCGGTTGCAGCAGGGCGCGTTCCGAGGCAGCGAGCGGCGGCTTTGCCGGCGACGGTTCGTTCCTGCCGCCGCCGGAACCGCTGCTTGCCGCCGGCAGCACACGGCCGTCTGTGATATTGTGATGGTGCCGCTGGATGGTGGCGACCAGCGTTTCCAGAAGCACCGAGGAACGCGCCGGCTTGATTAGCTGGGCGTCGATGCCGAGATCGCGATAGCTGGTGTTGGCGAGCGACTGGTCGACCGAAGTCAGCATGATGATCGGCGTGTCGGCCAGCCCTGCGGTGCTGCGCACGACGCGCGCCATCTCGGCGCCGCTCATCCCCGGCATCTGATAATCGAGCACGACGCAATCGACCGGCACGCCGTAGGCAGCCGCGGCGACCAGCACCTTGAGCCCTTCGGGTCCGCTTTCGGCGGCGCAGGAATCGAAGGTCCATGACGCCATCTGCTCGCTCAGGATCGATCGGTTGACGGCATTGTCGTCGACGATCAGCACCCGTGAGCCGGTCACGTCGACCGGCATGATCCGCCGTCCGGTCTGTTCCTCGGCCCTGGGCAATGTCACGGTGAACCAGAAGGTCGAGCCCTTGCCTTCGGCGCTCTCGACACCGATCTCGCCGCCCATCAACTCGACCAGCCGCGAGGTGATGGCGAGCCCGAGCCCCGTGCCTTCGTGGCGTCTGGTCGACGAGGTGTCGGCCTGACTGAATTTTTCGAAGACGAGCTTCAGTTTCTGCTGCGGAATGCCGATGCCGGTGTCGGTGACCGAAACGGTAAGCTTTGTCCCCGTCGGCCCCCTTTGTCCGGTCACGTCGACCAGCACGTGGCCTTCGTCGGTAAACTTCACCGCGTTGCCGACCAGATTGGTGACGATCTGCCTCATGCGACCGACATCGCCGACGAACAGGCTTTCCAGGCCCGGCTCGACGCGCACGATGAGCTCGAGGTCCTTCTCCTTGGCGCGCGTCGATATCAGCGTCGCCACATCCTCGATCGCTTCGGGCAGGTTGAAGGGCGCAGGGTCGAGCACCAGCTGTCCGGCATCGATCTTGGAGAAGTCCAGTATGTCGTTGATGATGGTCAAGAGCGCGTTACCCGATTTGACGATGATGTCGGTGAACGTCTTCTGCTTGGGATCGAGGTCGGATTTGGCCAGCAACTCGGCCATGCCGAGTACGCCGTTCATCGGCGTGCGGATCTCGTGGCTCATATTGGCCAGGAATTCCGACTTGGCGCGGTCGGCCAGTACGGCGCGCTGGCGCGCCTCGCGCAGTTCGGCCTCGCGCAGCTTCAGTTCGGTGATGTCGGTGGTCGACCCAATCAGATAGAGCGAACCATCGGACGCGATCATCGCGCCCTTGCGGGCGAACTGGTGGCGCACGCTGCCGTCGGCAAGCGTCACCGTTTCCTCGATCTCCTGTGTATCGCCTGTGCGCAGCACGGCGAGATCGCTGTTGACGAAGGCTTCGCCGTCCTCGCCGAAAATCTCGATGTCCGTCTTGCCGATCGCGTCTTCCCTGCGGAGGCCGGTGAGGTCGCACCAGCCCTTGTTGACGTAGAACTGCCTGAGGTCGGAGCGCTTGGCGTAGATCGACACCGGCACGTTGTCGATGAGATTGCGGAACACCTCGTTCTCGCGCATGCTCTCTTCCAACGCCTGCTCGCGCGCCTTGACGTCGGTGATGTCGGTGCTGGACCCGACCAGGTGCACCGACCCATCGAGCGCCACCAGCCGGCTCTTGCGCGTCATCAATTGCCGCACCGTGCCGTCGCGATGGGTAACGGGCTCCTCGATCTCGCGGCCGCGGCCGGTGACGACGACCTGGGTGTCGTCATGGGTGTAGGTTTCGGCGTCGTCTATGCCGAAAAGCTGGAGATCGGTTCGGCCGATGACCTCCTCCTTGGGGATGCCGGTCAGCGCGCACCAGGCCTTGTTGACGAATTCCATGCTCAGATCCTGCGCCTTGATGAAGGCGGCGACCGGCAGTTCGTCCATGACGTGGCGGAACAGGTCGATCTGGCGCATGCTTTCCTGCAGCGCCTTTTCGCGGCTCTTGATCTCCGAGATGTCGACGCGCACGCCGATGAAGGTGCCGTCCTCGGTGCGCATATCGTAGACCTGATACCAGCGGCCGTCGGGATTGCTCCGTTCGTAGGAGGAGTTCGGCAGGCGGTAGCGGGCGAGAATGGCATCCAGCCAGATGTCTCGATCGCCGTCATAGAGCTTGTCGGTCTCCGGATCGCCACTGAAGCGGAAATATCCCACGGAATGTCCAAGTTCCAACGCCTCGCGGAAGGTGCGGCCGGGCTGCCATGCCGGTTTCAGCGCCGGCAGCGTGTCCTGCAGCTTGCGGTTTGCAAAGACGAACTTGTCGTCGCGGTCATAGATGATGACGGCCGCCGGCAGCGACTCCAGCACCGTGGCGAGGTTCTTGCGGGCGTCCTCGGCCTCGGTCTCGCGGCGCTTCATGTCGGAAATGTCGAACAGGAAACCGGCGACATAGTTGCGGCCACTGGGCATGCCGACGCGGTTCTTGCGCACGATGCGCGAGCGGCTGGCGCCCTCGGCGTCGAAAGTCTCCTCGACCTCGTAGGGCGTGCCGGTCGCCAGCACGGCGCGTTCGCTGTCTTCGAACTGCGCGGCGTCCTTTTGCTTGAGGAAGTCGCCGCCGGGCCTGCCCAGCATCGCTTGCGGGCTCTGTCCGAACAGTGCCGAAAACGCCTCATTGACGAAGACGAAACGCAGATTGTCGTCCTTGACGAAGATCGGGTCCTTGACGCCGTTGATCACCGCCTCGGCCAGCCGCGATTTCTCCAGTGCTTGGGCGAGTTCAGCCTCGCGATCCTTCATGTTGGTGACGTCGACATAGGAGATCAGCCTTTTGCCGCCGGCGAGCGGCGCCAGCGATGCAATCAGCGTACGGCCGTCATTGCGTGGCAATTGCCTGGAGCCCACCAGGCCGGCCGAGATTTCTGCTTCGCGCTCGGCGATGTGGTCCTGCCATTCCGCATCGTCAGCACCGTACGGGTCCATATCGCGGCTGGCCTGCATCAGTTCGCGGAAGCCGCAGCCGATGCCGGCGCGTCGGGGATCGATTTCCCAGAAATCATAGAAGGCGCGGTTGATCACCTCCGCGCGCATGTCCGCATCGAGGACGAGCACGCCGATCGGCATCTGGTCGACCATCGTGCGAAGATTGGCGAAGGTCTCCGTGATTTTGGCGTTGGCACTCTCGATCTCTGCGTCGCGACGCTTGAGTTCGGAGACGTCGTAGTAGGTCAACAGCCGCTTGCCGCCGGACAATGCCGTCACGGAGAACATCATCGTCCTGCCATTGGCATGGAGAAATTCGCGTGGCGCAACCGAGCCGGCGCTGATCTCCTCGATGCGGGTGGCTAGGTAGTGCTGCCACTGCTGTTCATCGAGATCGCCGTAGATGCCGTTGCGGCGGTTGAGTTCCATCAACAGACTGAACGGCGCGCCGACAGTGACGGCGCCATCGGGAATCCTGGAGAGCTCGCGATAGGCCTTGTTGACGATGAGTGTGCCGAGCTTTTCGTCAAGCAGCACGACGCCCATATGCATGGCATCCATCGTCCGCTCGAGATCGGCGAGGTGCTGCGTGGCCTCCCCGGCCGGCGGATCGCTCTCGTCCTGCCGCAGTTCGTCCAGCGCACCGGCCAGTGCCGTGACGTTGCGGCCGATGCCGCGATAGCCGATGAATTCGCCTTCGCCGTCGAACCGCGGGGAACCGGTGATCGAAACCCAGCGGCAGCCGGGACGGCCGCCCTTCAACTCATAAACAAAGTCGCGAAACGGCCGATGCGCCTGCAGATCCTCCAGATGCGCGGCGGCGTGTCGATTGCCGTGCACCATCTGCTTGAGGAAATCGAAGCGGAAACGGCCAAGAATGCTGGCGGGATCGATGCCGGTGGCGGCCTGGTAGTTCTCCGAAAGCCAGGAAAAGCGCAGCTCGGCGTCGGTCTCCCAGACCCAGTCGGCGCCGGCCTCGACCAGTTCGCGCAGCGCTTCGGGCGAACCCCCGACGGACGTATCCTCGCCGTTCACCACCCCTTTTCGGGAACCGCGTCCGCCGCGTGTTCCAACAGTCCCGTCAGCCATCCCGTTCCCACCCCGAAAGCCAAGGCCGAACCCCCTCAGCGGTTCGCCGGCGGAATTTGCCCGAGAAGCATTAATGATCCGCTAACCATAACCAATCCAGACTGCGGCCAGAGCCACATTGCCCTGCGGTATTCCGCCGGTTGTCGGCGGAACCCCGGCCGGGCTATAAGTCGGCGGGGGTGTTGCTGATGACGGGTTGGATCGTGCCTTGTTTCCTGTGCCTGGCGCTGCTTGCGGGCAGCGGCTGCGCACGCAGCTATGACGGCACGGTGGTGATCCCGAAGCCGCTCGATATCAGGCGGGTCTGGGATCGCGATCCGTCGCAGACTGAGGCCAGCCGGATGCAGGCGGCAGCCGGTGTGTTTCCGACGCCGCCGCCGCAGGAGCCCTACCGGCCCGCGGCACGCAGGCACACAACACAAATAGCTGCGCCAAGGCGGCACGTCAGGTCCAGCCCGCCCAGCATGGCTTCCGAACCGGCCAATCCGCTCACCTGCAAGAATGTCAGCGAACCCGGCAAACGCTACAGGATGGTTTGCGAATAGCTGGTACTAGTGCAATTCCAGGAAAAGTGTGAAACGGTTTTCCGTCCGGAATTGCGTAAAACAAAGACATAGAGCGGTTCGCCGTTTCGGTGAAACGGTGAAACGCTCTAGGCGCAGGTTACTCCGCCGGGAAGAAAGCCGGCCCGACCACCCTGACCGGCCGCGAGCCGGCCAATGGCTCGACCGGTTGTCGCTGGGCGGCGCCCCTGGCCTCTGCAGCGTCTGCGCCAGGCTGGGGAAGTTGCGCCACGGTGCCAAGATCCGGCTTCGCTGACGGCAAAGGAATGATCGCGTTGGCCATATTGGCTGGCGTCACCGTGCGCGCTCTCAGCTCGGCAACGCGCCGGTGATAGCGCTTGAGGTCGCAGGCCCTGAAGTTCGCATCATCGCGATATTTGAAGGCCGTCGGCAGGTCCTTGTAGGATGTGCGCGTATCGAGCGCGACCATCTCTTCGGTTTCAAGGCTTGGGTCACTGAGCATGTACAGGTCGACGCCGGCATCGTCGCAGATGTAGCGGCACTGATCGACCATCTCCTTGACATCGCCGCCTTGCACGAACTGCGATTCCGGCGCCGGGAAGAAATAGCCGTCGGAGAGACGAACGCAAAACAGCATCGAATTGCTGCCGATCATGGCACCAGCCGGACGCTGTCTTTGTTGCCCGGCGGCGGGCCTGCAGCCGAGCGCGACGAGCCTGGCCTGCAGTCCGGACGTATCCCGGCGCGAAATCGCGGCGCCGGCGATCTGGCGTTGCACCCGAGTGTATTATGCCGGTTCCTGTAAATTCGCTATTACACTTTTTGTTTCAAGATTGAGACGTAGCCAGGCTTGGGCGAGCCCAGGCCGCCGCAATCATCGATCCCGCGTTGTCGGCCCTTGCGGATGAAACCTTTCTCCGGTGTCTCGCGTTGTGTCGGGCAAAGGAGACGAAGATGTCTATTCACTTCACTGTCTCTGGCCTGACCAGGAACCTGTTCCACTCGCTGGGGCTGGACCATGAGCGGGCGCCGAGAGCGCTCGATCCCGAACAGAGCCTGTTGCTGGAATGCTATCTGGCCGGACAGATTCCGGAATCCGCCTGGGCCGACTACGTCTTCGAGACGCCGGAACTGCAGCGGCATGTCGATATCAGACGCCCGCACAACTGATCAGAGCAACTTCAGGAAAAGTGTGAGTCGTTTTTCCGCGAAAAGCGCGTAGCGCTTTCCCCTGGGAATTGCGTCAAGACAACGAGAGAGGGGGTCGCCGTTTCTGTGAAACGGTGAAACGCTCGCCCGCTCGCCTACTGCTTGGGCGAAGCGAATTGCACGGTGAAGACATTGCCTGCGACGCCTTGCGCCAGCGTCGGCGAGAAGCTCAACGGCAGGCACTTTTGCAGAGCAGTGGTTGCGGCGTCGACGAACGACTTCCTGGTATCCGCATCGCCATCGACCTTGATCGCCGTCGGCCGCGGCGGACCGATCAGCGTGCCGTCGCGCTTGAAGCTGAAGCTCAAGGTGACGCTGGCATTTCCAGCACCCGCCGGCGGCGTCCAGCACGCCTAGATGGCATCGCCGACCTCCGCCATCGTGTCGAGCGGCGCGGCATTGCACGGGTAGCCTCCGACCAACACAACACCGGCAATCGCAAACACTCTCGCTACGCCCTTCATCGCAAAGCTCCTCGTGTGTCGTCCGCCGACCATGATGGTAGGGTCGAAGCAGACTGTGGCAATATGCCTGATGTCGGACTTTACGGCATGAGACGGGCCTGATGGCGCATCGGCGAAAAGCAAAAGGCCGGCATTGCGCCGACCTTTCCCTTCACCCTTGCGCCAGTACATCCGTGGTCGCGCGGTGCCTTCAATAGACAGCGTTCTGGTTAATGAATCCTTAGCGTTGCGCGCTGGCCTGCGACTTCACATAGGCGATGTAGCCGCGCACGTCGCCGGCCGGCTCGGCATAGGCCTGGCCGAGTTTCTTCTCCATCGCCGTGACATACTCCTTGGCCCATTTTGGCAGCGCATAGTCGATGACGGCCAGGAACTCCAGCGTCGATGCCAGGCGTATGTCGGCGATCGACGGGTGCTTGCCGCCGATGAACGGCTTGCCGTCCCTGAAGAAGGAGTGAAACACCTCCAGCGGCTCGGCAATCGCCGCCATGGCGGCCTTCTGCGCCTCGGACTTCTTCTCCGGATGAGCGTCGCTATGGCCGACCTCGCCGGCATAGTGCGGGAAACCCAGCGCCGGATAGGTGGCGCGCGCCACATACGGGTAGAGCGTGCCGATCAGGTAGAACATGGCGCTGTCGACCATCGCCCGCTTGGCCGGCGCCTTGGGATAGAATTTCTCCAGTCCGTGCTTGTTGGCGAGATACTGCATGATGGCACAGCTCTCCCAGAGCACGCCGCGCGGCAGCCCCTTGTCCTCGATCATCGGCGTCAGATGCGCCGGATTGCGCGCCATATATTCGGGCGAGCGCGTGTGGCCCCAAGCGTCGGTCTCGGCGGCGTCGAACCCAGCCGCACGGGCAAACACCCGGACGGTCATGTTGTTGACGCTCGGCTTCAGCATCGAGAGCTTCAGCGCCGGTTTTTTCGCCGCCTTGACCTTCGGCGCGGATTTCTTGGCAGCCGGCTTTGTCGCGGCTTTCGCGGCCGGCTTTGCGGCTGCCTTCGGCGCGGCCTTTACGGCCGCTTTTGCCGCCGGCTTCGCAGCCGCTTTCGCCGCAGGCTTGGCCGCTGATTTCCCAGCGCTCTTGATCACTGTCTTTGCCATTATGGTCCTCCCCCTTTGCTGGCCGTCAGTATGGATTCTTCGGCGTCCGGTCGTCCGACAAGGTCGCGCGCGACCGTTCGACCAGCGTCTGGATCGCGTCGGCAAGGTGCACTTCGGCGATGTTGTAGTCGCCGCGCGCAACGCGCAGCTTGTGCGCCTGCATCAAGACGTCGGCGTGGGTGAAGCCGGCCGGCGGCTCGAAGCGGTAGGACGCCAGCTCGATCAAAAGGCCGAGCGGATCCTCGAAATAGATCGAATCCATGAAGCCGCGGTCCTTGACGCCGCTGTGCTTGATGGCGCGCTCGTCGAGCCGGGCGACCGCCTGCAGGAAGGTCACGCGCGACACCGAGAACGCAATATGATGGACGCAGCCCGGTTCGGTGGGCGTGCGCCGCTTGACAGGCGTGCGGCTCTCGTCGGTGAAGACGGTGATCAGCCTGCCGTCGCCGGGATCGAAATAAAGATGGCTTTCGCTTGGCTTGTCGAGATTGGGTTGCTCGAAAATGAACGGCATGCCGAGCACGCCCTCCCAGAAATCGATCGAGGTCTGGCGGCCGGCGCCGACGAGCGTGATGTGATGGACGCCCTGCGACTGCAGTTTCTGCATCGGTCTCCTCCTCGCCGACCCTCGCCTATGTTCCCCAGCGTCTTGCGCGCCGCAAAGAGCCCTTTGGCTAGGCTTCGTACAGTGATGCTAGTGCAATTGGCAGCGCCGCGCCAGAAGCTCGCGGAGACTGCCGGCGCTGGATGGTGAAAGAGGCTTAAGGTTGCATGACCTGAGGCTACGCAACGGCTCTGAGTTCGGCCTCCGCCAGGGTACCCAGGCCCGCGCATTCGGCACATGCCATGGTCTGCCCGGGACAGCCGGCCCGATGCGTGCCTTGCGGGCAGCAATGCCCTTTCGACTCACGCCATTTCAAGCAATCGAAAACCTGCCCGCTGCCGTGACAGCACGGGCATATCATTTTTGCCGAATTCATGCCTGCTATGCCCAACCAAATCCGCGTTGCCGCAGATGCTATCCCCGCACCGCAAGTAACAGAGATCGCTACGCTTTCAAGCGTCGCGGCCTGACTTAAATTGGGTGTATTCGGGTGCGCGGACTTGCCGAATTTCGCTGATGCCGCCGACCCTCGCGGTCACACGCGATCCGCGCGGCTGCTGCCCGAAATTTTCGATGATGCGGAAGGAAAGTCGTTGCTTGGTACGCCCAAGGGGAATCGAACCCCTGTTCCCGCCGTGAGAGGGCGGTGTCCTGACCGCTAGACGATGGGCGCGTTCAAGAACCGGCGATATAGGCTGACGGTTTGGAAAAAGCAACTGGCTTCGAACGGCCGGACCGCTTCTGTGCAATGTCGGTTCGTGGACCTAGCGTTTCGGCTCGATCAGGTCCCACAGATTGCCATAGAGGTCGGCGAAAACCGCCACGGTGCCGTAAGGCTCATGGCGTGGCGTTTCGTGGAACTCGACGCCGTTCTCCAGCATCGTCGCATGGTCCGTGGCAAAATCATCGGTTTCGAGAAACAAAACCACGCGGCCTCCGGTCTGGTCGCCGACGCGGCTCTTCTGCACATCGTCCAACGCCTCCGCCAGAAGCAGCCGGGGCCCTTGCCCGACCGCCGGCGTTACCGTCACCCAGCGCTTGCCGTCGCCGAGCTCGATGTCGTCGCAGAGGACAAAGCCAAGCTTGCCGACATACCAGGCGATCGCCTCGTCATAGTCGGCGACGACGAGCGTGATGGTTGCGATGCGGCGATGTTCGGCAAACCCGGTCATTGTTTCGGCCCGGCTATTTGTTGCGGATGGCGAAGCGGCCGATGATACGGCGCTCGGCGATGTCGTAGACAAAGATGGTGCGGCTGCCGTCGCTGAGCTCGGCGTCGATCGAAATGCGATTGCCCGACAGAGCCTGGCTAATCACCTTGGCTCCGACCGGGAGCACTATGTCGGCCGCGAGCGGCTCGCCGGGCGGAACTGGAATGTCGTTGGCGAGCGGCGGGTTCGCGGGCGGCGCCCTGCGCGATTTGTAGACAATGGCCGCGATCACCACCATAAGGGCCAGCAAAAGCAGGCCGAGATTGATGGCCATGAAGCGGATGAGCCTGCCGCGCACCTTTTCGATCTCGGGATCGAGCGGCTTTTCTTCTTCATCGGCAACGGGCCGGGCCATGGCAGAACTTTCCGGAACTTTTTCGATGAGCGCTCATAACGAAGAGACCCCTGAATTGATAGAGGCTGTACAATTCATAGAGGCGGCGCCGACCGTGCTCGAAGCCGGCGCGGAAGCGGCCGGCCAGCGCCTCGACCAATGGCTGGCGAGCGCCCTCGGGCCTGACATGTCGCGCAGCCGGGTGCAGATGCTGATCCGGCAAGGTGCCGTTTCGATCGACGGCAAGCCGGTCGACGAGACCAAGCGCAAGATGAGTGCCGGCGAGCGCGTATCGGTCGTCAGGCCCGAGCCGGAACCGGCCGAACCGCAAGGCGAGGCCATCGCGCTCGACGTGCTTTATGAGGACGACGAGTTGATCGTCATCAACAAGCCGGCCGGCCTCGTCGTCCATCCCGGCGCCGGCAACTGGACCGGCACGCTGGTCAATGCCCTGATCCACCACTGCGGCGACAGTCTCTCAGGCATTGGCGGCGTCAGGCGGCCGGGCATCGTCCATCGGCTGGACAAGGAAACCAGCGGCGTCATGGTGGTGGCCAAGACCGACCGCGCCCACAAGGCGCTGTCGGAGGCCTTTGCCGACCACGGCCGCACCGGCGACCTCGAACGTGCTTATCTGGCGCTGGTCTGGGGAATCCCGTCGCGGCCGACCGGAACGGTCGACGCGCCGCTTGGCCGTGCCGCCGACCGCGTGCGCCGCGCCGTCGTGCCGGAAGGCCGTGACGACGCCCGCCACGCCGTCACGCATTTCACCGTCAAGGAGCGTTTCGGCGAAAACCAGCAGCCGTTCGCCGCCGCCAGCCTGGTCGAATGCCGGCTGGAAACCGGCCGCACCCACCAGATCCGCGTCCACATGGCTCATATCGGCCACCCCGTCATCGGCGACCCGGATTACGGCCAGGCCTTCCGCACCAAGGCCAACCGGCTGCCCGAGCCGCTGAAAACCCAGGTCAAGGCATTTTCCAGGCAAGCTTTGCATGCCTGGCTCCTTGCATTTCGGCACCCGGCTACCCATTTATCGATGAGGTTCGAGGCGCCGATACCGGGGGACATGGAGGAACTCGTCGGCGGCTTCCGCAAGCTCTGAACCCGAGCAATTCCAGGAAAAGTGTGAAACGGTTTTCCGTCCGGAATTGCGTCTAAACGAGCCAGCTAAAACCTGAGCGGCATTGTTCACTTCAGCGTGACACACTGTTTCGTGTTGAACAAATGCCTGTCTTTTCTGGTTTTGTTCCTATATGAATCAGTTGTCGCGGGCGAGCCTTTTGGTGCTCGCGTCACATGCCCGCCGCGTTTCGGGGGCATCACTCCAATAGAGAGGGGGCGCAATCATGGCCCAGTCACTACCCAGTATTGTTTCCGGCGAAGGCGGCCTCAGCCGCTACCTGGAAGAAATCCGCCGCTTTCCGATGCTTCAGCCGCAGGAAGAGTACATGCTCGCCAAGCGCTACGCCGAGCATGAAGACACTTCCGCTGCGCACAAGCTCGTCACCAGCCATCTTCGGCTTGTTGCCAAGATCGCCATGGGCTATCGCGGCTACGGCCTGCCGATCGGCGAAGTGATCTCGGAAGGCAATGTCGGCCTGATGCAGGCCGTCAAGAAATTCGAACCCGAGCGTGGCTTCCGCCTCGCGACCTACGCCATGTGGTGGATCAAGGCCTCGATCCAGGAGTACATCCTGCGCTCGTGGAGCCTGGTCAAGATGGGCACGACCGCCAATCAGAAGCGCCTGTTCTTCAACCTGCGCAAGGTGAAGGGCAAGATCCAGGCGCTGGACGATGGCGACCTCAAGCCCGACCAGATCACCGAGATCGCCACCAGGCTGAACGTGTCGGAAGCCGAAGTCGTGTCGATGAACCGCCGCCTGTCGGGCGACGCGTCGCTGAACGCGCCGATCCGCGCCAGCGAGGGTGAATCCGGCGAATGGCAGGACTGGCTGGTCGATGACCACGAAAGCCAGGAAGACATGCTGATCGAGCAGGACGAGCTGGAAAACCGCCGCGGCATGCTGTCGGGCGCTCTGGCCGTGCTCAACGATCGTGAGCGGCGCATCTTCGAGGCCCGCCGCCTCGCCGAGGAGCCACTGACGCTGGAAGAGCTGTCTTCCGAGTTCGACATCAGCCGCGAGCGCGTGCGCCAGATCGAGGTGCGCGCCTTCGAGAAGGTGCAGGACGCGGTCAAGGCCGCCGCCAAGCGCCAGATGCAGGCGCTGCGCACGATCGAGGCGCAGCCGGCGGCGTAAAGCCGGGTTCGGCTAAGGAACAGAAGGCGGCGTCGGGAAACCGGCGCCGCCTTTTTTATGTCTTACGCTTACGCTGGCGATTGGCGAAAGCATTCTTGACATCCAATCTCCCCCCTTGCGGGGGAGATCGGCAGCTTCGCCAACTGCCCTCTCAAAGCCCATCAAGCGGAAACTTCAGATACCGCCTCCCATTGGCCTCCGGTTCCGGCAGCCGTCCACCATTCATGTTGACCTGCAGCGCATGCAGGATCAGCCGCGGCATCGGCAGTGTCTTGTCGCGCGCTTCGCGCAAGGCGACGAACTCGGCTTCGCTGCGCGCCGCAACGAGGTGGATATTCTTTGCCCTCTGCTCGGCGACCGTGCTCTCCCAGCACGGCTCGCGCCCGCCGGCCTGATAGTCGTGGCCGACGAACACGCGCGTATCGTCCGGCAGCGCCAGAATGCCCTCAATCGAATGCCACAGCCGCGCGGCACTGCCGCCGGGAAAGTCCGTCCTTGCCGAGCCGCTGTCGGGCATGAACAGCGTGTCGTGGACGAAGGCTGCGTCGCCAATGACATAGGTGATCGAGGCGAGCGTGTGGCCGGGCGAGAACAGCACCTTGACCGGCAGGTTGCCGATCATGAACGTTTCGCCTTCCCCAAACAGCCGGTCCCACTGCGAGCCGTCTGCGGGGAAATCCGGCCAGTTGTAGATCGCCTTCCACAGCGCCTGGACTTCGACGATCCTGTCGCCGATCGCCGTCGGCGCGCCGGTCTTTTCCCGGAGATAGTGCGCCGCCGAGAAATGATCGGCATGCGGATGGGTGTCCAGAATCCACTCGAGCTCCAGCCCGTTTTCGCGGATAAAATCCAGCAAGGCGTCGGCATTCTTCGTCGCCGTCGCGCCGGATTTTTCGTCGAAGTCGAGGATCGGGTCGATGACGGCGCAGCGTCTCGTCACCGGGTCGGTGACGACATACTGGATGGCGCCGGTCGGCTTGTCGTAGAAGCCGGCGACCTCAGGTTTGGCCGAAGCGATGTCCAATGTCCGGCCCCCCTGCCCCTTGCCCGACAGGAACCGTTTTCTCCGTCGGGTTGAACAACAGCATGGTCATCTGGCAAAGCGCGCCGGTCAAGCACGCCTTGCCAGAAATAGGACTGAAGCCCGAAATAGCTCCGACGGAGAAAACCTAGGCTGACGGCTGCTTGGTCTTCCTGAGATAGGGCAGGATCGTCTCGAAAGCGCCAAAACGCTTGACCGCATCTTCGTTCGAAACCGCGGCGGTGATGATCACATCCTCGCCCTGCTTCCAGTTGGCCGGCGTCGCCACCTGGTGCTTGGCGGTCAGCTGCATGGAATCGACCGCGCGCAGGATCTCGTCGAAGTTGCGGCCCGTCGTCATCGGGTAGGTCAGCACCAGCTTGATCTTCTTGTCCGGCCCGATGACATAGACCGAGCGCACCGTGGCGTTGTCGGCCGGCGTGCGGCCTTCCGACGTCTCGCCGGCGCCCGCCGGCAGCATGTCATAAAGCTTGGCCACCTTGAGGTCCTTGTCGCCGATCAGCGGGTAATTCACCGTCTGGCCGGTCGCCGTCTTGATGTCGGCCTGCCACTTGTCGTGGCTCGCAACGGGATCGACGGAAATGCCGATGACCTTGACGTTGCGCTTCTTGAACTCGCCTTCGAGCCCCGCCATCGTGCCCAGCTCGGTGGTGCAGACCGGGGTGAAATTCTTCGGATGGCTGAACAGGATCGCCCAGCCGTCGCCGATCCAGTCATGAAACTTGATCGGCCCTTGCGTGGTATCGGCGGTGAAGTCAGGCGCGATGTCGTTGATACGAAGGCTCATGGCATTATTTCCCCAGCAACAGATTTCGTCAGGAGCGGCCGTGGACGGCGTCAACGCTCCGGCATTCCCGCATCTTAGCGCAAAAATCGCGGCTGCAGGACAATAGGAAACTATTATTGGCGACGGAACGAGCACTTTCGTTCTACGGACCGACGTTGGGCCGACAATCTTTCGTTTGTGCGGGGAAGGCTCAGGCCTTGTTGACCGCCAGCGACGTGGCCAGGTCTTCCATGCGCTGGGCGAGCGCGCCGAGCGCGCTGGTCAGCACGGTGTCGTTCTTGTCGGCCTTGGTCAGCGCTTCGTCGCGCGTCTTGCGCAGCGTCTGCACTTCGGTCTCCATGCCCTTGACCCGCTTCTGCAGCTCCGAAAGCTCGTCCATCACCATGATACCGGCCATCACCGTCAGCCGCTGGTCGCCGATCTCGCCGAACGAATCCTTCAGATGCGAGACATAACGGTCGAACCGCTCGGCGAGGTCGATCAGGTGCTCCTCCTGACCCTCGTCGCAAGCCATGCGATACTGCTTGCCGTCGATGGAAACCGTGACCTGTGCCATGGCCTGCAGCTCCTACCTGTCCAGCACCGCGCGGATGGTTTCCATGGCGGTCACCAAGCGGCGCGACACTTCCTTGTTGGCATCTTCCAGCCGTTCGGCGCGGGCTTCGGAATTGTCGAGTTCCTGCGCCAGCCGTGAACGGTCGGCGTTCATGCGCTGCACCTCAGCCTCGGCTTCGGAATAGTCGCGCTCGTGCTCGAGCTTGGCCGCGACGGCGTTTTCCAGCCCCTCGATGGCCTTGCCCAGCCTGTGGATGACTTCCTTGAGTGTGGTTTCGCCGGTCATGGCCTTCGTCCTGTGCCCTGCCCATCACCGAATCGCTTCGCGTTCAGAACGCGTTAACAAGGAAACATTAGGCACCGGGTGAAGGCAACGTCAACAAAGCTCTCGCGACTGTCCCCCGCTAACGCTAATGTAGGTCGCCCCATAAGGTCTCAAAGCCATCACAAGACCGGCAAATGTGCTGCCGATTTGTTGACTAAAAGCCCGTGGCTGCTATGTGTCGCGCACTCTTTCCTGGGCTCTGCCAAGCCCACAAATTCCCACCCCGGAGGTACCATGACGTCGCGTGAACAACATGACCGGATGGCCAATGCGATCCGTTTTCTCTCCATGGACGCCGTCGAGAAGTCCCAGTCCGGCCATCCCGGCCTGCCCATGGGCTGCGCCGACATCGCCACAGTGCTGTTCACCCGCTTTCTGAAATATGATCCGAAGAACCCCCATTGGCCGGACCGAGACCGCTTCATCCTGTCGGCCGGCCATGGTTCTATGCTGCTCTACTCGCTGCTGCATCTGACCGGTTACGAGGACATGACCCTCGACCAGATCAAGCATTTCCGCCAGCTGGGTTCCAAGACTGCCGGCCATCCCGAATACGGCCATGCCACCGGCATCGAGACGACGACCGGCCCGCTCGGCCAGGGTCTCGCCAATTCGGTCGGCTTCGCGCTCGGCGAGCGCATCATGAACGCCGCCTTCGGCAACGACCTCGTCGACCACTACACCTATGTGCTGGCCGGCGACGGCTGCCTGATGGAAGGTGTTTCCCAGGAAGCCATCGCGCTGGCCGGCCACCTCAAGCTCAACAAGCTGATCGTCTTCTGGGACAACAACAACATCTCGATCGACGGTCCGGTTTCGCTTGCAGACAACACCGACCAGGTCGCCCGCTTCCAGGCCTCGGGCTGGAACGCCAGCCACATTGACGGCACCGACCCCGAGGCGATCGCCTACGCCATCGAAGCCGCCCGCCATTCCGACAAGCCGACGATGATCGCCTGCAAGACGACCATCGGCTTCGGCGCCCCGACCAAGGCCGGCACCAACAAGGCCCACGGTTCGCCGCTCGGTGCCGACGAGATCGCAGGCGCGCGGAAATTCTTCAACTGGGACTCGCCGCCCTTCGAAATTCCGGCCGACATTCTCGACGCCTGGCGCACCGCCGGCAAGGCCGGCGTCAAGCCGCGCACCGACTGGGAAGGCCGCCTGGCCAAGGCCAAGCCTGAGTTGAAGACCGAGTTCGAGCGCCGCCTCGCCGGCAAGCTGCCGTCGAATTTCGATGCCGTCATTGCCGACTACAAGAAGAAGCTGTCGGCCGACAAGCCGAAGGTCGCCACCCGCAAATCGTCGGAAATGGCGCTGGAAGTCATCAATGGCGCGGTGCCGGAAACCATCGGCGGCTCTGCCGACCTCACCGGCTCCAACAACACCAAGACCAGCCAGACCAAGAACATCACGCCGGACGATTACGGCCAGCGCTATGTCCACTACGGCATCCGCGAGCATGGCATGGCGGCCGCCCTCAACGGCCTGACGCTGCATGGCGGCCTCATCGCCTATGGTGGCACCTTCATGTGCTTCTCCGACTATGCCCGTCCGTCGATGCGGCTGGCGTCGCTGATGGGCATCCGCTCGATCTTCGTCATGACCCATGATTCGATCGGTTTGGGCGAAGACGGCCCGACCCACCAGCCGGTCGAGCACCTGGCGGCGCTCCGCGCCATCCCCAACCACAATGTCTTCCGCCCGGCCGACGCGGTGGAAACCGCCGAATGCTGGCAGATCGCCATTGAATCGGAAAAGACCCCGTCCACCCTGGCGCTCACCCGTCAGAACCTGCCGACGGTGCGCACCGAGCACTCGGCCAGGAACCTCTCGAGCCAGGGCGCCTATGAACTGGCCGCGGCGAGCGGCGAAGCGGCGGTGACGATCTTCGCCACCGGCTCCGAGGTCGAGATCGCGCTCGGCGCCCGTGATTTGCTTGAAAAGCACGGGCACCCGACCCGCGTCGTCTCGGTGCCTTGCTTCGAACTGTTCGACCAGCAGAGCGACGCTTACCGCAAGGAGACGATCGGCAACGCGCCGATCAAGATGGCGATCGAGGCTGGCATCCGTCAGGGCTGGGATCACCTGATCGGCTCCGACGGCATCTTCATCGGCATGACCGGCTTTGGCGCTTCCGGCACCATCGAGCAGCTCTACCCGCATTTCGGCATCACCGCCGAAGCCGCGGCCAAGGCGGCGGAAGCCCGCCTGCACGGCCAGTAAGATCAGGGTCAGTCCCGCGCACCTCCGAGGCGGATTCGCGGGGTGGACCAACCTAATCGATTTAAATTCGGCCTTCTGCGGCTGGATTCTTGTGCCATCCGCCGCTATGAAGCTGCGGACCCATCTGCCGCCTCCAGCTCCCAGGGAGAGTAAAATGACCGTCAGAGTTGCCATCAACGGATTTGGCCGCATCGGCCGCAACATCCTGCGCGCCATCCATGAATCCGGCCGCAAGGACATCGACGTGGTCGCCGTCAACGACCTCGGCCCGGTCGAGACCAACGCGCATCTGCTGCGCTATGACAGCGTGCACGGCCGCTTCCCGCACGAAGTGTCGGTCTCGGGCGACCAGATCACCGTCGGCAAGGAGGCCTTCAAGGTCACCGCGATCAAGGACCCGGCGCAACTGCCGTGGAAGGAACTCGGCATCGACATCGCGCTCGAATGCACCGGCATCTTCACCGCCCGCGACAAGGCTGCCGCGCATTTGACCGCCGGCGCCAAGCGCGTCGTCGTCTCCGCGCCTGCCGAAGGTGCTGACCTCACCGTCGTCTACGGCATCAACCACGACAAGCTGACCAAGGACCACATCGTGATCTCGAATGCGTCCTGCACCACCAACTGCCTGGCGCCGCTGGCCGCAGTGCTGCACGAGACCGTCGGCATCGAAAAGGGCATGATGACGACGATCCACTCCTACACCGGCGACCAGCCGACGCTGGACACCATGCACAAGGATCTCTACCGCGGCCGCGCGGCTGCCCTGTCGCAGATCCCGACCTCGACCGGTGCGGCCAAGGCGATCGGCCTGGTGCTGCCCGACCTCAAGGGCAAGCTCGACGGCATCTCGATCCGCGTGCCGACCCCCAACGTCTCGGTTGTCGACTTCAAGTTCATCGCCAAGCGCGCCACCACCGTGCAGGAGATCAACGAAGCGGTGATCGCCGCCTCCAACGGCAAGCTCAAGGGCATTCTCGGCGTCACCCATCATCCGAATGTGTCGATCGACTTCAACCACGATCCGCGCTCGTCGATCCTGGCGCTCGACCAGACCAAGGTCATGGACGGCAACTTCGTTTCGGTGCTGTCCTGGTACGACAATGAGTGGGGCTTCTCCAACCGCATGGCCGACACCTCGGTCGCCTTCGGCAAGACCATCGCCTGACCTGAAGGCATCGTCTTGCAGCTTCGAACGCCCGGCTTTGCCCGGGCGTTTTTCGTCAGCGCGCCGGGCAAGGCGCGCCGAGCCGCCAAACGCCGGAAAATCAGCGGCATAAGGCAAAAAGCCACCCTTGCGCCTTGCACCGGCCATGCCTTCGCCCCACTCTCCCGTGAATCGGTAGAAAGAGGAATTCGAGGGGCAAATCACGGATGGAGCATGCGATCTATCTCGTCACGCTGGTCGGCACAGCGCTAGTCGTCGCCGCAGCGTTCTCGAGCCTGATCGCCTTTCGCTTCGGCGCCCCTTTGCTGCTGCTCTTCCTCTGCATCGGCCTCGCCAGCGGCGTCGATGGTCTCGGCATCGAATTCGACAATGCGCGCGTGGCATATTTTGCCGGCTCACTGGCGCTGGCGGTCATCCTGTTCGATTCCGGTTTCGGCACGCCGCTCAACGCGCTGCGCCAGGCGGCCGGACCGGCGCTGTCGCTGGCGACCTTCGGCGTAATCCTGACCACTGGCCTGTTCGGCGCCGCCGCCTATTACCTGCTCGACCTCAGCTGGCTGGAATCCTTCCTGCTTGGAGCTGCCGTCGCCTCGACCGACGCGGCTGCGGTGTTCTTCCTGCTGCGCGCCGGCGAGATCAATCTGCGCGAGCGCGTGCGCGCGACACTGGAAGTCGAATCCGGCACCAACGACCCGATCGCCATCTTCCTGACCATCACGCTGGTCGAGATCATCGCTGCCCACGCCAATCCCGAGACCCATGTGCTGGTCACCGACCTGATCCTCGGCTTCCTGCTCAATATGGGGCTCGGCGCCGTCGTCGGCGTGCTTGGCGGGCTCGGCATCGTGCGCCTCGTCGACCGGCTCAACCTCGACCATGGCTTGCTGCCGATCTTCGTGCTGACCCTGTCGCTGATGGTGTTCGCCGCCGCCGGCGCCATTGGCGGCTCGGGCTTCCTGGCGGTCTATCTCGCCGGGCTGATTGCCGGCAACTCCGACATCCGCGCCGTCACCATCCTGAAGCGCTTCCAGGACGGCATGTCGTGGCTGGCACAGATCATCATGTTCCTGATCCTCGGCCTGTTCGCGACACCCTCGCAGTTTCCGGCGATCATGGTGCCGGCGGTGCTGCTCGGCCTGTTCCTGATGTTTGTCGCGCGCCCTGTCGCCGTCTGGCTCTGCCTGATCCCGTTCCGCCTGCCGCGTCCCGAGATCGCCTTCGTCTCCTGGGTCGGCCTGCGCGGCGCCGTGTCCATCCTGCTTGCCATCACTCCGCTGCTCGGAGGGCTGGAGAACGGCCGCACCATCTTCAACGTCGCCTTCATCATCGTTCTGGTATCGCTGGTGGTGCAGGGCTGGTCGGTCGGTCCGCTGGCGCGCCGGCTCGGCCTGATCGTGCCGGCGAGACTCGGGCCGCTCGACAAGGTCGAACTCGAACTGCCGGGCTCCGCCCACCACGAACTGCTCGCCTACCGCGTCGCGCCGGGCAGCCCGGTGGCGCGCGGCGAGCGCATCCCGCGCTGGGCACGGCCCTCGCTGGTGCTGCGCGACGGCCGCTCGATGCGTTTCCAGGACATGGGCCGGCTCGCGGCCGGCGACCAGGTCTACATCTTCGTGCCCGACCGCTATCCGCGCCTGCTTGACAAGCTGTTTGCCAGCCGCGCCGTAGTCGACCCCGAGGATGCCGACTTCTTCGGCGCCTTTGCCGTCGACCCCGCCCGCTCGGCCGCAGAACTCGAGGCCGCATACACACCGGGATTGAGCGAAGCCGAGCAGAAGCTCACCGTCGGCGCGCTGGTGACGGCAAGGCTTGGCGGCCATGCCGAATATGCCGACCGGGTGCTGATCGGCCCGATCGAATTGATCGTCCGCGACGTCGACGACAAGGGCAAGATCACCGGTCTCGGCCTCTCCTTCGAGCCGACCGCGCCGGTGGCGCGGGTTCCGGTGTTCCTGAGCGCCGGCGAGATCGGCGATCGTGTCTCCGCCTTCATCCGCAACTGGCGCAAGCCGACCGAGACGCAGACTGCAGAGGCGATAGCCAATGAGAAGGCCCTTGAGCCGACGGCGGAAAAGGTAACGACCGAAGGCTGACAAGCGATCGGTTCACGCTGACGTCCCGCATCATCACGACAGCCTTCTCCTTGATCTCAAAATTTAGCTCGCACTCCGGCTCAAGCCTTGCATCGTCATCGATGCGAGGTATGGTCCCGGCGATTTTCCACGGAAAGGAACCCGCATGGCCGCCTTCAAGACACTCGACGATATCGGCAATATCAGCGGCAAGCGCGTGCTGGTGCGCGTCGACCTCAACGTGCCCGTCGCCGACGGCAAGGTCACCGACGCCACCCGCATCGAACGCATTGCGCCGACCATCGCCGAACTGTCCGGCAAGGGCGCCAAGGTCATCCTGCTCGCGCATTTCGGCCGCCCGAAGGATGGTCCCTCGCCCGAATTCTCGCTGGAGCCGATCGCCAAGGCTGCCGCGGAGGTGCTTGGCCGCCCCGTCGGCTTTGCCGGCGACTGCGTCGGCGACACGGCGGGCAGTGCGGTCGCCGCCATGAACAAGGGCGATGTGCTGCTGCTGGAAAACACCCGCTTCCACAAGACCGAGGAGAAGAACGACCCGGCCTTTACAGAGCGGCTCGCCGCCAATGGCGATATCTTCGTCAACGACGCCTTTTCCGCCGCCCACCGGGCGCACTCCTCGACCGAAGGCCTGGCGCGGCTGTTGCCGTCCTATGCCGGCCGCACCATGCAGGCCGAGCTCGAGGCGCTGGAGAAGGGGCTCGGCAATCCGGTCCGCCCTGTCGTCGCCATTGTCGGCGGCGCCAAGGTGTCGACCAAGATCGACCTGTTGATGAACCTGGTGAAGAAGGTCGACGCGCTGGTGATCGGCGGCGGCATGGCCAACACTTTTCTCGCCGCGCGTGGCACCGCTGTCGGCAAGTCGCTGTGCGAGCATGACCTTGCCGCGACCGCCAAGCAGATCATGATCGAGGCCGCCGAGGCCGGCTGCGCCATCATCCTGCCTGTCGACGGTGTCGTCGCCAAGGAATTCAAGGCGGGTGCGGCCAGCGAGACCGTTGCCATTTCGGATGTCCCGGCTGACGGCATGATCCTCGATGTCGGCGAAAAGACCGTGAAGACGATCGGTGAATGGATCGACCGCGCCGCGACGCTGGTCTGGAACGGCCCGCTCGGCGCGTTCGAGATCGAGCCTTTCGACCACGCCACGGTGGCGGCGGCCAGGCACGCGGCGGCCCGCACCAGGGCCGGCAAGCTGGTCTCGGTCGCCGGTGGCGGCGACACGGTGGCCGCCCTCAACCATGCCGGCGTCGCCGACGACTTCACCTATGTCTCGACCGCCGGCGGCGCTTTCCTCGAATGGATGGAAGGCAAGCCGCTGCCCGGCGTCGACGTGCTGAAGAAACAAGCCTGACCGGATCGGGGGCGCAAAAACGGACGCCAGGAACTTTCAATCGATTCGAGCTTTCCGATCCCATTCCTTTGGCGGTAGACTTCCGTTACGCGCGGAACGTACCCCCTTAGGAGAAGAAAAATGAGCGAACGTCTCGAAGACATTGCCGCCGCGATGGTGGCCGGCGGCAAGGGCCTGCTGGCCGCCGATGAGAGCTCCGGCACCATCAAGAAGCGCTTCGACGTTATCGGCGTCGAATCGACCGCCGATAGCCGCCGCGACTACCGCGAGATGATGTTCCGCGCCAAGGACGCAATGACGAAGTACATCTCCGGCGTCATTCTCTACGACGAGACCATCCGTCAGAAGGCTGCCGACGGCACGCCTCTGGTCGACATCATCAAGGCGGCGGGCGCCATTCCCGGCATCAAGGTCGATGCCGGCGCCAAGCCACTCGCCGGCTTTCCCGGCGATACCGTTACCGAAGGCCTCGACGGCTTGCGCGAGCGGCTCGCAGATTATTACAAGCTCGGCGCCCGCTTCGCCAAATGGCGCGCGGTGATCGACATCGACACCGGCAAGGCCGTGCCCTCGGTCAATTCGATTGCCTCCAACGCCCATGCGCTGGCCCGCTATGCCGCACTGTGCCAGGAGGCCGGCATCGTGCCGATCGTCGAGCCGGAAGTGCTGATGGACGGCGCGCACGACATCGACACCTGCTACGACATCTCGAAGGCAACGCTGATCAAGCTCTATGACGAGCTGCATGCGGCGCGCGTTTTGCTGGGAGGCACCATCCTGAAGCCGAACATGGTGCTGGCCGGCAGGAAGTCGGGCAAGGTGAGCAGCCCCGAAGAGGTCGCGGAAAAGACCATAAAACTGTTCCGCGAAACCGTACCGGCAGCGGTGCCGGGCATCGCCTTCCTTTCGGGCGGGCAGTCGGACGAGGAGGCTACCGCCAACCTCAACGCCATCAACGCCATCGGCCCGCATCCGTGGAAGCTGACCTTCTCCTATGGCCGCGCCTTGCAGGCCGCCCCGCAAAAGGCTTGGAGCGGCAAGGCATCGAACGTCGCCGCCGGCCAGGCCGCCTTCACCCATCGTGCCCACATGAACCATCTGGCGGCGCTGGGACAATGGACGGCGAGCCTCGAACAGGCCGCCTGAGCGCAGTCCTCCCGTTGTCATACAACCCGGGCCGATGCGCCCGGGTTTGTTTATGCAAAGCCCGGCTTGGACGGAGTTCGTCCATCCTTATCTCCTTTTCGGCAAAAGCTGACGGCGATGTCGGTTTCTGCCCACCCCAAACGTCCTTGGGTGAACAGACAGGGAGAACTTCATGACTCGCAGCAAGGTGGTTTCGCGTGAAGACTGGTTTGAGGCGCACAAGGCGCATCTGGCGCGCGAGAAGGAATTGACACGGTTGCGTGAGCGCATCGCCGCCGAGCGGCGTGAACTGCCCTGGATGAAAATCCGCAAGGACTATGTCTTCGAGACCGAGCAGGGTCCGAAGAACCTGGCCGGACTGTTCGGCGCCAACAGCCAACTGATCGTCTACCACTTCATGATGACGCCAGGATCGAACCACCGCTGCGAAGGATGCTCCTTCCTTGCCGACCATATAGACGGCGCCGATCAGCATCTCAGGCACCACGACGTGTCGCTGGTGGTGGTTGCGCGCGCGCCGCTGGCGGAACTGCTGCCTTACAAGCAGCGTATGGGCTGGAAATTCGACTGGGTGTCGTCCTACGCCTAGGATTTCAACTTCGACATGCAGGTCTCCTTCACCGACAAGCAGATCGCGGCCGGCGACACCACCTACAATTTCGAGACGCGTCCGCGCACGTCAAAGGACCTTCCCGGCACCAGTGTTTTCTACAAGGAAGAGAACGGCGACATATTCCTTACCTTTATGTCGCGCGCCCGCGGCGGCGAGGCCCAGATCGGCACTTACGACTATCTCGACATGACACCGAAGGGCCGCGGCGAAAATGGCCCTTATCATAGCCTGATGGACTGGGTGCGGTTGCATGACGAATATCAGGACAAGCAGGCGGACAAGCCGAACTGCTGCGACTAGAAGCTCGTTCACCTCAGGCGAAACTTGCGCTAAGGCTGCCGCTGATCTCTAAACGGTATCGCCATGCGCTTCCCGGCCCTTCTTACCTGGCTCGCCTACCCCGTTTATGTCTGGCAGGGCCTCGGCGTACGCCGCCGCACCACCCGCATGCTGCCGGCACAAGGGCCGGTCATGCACGAAATATCGGGCAAGGCGCCGGCCATCTCGCTGCTGGTGCTGGGCGATTCCTCGGCCGCTTCCGTCGGCATCGGCAATTCCGAGAACGGGCTTGCCGCGCAGCTTGCAATGCTGGTCGCAAAACGAACCGGCCTTGCCGTGCGCTGGCGCGCCGCCGGATTCAACTCGGCAACGTCGGGCCAGATCCGCGACCATGTGCTGCCCAATCTGTCGGCCGATCGGTGGACGCACATCGTGCTCGCCATCGGCACCAACGACACCAAGAATTTCCACTCGGTGCCGCGCTTCAAGAAAGAGTTCGGCGGCCTGCTTTACGCGCTGCGCGCCAAATGGCCGGAGGCCCGCGTCGTCTGGTCGCCGGTGCTGGAATTCACCCGTGCGCCGGCCATGCCGCCGCTGCTCGGCAAGATACTCGAAATCCGCGCTACCGCAATGAACCGCATGGGCGAGCGCCTCTGTTTCGAGCGCGGCGCCGTGCCGGCGCCACGGCTGCCGATCACCAACCCTGAGGCCGGCTTTGCCTCCGATGGCTTTCATGCCTCGGAAGCCGGTTACCGCGCCTGGGCCGAACATCTGGTCGGATGGGTGCTCGCCGATTGACCTGAGGGGGCACAAGCTCGGACTGGTGGGCTTCAGAGAACTGACGCGAGTATTTCCAAATACTGTTGATTGCAGCCTGCTTCCAATGGATCTGAGCCAGAATATCATCCAGCAGCAATGGATGAGCTACGGCCTGGATTCCGAAACCGGCAACGACACCTGCACGCTGACCGGCAACCGCGCCGAATCGAGCAAGCATGTCATTCCGGCCGGCCCGGCCAACGCCACGCCTTTTATTGCGGCGAACCTGCCGGAATTCATGACGACGCGCGGTGGCGATTACTTCTTCGTGCCCAGCCTCAACGCCATCCGGATGATTGCCATGGGAACGGTGGACCCGACCTGACCCTCAAGGCTATGCCCAGTGCCCCAGCGCACCCGCCAGCGCGATGGCCGCCATGGCGATTAGGGCCAGCTTCCAGAAATCGCCGCGCCGCTTCAGGCCCGGCCAGCCGAGCGGCTTGATCAGCTGAATGGCCATCATGCCGATGATGACGAGCGCGAGGAGTTTCGACATGCCCGCCTTTGAGCAGCATCGCGACAGGCTGTCAAAGCGGTTCTTGCATGGTCTCGGTCGACTTGGCCATTCCTGACAAAAGGCTCGTTTCCGAACCGACCGCCAAGCACCTCGCAGCTTTCTTCAACGAGCTGACATGCTCCTGACAGACTGCTGTCAGGAGGGGTATGCGATAGTGTCTCCATCAGAGAAGAGGAGATGGTCATGAACAGCTTTGGTATTTTGAACAGCGTACAGCACTATGTCGGCAAGATCCGCACGATGCGCAATGAAGTTCGTACCCAGCGCTTCCTGAACTCCTTGCCGGCGGACATCCGCAAGGACATTGGCTGGCCGGATATGTATGAGGGTCACAGCCGCATTCGCGAGATCTGAGGCGTTTTACATGACAATGCTTGGATGCGGACCCCGCAACGCCCGGATCATTGACATCGACCCCCGGGCGGCGACCCCTCGGGCTGGCGCAAAAACTTTGGCGCCTGCTACGGACAATGCTGAAGGCTCCTGACAGAATGCTGTCAGGAGCACCATGCCATAAACGTGTCAGGAGACATGAATGGTGAAAAGCTGGAACGACAGGCTGAACACGCCGGGCGTCAACGGCGTGAAGCCGACGCCACGCACAATGGGCGACGTCGTCGAGGGCCAGCCGATGCTGGTGCCGACGGCCCGTCAGGTCGATGATTTCATTCGCACGATCCCCAACGGCGTCGAGATGGATGTACGCGCCTTGCGCACCGCCCTCGCCATCGAGCATGGGGCGCAAGTGACATGTCCGGTCACCATCGGCTATCATCTGCGCACCGTCGCCGAAGCCGCCAATGAGGATCTCGAACGCGGCATGACGCTGAACGATATCACGCCGTACTGGCGTGTGCTCGACGTGAACACGCCGACAACGAAGAAATTGTCCTTCGGCGCGGAATTCGTCGCCGTGCAGCGCAGGCGCGAAGGACTTAAACCATAATGCGTGTCGCCCAAAAGTGCGCAGCGGTTTTTGGGAGAACGACAAGCATAAAACAGGACATGGATGTCACCCGGAACCGGTTTTGGGACCATGACATTCATAGACAAGCAGCCGAGGGACCATACGATGCGACGTGCCGACAGGCTCTTTCAGATCGTGCAGCACCTGCGTGGCGGCCGGCTGGTCACCGCCCAGAAGCTCGGCACATGGCTCGAGGTTTCCGAGCGGACCATCTACCGCGATATCGCCGATTTGCAGTCGACCGGAGTGCCGATCGACGGCGAGGCCGGCGTCGGCTACATGATGAGGGAGGGTTTCGACCTTCCGCCGCTGATGTTCACGCGTGACGAAATCGTCGCGCTGGTCGCCGGCGCCCGCATGGTGCGGGCCTTTGGCGGCGCGGCCATGGCGCGTGCGGCCGACGAGGCGCTGGTCAAGATCGGCGCCGTCCTGCCCGACGCCGAGAAGGACCGCATCGCCCGCACCGAGATCCACACGCCGATGTGGGTGGTGAGCGACGCCGCGCGTGAGGCGATCGACGTGATCGAGCGCGCTGTCGAGAAGCGACAGGTGCTGACCATCGACTACCGCGACGAGGCCGGCCGCGGCACCGGGCGTGACATCCGTCCGCTCGGTCTGTGGTTCTGGGGCAAGGTATGGACGCTGGTTGCCTGGTGCGAGATGCGCGACGATTTCCGCGCCTTCCGCATCGACCGCATCGCCTCGGTGGTCATCGCCGGCCGCATCTTCAAGCCTGAGCGAGGCAAGCAGCTTGCCGACTTCTACCGCGCCGTCGAACGCTCGGAGGACTATGGCATGACGCCGGACCGGGCGGCGCGCAGCTGAGACTTCGATAATCAATGAAAAAGCCCGCTCGAAGCGGGCTTTTTTGATGAACTGTCGCAAACCTTACTCGTCGTCCGCATCTTCCTTCTTGGACTTGAGCGCCGAGAGCTTGGCGAACACGGCGTTTGCGTCGAGCTCGGCATCCTCGTCCTTCGGCTTCTCCGGCGCCGGCACCAGGCGCTCGGTCACGGCAGCCGGCAGCAGCGTGTCGCCGACAGGCTGCGCCTGCTCGCGGCCGCGCGAGGCGCGGTTGACTTCCATGTCGAGGTCGATCTGCGAAGCGAGACCCAGCGTCACCGGGTCCATCGGCTGCAGATTGGCCGAATTCCAGTGCTTGCGCTCGCGGATCTGTTCGATCGTCGACTTGGTCGTGCCGACCAGGCGCGAAATCTGCGCGTCCTTCAATTCCGGATGGTTGCGGACCAGCCACAGGATGGCGTTGGGCCGGTCCTGGCGCTTCGACAGCGGTGTGTAGCGGGGACCCTTGCGCTTGGATTCCGGCACCCGCACCTTGGGGTCGGACAGTTTCAGGCGCTGGTTCGGATCCTTCTCGGCGCGCGCGATCTCGTCGCGGGTCAGCTGTCCGGTCATGATCGGATCCATGCCCTTGATGCCCTGCGCCGATTCGCCGTCGGCGATCGCCTTGACCTCGAGCGGATGCAACCCGCAGAACTGCGCGATCTGCTCGAAGGAAAGCGCGGTGTTGTCGACCAGCCAGACGGCGGTCGCCTTGGGCATCAGCAGCGTATTGGCCATTTCAAAAATCCTTCTCGTTCGCCCGCGTTCCCGCGCGGGCGGTGGTTTAGAGCCACCAAAATGGGAAATTCGCGGCCTGTATAACCGCTCCGCTGCCGTTTCGCAATGTTTTTGGCGCAGGGCGCAGCCGTCGGACACCGGACAGCGGGGGAGGCCAGGAGGACCTCGGCTCCGGCGATCATTGATGCCGAGTTGTACAGGGGGTCCAAGACGACAAAACCCGCCGGACAGGGTCCAGCGGGCTCGGAACCGGCGACGGGATACCGTCTGCGGCGGCTCTTGCTTCTGCCGCGTGGTCAGGCCTCATCGGCCGACCAGGCTTCGAATTAGATGGCCTTGCGGGCAATCCTCTCGATGTCGCCGCGGCTGATGCCGAGGTCGCTGAGCTGACGGGCGTTGAGCTTGTTCAGCTCGCGCACGGTTTCGTTGTACATACGCCAGTTACGGAAAGCGCGGATCGGGTTCATGGTTGTCCTCCAGTTGTTGGATCAAATCGTTTCGATGACGCTTAGATAGGCAGTGCTGCCCACGAATTGAACAGACGTCTTTGCATAGCCGCAATGCAAATGCTGCATTGCAGCATTAAGCTTGTGTTCATCTTGCCGACAGGCTGAGCGCGGAGCATGGCGCGAGGTTCAGGTCAGGCCGAGCAGAGAATGGCGGCTCCCGAGAACCGGAGCGAAGCGTACTTCAGTACGAAGCACCGGCCTACGCCGGCCGTAGCCTTAACTGCCGCAACGCCTCATGAGGGCTTCGGCCGGCGAAGGCCGGAAGCGCAGGGAGCCGCCATTCGCAGGCCGGCCTCACCTAAATCTCGCCCCATCTAGCCGACGTCGAGAACGATCTTGCCTATATGCTCGCCCTCTTCCATGCGCTCATGCGCCCGCCAGGCGTCGGTCAGCGGGAAGATCATGTCCATCACCGGCGCTACCTTCCGGGTGCCGAGCAGCGGCCACACCTGTGCTTCCAGTGCGGCGGCGAGCGCCGCCTTGAACTCGACCGTGCGAGGCCGCAGCGTCGAGCCGGTGTGGGTCAGCCGCTTGACCATGATTTTCGAGAAATCGGCGCTCGCCACCGCGCCGGCCTGGACGGCGATCTGGACGATCCTGCCCTCGACCGCGGCGGCCTCGTAGTTGCGCGCGATATAGTCGCCGCCGACCATGTCGAGAATGACGTCGGCCCCCTTGCCGCCGGTCGCATCCTTGACCGCCGCGACGAAATCCTCCTCGCGGTAGTTGATCGCCCGGTCGGCGCCGAGTTTCAGGCAGGCGTCGCATTTTTCCTTGCTGCCGGCGGTGGTGACGACATAGGCGCCGAAGGCCGACGCCAGCTGGATCGCCGTGGTGCCGATGCCCGATGAGCCGCCATGGACCAGCAGCGTCTCACCCTTTTTCAGGCCGCCGCGCTCGAACACATTGTGCCAGACGGTGAAATAGTTTTCCGGAACCGCGGCCGCCTCCGTGTGGGTGAAGCCGGCGGGCAGCGGCAGCACGCTGCCGGCATGAACCTTGACATATTCGGCATAACCGCCCCCCGGCGTCAGCGCGCAGACCCGGTCGCCGATACGCCAGCGCGATATCTCGTCGCCAAGGGCGGCCACTTCGCCCGATGCTTCGAGGCCGGGCAGGTCGGAAGCGCCGGGCGGCGCCGGATAGGCGCCCTTGCGCTGCTGCACGTCGGGGCGGTTGACGCCGGCCGCACGCACCCGGATCAGGATTTCGCCGGGACCAGGCACCGGCACGTCGCGCGTTTCCGGTTTCAGCACCCGCGGCCCGCCCGGTTGCGAGATTGCAATGGCCGTCATCGTGGCTGGAATTTTATGTCCGCTCGCCATGAAATTTCCCGTCTCGGTCCGCCGGCTGCCAGCTTCTTGCCGGCTGTTTGCATCTACGCCCCTGCCCTATGTATGCTGATTGCCGGATCAGGCAAATGGCCAAATCAGCCCCAATACTGAATAGGGAGGAGCGACGATGGCGATCTTCGACGACGAACCCAAGAAGAAAGCCCGCCCGCATGAGATCGGACAGGATCTGTCGCTGCTTTCGGTCGGTGACCTGACCGAACGGATCAGCATCCTGCGCGAGGAGATTGCCCGGCTCGAAGCCGAGCTCCAGACCAAGGGCAGCACCAAATCGGCGGCCGAAGCCCTGTTTCGCCGCGGCTAGTTTTCGCGTTAGTTTCGGCGTTGAGCATCCGCCGCCGAAAAGCCCGAATGCGCCTGTCTTCAGACCCCGCCACCGAATCTCCAGACGGATCAAACAATGTTTGCAAGCTACAGGCCGATCCTCTCGCTGCTTCGCGGCACCGCTTTCCTGCTCGCGGCTTCGGGATTGCACGGCCTGTTGTTGCCGTTGCGCGGCCAGCTCGAAGGGTTTTCGACCGCATCGCTCGGCCTGATGGGCACGGCCTGGGCCGGTGGCTTCGTCACCGGCTGCTTCTTCGCACCGCGCCTGGTGCGCCGCGCCGGCCACGTCCGGGCGTTCGGCGCCTTTGCCGCTTCGGGCGCCATCGTGGCGTTGCTTACCGGCCTGATCATCGACGAATATGTCTGGATCCTGCTGCGCGCCTTCACCGGCTTCACCATGGCCGGAGCCTTCATGGTCATCGAAAGCTGGCTGAACGAGAAGGCCACCAACGAGAACCGCGGCACCGTCTTCGGCCTCTACATGATGGTCACCTATGCCTCGATCATGGGCGGCCAGATGATCGTTGCCGGCGGCGACGTCAGATCGGCATCGCTGTTCATGATCACCGGCATATTGTTCTGCCTGTCGCTGATCCCGACCGCGGTGTCGTCGGCTTCGTCTCCCAAGCCTTTGCAGGACGTCAAGCTCGACGTCAAAGGTCTCTACGCCAACTCGCCGGTGTCGGCGATCGCCTGCCTGTTGGTCGGCATCGCCAATGGCGCCTGGGGCACGCTTGGCGCCGTCTACGGCGCCCGTATCGGCATCTCCACCGCCCAGATCGCACTGATGATGAGCCTTGTCGTTATTGCCGGCGCGGCCATGCAGCTTCCGGCCGGACGCCTCTCCGACAAGACCGACCGCCGTTTCGTGCTGGCGGGCGCGGCTTTCGGCGCCGCACTGTTCGCCATCCTGATCTTCCTGTTCGAACCGCGTTCCGCCGTCCTCGTCATTGTCTTCGCCGCTGCCTACGGCGCCTTTGCCTACACGCTCTATTCGATCGCCGTGGCGCATGCCAACGACCACGCCCGATCGGAGGATTTCGTCAAGGTCTCGGGCGGCCTGCTGCTTCTGTATGGCTTCGGAACCATGATCGGGCCCTTGCTGGCTGCCGCCCTGATGGGCTGGCTCCGCCCCGAAGGCCTGTTCCTGGCCACCGCGCTGGCGCATCTCAGCCTCGCCGCCTACACGTTGCTGCGCATCAGCCGCCGCGCGCCGGTGCCGATCGAAGACCGCGATGCCTTCAAGACCCAGCCGGCCGATCGCTCGGTCACCCCTGAAGCACTGCGGCTCAGAAAAGCGGAAGCCGACGGTTGAGATTTGAAAAGCTTTGCCCCACAAGTATAGGCATGATCTTTTCTGACGCCTTCATGGCGATTGCCGACCCCAACCGGCGCTATCTTCTGGAAGAGCTCCGGCGTGGCCCGAAAACCGTCAACGAGCTGGCTTCGGGCCTTCCAGTCTCCCGCCCGGCCGTGTCCCAGCACTTGAAAGTGTTGCTGGACGCCGGTCTGGTTCAGGCCAGGGCCGAGGGCACGAGGCGCGTCTATACAGTCAGCAGTGCCGGCTTCCTCAAGCTCAATATTTGGCTTGATCAGTTCTGGGAAGCATAGGCCGAGATTCCAGCTCGCCTCCCTGGCTTTCAAGTGTCCGTTGCCAGCGCCTTGCCCAGCGCATCGAGCAGGAATCGGGTACCATGCTCGCGCGATGACGGTGTGTCGTGCCCATCGAGAAACGCGCCCTGCTCGGTGAGCACCAGACGCGTGCCCGTGCCTTCCGGGCGAAGCTCAATTGTCGCCAGCGAAACCGAGATTCTGACATCACCGAACAGCATGTCGTAGCTGTAGACGATGCGCTGGTTGGGCACGATGTCCTGATAGGTGGCGGTATAGGTGTGGATCGGCCCGTCCTTCGGCCCGCCGGCATTGACCTCCTGGCCGCCGACGCAAAAATCCATTTCGTGCCTGTGGGTCATCGGGTTGTCGGGGTCGGCGAACCAGCGCCGCTTGGCGGCCGGATCGCTGAGCGCGAAATAGACTTTCGCCGGCGCAACTGGATAGAGGCGCTCGAGGACGAAGGTGGAGTGGACGACGGATCGTTCGGCCATGGTCGGGTCCTCTTGGTCAGCTTGATGGTTTCTGCGCGACGAAGACGCCGTCGCGATAGGACGCGCCGAAATAGACTTCGACGGCGCGCAACCTGTCGCCATGGAACAGATGCAGTTCGGTGTTGCGGAAGGTCTTTCCGTCCGCCGTCTCGCAGCGATAGAGGACAAAGGCGGCGTCCTCGTCCTCGCATATCCGCTCGATGACGATCGAGCTGAAGGCCGGGCTGTCCGGCCAGCAGCGCTCGAAATAGGTCGCACGGTCGATGGCGTCGACATAGGGGCTGGTGAAGGTGAAATCGTTGGCGAGCACCGCCGCGACGGCAGGCTTGTTATTCGCCTGGTAGGCGGAAAAATAGCCGCGGATCAACTCCGCTCTGCTTTTGCCGGGCATGGTCATTTCTCCTCTGCTTCAGGTCATTCGGTCTCGGCGAGAAAATCGCCGAGCCGGTCGAGCCGACGCTCCCATGTCAGCCGCCGTTCGTTGATCCAGTGTTCTGCGCTGCGCAGCGCCTGCGGCGCGATCTGGCAGGTGCGCACACGGCCGAGCTTTTCCGAGCGCACCAGCCCGCTTGCTTCGAGAACGTTGAGATGCTGGACGACGGCCGACAGCGACATCGCCAGCGGTTCGGCCAACTGGCTGACCGAGGCCGGCCCACGCGACAGCCGTTCGACCATGCTGCGCCTGGCCGGGTCTGCGAGCGCCTGGAACATCAGGTCGAACTGGGCGGGATCGTGCAGCATCGCGATCAGCCGTTATTGTAGGGAAAGAACTTGAAGTAGGGCTGCGCCTCCTCGACCACCCGGGCGAAGGACGGCCGCTTGAGCAGGCGGTCGTGGTAGTGTTTCACGGCCGGATAGCTGTCGCCGAATGGCTCGACCTTGTTGGCGTAGAACAGCGCCGGCGAGGCCGCGCAGTCGGCCATGGTGAAGGTAGGCCCGGCCGCCCAGAGTTTCGAGCGCATCTCCTCCTCGATGATCGCATAGGCGTTGCGCAGTTGCGCGCGCGCCTCATCGACCCCGAACGGATCGGTCTTGTCCTGCGGGCGCAACCTGTCGCCGACGATCTTCTGCATCGGCGCCTGCACGTAGAAATCGTAGAAACGGTCGGCCTGGCGGACCTGGAGAGCAAGGTCGGCCTCGGCCGGGATAAGCTCAACCGGCCCGGGATAATGCGCCGCCAGATATTCGATGACGATGGTCGATTCCAGCACCGTGCGGTTGCGTGCATCGTCACGCAGCGCCGGCATCTTGCCGGTCGGGGACACCTTCAGGAACGCTGCCCGCGACTGCTCATCGCCGAGGTCGACCATAACCGGCGTAAAGGGCGTATCGTTCTCGTAAAACGCAATCAGCGGTTTCCAGCAGAGCGATGCCAGCGGATGGAAATGGAACGTCAGGGACATTTTTTGCTCGTCTGTTTGCGACTCGTCGGATGCTGGAGCGGTGCCAGCCAGCGCCAACACTGAAGCATTTACTTAACTATTTCCGTGAGGAGAATGTGTCAAGGTTCTAGACTGCTTCAGGGTTTGGTATGCGTGACGATGGCGGCAACGATCGTGCCCCAGTCGTCGGGGTGCAGTTCGTGGCCACCGCCTTCGACGCGGACAAGCCGCCCGCCGGCAACAGCGTCGGCAAGGGCTGCGCCATGCTCGACCGGAAAGATCGGATCCGATGTCCCGTGAATGACGAGCAGCGGAACCTTGATCTCGCGCAGGCGTCCTTTCAGATCCTCGCAGCTCTTCAGCATGAAATGGTTAGTCGCGCTCAGGAAGCCGCCGGATCGGTCGTAGTCCCGTTCGACGAACGCCCGCATCGCCTTCTCGTCGAAGGGATGCGCGGTGCTGGCGATCGCACGCGCATCCTTGACGACGAAGCCGACCACCTGGTCGCGGTTCGACCAGTCGACCCTGGCGCCATCGGCCGAGTGCTCCATATAGGCTTCGGTCGTTCCCGGCAGCTGCGATGTGTCGATCCCCACCGGCGAACTGCTGATTACGGTCAGCGAGATGACACGCAAGGGATGTTTCAACACCAGTCGTTGCGCGATCATGCCGCCCATCGACATCCCGATCACATGCGCCTTGCCGATGCCGCAACTGTCGAGGACGCGCACCGCATCGTCCGCCATGTCGTCGAACGTATACGGCGGCTCGCCCGGCGTATATTTGGTCGACAGGCCGGTGTCACGATTGTCGTAGCGGATCACGAAGTGGCCTTCGCCGGCGAGCTTTTTGCAGAGCGCCTCCGGCCACCAGAGCATCGAGGCCATGGCGCCCATGATCAGCAGAATGGCTGGATCTCCGGGATCGCCAAACGTCTGGGAGACGATTTCGGGTGCTGCGGCCCTTGTCATGGGACTCTCCTCCTATCGGCCAATCAAAGGCCAATCAAACTGGTTGCATTTTGCAATCGGTTGCACGATAATAAAACTGATACGATAATGCAACCGGTTTTTTGAGGAGAGTCGGATGAAAACCGAACACCGCTCGGGATGCCCTATCAATCTGTCGCTGGAAGTGTTCGGCGATCGCTGGAGCCTGATCATCCTGCGCGACATGATTTTTGGCGGCAAACGCCACTTTCGCGAACTGCTCAACGGCTCGATCGAGGGCATCGCTTCCAATATCCTGGCCGACCGGATGAAGCGGCTGATGGAACTCGGCATGCTGACCAAGGCCGACGACCCCTCGCACAAGCAGAAGGCGATCTACAGCCTGACCGAGATGGCCATCACGCTGGTGCCGATCATGGCGCATCTCGGCGCTTGGGGCCGCGTCTGGCTGCCGGTGAGCGAGGAGCTTTCGATCCGCGCCGAGCTGCTGGAGAAAGGCGGGCCGCCAATGTGGGAGCAGTTCATGGACGAGTTGCGCCACGACCATCTGGGCACGCCTGTCGCCACACCCGCGCAGCCTTCCGTCCGCGCTACATTGCAGGCCGGATATGAGGCGGTGGTAGCCCGCAAGGCGTCGAGCGGCATCGAGGCCCCGGCCGCTTGACCAACTTATTTCCCCATTATCAGGCCGGCTCTGCTATCAAGGGGCTGAAAAACATAATTTACGGGATTGGATAACGCTCTTGGTCGAGAACTCTAAGGATACTGCCCGCGCCAGGGCAGATATGCGTTTCAAGAAGCAGGAAGAGGCAGCCACGGTGCGGCAAAAGGCGATGGCGGAGTATGTCGCCGAGGCCGACGCCCGCCAGGCCAAGACCAACAAGCTCCGGGCATTGCGCCTTGCCAAGGAAGCGGAAGACCTCGCCAACGCCCCTGCCGTTCCGGTCAAGAAAGCGCCCCGAGCCAAGAAAAAATAGCGCGGCCTTCTTCATCGACGCCCGATCTGGATGCCGGCGGATCGTATCCGCCATGTGCCACGATCAGCAATGCCCGCCATTTCCGCTTTCCCACGCGAAGCAATTTCAACCGCAACCGGGATTTCGCATCCCGCATGTCAGGCGATGATTGACGCGTTTTGATCAGGAGACAGCCATGACCGCACTGACCCTCGAAAAAGCCAAGCACATCATCGACGCCGCCTTCGCCAAGGGCGCCGAGCTGAAGCTCAAGCCGCTCGGCGTTTCCGTGCTGGACGCCGGCGCGCATCTCGTCGCCTTCCAGCGTCAGGACGGAGCCTCGTTCCTGCGCCCGCAAATGTCGGCCGGCAAGGCCTATGGGGCGCTGGCCATCGGCATGGGCTCGCGCCGTGTCGAGGCTTTCGCCAAGGAGCGGCCGCATCTCGTCGCCGGCATTTCGGACGTTTCGGGTGGACGCGTATTGCCGGTCGTCGGCGGCGTGTTGATCCGCGACAAGGCAGGCGCCGTCATCGGCGCCGTCGGAATTTCGGGCGATACGTCGGACAATGACGAGGCCGCCGCCATCGCCGGCATCGAAGCGGCGGGCTTCACCGCCGATCCGGGCTGAGGGGGAGCTTCGTCATCCCAGGGCGAAGCAGGAGCGAAACTCCGTCGCGAAGACCCTGGGATGACGACCAGAAAGAGCAGCCACGCCAATCGCGAACGGATGCGACCATCCAACGAAGGCGGCTAGTTCAAATTTATGTCTCTACTCGCCGACCGCATCGACACCGAAAACCCGGCCAGCACATCGAACAGGGCGATCACCATCAGCGTGAAGAAGACGGAGTGCGCCGCGCCCTTCACCAGCAGGAACTCGACCAGGAACGCCACGAAGACCAGCGTCGACAACAGATGGTCCATGATCGAAGCGTTCGTGGTGCGCACCGACTTCACCATTTCGAGGAACAGGAAGATCAGCCCGATCACGACCATCAAGTCGCCGAGCGTCATCGAAAACACTCCGCCCGACATCATGCTGAACGAGAAGATCTCGGTCGCCCACGGATCGTCGCCGCTGCCGAATATTCCGAGGAGTCCGAGATTGTAGGCCACGAAGGGCACGATCAGCAGCGGGATGGCACCGAACATCAGGCGTCTCCTCTAGCAATTCCAGGAAAGCGGTTTCCCAAGGAATTGCCTAAACAATGGGGGCACCTTCTGTAGAATGCCCCGCAGGCACGCCGTCAAGATTTTTCGCTAGCGCCCGCAAACACGGAAAAAGACCGCGCGAAACAACCCTGTCAGCCACAGTTGCCCCGGCTGACCACCGACACGCCGGGATTCAGCGCTTGAACTGGCCTGTCCGCACGGCGGCGCCGATAGCGTTGAGGATGAAAAGGCCGGCGGTCATCGAGGTGATCTCGTTGACGTCGCGCGCCGGCGCGATCTCGACGATGTCGATGCCGACGACACGTCCCTTGGCGAACAGGCCCTTGATCAGTTCGATCGTCTGCCGGTAGCTGATGCCGCCAGGCGCCGGCCCTTCGACCGCCGGCATGACAGCGGGATCGAGACCGTCGGCATCGATGGTCAGGTAATAGCGGCCACGGTCCGGGATGCGCTTGAGCAGCGCCGCCGTACCGATATCCTGCCATTCATTGGCGGTGACGATGTTGGAGCCGTAGGCGCGGGCCGCCTCGACCTCCTCGAGCCGGGCGCTGCCCTGGCCGCGGATGCCGAGCTGGAAAATCCCGGCTATATGCGCCATCTCCGAAGCGCGGCGGATGGGGCTGGAATAGCCTTCCCTGACCCCGTTGACATTGTCGCGCCAGTCGAGATGGGCATCGATCTGAACCAGGGTGATCGGCCCTTCGTCGTCAAGCGCCCGCAGGATCGGGATTGGAATGCCGTGATCGCCGCCAATGGTGATCGGCAAGGCGCCGGCGACGCGGATCTTGCGGATCGCCGTTTCGGCCAACCTGTAGTGGCCGCCGGCGGCATCGCCGGGAACATCGCCGACATCGACCACCTTGACGTCCTGCCCGTCGAACAGGGTTCCGCCAATGTCGAAATCATAGCGGTCGAGCCCGAGGCTGATGCGCTGCGAGGCGCGCCGCACCTCGGTCGGCGCGTTGGTCTGGTCGTTGACCAGCTCGTCGATCGTGTAGGGACTGCCGTAAGGCATGCCGATGATGGCGACATCCGCCTTCAGCGCATCGAGGTCCTCGACCAGCGGGAAGTTCATGAAGGTCTGGAAGACATCGCGCGGTGCTGTGGTGAGCTTGGTCATGCGGTCCCTCTGAAGCCGGCCGATCATCGCGCGGAAGCGCCGCGACAAGGCATCACTCAATACAGCACCGCCGCCGCAGCTTGTATCGCCACGGACGCCCGGTCTTTGGCATAGTTGGCGGCGCGACGCGCACCAAACGCAAAAAAACCGGCCAATGGCCGGTTCTTTTGGCATTCAAACCCTTCGAAAGCTGGTCTCAGCTTTCCTTGGGCGTCAGCACCTGGCGACCGCGATACATGCCGGTCTTCAGGTCGATATGGTGCGGGCGGCGCATTTCGCCGGAATTCTTGTCCTCGACATAGGTCGGGGCCTTGAGAGCGTCGGCCGAGCGGCGCATGCCGCGCTTGGACGGAGAGGTTTTTCGTTTCGGAACGGCCATGGATATGCTCCACTACATGGTCAAAATGCCCCGATAGCCCTCGTGAAAGGGCCGCGTCAGGGCCATAATCTGAGAAAGTCGGGTGCCTATACACGCCCTGCGCCGTTTTGGCCAGCACCGTGGCGATTTTTTTTGAACTGGCAGCGGTTCTACCTAATCAAGACAACCGACATACGCGCCCGAACGGCCGGCGCGGCGTTCGATCAGCGACGCCAGCCGCCGCAGACCCGGACCGGGCTTGGCCGGATTGCGGGCGATCGGATTGGGCAGCGAGACGGCCAGCAATGCCGCCTGCCGCCGCGACAGCTGTTTGGCCGAAACGCCGAAATGGTGCTGCGCCGCCGCCTCGATGCCGTAAATGCCCGGCCCCCATTCGGCGATGTTGAGGTAGATCTCCATGATCCGCCGTTTCGACATCACCGCGTCGAAATAGACGGCCAGCGGCAGTTCGACCACCTTGCGCACCGAGCCCAGCGGCCGCGACCACAGGAAAAGGTTCTTCACCGTCTGCATGGTGATGGTCGAGGCGCCGCGCGTCGCCTCGCCGGCCAGCGCATCGTCGACGACGCCGCGCAATTCGCCGAGATCGATGCCGCGATGGAAGCAGAATTGCCCGTCCTCCGACATGATCACCGAATTGGCCAGCACCGGGGACACATCGTCGATCGACACCCAGCGCCGGTCGTAACCGGAGAAGGTCGCGAGGTCTTTGACCATCAAGGTCGATATCGGATGCACGAAGGACGGCAGATAGAGGAAGGTCAGCACAATGGGTATCGCCGCCAGCACGACGGCGACGACCAGGCCGCGCCGTGCCAGGCGCTTCAGACCGGCGCGGTTCACGCGCCTTGGTCGCGCCATCTCAAACCCTTCGGTTTCATGATCGACGATCGGTTCCGTCAAGCCGCCCCCACCCGCGCCACTCTCCCGCCTCCGGCATAATGGCGCGAGGCTTCTTGCGCAACGTCTGAGTGTCGGCTACCGCTCCCGGCCATGACGAAAGACGAGCAATTGGCCTTTGAGGCCGCACTTCTGGGGCGGGCGGCGGCGATCGAGGCCGGGCTCAGGCTGCTGCTCGACGGCCGCACGCTTGCCGGCGAGATCGCCCGGCCGGAGCGTCTGATGGCGGCCATGCGCCATGGCGTGCTGAACGGCGGCAAGCGGCTGCGCCCCTTCCTGGTCATGGAAAGTGCCGCCCTTTTCGGCGCCGATGGCGAGGCGTCGCTTCGCGTGGCGACAGCGCTCGAATGCGTGCATTGCTATTCGCTGATCCATGACGATCTGCCTGCCATGGACGACGACGATCTGCGCCGCGGCCAGCCGACCGTGCACAAGGCCTTCGATGAAGCCACCGCCATACTTGCCGGCGATGCGCTTCTGACGCTTGCCTTCGATGTCCTCGCCGATGAGGCGACGGCGCTGCCGGCGGAGCGCAGGGCGGCGCTGGTGCTGGCGCTGGCGCGCGCCGCCGGCACGGGGGGCATGGTCGGCGGGCAGACGCTCGATCTCGAAGCCGAGCGCAACAGGCCGGACGAGGCCGGCATCGTCCGGCTGCAGGCGATGAAAACCGGCGCGCTGATCCGCTACGCCTGCGAAGCCGGCGCGATCATTGCCGGCGCTGCACCGCAGGACCGCGACCGGCTGGCCGAATTCGGCTCGGCGGTCGGGCTTGCCTTCCAGCTTGCCGACGACCTGCTCGACCTGACCGCCGATGCCAGCCAGATGGGCAAGGCGACCGGCAAGGACGCAGCCGCCGGCAAGGCGACGCTGGTCGCGCTGCATGGCGCGAACTGGGCGCGCAGCCAGCTCCATGGGCTGGTCAAGCAGGCCCATGAATTGCTTGAGCCTTACGGTGAACAGGCAGCCTTGCTGAAGGCAGCGGCAAGCTTCGTGGCAATCCGCAACAACTGAGGTTTGGGCAATCGGATGCCGAACCGTTTTCGGAATTTGTCGGCCTTGCGCTGCCTTGCTTGGTGTCTCTCAAATGCCCCAAAGCAACTGGGCGCGCTATCTGACCTTGACGACGACCTTGCCCTTGGCGCGTCCTGTTTCGACGTAAGCCAGCGCCTCATTGGTCGCTTCAAAAGGAAAGACCCTGTCGACGACCGGGCGAATCGCCCCATCTTCGATGAGGGACGTGATTTTGCTCAGTTGCTCACCTTGCGCCGACATGAACAGGAACGAAAATCCCACGCCCCGGCGCTTGGCTTTGGTCCTGATACCACGGCTCAGCAGCCGCAGCAGCAGCCTTAGCACCACGTTCAGTCCCTGTTTCCAGGCAAATTCGGGATCCGGAGGACCGGAAATCGAGATGAGCTTCCCACCCGGTTTCAGCACAGTCAGGGATTTCTCAAGCGTCTTGGCGTCCTGGCTGTTCAGGACGACGTCGTAGCCCGACAGGATTTTCTCGAAGTCGTCCTTCCTGTAGTCGACGACGACATCGGCGCCGAGATCCCTGACCAGATCGTTGCTTGCCGCGCCCGCTGTTGTCGCAACGATCGCGCCGAGGTGCTTTGCCAACTGGATGGCGAATGTCCCCACGCCGCCGGAGCCAGCCTGGATGAAGATCTTCTGGCCTGTCTTCAGACCCGCCCTCTCGATGAGAGCCTGCCAGGCGGTCAGACCGACCAGCGGGACCGAGGCCGCCTCTTCCATGCTGAGGTTCGCCGGCTTCAGCGCCACGTCGGCTTCATCGATTGCGATGAATTCGGCGAATGTCCCGATCCGGCCGTCGCGCGGCCGCGCATAGACGGCGTCGCCGGGTTTGAATTTGCGGACTTTCGAGCCCACCCTGACAACCCTCCCGGCAACGTCGTGACCGAGGATGAAGGGCCGGCGATAGGGAAGGACGAGTTTGAATTCGCCGGTTCTGATTTTGGAATCCAGCAGGTTCACCCCGGCGGCATGGACCTCGACCAGGACGTCATTGTCCAGCAGCTCCGGCTCCGGCATCTCGGCCAGCCGCAAAATGCCTTTCTTGCTATATTTATCGACAACGAATGCCTTCATGGCAGTGACTTTCTGAGAGTGTCCGTTGGTGCGCCGTTTGTGTGTGAAATTCTCCGTCCCACCGTTGTTCAGACCGGCAGGCGGAACTGCTTGCGCAAGGTCTTGTCGAACATCCCCGCGGGGGCGAAGCGGCGCAGCAGGCTGACCTGGCGCGCTGCCTTCCCTGCGGTATAGCGCCGTCGCGGACGGGCGTCGGTCGCTGCCTTGACGACCACATCCGCCACCACTTCCGGCCGATCGGCTTTGGGCATCACATCGGCAAGCAGCGCCTTGAGACCGGCGCGCGCCTGATCGTAGTCCTTCAACAGGGAATCCGGCTCGATGCCGTTCTGGTCGAAGACGGTGCGCACGAATGCCGGCTCGATGACCGAGACGCGAATGTTGAAGGCGCGAACCTCATGATCGAGCGATTCCGAATAGCCCTCCAGCGCGTGCTTGACCGCCGAGTAGTGCGCTGAGTATGGCGCGGGCACCAATCCTAGAATCGAGCCGATGTTGACGATGCGCCCTTGGCCGCGGCGCCGCATCGACGGCAACACCGCATTGGTCATGCGCATGACGCCGAACAGATTGACGTCGAACAGAGCCTGGACCTGTTCGACCGAAGATTCCTCGGCGCCGCCAAGCAGGCCGACACCGGCATTGTTGACCAAGAGGTCGATGCGGCCGGTCTGGGCCAGCACGGTTGAAACCAGGGCGCTGACCGACTCTCCGTCGGTCACGTCGCAGGTCAGCATGGACACCTGCGCCGGGCCGTTGCCAGCCTTGCTGCGGCTTGTCCCGAAGACGGTATACCCCGCCTGCGCCAAGGCCTCGGCACTTGCGCGGCCGATGCCCGAGGAGGCTCCGGTCACAACAGCGGTCTTTCCAGAGTTCGCATTCATTTTTTATGCTCCAAAGCCACTGGGGCTAGCTTTCGTTCGCTGGTTGAATTATGATCATAATATCAAATTACGACCGTAATGCAATAGCAGAAAGGAAGAGCCGCCATGCGCTACGAAAAGGGCCGAAAGGACGCCTCCCGCGATCGCATCGTCGAGGCCGCAGCCCAGCGTTTTCGCGGTGACGGCATCGCCGCGTCCGGACTGGCAGCCATTATGGGCGACGCCGGGATGACGAACGGAGCCTTCTATCCGCATTTCCAATCCAAGGCGGAGCTTGTGCGTGAAAGCCTGGTAGCGGCGCTAGAGAGCCAGGTGCAGCAACTGCAAGAGGTATTGGCCGCCGGTGGTCCGGAGATGGGGATAGCGGCGTATCTGTCAGCCGGGCACCGGGACAATCCGGGAACGGGCTGCGCCAACGCCGCGCTGCTCCCGGAACTCGCGCGTCAGCCGCTCGAAACGCGCCAAGTCTACACCGAACGCTTGCTGGTTTTGGTGCGCCAGTTGTCTGCAGCGCTTCCGCAGGCCAGGGATCCGGAAGGCGTTGCCATGGGCGTCTTTGCGACCCTCATCGGCGCGCTTCAACTGGCCCGCGCGGTGGCAGGGACCGAATTGTCGGATCGCTTCCTTGCGGCAGGAGCAGATGCCGCGCGCAGGCTGATCCAGCCACGTGACGGGGAGAAGGCATCCTAATTTAGAGATAGAGCAGAAGCAGCAAAGAGCCCGACATCCTCATCATGGCGGGCCGCATTACAAGAAGGATCCGCTTTGCCTAAAAGTTGTCAGCCACTGCCAGCACGAGGCCATCTCAACCTGCATCAGGGAATGACCGCATTAGGGGCCGGAAGCGACTGGCAGCTTCAAGGCTCGGAATCGGACGGCCACCGCGACGCAGTCGTAAGGGATAAGTTGCGACGGAGGAATCGATTGGATGCCCGAAAATTGTGCTGATGAGGGAGGGATAACTCACTTTGCCAAGTTAGAGCGGCGTGTTTTCGCCCTTCCGTCACGCCTTGAGACGGAGTGCCTCCACAAGAAGAGCGAACGCTGCAGTGTGCTGGCGTCGGCTGGGATAATAGAGGTGATAGCCCGGGAAGGGTTGGCACCAGTCTTCCAGCACCCGGATCAGGCGTCCGTCTGCGACGAACGGAGCGACCTGGCTTTCAAATGTGAATGCTAGTCCGAGCCCGTCGAGGGCCGCAGCCTCCAGCATTTCCCCGTCATTGATAATGAGTGGGCCATTCATCCTGACTTCAAGTTCCTCACCGCGTTTTTCGAACTCCCAGGCAAAGAGCCCGCCGCCGGTCTTCTGACGGTAGCTGATGCCTTTGTGTTCCCCAAGTTCGCGCGGTGTCTTTGGAACCGTTCGGGTTGCAAAATACGACGGTGATCCAACTACCGCCATACGCAGGTCCGGGCCGATCCTTACTGCCACCATGTCCTTCTGGACCTGCTCGCCGATCCGGATACCGGCGTCGAATTTGTTTGCAACGATGTCAACCAGACCTTCGTCCAGGCTCAATTCTACTTCGATATCCGGATACTCCAGAAGGAGTCTGGCGATGACGGGCCACAGTACTGATTTGGCAGCATACCGGAATGTCGTCAGGCGAATGAGGCCAGTGGGCTTGTCGCGCAGGGCGGCGACGGCGGCGATCTCGCTTTCGATGTGATCGAAGGCCGGTCGCAGGCTTCGCAGCAAGCGCTCTCCAGCTACCGTCACGGACAGGCTGCGGGTGGTGCGTGAGATCAGCCGGACTCCCATGCGCTGTTCCAGCGTTCTGACAGCGTAGCTGAGCGCCGACTGCGATAGACCAAGCTTTGCTGCGGCGCGCGTGAAGCTGCCCGCCTCTGCTACGGCGATGAAGACTGCCAGCTCGCTGAAATCTCCGCGCCTCATTTATCAATCCCATTTCTAACTTCATGCAGATTATAGAGGCTAATCGTATCGAGTCCTATTCCCTATGTCACCTGGCAGACAACGAAACGCTGAGACGGACGTGCCAAGCCAACGCGGCATAAACTGAAAGATACCGACCAGGAAGGATACGACTATGAGTAGAGTATGGATGATCACCGGCGCAGGGCGAGGCATGGGCCTCGACTTTGCCAAAGCGGCCCTGGCCATCGGCGATAAGGTCGTTGCGACCGGTCGTAACCCAGATCGGGTCGCCAAGGCGATCGGGCAGTCGGACAATCTTTTGGTCGTCACGCTGGACGTGACCAAGCCGGCCGACGCCGACGCCGCGGTGAAGGCAACCCTGGACCGCTTTGGTCGCCTCGACGTGCTCGTCAACAATGCCGCGGGCTTCTATGCCGGCTATTTCGAGGACCTGACTCCGGCCCATATCGAACTTCAGCTCGCGTCCACCCTGACCGGCGCCATGAACGTCACCCGCGCAGTCCTGCCGGTCATGCGCGCGCAGGGTTCTGGCAAGGTCATTGCCATCTCATCGACGGCAGGCCTGGTCGGCTTTGAGTTCTGTTCTGCATACGCCGCGGCAAAGTTCGGCGTTGATGGCTGGATCGAGTCACTGCAAGCCGAGGTGGCGCCGTTCGGCATTGAAACGATGATCGTGAACCCCGGGTTTTTCCGCACGGAGCTGCTGACGGACGAATCCACTCAATATGCTCCGTCATTCGTCAGCGATTACAGCGAACGTCGCGCCCAGCAGATAACGGGTTGGAAAGCCGCGAACGGCCAGCAAGTCGGCGACCCCGCCAAACTCGCGCAGGCGTTGATCACTCTGGTCGACAAGCCGGAGCTGCCCCGTCGGTTCATCGCCGGTGCCGATGCTCTTGCAATGGTCAGGCAGAAGCTCGCTCTGCTGCAGCAGCAGGTCGATGCCCATGAGGAGCTATCCGGCTCACTGGCCTTCGACAGCTGAACGTCGCATCCAGCACTGCCGTCGTCGCAGGTCTATTTATGAGCGCCGTCGATAGGCTCATGCGAATTTTGAGGGCTAATTCGGATGTCGCGTCCGTGCTCTCCTGAGGGTTGACCCTTAGGCAACCGGCCAATGACAGGCCTTCGAATAGACGTCCCTTTCCGACCGATGCCGTAGGCTTCGTCGGTCCGATCGATTTCGCGAGAAGTCCCAATCCCGCCCGCCACCGAGGAGACGACATGCCAGAGCCCCGACAGCTAGCCTTGGACATCAACAGCCGGCGCCACCAGTTCAATCTTGATGTACGCGTGACTCTGCTGGACGCACTACGCGAGCATGCCAACCTGCCCGGCACGAAAAAAGGCTGTGATCATGGGCAGTGCGGCGCCTGTACCGTCCACGTCGACGGCGAGCGGGTATTGAGCTGCCTGACGCTGGCGGCCCAGGTCGAAGGCCGTCAGGTCACGACGATCGAGGGCCTCCAGGCTGCCGACGGCGTGATGCACGCAGTCCAGACCGCGTTCATCGAGCACGATGCATTCCAGTGCGGCTATTGCACCCCCGGTCAGATCATGTCGGCCGTTGCATGCATTCGTGAGGGCCACGCCGATACGGACGAGGACATCCGCGAATACATGAGCGGCAACATCTGCCGGTGCGGCGCTTACCCCCATATCGTCGCCGCGGTGCGCGATGCCGCCAGCCGCCTGAAGAAGGAGGCAGCACTATGAGACCTTTCGAGTATCTCCGCGCCAAAGATGCCGCGAGGGCGCTTGCCGAGGCTACCAAGCCAGAGACAAGATTTCTCGCCGGTGGGACCACGCTTCTTGACCTCATGAAGCTGAATGTCGAGCGTCCTGCGCGGGTGGTCGACATCACGCGCCTTCCCGGCCTGGACACGATCGAGGTATCGGCGGATGCCATTCGCATCGGTCCGCTCGCCAAGATGAGCAAGGTCGCCGACCACGCCGATATCAAGCAGGCTGCGCCGGTGCTTTCCGAAAGCCTGTGGCGCGCTGCCTCGGCACAGCTGCGCAACATGGCGTCCATCGGTGGAAACTTGATGCAGCGAACCCGTTGCACCTACTTCCGGGACGCGGGCGCTTATTCGAACTGCAACAAGCGCAATCCTGGTTCCGGATGCGCTGCCCTTGAGGGCGTCAACCGCAACCACGCGGTGCTCGGCACGAGCGACGCGTGCATAGCAATCTACCCCGGAGATTTTGCGGTTTCCCTGGTGGCATTCGACGCCACGGTCATCATCCGGGGAGCTTCCGAACGCAAAATTCCCGTCGACGAATTCTTCCTTCTCCCTGGCGATACCCCGCACCTTGAGCATGAGCTGTCGGCCGGCGAGATGGTCGTCGGGATCGAGATCCCGCGTTCGGCAGCCCTGGAACGCTCGCATTATCTCAAGGTCCGGGATCGCGCGTCGTACGAGTTCGCCGCGGCCAGCGCCGCTGTCGGGATCGAATTGGAAGCCGATGGCAAGACAATTCGCGAAGTACGCATTGCGGTCGGCGGCCTCGCCACCAAGCCCTGGCGCCTGCGCGCCGTCGAAAATTTGCTCAAGGGAAAGACGCTCGACGAGGCGACGCTTCGTAGCGCCTCGTCAGCCGCCGGCGACGGCGCGAAGTCGAGCGGACACAACGCATTCAAGATTGAACTGGCACCGAAGGTCGTGGCCCGCGCCCTGATGACGGTAGGAGGTATCGCATGACACATGGTAACGCGTTCGAACTCAACCGCCGCACCGTCTTGAAGCTCGGCGCCGGCGTAGCCGCTGTCGCTGGCGCCGCTGTCGATCTCTCGTCAAAAGCCGCTGCGGCTGAGACCGTCCCCGCCAAGGCGCCAGCTCTCGGTGCCAGGCTTTCCCGCGCCGAAGGCCCGTTGAAAGTCACCGGGCAGGCTCGCTATGCGATCGAGCAGAAGCTGGAGAACCTGGCCTATGGCGTAACTGTCCAATCGACGCGGCCGGCAGGGCGTATCGTCAGTATCGATACGTCCGCCGCCAAGGCTCTACCGGGTGTCCTGGATGTCTACACCGCGCAGAATTCCCTGAAGCTCAACAAGCCGACCGTCTACAGCAAGGGCGGCGGAGCGACCGAGGAATTTACCCCAATTCAAGACGATGTGGTCCGTTTCAACGGCATGCATATCGCGCTCGTGGTCGCAGAAACCTTTGAACAGGCAACGGAAGCGGCAAGCCTTCTCAAGGTCGAATACGAGGACGGCGACCCTATTCTCGACATCAACGATCCCAAGGCAAAAGCGCAGCCCATCAATGAGATGGGTGCCGCGTGGGGCGATGCGGCGACAGCGTTGGCCAATGCCGAGGTCAAGGTAGACGTCACTTACACGACGTCACGCGAATACAATGTGCCGATGGAGCCGCATGCGTGCATCGCTTCCTGGGACAACGGGAAAATCACCGTCTGGGAGCCCAGCCAGTGGGTTGGCGGGGCACGGAGCGTCGTGTCGGAATGGCTCGGCATCGACATCGAGAATGTGCGGGTGATCTCGCCCTATGTCGGCGGTGGGTTCGGGTCCAAGATCGGGGCACATCCGCATGTGGGGCTGGCTTGCGCGGCCTCGCGGAAACTGGGCAGGCCGATCAAGGTTTCTCTCACGCGGCCGCAGACCTTTACCGGCCTTGGCGGCCGACCGGCGACACGGCAGACACTCTCAATCGGAGCCTCGAAGGACGGAAAGATAAGCTCGATCGTCCATGAGAGCTGGAACGAGACGGCGATTGACGAAGTCCATATCGAGGCTTGCAACAATGTGACGAAGATCATGTATGCGACGCCGAACTTTTCTTCACGTCTCAACGTCGTCCCGGTCAATACGGTCCAGCCCGGCTGGAAACGGGGCCCCGGCGAAAACCCCAGTGCCTATGCTGTGGAAAGCGCGATCGACGAGCTGGCGTACGCGCTCAGCATGGATCCGGTCACGCTGCGCCTTGCCAACTGGGCGGAGACGGATCCCAGCAATGGGATGAAGTGGAGCACTCGACAGTTACGCGAAGCCTATGCCGTGGGCGCGGAAGCCTTCGGCTGGTGGAACCGGAACCCGGCCCCTCGCTCGATGCGCGAAGGCCGCGAGTTGATCGGTTATGGAATGGCCGCCGGGTCATACCCCATGATCCGTACCGCGAGCGAAGCCAAGATCGTACTCCATGCCAGTGGACAGATCGAAGTCCTCAGCGCGGGCACCGACATGGGAACGGGGACCTATACCATTCTCGCCCAGACAGCGGCTGACGCATTGGGCGTTCCTGTTGAGACAGTCGCGGTGCGGCTGGGCGATACCCTCCTCCCCAGATCGGCGCTCGCAGGCGGTTCCCAGCAGGCCAACAACCTGACGGGAGCGGTGGACAAGGCGGCCAGGAATGCACGGGACGCCTTGCTGGCGCTTGCCGCATCCGATCCGAAGTCGCCGCTGGCAGCCTCGAAGGCGACTGACCTCACGTTCGAAAACGGCTCGGTGCAACCGACCCGACGGCCGAACGGCGGTATCGGCATCGCGGAACTCTTGAAGGCAGTGGGCAAAGACAAACTGGAAATCGAGGGTAACACCTTTGCTCCCGGCGCCACCGAGGAGATGAAGAACGGAGCTGACCGCAGTTTTGCACAGTTGAAGGGCGCTGTGGAAGGAGGCGTCTCGGCCCATAGCTGGTGTGCGCATTTCGTGGAAGTTCGGATCGATGAGGATTTTGGCACGATCCGCGTCAAGCGCATGGTCTCGGCATTCGACAGCGGCAGGATTTTCAATCCGAAGCTTGCGGAAAGCCAGTGGATCGGCGGTATGGTCATGGGTCTCGGGCAGGCTCTCCTGGAAGAAGGTTACGTCGACCAGCGAGACGGGCGCACCATCAACGCGAATTTTGCCGACTATGCCGTCCCGGTTAACGCCGATGTGCCCGACATCCAGGTGATTTCGGTTGGAATTCCGGACATGCAGGCAACCGCTCTTGGCGGCAAAGGCGTCGGCGAGATCGGTGTCGTAGGGGTCGCACCTGCGATCGGTAATGCCGTCTTCCACGCGACCGGCAAACGCATTCGAAGCCTTCCGATCACGCTGGAAAAGCTCGTTTGAGTTCGGTCGATGCGCCCTGGTGACCCTCAGGCTCGCAAATAGGCGAGCATGCAAAAACAACGATTCTAAACCCAAGGCAAAACGGGTCGCTAATCCCTGGTCGCCGCCTGTTGTAACGTCACCAAGCAACGCCGGGAAAGTGTGCAACGGTTTTCCCGGCGCGTTCAATCGTCTTTGATCAGCACGATCTTCGCCGGATCGAAATCGATCCCGACCATCGTCCCTTCCGCCACGGCGGGTGTGACATCAGGCGATGTCGCGAACAGTTCGACCGCCGGATCGCTGATCGCGATGCGGTATTCCATGTGGTCGCCGAGATACGAGCTCTTGACCACCCGGCCCTTCATGGTGCCCGCTGGCTGGCCGGGCAAGATGCGCACGGCATTCGGGCGCACAGCGAGCATCGCCGGCCCCGGAGCGTTACCGCGACCCGGCATGTCGAGCAGCAAGGGTCCGACCTTGACCCTTGCACTGGTCGCATTGCTGGAAAGCACCTCGACGTCGAGCAGGTTGGCGTCGCCCATGAAGTCGGCGATGAAACGGTTGGTCGGCTCGTTGTAGAGGTCGCGCGGCGTACCGTCCTGGGCGACGCGAGCGGCGTTCATGACGATGATGCGGTCGGAGACGGCGAGCGCCTCTTCCTGGTCATGCGTGACATAGACCATGGTCAGCGCCAGATCTTGCTGCAGGCCGCGGATTTCGTCGCGCACCCGCCGGCGCAGCTTGGCGTCGAGATTGGACAGCGGCTCGTCGAACAGCAGCACCTTCGGCTCCAGCACGATGGCGCGCGCCACCGCGACGCGCTGCTGCTGGCCGCCGGACAATTCGCTCGGCTGGCGCTTCTCGTAGCCGGACAGGCCGACAAGCGACAGCTTTTCGGCGGCGCGCTCGGCTGCCTGCGCCTTGCCAAGCCCCATAGCCCGCAGGCCGTAGCTGACATTCTCCATCACGTTCATATGCGGAAACAGCGCATAGGACTGGAAAACCATGGAGACATCTCGCTCGGCGGCGGACAGCAAGGTGACATCCTTGTCGTCGATCAGGATGCGCCCGGTGCTGGTCTGTTCCAGCCCGGCGATCAGCCTGAGCGTCGTGGTCTTGCCGCAACCCGAGGGCCCGAGCAGCGTCACCAGGCTGGCCGGCGCGATGTCGAAGCTGACGTTGTCGACGGCGGTCACCGCGCCATATTTCTTGGTGACGCCCTCGAACCGCACCGCTGGCCTGTCCGTCGCAACCGGGGCAGCAGTCTTCGCCGTCTGATCCACGCCGCTTCTCCCCATCAGATTGCTGCCACAACGGCTTCCGGACCAGGCCGGCGCCGGCCGAGCCGGCGTTCGCCGACCAGCAGCTGGATGCCGATGAGGATGACCATCATGACAACGATCATCACCGCCGAATAGACAATCGCGATGCCGTATTCGCCGACATCTGCGCGCCCGACAATGTAGACCGTGGCGAGATTGAACCGGCCGCTCGCCAGGAAGATGACGGCGCTGACCGCCGTCACCGCGCGCACGAAACTGTAGATCATCGCGGTCACGATCGCCGGCTTCAGGATCGGCAGGATCACCCGCCGCAAGGTAGCAAAAGACCGCGCCCCAAGCGTCAGCGATGCCTCGTCCAGGCTCTTGTCGATCTGGCCCAGATTGGCGAGCCCGGCACGGATCGCCACTGGCATGTTACGGAAGATGAAGGAGATGACGATGATCAACCCGGTACCGGTCAACTGCACCGGCGGCACGTTGAAGGCAAGGATATAGCTGACGCCGATCACCGTGCCGGGAATGGCGAAACTCATCATGGCCAGGAACTCGAACATGGTACGCCCGGCGAAACGCTGCCGGTCGAGCAGATAGGCCGTCAGGATGCCGAGCGCCGCGGTGAACGGCATCGCCACCAGCGCCAGGCCGATGGTCATCAGCAGCGACGGCCAGGCCGAGCCGCTGAAAAACCAGCCATTGACGCCTTTCTCGATCGAAAAGGCGGTGAGGAAATATTCGAGCGTCGGCGTGTTGTCGCGCCCGATCGATTGCACGAAACCGCCGCCCAGGATGATGCCGTAGACCACGATGGTCAGAACCAGCCACGGAACGACGGCGGCGTAGCAGCCGATCCGCAAGGCCTTGGGCAGCGTCGCCGGTACACCGCCATCGCCCTTGCCTGCGACGGTGACGTAGCTGCGGCTGCCGATCCAGCGGCGCTGGATGACGAAGGCTGCCAGCGTGAACATCAACAGCACGATCGCCAGCACCGCCGCGCGGCCCTGGTCGTGCGCCGCACCGACCACTGCAAAGAAGATGTCGGTCGACAGCACGTTGAAGTTTCCGCCCAGCACCAGCGGATTGGCGAAATCGGCCATGCTCTCGATAAACGAAATCAGGAAGGCGCTGGCCAGCCCCGGCCGGATCAACGGCCAGGTGACGGTGCGAAACGTGCGCCAGCGGCTGGCGCGCAGGGTTTGTGATGCTTCCTCCATGCTTGGGCTGACCCCTTGCAGCACGCCGACCAGAACCAGGAAGGCGATCGGCGTGAAGGCCAGCACCTGCGCGATGATGATGCCGGCCATGCCATAGATCCAGCGGCTGCGCGGAATGCCGAGATGCACCGACATGAGGTTGGTGACGATGCCGGCGCGGCCGAAAAGCAGGATCAGCGCCAGGCCGATGACGAAGGGCGGCGTGATGATCGGCAGGATGGACAGGCCGCGCAGCAACCATTTGGCCGGCAGCTTGGTGCGTAGCGCGATCAGCGCCAGCGCCAGGCCGAGCGCCGTGCAGAAAAAGCCGACGAGGACTGCGATCGCCACCGTGTTCCACGCCACGCCGCAGGAGCCCTCGCCATAGAGGCAGCGCAGGCTCCATATGTTGGCGCTAAAGATCTTATCGAAGAACAGCGCCGGCACGACATTGCCGTCATTGTCCTTGATGGCCGAGGTGAGGATCGACAGCAGCGGATAGGCGACGAACAGGATCAGCGAAGCAATCACGATTGAGAGCGAGCCGACGACGAAGCGGTCGCCCTTGCACCAGCCGCGCGCGGCGAGCGCCTCGGCGATGAACATCAGCATCGCCACGGCATAGAGCGCCGCACCCCAGCCGAGCCCCGGCTGTATCGGTCCCGGCGTGCCGGCGATCTGGGTAAGTAAGCCAAATCCCCAGCCCGAATGGATGATGGAAAAGCCTTCGATGGCCAGCCACAGCAGGCCCGCCGCGCCTGCAACCGCCAGGCTCTTGGGGTTGTTGCGCGCCACCAGCCAGCTCGCCAGCAGAAGCGGCAGGACAAGCGGCAACAGCCAGGGCCGGCCACCGAGCGCCAGGATGATGGCCGGCGTCGCATCCGCCGGCTGTGCCAGCCAGTCGAACGACAGGAAGCCGCCTTCGACCTTGTACCAAGGCAAGAGCACGAAGCTCGCCCACGCGGCCATTACCCAGGCGAGCGCGCTGCGTCCAGGAGCGGAACTGACCATGGAACCGGCCGCGGCCATTCAATGTCTTTCTGTTGCCAAAGGATGGTGCGCCGGCTGCCGCGAAGGGCAGCCGGCGATCAGATGCTAGAGTGAGCGCAAAAGAACGCGCTCAGCCGCCATTGCGGACCTCGTCGGTGAACTTCTTCAACAGCCGCTTGCGTTCGGCGGACGAGCCATATTTGGCGAAGTCGTAGTCGATCAGCTTGATATTCGAGAGGTCCGGCGCCTCGGGCGGCACCGGCGTGGCGCTGTTCGACGGGATCTGGAAGCTGCCGTTCGGCGCCGCGAGCTTCTGCGCGTCCGGGCTCAGCGCCCAGTCGTAGAATTTCTGCGCCTCTTCGGCATGCTTGGCGCCCGTCACGATGCTCATCGAACCGATCTCGAAGCCGGTGCCTTCGCAAGGCGACACCACCTTCACGGCAGAGTTCTGTTTCGCGGCATTGATCACGTCGTGCTGGAAGGAGATGCCGATCAGCGTCTCGCCCTTGCCGACGGCGAGCGCCGGCGCGGCCCCTGCCTTGGTGTATTCGGCGATGTTCTTGTTGAGCTGCTTGAGATAGTCGAATGCCTTGTCCTCGCCCATCAGCTGGACGATGGTGGCAAGCATGGTCCAGGCCGTGCCCGATGAATTCGGGTCGGCCATCTCGATCTCGCCCTGGAATTCCGGCTTGACCAGATCGGCCCAGCACGCCGGCGCGGTCAGCCCGCGCTGCTTCAGATCTTCCTCATTGTAGCCGTAGCCGAGCGCACCGAGATAAATGCCGACCGTGCGGTTCTTCGACCTGTCGGCCTGCTTCAGCGCCCAGTCGCGCAGGTTTGCCAGTTGCGGCGACTTGTATTCCTGGGTGAGGCCCTCTTCCGCCGCCTGCAGATGCGGGTCGCCGGTGCCGCCCCACCAGATATCGGCTTGCGGATTGTCCTTCTCGGCCCGGAGGCGGGCGTAGATTTCGCCGGCGCTCATGCGGGTCATGTCGACGCTGACGCCCGTCTCCTTCTGGTAGGTGGTCGCCATCGCCCGGCACCAGGCCTCGTCGACCGCGCAATACATTGTGAGGCTGCGATCGGCCGCCTGGGCGGCACCCGCCAATCCGAACATGGCCAGCGCCGCGCCAAGGCCAAGCCAGGCGGCGCGCAAGCCTTGCTTACTGTCAAATGTCTTCATCGATATTCCTCCCTGTCTTCTCACTGGAAACGATCTACCCGTCGTCGAGCGGCACTCCGATCACCTGGGACAATGTCGCTGCGACACCGGGTGCTGCCGCAAGCACGGGATTGCCCTTCGCCATGCCGTCGCCGTCGAGGAACCGGTTCACCCGGCCGCCGGCCTCCTCCACCAGCAGCAATCCGGCCAGGCAGTCCCACGAATTGATGTGCAGCTCGGCATAGGCATCGGAGCGGCCGTCGGCCACATAGGCCAGCCCAAGCGCTCCGGAGCCGGAGCGCCGCACATTGGCGCCGAGTGCCCAGACAAGGCTCACCTTGTCCAGATAGTCGCGATTGGGAATCCTGGGCGACCAGCCGAACTCGACAAAGGCGCGGTCGAACGATTGCGTCGGCGACACACGGATCGGCGCGCCATTGCGCGTCGCGCCTTGCCCGCGGCGGGCAAAGTACGTTTCGCCGATGGCCGGATTGGCAATGCCGCCGATCTCGCTGCGGCCGTCCTCGACGAAAGCTATCGAAATGCAGAAATGCGGAATACCGCGCATGAAATTGGCGGTGCCGTCGATCGGGTCGACGACCCACATGCGGGCAGAGCCGATGCCGCCGCCTTCCTCGCCCAAAAACCCGTCCTGCGGAAAAGCCTCTGCCAGAGTGGCGCGGATGTGCTCCTCGACCTTGCCGTCGGTTTCAGTGAGAAAATCTTGCGGGCCTTTCATCGCCACCGGCTGGACGGCGCCCTGCCGGGCATAGCCTTCCATCGCCAGTTGCCCGGCCGTGACAAGCAGTTTCCGGCAGACCTCGGCACGCCTGTCCATCTCGGCCTCGGACAGCCGGTCCGCCTTCGGATGCGCCGCCGCCCTGCTCATGCAGCCGGTCCGGACAATCGCGCCCTCAATGCCGTCTTCGGCGAAATGGACAGGGTATTCCTCCGATGCCACTCTTGAGCCGGCTTGTATTGCACGGCTGTGCAAAGCTGTTGCATTCCGCCATGCCTGTCAAGTGCGGTGGGTGGCAATGGCAGAAGAGTTGCATTACACTGCACGGGTGTGCAAAGAATCACGAAAACAGCAGCGAGAGCGTTCGCTTGACGGTTCCGAGAATCCGCACCGGTTTTTCCAGCGCCCAGCAGGTTGCCGACCTCGCCGGGGTTTCGCGCTCGGCCGTGTCACGTACCTTCACGCCCGGCGCTTCCGTTTCCGGGGAAACCCGCGAGCGGGTGATGCTGGCGGCCGAGCAACTCGGCTATCACGTCAACCATCTGGCTCGCGGCCTGATGCGGGCCTCGACCGGCATTGTCTGCCTCATCGTTGCCGATGGCGACACGCCCTATCATGCCCGCCTGCAGAGGGCGCTGACCCAACATCTGCGGGACGCCGGCAAAATGGCCATGGTGTTCAACACCTCCGGCCCCAGCCACCATGTCGACCAGGCGCTGCGCAACACGCTGAACTATCGCGCCGATGCGAGCATCGTTCTGTCCGGCTCGCCGCCGCAGTTGCTGATCCGCACCTGTCTTGAGAACGGCCAGCGGCTGGTGCTGATCAATCGCGATGACCGCTTCGACGGCCCGCACAATATCGGTGTCGACAACGCTGCAGCCGCAGAGGCAGGGCTGCATGCCTTCATCCGGGCCGGCTGTACCCGCCCCGCCCTGGTGACCTCGGCTGCCGGCACGCCCAGCCTGCTCTCCCGCGAAACCGCCTTCCTTACCGCCGCGCAGAAGGAAGGGCTGGAGGTGACCGTGTGGCGCGAGGGCCGCACCGGCTATGCCACCGGAGCCGATGGCGCCAGGCGGCTCTTTTCCGGCCGGCAGCGGCCGGATGCGGCGTTCTGCGTGACCGACCTGATTGCGTGCGGCTTTCTCGATGCGGCCCGCCACGAGTTCGGCATCAGCGTACCCCGCGATCTCTGCGTCATCGGCTTTGACGACATTGAACAGGCCGACTGGGCCTCTTACCGGCTGACGACGTTCTCGCCGCCGATCGAGGAGATCGCCAGGCGCGCCGTGCGGCTCGCGACCGGCGCGCGGGAGGAGGCTGGCAGCCGCCTGATCTGCCATGCGCCCATGGTCTGGCGCAGCACGGTGAGGCCGGGCCAGGGCTGATGCGAAACATGTGCCGGTCAAGACGGGAAACGAACTGATGTCCAAGAAAAAGGCCAGGAAGACCCGCCAGGCGGCAAGACCGGTGGAGATAGCTGTAGGCCCCGAAATCCGGAGCATGATGCGCAAGTTTGGCCTGACCGAGGAAGAAGCACTGCGCATGATGCGCGAATGCGATGCCACCCTCTATGGCGCCAACTCCGGGCACGTGCAGCCAGGATCTTGACGGCCCGCCAGGCGCGAACGGAATTTTAATGTAAATCAAGCGTAATCCCGACCGTTAAAATGATGCGTATGTGTTGGGGTTGCGCATGCCGGAATATTCTTTCTTCATCCGCTCGATCCGGATCCGCTACATCTCGGGATTGCTCATCTTTGCGCTGGCTTCCACCGCGGTGATGTTTGCGCTCAATCGCGTCAATTCCTTCCGCCACGACATCGACGCGCTGAGCAGCAATCTCGTCGTCTTCACCCGCGACCTGCGCAACGCCTCCAGCTTTGCCGAAACCGCCAGCACGGCCTGGCGCACCGAAACCCGAGACGGCCTTGCCGCCGCCGCGCGCGGCCATTCGCAACGCCTGACCGGCGAGATCGAAACACTGTCCGCGGAGTTGGCCGCGATCAAGCCGAGCCTGTCGGCCAAAACGCTGGACGAACTCTCGTCGGCCGCCGTCAACGGCGACCTGTTCTGGTCGTCGCGTGACATCGTGCGCAACTTCAACCTGATGTCGGCGGCGCAACAGACCGACGAATGGAGCTCGCGCGAAATCCTCAACCAGAACGACCTGTTCGTCCAGCCGATGCTGGTGCGTGTGCGTACCGCCATGGATGGCGAACGCCATCTGGCCGACGCCTCCAGCGACAGGCTGCTGTTTTGGGCGAGCGGCCTTCTGTTCGCGGTTCTTGCCATCGTCGCCCTCTGGATCTTCCGGCCGATGGAAAAGGCGATCCGCCGCGCCTTCACCGAATCCGCCGCATCCTTGTTCAAGGCCGAAGCGGCCGACCGCGCCAAATCGGAATTCCTGGCCAATATGAGCCATGAGATCCGCACGCCGATGAATGGCGTGCTGGGCATGGCCGAACTGCTCGCCAAGACCGAGCTTAACGCACGCCAGAAGACCTTCACCGAAGTCATCGTCAAGTCCGGCAATGCGCTGCTCACCATCATCAACGACATCCTCGATTTCTCCAAGATCAATGCCGGTCAGCTGACGCTCGATCCTGCACCCTTCCGGCTTGCCGAAGCGGTCGAGGACGTGGCCACACTGGTGTCGGCGCGCGTCGCCGAAAAGAACCTCGAGCTGATCGTGCGTGTCGACCCGCGCCTGCCTGCCCATGTCGTCGGCGATGCCGGACGGTTCCGTCAGATCGTCACCAATCTGCTCGGCAATGCGGTGAAGTTCACCGAGAAGGGCCATGTGCTGATCGATGTCGGCGGCGAGGTGGTCGACGGCATGGTCCAGCTCAAGGTCCGCGTCGAGGACACAGGCATCGGCATTCCTGCCGAGAAGCTCGAGAACGTGTTCGAGAAATTCGCGCAGGTCGACGGCTCGTCGACGCGCCGCCATGAAGGCACCGGCCTCGGCCTTGCCATCGCCGCCCGCCTCATCGACCTGATGGGCGGCAAGATCGGCGTCGAAAGCGAGATCGGCCGCGGCTCGGTGTTCTGGTTCGCCGTGCCGCTGCCGGCGCATCAGCAGGACACGCGCAACGAGGTCGTGCCGGTCGATGTCACCGGCGCTCGCGTGCTGGTCATCGACGACAACCCGGTCAACCGCGAGATCTTGCTGGAGCAGCTCAGAAGCTGGAGCTTCGACTGCGCGGCCGCCGAAAGCGGCGCCGTCGGCCTCGCCTTCCTAGACCGGGCCAGCCAACTCGCTGCTGCGGTCGACTGCATCATCCTCGACTACCAAATGCCCGGCATGAACGGCGCCGATGTCGCCAAGGCGATTTCCGCCGACAGCCGTCTCTCCGCTATCCCGGTGGTGCTGCTGACCTCCGTCGACCAGGTCGATTTCGGCAAGATGGTCATCGATTTCGGCATCGCCGCGCATCTCACCAAGCCGGCGCGCTCGGCCGTCCTGCTCGGCACCGTCATCTCGGCAATCCAGAAAGCGCGGGCCCAGATCGGCAAGGCCCAGTTCGTTCGCGAGCCTGTTGTTCCGCAGGCGGCACCTGTGGCGCCACCCGCCTTCACCGTCATTCGCGGCCCGGCAATTCCGGCGGCCACAGTGCCTGAATCGATCGCCACGCCAAACGGCCCGATCGATATTCTGATCGCCGAGGACAATGACGTGAACCAGCTGGTGTTCGGCCAGATCCTCAATGGGCTTGGCCTCAGCTACCGCATCGCCAGCAATGGCCGCACGGCCGTCGAGATGTACCGGGCGCTGCGGCCGAAGCTGATCCTCATGGACGTCTCCATGCCGGAGATGAACGGCTACGAGGCGACCCGCGCCATCCGGGCGGCGGAGGCAGCGAGTGGCAATCACACACCAATCATCGGCGTCACCGCGCACGCACTGAAGGGCGACCGCGACAAATGTATCGAGTCCGGCATGGACGACTATCTGCCCAAGCCGGTGTCGCCCGACCGCCTCGGCAGCAAGATCGGCACATGGCTCAGCGAAACGGTGGCGGTAAAGAGGGCGTGATCAAATCGCCGCGTCCAGATGATAGCGGCGCATCCAGTCGAGGCTGGTCTCGTCGGAGAGCTTGGCGACGCCCGGCTTTACGTCGGCGGCATTCGGCGCCGGAACGCCCAGGGCCTTGCAGATGGATGACAATGCCGCTGCCGGCTCGGCTGACAGGCGCTCATAGCCGATGCGCAGCGGGACGATCCCCTGCTCCGCGAACCAGACGTTCCAGGCCGCGTCATAGGCTTCGAGTTCGGCAAGCTCGCGCTGGATCCGCTTGAAATCGTAGCGGGGTTCCTCCGGCGGTGCGACCCGTTCAATCTCGGCTCCGTCGGGCGCGATGTGCCAAAGCCCGGTCTGCTCGGCCTTGATCAGCGACACCGCCTGCGCCAGCTTGTTTTCGCGCGACAGGTGAATGTAGAGGACCCGCCCGAAGGCCTTTTCAAAGCGTGCTTTGTCCGATGGCAGGTCTGGGTAGATCCGGTCGACGATCGCCGAGAGTTCATCCAGGTTTTCCCGCATCAGGCGCAACCCGAAGACGGCTGTTCCGCCCTTTCCCGCGCTGATTGCCGCCTTGAGGTAGGCGACATCGAAGTCATGCGCGCTCATCGTATCGGGATGCGGCAATTTCCACTCTTCTGCCCATTCCGCTTTGTCCTGCCGCCGGTAGAACGAGTGCGGATCGCCGGCTGTTTTCGTCGAGGCCAGAAGGCCGCACAGCAAGGTGCTTCCGGTTCTCGGCGTGCCGCAGATTATGTAGCCGTCACGCATCTCGGGGCTCTGTCGCTTGTCATGGATTGGGCTAACCTCGCCAGGCGCGGTGACACGCGCGCTTCGCGAAGGACTCCAGTCTAGCCGCGCCGGAAGGGATAGAGGAATTGCTGCCAGTATCCGTTCGGAACGGGATGTCCGTGAATGCCGTAGCCGTTCGGCCAGCGCCCTTCGGGCATATGATGGGTGCCGAACAGCCGGTCGAGCAGCGGGAAATGGATGGCGAAATTTACGTCGATCGCTTCTTTTTCGAGGCCGTGATGCCAGTGGTGGTAACGCGGCGACACCAGCACCTTTTCGACTGGACCGAAACTGGTTCCGATGTTGGAATGGATGAACGACGAATAGACGTAGACGATCAATATATACGTCTGGATAGCCGATTCATCGAACCCCAGCACGAACATCGGGGTGGCCGTCAGGCTGCGCAGCACGATGATTTCCAGGAAATGCATGCGCGCACCGGCAATCCAGTCCATCGACTTGGCGGAATGGTGCACGGCATGGAACTTCCACAGCCAGGGAATGCGATGAAAGGCCCGATGCACCCAATACTGGGCAAGGTCGGTCAGGAACATCACCGCCATCAGTTGCACCAGCCACGGCAAGTCGTGGACCCAGGCGCGCACCGAACCAAGGGCGCCCTGTGCATTGACGAAGTTGGACGGCGCCAAGGTCAGGTAGGTCAAAATCTGCACCAGCAGCGATGAGACCAGATAGTAGAACAGGTCCTCGCGCCATTCGTCGCGGAACACGGTCTGATCCTTGTTGCGCGCGAAAAGACGTTCGAGCGGGACGAACAGCACACCCATGAACAAGGCGTTCAGGATGAAGAAATCGAGCCCGAAGAACACCCCGTCGATGTGCAGTTGATGGCGCACCGGAAGCATGCCGACCAGCGACGCCAGCAGCACAGTGAACATCGCTGCCGCGCCGAGCGTCTTTTGCCTGCGCAGCGTCATGCTGAGGATCGCCAGGATATAGCCGGAGATGAGGACGAAATAGAGCACCGGCTTGAAGAACAGCATCTGGTGGATGGGGGCCAGATCCGGCATCGATGTAAGCGACGGGTAGCGCAGCACGATGACCATCAGCAGGGCGGTGACCCCGGCAAGCAAGCCAATCGAGCCGGACAGCCACCCAGAACCGAACGGCCGTTTGGCGCGCGGCGTTTCAAGTTCACCGACGACGCGTCCAAGGAAATTTGTCACCGGCATGATTTCCCCCGTTAACGGCCCCAAAGGTCTCGCCAGAAAATTTCGACCCGTCTTACTACAGCAAGGCTCATAAATATTTAATCGACACGACTTTGCAGGCCAGAGACGGCTATCGGCGTTTTGGGCAATTGGTAAAAGCTGCGATCGTGTCAAAGACACCGGCCACTATAGTCGGAATCTTTCCTGGATGCGACGGGCGCATTCAAGCGGCGTCAGCCGGCTGGTGTCGACTTCGAGGTCGTAGTCCATGCCCTTGTGGACGCGTCCATATTGCCAGCGCGCCAGGCCAGGCAGCCTGTCGGCGCGCGCGGCCTCGCGCGCTTCCAGCACCTCCAGCGGCGCCATGACGCCGACCAGATGCAGGTCAAAGCTCGACAGCAACTCGACATACTCCGCTATCTCGTCATTGAAGATCACGTCGTCGACAATGAGATTGTTGCCTTGCCCGGCCATGGCGGCGATGGCATGGCGCATGCCGCGCATGGTTCGCGCGCCGATCGGCCCGCTCCTGATCACCACCGACGGCTTGCCGTCCTCCAGCACCGTCTCAAAGGAAAACCCGTCGGCATGATCCTGCAGCGCCGGCGGCAGCATGTCGATGAAAGCATCCATCTGGACATGCAGGAACGGTTCAGCGGTGATTGTTTGCAGCGCCCTGGCGATCGAGCTTTTGCCGGCGCTGCCGACGCCATTAAGCAGGACGATTTTGGCCGTCATGTCGCCCCCTATCGGTTGCGCACGACGATACAGGCGCCGCCGACGCTTTGCAGTTTCTGGCAGATGACGTTGGCGGCGGCACGGTCGTCGACGCCGATCCTGACGGCGTAGATGCCGCGTCGGCCGATCGGCGTGCGCACCCGGCTGACCACCGGGTCACGACCGGAAAGCAGCGCCGGAAACCGGCTCCTGACCCGCAGCCACTGATTGATCGCCGCGCCCCTGCGGAAATTGCCGGCCACCTGGACGCCCCATGGCTTCACATTGATCGACGCCATGGCCACGGTTCTCGACATGATCACCGGCAGCTTGCGGCAGGCGACGGCAAAGCTGGTTTTCGCGTCGAGCGGCTCGATCGTTCCGGCGTAGGCGCTGTCGGAGAACTTGTCGGCCGGTTCGCCCATGATGTCGAAGACGTAGCTCTCGGTCTCCATCGGCAGGAAACCGCCGGAATCCAGCCAGCGCGAAACGCGGCTCTCGCCGGCATTGTAGGCAGCCGCCGCCAGGCCGAGATTGCCGAAGCCGGTCTTCATTTCGGCGAGATATTTCGCCGAAGCCGGGATCGCCTGGTCGATGTCGAAAGGATCGGCCAGCCCGCGCATCTTGGCGGTGCCCGGCATGAACTGGGCGATGCCTTCGGCACCGACAGGGCTCACCGCATTGGGGTCGAAGCGGCTTTCCTTCCAGATCAGCCGGGCGAAGTAATCCTTCGGCAGGCCGTTCCGCTCGGCATGCGTCTCGATCAGGTCACAGACACGGCCGATCAATCGTTTCGCCGCCGAGCGCGATTGCGGTGGATCGGCGAGCGCCTGTCCGGCACTCAGCGCGCAGAGCAGGAACAAACCGGCTTTGAGCAGCCCCCGCATGTGCTCATTCGGCCGCGGCTTTGCCGTGCTGTCCAAACCGCTGCTCGATATAGTCGGCAACCATTTTTTCGAAATCGGCGGCGATCGACGGACCGCGCAGCGTCGCTGACTTCTTGCCGTCGACGAAGACCGGCGCGGTCGGCGTCTCGCCGGTGCCGGGCAGCGAGATGCCGATATCGGCGTGCTTGGATTCGCCGGGGCCGTTGACAATGCAGCCCATCACCGCGACCTTGAGGTTCTCGACGCCGGGATATTTCTCCCGCCAGACCGGCATGTTCTTGCGCAAATCGGCCTGGATGTTCTGGGCGAGTTCCTGGAACACGGTGGATGTCGTGCGGCCGCAGCCGGGGCAAGCGGCGACGATCGGCACGAACTGACGGAAGCCCATGGTCTGCAGCAGTTCCTGCGAGACCTGCACCTCGCGGGTGCGATCGCCATTCGGCTCCGGCGTCAGCGAGATGCGGATGGTGTCGCCAATGCCTTGCTGCAAGAGGATGCCCATGGCAGCCGACGAGGCGACGATGCCCTTGGAGCCCATGCCGGCTTCGGTGAGGCCAAGATGCAGCGCATGGTTGGAACGCGTGGCAAGCTCGGTATAGACGGCGATCAAATCCTGCACGCCGCTGACCTTGGCCGACAGGATGATCTTTTCGCGGGCGAGGCCGATCTCTTCGGCCATTTCGGCCGACAGGATCGCCGACTGCACGATCGCCTCGCGGGTTACTTCCTGCGCCGTCAGCGGGAAGCCTTGGCGCTGGTTCTCGTCCATCAGCCGGGTGAGCAGTTCCTGATCGAGCGACCCCCAATTGACGCCGATGCGCACCGGCTTGTCATGCCTGATCGCCATTTCGACGATCGCCGCGAACTGGCGGTCTCTCTTGTCCTTGAAGCCGACATTGCCGGGATTGATGCGGTATTTGGCCAGCGCCTCGGCGCAGTCCGGATGGTCGGCGAGCAGCTTGTGGCCGATATAGTGGAAGTCGCCGACCAGCGGCACATTGATGCCGAGCCGCTCGAGCCGTTCGCGGATGCGCGGCACGGCGGCAGCGCTCTCGTCACGATCGACGGTGATGCGCACGATCTCGGAGCCGGCGCGATGCAAAGCCGCAACCTGCGCGACGGTCTGGTCGATATCGGCCGTGTCGGTGTTGGTCATCGACTGCACGACGACCGGCGCGCCGCCGCCGACGACCACGCCGCCGACATCGACGCCGACCGATGTCCGGCGCGCAAAGGGGGAGGAAAAATACCCGGTCATGCCGGCAGCCTCTTGATCACCCGAGCGACATACGTCCACGTCGACGCACGCTCAAACAGCTATCAGCGCATAGCGCTGAGGTTCGGGCATGAGGTGGAGGAGCAAAGATGGCTTGTCAATGGCGACAGACAAGCAGAGCCGCCAAATCGCAGCAGCGCGGCGACCCCACAGACGGGTTTCGCCGGCCAACAGTATCGGAATCAAGTAGCAAAAACAGGCCTCCGGCGGCATGTCGCCACCGGAGCGATAGTCACGCGCCAAGGCGGCGCGTCTAATCCTGGAAGGGCGTCAGTGTCTCGTCGGTTTCGCCTTCAGTTTTTCAATCTCGTCCTTGAGTGCCAGCTTGCGTCGCTTCAGATTCACGATTTCGAGGTCGTCGACCGATGGATGGTTCATCGCATCGTCGATCTCGCGTTCGATATCACCGTGTTTCCGCTGCAACTCATCAAGATGGGATGCAAGAGACATGATTGGTTCTCCCTTTCATGGTTTCCTCGATTGCAGCCGTCAAAGGCACGTCCACCGCAGGTCGCATCTGTGACGGCACCATGACAGTCTGCCACCATCCGGCTGCGATGTCGAATGCTGCGTGGTAGCATTCCACGACAATGTGATATGTGATATTGGCTGCGCGCCGGCGGCAATTGATGCCGCCCCCGCCCAATCATGCCCATTGCCGGGCGCCGCAGACATGCAGACGGTAGAGAATGTCCGACCAGGAAAAGGCCGATGTCCGCCTCGAATTTTCCCGCCTGAAGCAGGAGCATGCCGATTTCGACGCGGCCATCAATGCGATGATCGCCATGGGCTGCGACCCCTTGCAGATCCAGCGCATGAAGAAGAAGAAGCTTTTCCTCAAGGACCGGCTGATGGCGCTGGAAGACAAGATCATTCCGGACATCATCGCTTAGCCGACGGCCTCGGGGCCTAACTGCTCACCCCGCTATCGACAGCCGCGCCGCGCGATGGCGCAGCAACGTCAGCAATTCGTCGGTCTTCTCCGCTGAAGTGTCGATCGGCACCACCAGGCACAGCGTCGCCTCGACCTTGCCGGCGGCCGCGAAGACAGGGGCGGCCAGGCATTTGGTGTAGGCGTCGACCAGCCCCGAAGTGATGCAATAGCCGGTCGTTCTGGCCGTCGCGATATCGGCAATGAAGTCGTCGAACTGCAGCCTGCGGCCGTCGGGCAGCAAAAGGTCGTCTTCCGAGACCATGTCCTGGATGGCGGCCCTTTCCAATCCGGCCAGAAGCAGCCGCCCCGATGCCGTCCATGGCAGCGGGATCTGTAAGCCAGTGGCCGAGCTGATGCGGAACGGCCTGGTGCCGGGGCTGGAATGGACGATGGTATAGCGCCCGCTTTGCAGCATGCACAATTCGGAGGTCTCGCCGGTCTCGCGCGACAGATTGTCGACCTCCTGCCGGCCCCGCCTAAGCAGGTCGTTGCCCCTGACATAGTCCATCCCATAGAGGTAGAGCTTCTTGCCGAAATAGACCCGGTTGCCGTCGCCCTCCATCTCCAGGAGACCCGCATCGACCAGCGAACGCACCAGCGTATAGGTGGTGGAGCGCGGCGCATTCACCCCCTTGGCGAGATCGCCAATGCCGATGGCGCGCTGCGTGACATGCAGGAATTCCAGGATCTCCAGCACCCGGTTGAGGCCCTTCTCACGCGAGCCGGAGGTCTTGTCGGGCGTCGGGCTCTCGGCTGGACCAAGCTCCGCCCGATCCGTGAGTCCATTGCTGTCTTGCATAACTGATTCCTGATGTTAGTATCTGTCTTGTATAGGATACATGTGTCTATTGTAAGAGACAATTCAAGTCGGCGACACGTGTGTCTGTAAGGGGAACTCAAACAACAGGAGGTCGCAGTGAACGACGCATCCAAGCGAGATTTTCTGAAACTGGGCATGGCCGGGCTTGCAACGGCGGGCGTGATGACCGCTGTCAGCGCCGAAAAGGCGGCGGCACAAGCCGCATCCGACAGCGTTCTGCGCACCGCGCTTGACCGCGGCAAGCTGATCGTCGGCACCGGCAGCACCAACGCGCCATGGCATTTCGAAAACGATGCCGGCGAGCTGGTCGGCATGGACATCACCATGGGCCGCATCCTGGCCAAGGGTCTGTTCGACGATCCGAGCAAGGTCGAGTTCGTCATGCAAGATCCGGCGCAGCGCATCCCCAATGTCACCACCAACAAGGTCGACATTACCATCCAGTTCATGACCATGACCGCGCAGCGCTCGCAGCTGATCCACTTCTCCAGGCCATACTATGTCGAGGGCGTCGCCCTGCTGACGCTGCCGACCGCGGAAAACAAGACCTTCGACAAGCTGCTCGCCGGCGGTTCGGCGACGCGCATCTCGATCCTGCAGAATGTCGACGCCGAAAGCTCGGTCCATTACGCCCTGCCGGAGGCGCAGGTGCTGCAGATCGACACCCAGGCCAATGTGCTGCAGGCACTGGAATCGAAACGCGCCGATGCCGCCGCTGTCGATCTTTCAACCGTGCGCTGGCTGGCCTCGCGCAACCCCGACAAATATTTCGATGCCGGCAAGAGCTGGTACTCGATGCTCTACGGCGCGGCGGTCAGGCAGGGCGACCTGGACTGGCTGACCTTCGTCAACCAGACCTTCACCATCGCCATGTTCGGCCATGAGACCGCACTCTACGACGCCGCCTTCAAGGACTATTTCGGCCAAGAGCCGCCGGCCCGCCATCCGGGTTTCCCGGTTGTCTGACAAGTGCTGGCGGAAGGGTTAGCCCTTCCGCCTTCTAGTTCGCATCCCCTTGGTTATTGCGGGAGACGCATGGGCTATACGCTCAACTTCAACCTGATCTGGCGGCATTTCGACAAGCTGTGGGGCGGCCTTCTGCTCAGCCTCGAGCTTGCCGTGATTTCGATTGCCATCGGCGTCGTCATCGGCCTGATGCTGGCGGTCTGGTATGTCTCGGCCGGACGCGTGGTGCGCGCCATCATTGCGGCTTACGTCGAATTCATCCGCAACGTGCCGCTGATCCTGCTCGTCTATCTCGTCTTCTACGGCCTGCCGACGGTGATCGACGTCGCCTACGACGCGCCGACCTCGTTCGTGCTGACGCTGTCGGTCTATAGCGGCGCCTATCTGGTCGAGGTGTTCCGCTCCGGCCTGGAAGCCGTGCCGCGCGGCCAGCTCGATGCCGGCAAAGCCATCGGCCTGACGCCCTGGCAGCGGCTGGTTCATGTGCGCCTGCCGACCATGCTGCGCATCACGCTGCCGGCGCTGTCCAACACCTTCATCTCGCTGTTCAAGGACACGTCGATCGCCTCGGTGATCTCGGTGCCCGAGCTCACCTTCGGCGCCCAGTGGATCAACTTCAACACCTTCCGCATCGTCGAGGTCTATCTGGTGACGACGGCGATGTATCTGGTGACCGGTTACACCCTGCTGTTCGGACTGCGGCTGGTCGAACGCCGGTTCAGGGCTGCGCGCTGACATGCTGAGCCAGATCCTCTACGCCGTACCGTTCCTCGCCCAGGGCTTCGCCATCACTTTGTGGGTGTCGCTGCTGGTCGTGGTGCTGTCGCTGATTGCCGGCGTCGCGCTCGGCGTCGGCCTGGTCTACGGCCCGGCGCCGCTGCGCTGGGCCGTGCGCATCTTCTCCGACACCATCCGCGGCATCCCGATCCTGGTGCTGATGTTCTTCGTCTATTACGGCCTGCCGGCCATCGGCCTGCATCTGCAATCCTTCTCGGCGGCGGTGCTGGCGCTGACCTTGTTCAAGACGGCGCAGGTCATTGAGTATCTCCGGGGCGCCGTCGGCTCTATTCCCAAGGGCCAGTCAGAAGCGGCGATGGCCATTGGGCTGACTTTTCGCCAGCGGCTCACCTACGTCATCTTTCCGCAGGCCTTCCGGCGCTTCCTGCCGCCCTGGATCAACGGCGTCACCGATGCGGTCAAGGGCAGCGCCCTGGTCTCGCTGCTCGGCATCACCGACCTGATGCAGGCGATCAACCAGGTCATCGGCCGCACCTATGAGGCGATGCCGCTCTACATCCTCGGCGCCTTGATCTATTTCGCCGTCAACTATGCGCTTTCCTACGCCAGCCGGCGGCTGGAACGGCGCTTTGCCTTCATCCGGGACTAGCACGATGGCCACAAGCTCGAACGACAATGCTGCCCTTCTCGACATTGCCGGGGTCTCGAAAGCCTTTGGTTCGGTCGAGGTGCTTCGCTCGGTCAGCCTCAAGGTGGACAGGGGCGAGGTGGTCACCGTCATCGGCCCTTCCGGCAGCGGCAAGACCACCCTGCTGCGCTGCGTCAACTTTCTCGAAAGCTACGACTCAGGCTCGATCCGAATCGACGGCAAGGAGGTCGGTTTTCGTGAGGCCGGCGCGCGCCAGCGGCGCAGCGAGCGCGACCTTGCCAATATGCGCGCCGAAACCGGCATGGTGTTCCAGAGCTTCAACCTGTTTCCGCACCTCACCGCCGCCGGCAACATCATGCTCGGCCTCACCAAGGTGCGCGGCAAGAGCAAGGCCGAGGCGCGCCAGATCGCCGAGCATTGGCTGAGCCGCGTCGGCCTGGCCCACAAGGCCGACAGCCTGCCGGCGGAACTCTCCGGGGGCCAGCAGCAGCGCGTCGGCATAGCGCGGGCAGTCGCCATGGAGCCGAAGATCCTGCTGCTCGACGAGATCACCTCCGCGCTCGATCCCGAATTGGTCGGCGAGGTGCTGGCCGTTGTGCGCAGCCTGGCCGAAGACGGCATGACCATGGTGATGGTCACGCACGAGATGGCCTTCGCCCGCGACGCTTCGAGCCGCATTGTCTTCATGGCCGATGGCGGTGTCAGCGCTGTTGGCCCGCCGAAGGAGATCCTTGCCGAAGAGACCACCAATGAGCGCCTCCGCTCTTTCCTGGCGCGCTTCCGCGCCTCCCATTTCTGACATGGGCGGCCCAAAGCAATTCCAGGAGAAGTGTAAGCGGTTTTCTCGGGAAAAGCGCGAAGCGCTTTCCCCTGGGAATTGCGTAAAACAACAGGCCGGCCCAAGGAGAATTCTTCCATGACGCCTTACATCCGGCTCGCCGAACTCGGCCTGACGCTGCCCGAGCCGCCGACACCGATCGCCAATTTCGTCACCCATGCGGAAAGCGGCCGGCTGATCTTTCTTTCGGGTCAAGGGCCGCTGCGCGCCGACGGCACGCTGTGCACCGGCAAGGTCGGCGAGGACGTCACCGTCGAGCAGGCCTATGAGCATGCCCGCCTCACCGGCCTCAACCTGCTCGCCGTCATGCACGCCGCCGCCGGCGATCTCGGCCGCATCGTGCGCGTCGTCAAATTGCTCGGCTTCGTCAATGCGACGCCGACCTTCAGCGACCACCCGAAAGTGGTCAATGGCTGCTCGGACCTGTTCGCCAGCGTCTTCGACAAGATCGGCGGCCATGCCCGCTCGGCGATCGGGGTCGGCTCGCTGCCTGGAAACATCACCGTCGAAATCGAAGCGGTCGTCGAGATCGCCGCCTGACCGTCAAGGGATTGCTGAACATGAAAACCTATTCCGACACCGGCTCCAACACCACGATCCGTGAACGGCTGGGACTGCGGCCGATCATCAACGTCTCCGGCACGATGACGACGCTCGGCGCCTCGATCATCGTTCCCGAGGCGATCAGCGCCATGGCCGAGATCGCCTCGCAATGGGTGGAGATGGACGATCTGCAGCGCGCCGCAAGCGTGATCACCGCCCGCCTCACCGGCGGCGAGGCCGGCTTCATCACCGCCTGCTGCGCCTCAGGCATCACAATGGCGATCGCCGGGGCGATGACCGGCACCAATTTGCTGGCGATCGAACGGCTGCCCGACGATACCGAAGGGCTGAAGTCCGAAGTCGTCATCCAGCTCGGCCATATCGTCAATTACGGCGCACCGATCGACCAGTCGATCCGCGTCGCCGGCGCCAAGGTCATTCCGGCCGGCACGGTCAGCGTCACGCAGGATTATCATGTGCGCGAGGCTATCAACGAGCGCACGGCGGCGGCGCTCTACGTCGTGGCGCACCACACCGTGCAATACGGCATGCTTTCCCTTGAGGAATTCTGCGATATCTGCCACGCCAGGGGCGTGCCGGTGATCGTCGATGCGGCTTCCGAATATGACCTGCGCAGCTTCCTGGCGCGCGGCGCCGACATCGTCGTCTATAGCGGCCACAAATTCCTTTCGGGGCCGACCAGCGGCATCGTCACCGGCCGCAAGGATCTCGTCCGCGCCGCCTATCTGCAGAACCGCGGCGTCGCCCGCGCCATGAAGGTCGGCAAGGAAAGCATCGCCGGCACCATCGCGGCGCTCGAAGCCTGGGAAAAGCGCGACCATGCCGGCATCCGCCGACGCGAGGAAGCGGCGCTCCATCTATGGAGGGATTCGCTGCAGGGAATACCCGGCATCGTCGCAAACATCATTCCCGACCCGACCGCCAATCCGCTCGACCGGCTGCAGATCTTCGTCTCCCCCGAAAGCCGCTTCAGTGCCGCCGGCCTCGCCTCGGCATTGGCGGCCGGATCGCCGCCCATCATCGTGCGCAACCACGAAGTCGAGCGTGGCCATTTCTTCCTCGACCCGTGCAACCTGCACCCAGGCGAGGCCGAGATCGTCGCCGAACGCCTCCGCGCCGTGCTCACCGCGGCCGACAGGCCGGCGGATGCGATGAGACAGCCGCGAAAGGATTCATCCGGCGCCCTGCGCTGGCCGGACTAGGCTGCGGCGGCCGCCATCCTTGCGGGCCAGCCCGAATTCCGCTAAGGCGCGCCTTTACCGCCGGGAGCATGCGCTTGACCGACCACCGCGCCGACGTCGCCATCATCATGGGCAGCCAGTCCGACTGGGCGACGATGCGCCACGCCGCCGAAACGCTGGAGGCGCTGGGCATTCCGCACAAGCGGCTGATCGTCTCCGCCCACCGCACCCCGGACCGCCTCTATGATTTCGCCAAAGGCGCCAAGGCGGCCGGCTACAAGGTGATCATCGCCGGCGCCGGCGGCGCCGCCCACCTGCCCGGCATGACGGCGGCGATGACGCCGCTGCCGGTGTTCGGCGTGCCGGTCGAATCGAAGGCGCTGTCAGGCCAGGATTCGCTGCTCTCCATCGTCCAGATGCCGGCCGGCATTCCGGTCGGCACGCTTGCCATCGGCAAGGCGGGTGCGGCCAACGCCGCCCTTCTGGCGGCCGCCGTGCTGGCGCTGAACGACGAAGAAATTGCCGCCCGCCTGGATGCCTGGCGCGCCGCCCAAACCGCCAGGGTCGCCACCGAACCGACGGATGCGCCGTGAGCCTGCCCGCGGGATCGAGCATCGGCATTATCGGCGGCGGCCAGCTCGGCCGCATGCTGGCTGTTGCCGCAGCGCGCCTCGGCTACCGCACAATTATCCTCGAACCGCAGGCCGATTGCCCGGCGGCTCAGGTCGCCAACCGCCAGATCACCGCCGCCTATGACGATGCGGACGCCCTTGCCGAACTGGCGGCAGTCAGCGCCCTCGTCACCTACGAATTCGAGAATGTGCCGGTGGCGGCCGCCGGCGCACTTGCTGCCAAGGTCCCGGTTTATCCGCCGCCGCGAGCGCTGGAAGTTGCCCAGGATAGGGTGGCGGAGAAGCTATTCCTGAACGGCATCGGCATCAGGACAGCGGATTTCCGCTCCGTCGACAATGACGACGAGCTGACGGCGGCGCTGAGAGAGTTCGGTGGCAGCGGCATCTTGAAAACCCGCCGCATGGGCTATGACGGCAAGGGCCAGCGCGCCTTCCGCAACATGGAGACGGGCGGCTTTGCCGGCACATGCGAGACCATGGGCAATGTGCCGCTGATCCTCGAATCCTTCGTCGCTTTCGAGCGCGAAATCTCGGTCATCGCCGCGCGCGGGCTGGACGGCGCGGTCGCCGCCTACGATCCGGCCGAAAACGTCCACCGCGACGGCATCCTGCATACCTCGACCGTGCCGGCCCAGATCAGGCTGGAGACGGCGGCGACGGCACAGGGGTCGGCAGCGAAAATCCTGTCGGCCCTCGACTATGTCGGCGTCATCGGCGTCGAGTTCTTCGTTCTTGCCGATGGTACGCTGCTGGCCAACGAAATGGCGCCGCGCGTGCACAATTCCGGCCACTGGACGGAAGCCGCCTGCATCGTTTCGCAGTTCGAGCAGCATATCCGCGCCATTGCCGGCCTGCCGCTGGGCAACCCTGGCCGGCATTCAAACTGCATCATGGAAAATCTGATCGGCGACGATGTGCTGCGGGTGCCCGCTTTGCTCGCCGAGCCCGATCTGATGCTGCATCTCTACGGCAAGGCGGAAGCGCGCCCAGGCCGCAAGATGGGCCATTTCACGCGCATCAGCCGTAGCTAAGCCATTCCAGCACTTTGCGTGAGGGCGTGGATCGAGCCCTATTGCAGCTCGTCGTTCAGATCCCCGTCCTCGTCGGGGCTGGCGCAACTCGCATCGCCTTCCCTACAATTGGCGCCCGCGGTGAGCTGTTTGATGCGCTGGTCAGTCAGTTGGGTCAGGCATTGTGAAACCTCCATCGGATGGATGGAGCCGCCCTCGCTGTCTGTCGTCGTATAGGCGCATTCGGCGTCGCGGAAGGCGATCCAGGCGCGTTGCGCGACCTGCAGCAGCTTCCTGCTCTTGTCGTCGTTGTGACCGACGAGATCCTTGTAGGCCTGGTTGAGCTTGGCATCTGCCGCCTGATAGTCCTCGCCGGCGCAGATGTTCATCATCTGCTGGCTGTCGTCGTTGCGGTCGCATTCCTGCGCCTGCGCGGTGGATGCCGCTGCCACAACGGCAAGGCAGGCGGACACAAACAACAGGCGCATGGAGGTCTCCAAATCGGCTTGCGGGTGCCGCACCATTCCAGCCCGCCTTCGGCCGCGCAATGGCGTGGAGCCGAGATGGCGGATATTTGATTGCCAAAGCCATTCTCGGCCTCTATCCAGCACGCTTGCGGTTGACACGGGCAAGGCTCCTCGTTTATGAGCCACCGCAAGTTCAAAGGCGCGCTTTTCAGGCGCGCCTTAATAATTCGGCCCGGACAGGGCCCAGACCGACGGGCAAGACCATGAAGATCAAGAATTCGCTCAAGGCGCTGAAGGCGCGTCACCGCGACAACCAGTTGGTTCGCCGCAAGGGCCGCGTCTACATCATAAACAAGACCGCTCCGCGCTACAAGGCGCGCCAGGGCTGAGCGTTCGGCCGGGGGCTCGTTGCCTCCGTCCATATGATGGTAATTGCCTGGTTTCAGGCACTTTCACGCTAATTTCAGTTTGACGATCCGCCGTCCGGGGTTAGATTCCGGTGATGCGGATTCTTTTTGCATTTTTGGCGACCCTCTTTCTTTTCGGCGTCGCTCCGGCGTCGGCGGACGATCCGCCGGCAAAGCCGCCGGTTGCCCTGACCAGGGAAGCCAGGCTCGACCAACTGTTTGCCGAGCTGAAGCGCGAGCGCAACGAAAAGGCGGCCGAGCGCATCGCCGGGCGCATCTGGGGCGAATGGTTCCAGTCCGGCAGCGCCTCGATCGACCTGATGATGCAATGGTCGCAAAAGGCGATGGACGACCAGAAGTTCGACGTCGCCCTCGACTTCCTCGACCAGGTCGTCGTCCTGCAGCCAAAATATGCCGAAGGCTGGAACCGGCGCGCCACCGTGCATTACATGATGAAGAATTTCGGGAAATCGATGTCCGACATCGACCAGACGCTGCAGCTGGAACCACGCCATTTCGGCGCGCTTTCCGGCCTGGCCCAGATCATGGCCGCCACCGGCCACAAGCAATCGGCGCTCGAAGCCTGGCAGAAGGTGCTTACCATCTATCCGATGATGCGCAGCGCCCAGGACCAGGTCGCGGCAATTTCGGAAGAGCTTGCCGGCGAAGGAATTTGATTAGGCAGTAGGAATTAGGGATTAGTCAGTAGTCAGTAGAGAAGATTGGTCGAGACGCCACCTCCCTACTCCCTACTCCCTACTCCCTACTCCCTACTCCCTACTCCCTAGAACTTATCCCCCTCCACCCCCGTATCTCCGCGCATGAACCACATTTACGCCGCCTGTGCTTTGCTCCTCGCGCTCGTCTTTGCCCTGGCCGGTGTCACCCGCGCCGGCGCGTGGCTGATCGAGTGGCGGAACCTGCCGGCCGGCGAATTTGCCGACATCGACGCCACCCGCATCCACTATGTCCACGTGCCGGCGCCACAAAATGCCGAGCTGCCGGCGATCGTCTTCATCCATGGCGCCAGCGCCAACCTCAGGGATCAGATGCTGCCGATCAGGCCTTTGCTCGAAGGCCGCGCGGAGATGGTCTTCCTCGACCGGCCGGGCTTCGGCTGGTCGGCGCGCGGCCCCGGCAATGAGAGCCCGTCGGCGCAGGCCGACACCATCGCCAGGTTGATGGACCGTCTCGGCATCCACAATGCGATCATGGTTGGCCATTCCTTTGGCGGCGTGATCACCGCCGCCTTTGGCCGTGAACACCCGGAGAAGACGCTCGGGCTGGTCTTTCTGTCGCCGGTCAGCCACCCCTGGCCGGGCGGCGCGACCGCCTGGTACTACAAGCTGACCGCCACCCCCATCATCGGCTGGCTGTTCTCGGAGACATTGACCTATCCGGCAGGCACGCTGCAGATGGACAGCGCCACGGCCTGCGTGTTTTCTCCCAACAAGGTGCCGGAAGGCTACGTCGACAATGCCTCGATTCCGCTGGTGCTGCGTCCCGGCGCTTTCCGCGCCAACGCCATCGATGTCGCCGCCCTCTACGACTATACGCTTAAGGCCGCGCCGCATTACCGCGACATCACAGCGCCGACGATCGTCATCACGGGCGACCGCGACAAGGTGGTCTATGCCTCGATCCATTCGGTCGGCCTGGTCAGGGACATCCCCGGCGCCGAACTGATCTGGGTCCACAATCTGGGCCACAAGCCGGATTGGATCGCCTCCGACCTCGTCGTCGGCGCGATCGAGAAAGTCGCCGGCAAGGTCGTCGACCTGCAGGCAATGGCAAAAACCGTGGAAGCACGCATCGCCGGCGATGCCTACAACGATGCACAGTGCCCCGACATTACGGTGCCCGACGCGGAACTGGCCCCGACCTGATCGCAATGTATGTCCTGAAACACGGCATCAAGAGAAACCCGGAGAAGCGATGGGCGTTGCCGGACCGCATCTTCTTCGGCTATGGCGCGTGCGCCATTCTTGCCGGCGCCTTTCTCGAGCGTCCTCCTCTGGACGGCTTTTACGGCGAACGGATCATTCCTGGCGAGGGCTTTTCCGGGAACCATATTTACGCGACGAACGGCGTGATCGCCTTCGACTACCACGGCTATTCAGCCCGCGAGCGGCTTTTAAAACACCACAAGAGGGGCTGGGCGTCGCGCAATCCCGGGTGGCACTGCACGATCGCCACGGTCGATTTCGATCTGCTCGACACAGTCGAACTCAACCGGCGAAAGATGCTGGGTCCGGACCAGTACCTGCACGACCCCGTTCCTCGCGCACACCGCTTCCTTCAGCGTATCGATCACGCCGAAGGTGCGGCAAGAGCGCTGCGAACTGTGATGAGTTGAAGCCTCTGTCAACCTATGTTGCGGGTGGCCTGCACGTCCGACCCGACATAGGCGATGCGCAGCATGTTGGTCGAACCCGGCGTCCTCAGCGGCACGCCCGCCGTGATGATGACGCGGTCGCCCGGCTGACCGAACCCCTCTTCGAAAGCGATGCGGCAGGCGCGGTCGACCATGTCGTCGAGGTCGCTGGCGTCGGGCGAGACGACGCAATGCGTGCCCCACAAGAGCGACAGCCGCCGCGCCGTGTTGAGGATCGGCGACAGCGCGATGATCGGCACTTGCGGCCGCTCGCGCGCGGCGCGCAGGCCCGTGGTGCCCGACGCCGTATAGGTGATGATCGCCGACAGTTTCAGCGTCTCGGCAATCTCGCGGGCGGCGAGCGAAATGGCGTCGGCGCCGGTTGCTTCCGGTTCCGAGCGCTGCGCGTTGATGATGCCGGCATAGGTCGGGTCGGTTTCGACCTTGGTGGCGATGCGGTTCATCATCGCCACCGCCTCGACCGGATAGGCGCCGGCAGCGGATTCGGCTGAAAGCATGATGGCGTCGGCGCCCTCGAACACGGCGATCGACACGTCGGAGACCTCGGCGCGGGTCGGCACCGGCGCGGTGATCATCGATTCCAGCATCTGCGTGGCGACCACCACCGGCTTGCCGGCGCGGCGCGCGGCGCGCGTGATCTGCTTCTGGATGCCGGGCACCGCTTCCAGCGGCATTTCCACACCGAGATCGCCGCGGGCGACCATCAGCGCGTCGGAGAGTTCGATGATTTCGGCCAGCCGGGCGACGGCCTGCGGCTTTTCGATCTTGGCCATGATCAGTGCCCGGCCGCGCGCGATCTTGCGGGCTTCCGCCAAATCCTCCGGCCGCTGCACGAAGGACAGCGCCACCCAGTCGACGCTTTCCGCCAGCACCGCATCGAGGTCCTTGCGGTCCTTTTCGGTCAGCGCACCGACCGGCAGGTCGGTGTCGGGCAGGCTGACGCCCTTCTTGTCGGAAATGGTGGTGCCGGCGACGACGGTGCAGGTGATAGACTTGCCGTCGCTCTTCACCGCCCTGAGCTCCAGCTTGCCGTCGTCGATCAACAGACGGTGGCCGGCCTCGACCGAGCTCAGGATTTCGGGATGCGGCAGGTAGACCCGGGTCGACGTGCCGGGCTCGGGATTATTGTCGAGGGTGAAGGTCCGGCCCGGCGTCAGAACCTCCTTGCCGTTGGCGAACTTGCCGACGCGCAGCTTCGGTCCCTGCAAATCGGCCAGGATGCCGATCGGACGGCCGACCTTTTCCTCGACCGCGCGGATGCGGCCGACCAGCGTGCGCATCAGCTCGTGATCGGTGTGGCTCATATTGATGCGGAAGACATCGGCGCCGGCTTCGAACAGCTTCTGCAGCATCTCCTCGGACGAGGAGGCAGGACCGATGGTGGCGAGGATCTTGACCTTGCGGCTACGTCTCATTGACTGTTTGTTCCCGGGGCGGCTGGAGCGCCTCCCGTTGTGGACTCATCGGTCAGCTGGACCATCCAGCTTGCCTGCTCGCCCGTGTCATATTCCTGGAATCCGGCGCGCTGGAAGCCCCGGGCGACGCAATCGGTAACGCCTGCGATCTTGAACTCTTTTTCAGCCACGCACATGTTGATCGGGCCATCCCAGCGCCCGCCGCGCTCGGCGTCTTCTGCATAAAGATAGTAAAACCTCGATGACAGCGGACCTTCGATCAGCGTCTTGCAGCTCGATCCTTCGATGTGCCACCACCCCTCGGTGATCCAGCCTGCCTTGGCGCGGTAGCCGATGCCGACGCCGACCAGGTTCTGCGTGGCGTTGCAGACGCGGAAATCGGCGCGGGCAGGCGAAGCCGCGACCAGCGCGGTGAGCCCTAGCGTCAGGGTCAGGAGCGGCACGGCAAAGGCGGTGCGCGCACGCGGCCTGCCGGCGGAACCCATCCCGAAACCCCTCAATAACGTCATCTGCATCTCTCAACGCCCCTTTTCGGAAAAGTCCGGGCGCATGTCAACGCGCCGTTCTGTCCAATTCCAATCGATTTAGAAAGGCCCCCGACACGCGATACGCCGCGCGTCACAGGATTTTCGCAGAAACCGTGGCCAAACAACGGCATTGCGCAACACTCCTCTTCGTGGGAATGACGATACCACCCTCCCCGGAAGCCAGCGAACAGACCTTTCCAGCCAATGACCCGATCCACAGTTTTCGCGCCTTTCGATATCGTCGAAGGCGACCGCAAGCGAGGCATCGTGCTTGTCGCCGACCATGCCCGCCGCGACCTGCCGGAGGAGTATGGCAGTCTCGGCTTGCCGGCGGCGGAACTCGATCGCCATATCGCCTACGACATCGGTGTCGAGACGGTGACGCGCGAACTGGCCGCAGCGCTCGACGTGCCGGCGGTGATCGCCAATTTTTCGCGGCTGCTGATCGATCCCAATCGCGGCGAGGACGACCCGACGCTGATCCGCCAGCTCTATGACGGCACTGTCGTGCCGGGAAACTACCCTATGGCACCGGCCGAACGCGAAAGGCGGCTCGACGGCTTCTACCGGCCTTATCAGGACGCGGTCGGCGCCATGATCGCGTCGGTGGCGCACGCCTCAGGCAAAGCGCCGTTCATCTTCTCCGTACACTCCTTCACCCCTGTCATGCAGGGCTTCATCCGCCCTTGGCATGTCGGCATATTGTGGGACCTCGACGACCGCGTGGCGCGGCCGCTGATCGACATGCTGGCGCAGGACAAAAACCTCGTCGTCGGCGACAATGAACCCTATGACGGCGCGTTGCGCGGCGACACCATGTTCAAGCACGCCATCGTCAACGGCTTTGCCCATGCGCTGATCGAGATCCGCCAGGACCTGATATCAGACAGCAACGGGGCGCTGGCCTGGGCGCAACGGCTGGCGCCGATCGTTGACGCCATCGACCGCCGTCCCGATATACATCAGGTGAAGATGTTCGGCTCGCGCACCGGGCCGCTGTGAGGATCCAAGGCAATGACCGAACTCAGCGATGACCAGAAACGCGATTTCGAGGCCGCGGCCTTCCGCCGGCTGGTCGATCATCTGCGCGAGCGCAGCGATGTGCAAAACATCGACCTGATGAACCTCGCCGGCTTCTGCCGCAACTGCCTGTCGAACTGGTATCGCGAAGCGGCCGAGGCTGAGGGCGTCGATCTTGGCAAGGATCAGTCGCGCGAAATCGTCTACGGCATGCCCTATGCGCAATGGCAGGCGCTGAACCAGACCGAGGCTTCGGACGCCAAGAAAGCGGAGTTCGAGGCAAGACGGCCGAGGGATCACTGAAGTAGCGCGCGGTTCACAGGATTGACGTCGGCGGGACAGCGCCTAACGGTTTCCCCTTAGATGTGGCCCACAAGCTTTTCGCAGCCAAGCGCTTGACGAGAAATTGAATCGATCTAATTTGCCGCGCAAAGCCATTCTTTGACCGGATTCGGGCCATGAACGCGCAAAACACCATGCAGAGCGCCCTTCAGGGGCGATGGGCCGTAGCAGCGATCTTCCTCGCCAACGGCTTCCTGACCGGCAGCTGGGCGCCGCAGATTCCGGTGTTCCTGACCCGGCTCGACATCTCGAAATTCACCCTCGGCCTGCTGATCCTTCTGTTCGGCGTCGGCGCGGTCGCGGCCATGAGCTGGTGCGGCCATCTGATCTCCAGGCATGGCTCGCGCACCGTGTTGCGCTGGTTCGGCCTGTGCGGCAGCCTCGGCCTGCTGATCGTGGCGCTGGCGCCCAACGTGCCGCTGGCGTCGATCGCCATGATCATCTTCGGCGGCTCGATCGGCGGCATGGATGTCGCCATGAACGCCAATGCCGTGGTGGTCGAGCGCCGGCTGTCCCGCGCCATCATGTCGTCCTCGCACGGCTTCTGGAGCCTCGGCGGTTTCGCCGGTGGCGGTCTGGGCGGTTACGCCATCCAGACTTACGGCCACCTCGCCCATGCGGCTGTGGTCACGGTCATAGCTTTTGCCGTCATTGCCGTGGCGGTCGGCTACCTCATCGCCGAGGACAAGCCGCAGGCCGTCGAGCATCACAGATTAACGCTGCCGGCCAACCCGCTGGTCTATCTTGTCGGGCTGATGGCGCTGCTGACGATGATTTCCGAGGGCGCCGTGCTCGACTGGGCAGCGCTTTATCTCCGGCAGGAGCTCGGCGCCGACCTCGCCATCGCCGGCCTTGCCTACGCCGCCTTCTCCGGCGTCATGGCTGTCATGCGCTTTTTCGGCGACGGCGTGCGCAACCGCTTCGGCGCGGTGGCGACGCTGCGCGGTTCGGCCATCGTGGCCGCCGCCGGCATGCTGGTCGCCGGCCTGTCGCCCTCGCCCTGGATCGCCATCGCCGCTTTTGCCCTCTGCGGCTTCGGCATCGCCAACATGGTGCCGATCATCTTCTCGGCCGGCGGCAATCAGGAAGGCATGTCGTCGGGCACCGGCATGAGCGTCGTCACCACCATGGGCTATTCCGGCATATTGGTGGCGCCGTCGGCGATCGGCTTCGTCGCCGAGCATTCGAGCTTCGGCCCGATCTTCGTCGCCATGTCGGCGCTGCTGATCGTCGTGCTGTTGATGGCCGGGCTCGCTCACCGCGCCGAATTCGCGGCCGCCCCCGCCGAATAGCGCTTCAGCTCCTCATAGAGGAAATCCGCGACGCGGCGGATGCGCACGCTGGTGCGCACGTCGCGATGCATGGCCAGCCACACCGGCAGGCTGGGCAATGGCAGGCCGGGCAGGAGTTTCTCCAGCAAGGGGTCGCTGTCGGCCAGCGGCTCCTGGCCGAGACCGACGCCGTTTCCCGCCCGCAGCGCTTCCCACAGAACGATCTGGTTGTCGGCCCTGAAGCGGAAGCTGCTTCGGGTGACGGGGATGCCGGCCTGGGTAAAGCCCCGGATCATCTCGTCGCTGCGGTCGAAGCCGATCAGCGGATGGTCGAGAAGATCGGCGGGCTTGAGCGGGCGGCCGTGCCTGCCGAGATAGGATTTCGCCGCGCAGCAGCAGAGCTTGATATCGCAGACCTTGCGCGCCGTCAGCTCGTTCTGCGCCGGCTTGACCATGCGGATGGCGATATCGGCATCCCTTCGCAGCAGGTTCTCGACCTGGTTCGAGGCGACGATCTCGACCTCGATGCCGGGTTCCTCGATGCCGAGCCGCGCCGTCATCTTCGGCAGCACATAGGCCGCCACCACCTCGCTGGCGGCAATGCGCACCGTGCCTTCGATCGCCTCGACCGAGCCCAATGCCAATAGTGAGAACGCGCTCGCCTGCTCGCTCACCGCCTTGCCGCGTTCGAACAGCGTGGCGCCTGCTTCCGTCAGCGCATAGCCGCGCCGCCCGCGCCGGAACAAGGTGACGCCCAACGCCTGTTCGAGCTCACCGATGTGACGCCCGAGCGTCGGTTGGCTGGCCGACAGTTTGCGCGCCGCGGCCGACAGGCTGCCGGTCTCCGCCACGGTGACGAAACTCTTGATCAGGTTCCAGTCGATGTCTTCCATTCATTTATGAATAACGAATCTGCATCCATAGTCAATTTTCATTCGCGTATGAACGCATCATATTCGCCGTGCAAACACAGACACGGAGAAGAAAAATGACCAAGATCGCAATTCTGGGGGCCAATGGCCGGCTCGGCCGCGTGGTTGGCAAAGCCTTCATCGACGCCGGTTTCGATGTCCGCGCCGTCACCCGCACCGGCAAGGTCCCGGCCGAACTCAAGGGCGCCACCGCCGTCGCCGGCGATGCGCTCGACCGCGAGGCGCTGATCCGCGCCACGCAAGGCGTCGACATCATCTTCAACGGTCTCAACCCGATCTACACCGATTGGAGCAAATGCCTGCCGATGGCGGAAAACGTCGTGGCCGCCTGCCATGCCAATGGCGCGCTGCATCTCTTCCCCGGCACTGTCTACAATTACGGCTCGCCGATGCCTCAACTCGTCACCGAAGACACGCCGTTCCGCCCAACGACCGAGAAGGGCCGCATCCGCTGCGCCATGGAAGCGCTGTTTCGCCGCGAGGCCGATGCCGGTCGCGTCCGCACCATCATCCTGCGCGCCGGCGATTTCTTCGGCGGCACCGGCAGCGGATCATGGTTCGACCTCGTCGTCGCCGCCAAGATGAACAAGGGCGTCTACACCGCGCCTGGCCCTGCCAACCTCGTGCACGAATGGGCCTATTTGCCGGACTTCGCCATCGGCTTCGTCGGCCTGGCGCGCAATCAGGGCAAGCTCGGCTTCTTTGAGGCGCTCAACTTCCCCGGCCACGCCGTCACCGACATGGACATAAAGGCCGCGGCCGAGAAAGCGTTGGGACGTCCGCTGAAACTGACCTTCATGCCTTGGTGGGTGCTGCGCGCCGGCAGCCCGTTCGTGGCGATGTGGCGCGAGATCGTCTCGATGTCCTATCTGCGCTTCGAACCGCACCGGCTCGTGTCCGACCGGCTGGAAGGCATCATCGGCGAAGTCCCGCACACCCCGCTGGACGAGGCCGTGGCCGAGGCCTTGAAGGACATCGGCATCAGCCTCGACCGTGCAAAAGACGCCGCTTAAATGCATGTCGCCCAGAAGTGTGCGCGGTTCTGGGACAACGACATGCATCAAAACAAAGACTTTAGACAAAAATCTCTCTCGCGGTGCTGGCCCAATCGCTGGAAATCAGCAACCGGATGGTCATTATGAGGAGACTGTTTATAACGGTCGGCGAGATCACCATCACCAAGGGGAGACGATGCGTTACATACGTCCGCTTTCAATCGAAGACGCCGTTGGCCTGCTGGCCGACGCTTCCGGCACATCAGCCATTCTCGCTGGAGGCAGTGACCTCCTCGTTCGGATGAAGGGCGGGTTTGTCGATCCCGACCTGATCGTCGACATCAAGGCGATCGAGGGCTTGAGCGAGATCAGGGGGACGGCCGACGGCTTCAGCATCGGCGCCACCGTCCCCTGCGCCGTCCTGGGCGAGAGCTCGGTTCTGAAGAAGGCCTGGCCCGGTGTCGTCGAAGCGTCGAAGCTGATCGGCTCGAAACAGGTCCAGGGCCGCTGCACCATCGTTGGCAATCTGTGCAACGCATCGCCGGCCGCCGACAGCGTCCCGGCCTTGGTGGCCGCCGCCGCAAAGGCCGTGGTTGCCGGTCCGTCGGGCAAGCGCACCATTCCGGTCGAGGCTGTGCCGATCGGGCCTGGCAAGACCTCGCTCACCAAGGGTGAGATCGTCGAGGCGATCCTGCTCGACAATCGCGCGCCGCGTTCGGGCGACGCCTATCTCAGGTTCATTCCGCGCACCGAGATGGACATCGCGGTGGTCAGCGCCGGCGTGAACCTGACGCTCGACGAGCATGGCGTCATAACAGCCGCCCGCGTCGCGCTGGGCGCCGCGGCCCCGACCGTGCTTCTGGTGGAAGAAGGAGCCGAGGCACTCATCGGCAGGAAGCTGGATGAGGCGGCACTTGAGCGGCTCGCCAAGATCTGCGCTGGGGCCTGCCGCCCCATCGACGACAAGCGCGGCACCATCGAGTTCAGACGAAAAGTTGCGGGCGTGCTGGCCGGACGGGCCGCGACGACCGCCTACGCACGCGCAGGAGGCAAATGATGGCCGGTGTAGCAGTTTCAACGACAATCAACGGCGATCACGTCGAATACCTTTGCCAGCCCGACGAGACGTTGCTCGACGTCCTGCGCGACCGGCTCGGGCTGACCGGCGCCAAGGAAGGCTGCGGCACGGGCGACTGCGGCGCCTGCTCGATCATCCTCGACAACCGGCTGGTCTGCTCTTGCCTGGTGCTTGGCGCTGAAGCCGAAGGCCGGCATATCGAGACCGTCGAAGGCATGGCGCATGGCGATCAGTTGCATCCGCTGCAGCAGAAATTCCTCGAGCATGCGGCCCTGCAATGCGGCATCTGCACGCCGGGCTTCCTCATCGCGGCCAAGGATCTTCTGGCCAAGAACCCCGATCCTACCGAGGAAGAAATCCGCTTCGGCCTCGCCGGCAACCTCTGCCGCTGCACCGGCTACGACAAGATCGTGCGCGCGGTCCAGGATGCGGCCAATGTGATGAAGGGAGCGCACGCATGAACTTCGATCCACGCTTTTCGGGCCGCAAATTCTCATCCGTCGGCACCCGCCCCATCCGCCCAGACGGCATCGACAAGGTGACGGGACGCGCCCGCTACGGCGCCGACTTCAACATGGCGGGACAACTGGTCGGGCGTGTCCTGCGCAGTCCGCATGCGCATGCCAGGATCCTCAAGATCGACACCTCGAAAGCGGAAAAGCTCGCCGGCGTGAAAGCGGTGATCACCGCCGCCGACCTGCCCGATCTCACCGATGGCGATGCCGCCATGTATGACGTCCTCGACAATTGCATGGCGCGCGGCAAGGCGCTCTATGACGGCCATGCGGTGGCCGCGGTCGCCGCCGTCGATGCCCGCACGGCCAGGCAGGCGCTGAAGCTCATCGAGGTCGAATACGAGCTGTTGCCGCATGTCACCGATGTCGACGAGGCGATGAAGCACACCGCGCCGTTGATCAACGACACCATCTTCACCGAGGGGCTCGAGGAAAAGCCGGTAAAGCCGTCCAACGTCACCAAGCGCAGCCAGTTTGGCCATGGCGATGTCCATCAGGGCTTTGGCCACGCCGATGTCATCGTCGAGCGCTCCTTCAAGACCGAGCAGACGCATCAGGGCTATATCGAGCCGCATGCCTGCGTGGCGAGCGTCTCGTCCGACGGCACCGCCGACCTATGGGTCTGCACGCAGGGCCATTTCGTCTACCGCCAGCATTGCGCGCAACTGCTCGGGCTGGAAGCCTCGAAGCTGCGCGTCACCTCGTCTGAAATCGGCGGCGGCTTTGGCGGCAAGACCCACGTCTGGGCCGAGCCGGTGGCACTCGCTCTGTCGCGCAAGGCAGGACGGCCGGTGAAGCTGGTGATGACCCGCGACGAGGTGTTCCGCGCCTCGGGTCCGACCAGCGCCACCTCGATCGACGTCAAGATCGGCGCCCGCAAGGACGGCACCATCACCGCCGCCGAAGCGACGCTGCGCTACACCAGCGGCCCCTATGCCGGCACATGGGCCGAGATCGGCGCCATGACGGCCTTCGCCTGCTACAAGCTCGATAACGTCAAGACGGTCGGCTTCGAAGTGCTGGTCAACCGGCCGAAGACCGCGGCCTATCGCGCACCCTCCGCACCGATGGCGGCGTTCGCGGTGGAAAGCGCTGTGGATGAGCTGGCCAAGGAACTCGGCATGGACCCGGTCGAGTTCCGCATCAAGAACGCCGCGCAGGAAGGCACCCGCTCTTCCTATGGCCCCGTCTACGGCCCGATCGGCATCGGCCCGACGCTGGAGGCGGCCAAGCACCATCCGCACATGAAGGCGCCGCTGGGCAAGAACCAGGGCCGCGGCATGGCTTGCGGCTTCTGGTTCAACTTCGGTGGCCAGACCTGCGTGGACCTGAACATCGGCATGGACGGCTCGGTGTCGCTGGCCGTCGGCACGGTGGACGTAGGCGGTTCGCGCGCGTCGCTGTCGCTGGTGGCGGCGGAGGAGCTCGGCATCGACTATGCCCAGCTCAAGGCGGTGGTCGCCGACACGTCCTCGCTCGGCTACAACGACATGACCGACGGCAGCCGCGGCACCTTCTCGTCCTCGATGGCGACCATCTCGGCTGCCCGCAACGCCATCAAGATCCTGCGTGAGCGCGCCGCCCAGACGTGGGACATCCCCGTCGACGACGTGGTCTGGGAAAACGGCCACGCCATCGCCAAAGGCGAGAAGTACGGCAATCTTGCAGCCCTGTCGCTGAAGGAGATCGCCGCCGCTTCCGGCAAGACCGGCGGGCCGATCGCCGGCCACAGCGAGCTCGTCGCCGACGGCGCCGGCGTCTCCTTCGCCACCCACATCTGCGACATCGAGGTCGACCCCGATACCGGCTCGACCAGGGTGATCCGCTACACGGTGATCCAGGATGCCGGCAAGGCGGTGCACCCGACCTATGTCGAGGGCCAGTACCAGGGCGGCGCCGCGCAAGGCATCGGCTGGGCGCTCAACGAGGAGTACATCTACGGAAAGGATGGGCGTCTCCAGAACGCCGGCTTCCTCGACTACCGCATCCCGGTCTGCTCGGACCTGCCGATGATCGACACGCAGATCCTCGAGATACCCAACCCCAACCACCCCTATGGCGTGCGCGGCGTCGGCGAAACCTCGATCGTGCCGCCGCTGGCGGCGATCGCCAATGCCGTCTCCAACGCAGCCGGCGTGCGCATGACCCACATCCCGATGTCGCCGCCAAGGGTCCTCGCCGCGATCGAGGCGGAACGGGGAGGCTAGGGCAAAAATGAGGTTCTTGCCCTAATGGTCGAAGTGACGCTCTGGGGCGCGCTGGGCCAGCTCGCCGGCGGCCAGAGCAAGGTCGAGGTCGAGGCCAAGGACATCAGGGAGCTGTTCAGGAAACTGGCTGAACAGTATCCCGGCATCGAGCCCTGGATCGAGAAGGGCATCGCGGTGGCGATCGACGGGACGATTTATCGCGATACGTGGTCGAAGGAACTGCCGCCGGGGGCGGAGATTTTTCTGCTGCCGCGGCTGGCTGGGGGGTGAAGTGGGGTGTCGCCCTACGTCCCAGAGCGGACCGGCATCCTCGGTCTGCGAACTTCAAGTGCAATGTCGGTCCTCGCCTAGATGCCAGTTTTGCTGACCGCGTCTTATCGGCGGCGGGGGCCAACAATCCAGAGAACCTGATCCGCTGGATTACTATCGGCAAGGGACATCAGTCCGCACACGGCTCTGAAGTGACTCGAGCGGGTCACCGTTTGACGGACAACACCGGCCCCTTTCTGGAGAGGCCGGCTATCGTTGATCCAGGATCATCAAGCTAGGTTTGGCGCTGAGACGTATCGGAAATTCGTTCGCGCACGGCATGCTCGGTCTTGTCTGCTGTGGACTTCACGATCTCGCCGAGCTGATCGGCTATCGTGTCTGCTTCCATATCTTGCCGGCCAGCTTCCTGCTTGATGGTCTCATAGGCTTCGGCGGCGACCTGCTTGGCCTCATCGAGGCCCCTATTGAGCAAAGTTTCGGCGGAATCGCGAAGCTTGTCGCCATAGGCGCCTAGTTGCTCGTCCTCCGTTGCGGTATGGGGCAGCATTGCACCTATAGCGGCGCCGATGGCGAGACCGACGGCCGCTACGGCCAAGGGTTGGTCCTCCAACAGATCTTGCGCGGAGCGGCTGGCTTTCGCCGCCATGTCCCCAGTCGTCGAGCTTGCATTGGCAGCGCTTCCCGTCAGACCCGCCGCAGCGGCTCTTGCGGTGCTCGATATGGTGTCGCCGACGCTGGTAGCGCTCGAGGAGAGCGATTCCGCGGCGTCGGAGAGCGTGCCGCCCAAACCGCCGCGCTCCCCTGCTACATCATGTCGTCCCGGCGCTGAAGGCAATGGATAGCCAGCCGAACGGTGGGCGGTGTTTGAGATACCGCTGCCGAACATCAGCCAGGCCAGACCTGCGCCCACCATGGTGACCGGCAAAGGATTGTCTCGGACCTGCGTTCTGAGATTGCTGAGCATGGCCGCGCTCTCCCCTCCCGAGAACAGCCCGGTGAACTCATCCAGCAATTGTCCAGGCGTCATCTTGCCTCGAATGGATTCGGCGGTCTCCATCACCCGAGCGCGAGCAGCCTCGGCCTCGCGTTCAAGTTCGGCTGCGGATTTCTCGTTCATCTCACCTGTTCCTTAATCGCGCTCGCGTCGCGCTTGAGCTGTCCCTGGGTCCGGTCGGGGGTAAGTTCCGAAGGCGCCATGCTGGCCGTCCCGGTCCGCAGCAGGATGACGCCGAGGACCGCCACGACCACACCGACCAGCAGGGAAGACCACCCCGCGCCAAGCCCTGCCCGCGTCAGTGCGATAATGAGCGCCTGCAGCAACACCAAGAGCGCGGCGAGCAGGCAAATCGCGCCGCCCAGCACTTCCGCGGCACCTGCTCCGGCTTTGGTAAGCTTTTCAGAGAGCTCGGCCCGAAACAGCCTCGCCTCGGTTTGCACCAGAGTGGTGACATTCTGGGCCAAATCGGTGACTAGCCCGGCAAGGCTGGGATTGTCCTGGTTGTTCATCTGTCCTGCTCCGCGATCTGCGTGGCNCCATCATCGCCGACCACGCCAAAATCTTGTGGACGATCAGCGGACCAACCCTGTGGCTGATCGGTGTGTGATCTGAGGCCTCCCGGAGCGGCCTCAGAATCGGGCGTTGCCGGCGGAGAAGCCTTGATGAACCGCCCGAGAGCCAATCCGGCCAACACCGATCCCGCAAGCAGGACACCGGGATTTTGCCGGCCGAAGGACTGCACGTCATCAAGGACTTGGCTAAAGGGCTTCTGTTTCAAGGACGATGAAAGCCGCTCAAGGCCACTGGCAGCATCCAAAGCGAANCGCTCTTCCGATCTGATTTTGCCGGCCGAAGGACTGCACGTCATCAAGGACTTGGCTAAAGGGCTTCTGTTTCAAGGACGATGAAAGCCGCTCAAGGCCACTGGCAGCATCCAAAGCGAACTTCGATGCGTTCCTTTCATCGTTGCTGGCAAGGTGATCGCTGGCCGCTCGCAGTGCACCACCCAACGCCGCCAAGCTCGATCCGATGTCGCGCTGCGCCTCCTCCGCCTTGTCGGAGATGACCTGCGTGGCTTCAGATGCATAGTCGCCAGCCTTACGGGTCACCTCGTCCCGCGCGTCGTGAAGCAACTCGCTGGCACGCTCATTTTCCTGGCGAAGTCTTTCGGAGACGTCGCTTTTCGCCTTGTCGAATTCGGTGGGCTGTCCGCCCTGATCCTTCTCATGCTGCATGAGGCCACCTAGTGAAAACCGAGGAAGGAGAGGACCGCGAGCACGACGACGATAAGGCCGATAAGATAGATTACACTGTTCATGTGCACGTCCTCCGTAGCTTTCCAACTTCGACGAACCTGCGATGTTCCGTAAGTGAGAGCATTNACACTGTTCATGTGCACGTCCTCCGTAGCTTTCCAACTTCGACGAACCTGCGATGTTCCGTAAGTGAGAGCATTTATCTCAGCCGAAAGGCGGCCAGGCCGGTCGACAAGATTGGGCGGACGTTCATCCCATTGAGGACCGAGCCGCCGTCCTCCTGCAGCAAATTGGCGCACCCTCTATGCCGCTCAGAACAGCCGATCGGACGAGTGGGAAAAGGCGGGTAGCTGGAAATTTGCTAATGACCTGCTGGCGTCCTTTTCTGGGGTGGGATCGTGCGGTTCGCCTGTACGCTCGAATTTCTGCTTTTGGGATTCCGCTGGGGCCAGCTCAAAGACCTATCTGAGGCGCATTGCTGACCGGCAGCCTTGGGGCCGGGACCAGTAAGTCCGCTTGTGGCCAGTTAAGAACGACAGAGGCCGATCTCGACCCACATCAGCCATGCGGCAACATCCGGTTTCGCACAAGGCTAAGCCATGAGGGCAATGTCTTCAAAACGACGTGGTTGCATTATCGCTGTCCAGTAGGCCAAGCATGCTCGCATTCGAAACGCCAGTCGAATACGCTCAGCGAAGCTTTGAGCTAGGGAGGCAGGACAAACCGCACATGGAGCGAAGGCTTACCGCGATCCTTGCTGCCGACGTGGTCGGCTACAGCACGCTCATGGGCGAGGATGAGGTCGGCACGCTCGAACGACTGAAGGGTTGCCGTCGAGAACTGGTCGACCCCGCGATCAAGGAATTCCACGGTCGGATTATCAAGCTCATGGGAGACGGGGCGCTGGTCGAATTCGCCAGCGTCGTTGATGCCGTCCAATGCGCTGCCGCGATTCAGCGCCGGATGGCTGTCCGAGACCCGGGCACCTCCGACCCCCGCCACATCCGGTTTCGCATCGGCGTCAATCTCGGTGATGTCATCGTAGAGGAAAATGACATCTACGGCGATGGCGTCAACATCGCCGCGCGCCTCGAGGCTATGGCCGAGCCGGGGGGTGTATGTATCTCCGGAACCGCATTTGATCATGCCGTTCACAAGGTTGATGTCGGCTTTGCCAGTCTTGGCGAGCAGCGCCTCAAGAACATCGCCGATCCGGTTCGCGCCTATCGANTGCTGCTGGATCCCGCAGCATCGGGAAAGGTCACGGCCGCGCCACACCGGCCGAGCTCGCGCGTCATCATCCTGGCAGGCGCCGCCGCCTTGGCGATCGCCGCGATTGCCGGCATTTTCGCATGGCAGAAGTTCTCAGTGCCATCGCGGCCATCGGTTGCCGTGCTGCCGTTTGCAAACCTCGGCGGCGATCCAGGCCAGGACTATTTCGCTGACGGCATCACCGAGGATCTGATCACCGACCTCACCAAGCTGTCCGGTCTGGACGTCATCGCGCGCAACTCGGTGTTCGCCTACAAGAACAAGCCTGCAGCGCTGGCGGACGTCGCGCGCGACCTTGGCGTCCGCTTCGTTGTCGAGGGGAGCGTCCGCCGCACCGGCGAGCAGATCCGCCTCAATGCCCAGCTCATCGATACGGCAACGGGCGACAATCTGTGGGCCAACCGGTTCGACCGTGGCATGGCCGGCGTGTTTGCCGTCCAGCACGAGATGAGCGGCGAGATCGCCAAGGCGCTTGGCATGCAACCTTCGGCAGCGGAAAGCGAGCGCATGGCGCGGCCGCCGACGAGCAATCTCGAGGCCTATGATTACTATCTACAAGCCGAGACGGCGTCACGCAGCGTCCTGCAGGCCGGGCTGCGGGAGGCGCTTGCGCTCTACGACAAGGCGGAGGAGCTTGACCCCGCCTTTGCCGAAGCCTTCGCGGCCGACGCGCGCACCACAGTCTATATCTGGCGGGAGGCCTTCAACGACGTTATCCAGAGCGCGCCAGCACGAAAGAGAGCCTATGAGAAGGCGAGCCGAGCTTTGCAACTCGACCCTGACCTTTCGTNCGGGAGGCCTTCAACGACGTTATCCAGAGCGCGCCAGCACGAAAGAGAGCCTATGAGAAGGCGAGCCGAGCTTTGGAACTCGACCCTGACCTTTCGTCGCCCTATGCTATTCTTGGGATCATGCAGGTCGTGAATCGCCGCTACGAAGATGCGATTGCCTCTGCCAAGAAGGCTGTTTCAATCGGTCCGGGCGATGCAGAGGCGCAAGCAGCCCTTGGATATGTTCAGTTATACGCCGGCAATCATGCCGAGGCAGCCACTGCGGTCGAGACGGCGCTCAGGCTCGACCCCGACCTCTCAGCGATCAACCGGGAAACTGCTGGGCTGGTTTTTCTGCTCCAGGGCAATGTCGAGAAAGCGATCGAGACTCTCGAGCACACACGCGACGATGCGTCCACGGTTGGCAACTTTCGGTTTACGCTCGCTGCGGCGTATGTCCGCGGCGGCCGCCTACCGGATGCGAAAGCCGCAATCGCCGAGGGGCTCCGCCTCGTAGCAGGGTCCAGCTACGTGGACTCTTTGGCTGGGTGGGAGATGACTCATGCACATTTTCGGAATCCGCAGGATCTGGCGATACTCGTCGCCGCACTGCGCCAGGCGGGCCTACCCCAATGGCGCTTCGGCTTTACCCCGGCCGAACAGGACCAGTTAAAGGGTGCCGATATCGCGTCCCTCGTCATTGGCCATACACTGCAAGGCCAGATCGAACCCGGTCTCCAACCAGCCTTCCTTCAGATCGGAAGCGACGGCAAGGCGGCCTTCCGCTCTACGACGCGGCTAGTCACCGAGACCGTCTACGTCGATGGCGATCTGTTGTGCGAGCAGAGCGAGAACCTGTTCGGTCGCCCCGACTGTGGTCCCGTCTACAGACGCAACGACGCAGCCGGCAAAAGCTACTCCTATGCCAATACAAGCAAGGTGTTTCACTTCACCGTGGTTCGGTAGACGCACACGCGCGTCTCAATGATAGTGATCGAGTTCCAAATTGGCCGCGACCTTCGGCCAGTTGGCATCGGCTTTCGGGATATTTTCAGCTGCATGCGCGGCGAAATCATCCGCATTGTCGACGTCGTAGATCAGGTAGAGCTTGCCGTCGATAATCTTGAATGCCTCAGGATCGACATTGACCGTGACCCCCCCGCCCACGACTTCGCCGGCGCAGTACCCGCCATATTGAGGAGCGTACTTGACCGGTTCGCTCATGAACATTTCCTGGTGTTTCTTGCTGGCGAAATGCCAAGGTGTCCCCAGCCATTCATAAGTGAACTCTTCGGAGCCCTTCACGGCCTTGCCGTCAGTGAAGTAAGCGACCGTGTCGTAGCCCATGATCGCCACACCACCAAAATAGCCGGTGTTTACCGAATCGTCGGCACATGCCGATCCCGCGCCGGCGACCACAGCTACCGCGACCAGGGCAGCCGTCCCCAAACTCCGAACCAGTCGTGGCTTGATCATCGTGCTCATCTGTATCCTCCGTTAATCGTGGATCTCGGCGCACTTCGCCGCGTTCGCCTCGCCAAGAATTTTGGCTTGGCAGGTAGCACCATGGCGTTTGAAAAGTCGTATGATATCCGTGTTGCCCTTCCAGAATGCGCGCGTTATCGGCATGTAGCCATGCCCCTCGGCATGGTTCACATTGGCACCTTTCGCAATGAGGAACTCGGCCAGTTCAATGTGGTTTTCCTCGCCGGCCACCAGCAACGGCGTAGCACCCGCCTTGTTGGCGGCATCGTCGAGCACCGCGCCTTTTTCCAGCAGCAGCTTGGCGATCGGCAGGCTGCCCGAGAAGGCCGCCGCATGAAGCGGGGTAAAGCCGCCCGAGTTACGCGCCATGATGTCGGCACCCTTGGCCAGCAAGAAGTCGGCGATTTCCGGCTGGTTATCGAGCGCTGCAGCGATGAGCAGCGTTGCCTGGTCGCGCGCCCGGCTGTCGACGTCGGCACCGCCTGCCAGGGCTTGCTCCACGGCACCCTTGTCGCCGGCGGCGATGGAGTCGAACAACTGCTCACCTGCGGCTGCTGTTGTAGCCGCCAAAACCAGCATTCCAAGTGCCAGCAATCCGCGCATTGTGCAAGGTAGCATATTAGCTTGTGGTCATACAAGCTGTCCTGGGCACATCAGGTGGATCCAAGGCGGACGGCGCGGCCAGACATAGCGAACGCGGCCCAGGGCGGGAAGGCCTTAGTGCTACTGGCTTCGTCAGTAGGGGCACCGGTCCAGTCTGAATTTTGAAGAGCGTCGATTACCGAGGCGCCGAGCGGCGGCGAGCGTAACCGCCTGTTGCTCCGTTGGGATAGCCGGTAAGCGCAAAGGTGGCCGGTGGCGGAAGTGTCTGCTTTCGGATGCAACTATGGCTTGCTCCTCTGCAACGATGGCATCGGCAGCATACGTATGCCAACTCGCTGGTGGCGATCGGATCGCCCTCGCCACAGTGGGCAACTGCTCGGCCACCCAACTGTCCAGAACCTTCAGGCCGGGAACACTCATTCCGGTATCCCAGAATTAACATCGAGGAGGGTACGATAAAGGCTGTCGACCTCCTTGTCGTCGAACGCCTCGGTCAGCTCGCTTTCCGCAATCCCCTCAGCCTCCGCGTCGGCGATTAGGCGCTTTGCGAGCTGCTCGATCTCCGCTCGCTCTTTCGGCGCACCGGCGTCGGATAGATCGTGTTTTTTTATCCATTGGTTCAAAAATAGGACGGCCGGCTTGCTCATTCGGGAACACCTGGGGCAAAGTGCACGACGGCATCGACCAGCGTCCGATATAGGCTATCAACCTCTTCGTCGATCTCTTCGCGCTCGATCGTCAAGGCTTTAGCGTCGGCATACAATTTGTGTATGTACTCACTTACCGAAACGGCGTCGGTCTTAGCCGTTTCGGGGAAATTGTTGCCGATCCAGCGATCGAGAAAGTTGACGCCGCGTGTGCTCATGAAGCCTAAGCTCGATCCAGCGCTTAGGTTCCAGCAGGGCGCTCGACGGCAGCTTCGTCGACCTCGGCTTCCATTTCGTCGTTTACAGTCTTGGTCTTGCCGAAGGCGGCCACCGGCTCACCGTCAAAGCCCTGCAGCCACGCGTCGGTATGCTCTCCCAGTAGGCTGGCACCGCACGTCTCCTTGCCATCCTTGCTCGCTTGGGCGTACATCCAGGCGTAGGTGGCGCGCTCCTGATCTTTCCTAGCCACGGCCATCTGTGTCATCCTCTCGGAAGTCCTGCAGTGAGGCGTGGCGCAGGTCATCCTCGCCGCGCAGGTGCTTTACGCGGCCGATCAGCCCCGGCTTGACCCATTGCGTCGCAGGCCGCTTCATGACGCCCTTGGGCGCCGTGCCTGGGTGCTCTTGGACGCGTTTCCATAGCCTCTCGCGCATTTCCCGGTTCAAGGTGACGAACGCGCTGCCGACATAGCGCCCTGTGCCCCGCTCGGCCATGAGAGCGAAAGCCGGCTTGCCCGCTTCACGCTCGACGCCGAGCAGATCGAACTCGTCGATCGCATAGCACTTGGCCTTCAGCCAGTTGGCCGACGGACCGCTGCGGTATTTGCTGTCCTTCCGCTTCGACACCATGCCTTCAAGTCCGGCTTGGTCGAGCAAGTGGAGGATCGCCTTGGCTTCGCCGGGCAGAGGCTCGCTGAACTGAATACGCCGCCCGGGCTTGATCATGCTGGCCAGGATCTCGCGCCGCTCCTCAAGCGCCATGTCGCGCAGATCGTGCCCATTGAGGTGCAATAGATCGAAGGCGACGAAATAGAGGTCTTGCTGTCGGCGGGTGATCGCTTTGCGCAGATCGCCGAAGTCCGAAAGGCCAGCTTCGTTCAAGACGATGATCTCACCGTCGACAATCGCGCTTTCGGCACCAAGACTCTTTGCCTCCCCCACCAGGTCGCGATATTTCGCGGTCCAGTCGTGGCCGTTGCGCGTATAAATGCGTGTGCCGTCTTCATCGATGATCATCTGCGATCGGTAGCCGTCGAACTTGACCTCGTGAGTCCAGCCTTCACCCTCGGGAGGCTTCTCCACAAGGGTCGGCATCAACGGCTCGATGAACTTCAAACGCATGCACTGATCCGCCCTCCGGCGATTCGATAAGATTAAGCTAAAATAGTTCCGAAACCGGAAATCAGCCTCTTGGGTGCAACAAACACGTCAACTCAGCGTTGCGGGATGAGCGAAGGAGGAATCGATATGGCCGACGACAAGAGCAAGCGGGATTTTCGCGATCGGGACCGTGTCTCGGCCGATGAGGATTATGAAGTCGAGTATTTCGCAGCCAAGGCCGGGGATCACCCCGCAGCAGGTCAAGGAATTGATCGCGAAGCACGGCAACCAACGCGAAACGCTGGAGCGAGAAGCGAAGGCTCTGCGGAAATAATGACCAGGCTATCGGATCTCGGCAGACCAATAATTGGGCACCGACATGAAGGCCCGCCCGCGAGCGAGCTCGATCATTTCATGCCTTGCCCTGTTTGCGGCCAACAGATCGATGTGCGCGACTTTCGCCAGGTCGCTTATCATGCCGATCCGGAGCACGAGCCGCTCGAACTAGACGCTTAGGAACACAAGTGCCGAAATACCACGTTGAGGAAATGGATGGCGATACCGTGACGGCTACCCACATCGTCCACGCGACAACGCCGATCAGGGCGGCGCGGGAAGCGACGGAGCGCGACGTCACTCTGCGCACGAGCGAGCCGATCTGGATCAGGGTTGCCGACGAAAAGCGCGGCCACATGTTCGAATACAGTTTCAGCCTGTAGCTGGCGATCCAACTCGGCTAGCTGAGTTTTTGAATGGCATACCATGCCGTCGACCTCGATACGACAGTTCGACTATGACCCCAACACCAGGGTTCTCTCCGTCTGGTTTGTGGCAAGCGGGAATCATTACGAGTTTTTGGATGTACCTGCTGAGGCGTTTGCCGCGTTCAAAGCTGCCTTTGCCAAGGGCGTTTATTTTAACAGCCACATCCGCAATCGTTACGCATTCCGGCTCGCGGCAGGGAGGGCAGCAGCCGCGTCGGGCGATTGACAGAATCTCAGATTCGAGGCGGCCCGCGCCATCGCAGGGGAGCAACTGTGCGAATTGACCAGGTTCCGAGGGCAAACGAAAAGCCGGCCGGCCGGGCCAGCGGGCGCGTATTATACTAAGCTAGGTGCTGGGCCTATTTGCCCATCATCATCGCAGCTTTGCAGAAGTTTTCATGGGCCTGTCGGACAGGTCTGCCACGACGGCGTGACCCACGGCGACGGGTCGGCAAACAGCGCACTCCTGCGCATCCACTGGGCTTACGAAGTCGGTCGGCTGCTCTGCGATCATAGTGCCTTATCGGAGAACCGCGCTGAGCTCCGCGCAGTCAAAAAGGGGAACAACGGCAGCTCGGCCGTGTTGGGCCAGTTAAGCAATATTGCAGGAGCACAACATGCATTTCGTCAAAGTGCTTTTGGCTGCGGCTGCGAGTTCAGACATGTTCGAGATCCAGTCGAGTGAGTTGGCGCTGCGGAAATCGAAGACATCACGAGTGAAGGAATTCGCTCGCATGNTGTTCGAGATCCAGTCGAGTGAGTTGGCGCTGCGGAAATCGAAGACATCACGAGTGAAGGAATTCGCTCGCATGCTGATCAAGGACCACACGACTTCTTCCAAGCGGCTCATTGCGGCGGCAAAGAAGGACGACGTCGCAGTGGCACCGGAGATGACAAGCAAGCATGCTGCCCAATTGGAAGCATTGAGCAACGACAGCAGCGGGGCGTTCGATAACGCCTATATCGACGCCCAGGTGGCAGCGCACCAGGAANATTGAGCAACGACAGCAGCGGGGCGTTCGATAACGCCTATATCGACGCCCAGGTGGCAGCGCACCAGGAAGCCCTGACGCTGATGACCTCCTATGCAGAAAACGGTCAGGCAAAACATCTGGCGGCCCATGCGAAAAAGACCGCGCCGGTGATCCGGCAGCATTTCAAACTTGCCCAGCAACTGAGCAAGAGCGGTTCTCAGTGCTGAGTGGATCTGGCCACGACGTTGGTTCTTCGCGGCGCTGTGGAGTCTGTGCCAACCCTCTGGCACTGCCTCCGCCCCCAGGGACGCTGCAACCTTCAAGCGGTCGTCGATGCAGGAACTCTAAAGGGTGCGTCGCTCAGGTAGTCCGCGTGCAAGCACCAGCGTCGTCGAATTTGCCAAACGAACAGGAGACCTGACATGCCAAAGCAAAACGAGACCTCGCATTCGAGACGAAGTGACTTCGCCAATGATGAACCCATTCGCCCGGAGGATGCCGCCGTGTTGGACAGCCCCGTGGGCCACGAAGACAGGCACGGCGCGGAGCCAGGTTTCGTGGGAGCCGACGATGTCGACCAGTCGATCGGCGCAAGGCCCCGCAGCGAAATTACCGGTCGTCATGATGAAGGGGCAGGCGCCAATGAGACGATGGACGGCTTAAGCGAAACCGAGGAACTGACCCGCAGCTACGCCGAGGACATACCAACCGGTGACAATGATGAGGACGAAGAAGACATCCCTGTCTTCGAAAGAGGCCGAAGCAACACCGACCTCTGAGCGGCGCCAAGTTTGAACCCACGGTGAGGAACATGACAATGAGCACATTCGGACTTCGGATTGTGTCTTTGGGGCTCCGGGNCCAAGTTTGAACCCACGGTGAGGAACATGACAATGAGCACATTCGGACTTCGGATTGTGTCTTTGGGGCTCCGGGCTTTTTTGGGGCTGGGGGCCTCGCTGATTTTGGGCGCCCAGGCATCTGCGCAGACAAGTCAGCCGGCTCAACAATCCGGCGACTCATCGCAAACAGGCAAGCACGATCGTCTGCCGGCGCAAGGATCGTCGCCGACCGCCAAGGATGATGNCGACTCATCGCAAACAGGCAAGCACGATCGTCTGCCGGCGCAAGGATCGTCGCCGACCGCCAAGGATGATGTCGGCGTTGACGTCTCGCTCGGCCGGCCGGAGGTGAAGCAACAGGTTGCAAGACATCTAGGAGTGGCTGAGACCGAGTTACCACTGGCGGTGCATGTGCCGATCGCGCTCGCTTCGCAAGTCTGCGGGCAAGAGGTATTTACCGCCCGCGCCAATGTAAACCGAAGCTGCACCGCGACGAAGTTCATTCCGGAAATCGCCGAGGCGGCACGCAACCATCCACAAACCTCCGCGGTACCGGAGCAGTAGCACCGAAAATGTCCGAACCCGGCGCGACGGTCGCGCCATGCTTACCCTAGGATAGCGCTCCAACCCGGCGTAAATCAGCCCCACCGCCGTCTGTTGGCGGCATGCATGATGGCGTTCGCCGCCGTCTCTTAACCAATGTGAATGCTGTTGCTCCGCAGCCACGCTGCGAGATCCTGTCCGAAGCGGAGGCAGGCAGATGCCACTGGAATCCCTGATCGATCAATATGTGAGCAGCCGCAAGCGGCGGGGTCTTTTGTCGATACGGCATGCTCTCGAGGCGTTGAAAGAGGCCGTCCCGGCGCTGTCGATCGGCGAAAGCCATCTTGTCAATATGATCGCCGAGCGAGCGCTCGCCTTTGGCCTCGCCATCCACTTCGATCATTCCGGCGAGAATGCCGGGTAAGACATCCACGAGAGCGTCTGCTGATGCTACAGGACGAGGAACTCGGTGTTCGCGTAGCTTCATTGCCTGGTGGGCGGATCTTTCCGAGGCTGCTCCCATCCGTGTTCTGGGCAAGTGGTTAAAGTCGCCGAAGCGATGCCGCGGCGTGCACCGAGCCCACCCCGGCATTGGACAAGCTCCCCCAGCTTTCGCCAGTTGGAGCTTTCGTCTACTCGCAGCAGCCCTAGCGAGGCTCGATCAGCCTCCGCGTTCGGCGGTCTCGGAAGTTTTGCTCCAGCGGGCGGTTCGGGCCGGCGAATTGAGGTTGAAAGGAGAAGATGATGACGGACAACAAAACCGAGCGTGATTTTCGCGACAGGAACCGGGTCTCGTCCAACGAACGCAACGAACTCTTCCATTTTGCCCAGCAGAACGGCATCACGCCTGAGCAGGTGATGGAGCTCATCAAAGCCGTCGGGAATGACCGCGCCTCGTTGCGGCTGCGAAGGAATTGAAATCAGTTTCCCGGGGCGGCTCGCTTACGGCATGAAGCCTCGCTGCCGAGGAGAACCTTGAGCCGTGGTGAGAATTTGAGTGTAGCATCATCCTGACGCACACGCGGAGCAGGTCGAGCGTGAAAGTGACAATTGTACCCCTGCCCAACATGCGGCAAGCGCTGGAGGTTCGAGGCTGCGCAGATCGGCTATCGTCACCCCGAACCATAATCCACTCCAACCCGAGTCCTGGACGCACGGCGTGGCACCGAGCCTACTTCCTGCCGTCGTTCAATAATAATCCCGCGCCGCAGTCAGCCAGCGAGATCACCGTCGTCTGCCGGACGCGTGTCGCTTCCAAACTGACAACGCACCGCCTTTGTAGCGACGCTTTCCAGCCACGATCACCTGCGCAGCTTTGCCGCGCTCGCTGCGCACCAATAAATTCCATCTCCTTCCCTCACACTGATACTGATCTTGTTCAGGCGGTCGTTTTGCCGCTGCGGTAGGCGCTGTCCTTCCGCGTTCGATCGCGGTAGCGCCCAGTAGCAACGCTGCCAGATCAAACCGCACAATCAGCACCTCAAAGCTGATCAGCAGAAGCAGCAGTGAATCAGGACCTCGTCGATCAAGGTCAAAGGGCCAAGCACATATGTCTGGGCACGGTGACCGTAGCATAGCCGGCGCTGCAATGACGGCGTCGGTGCCCGTCTTGTGGAGCCGGAAAGCCCAACTAAGAAAACAGTCGGCGGTGCCGATCTCGAAGAAATTCTAGCCCGGCACGGTGAACAGGCTGGGGGCCGCATCGCGATCTAGGGTTCAGCACAACTCCGGCGGCATCGAGACGATCGACCTCAGCCCGGTCGGCCGCCCTCGGCCACGTCCATGACCAGCACGCGCAGCATGGTCAGCTGGCGCTTACCCTCCATGGCGCGCCCGTCGGCCACGGTCCGTCTCTTTCGGCTATGAAAACGTCACTCTGCTTTGCTAAACGCGGTGCTGGACCGGTTACCACGCGTCAGATCTGGATCATCACGTTGCCGGCCTCGATTCTCACCGGATAGATCGCGAGATTGACGCAGACCCGGCGCGCCCTTGGCCTGGCCGGCCGCAGTTGAAGCGGCCAATATGCTTCAAGGCATTCGATGACGTCGTCGATCACCAGCCCTTCGGCCGCATGCGCCTTCTCATGCGTCCAATATCCGTCGGTGGCGAAGAACTCGTCATCGGGCGAGCGGCAAACCGGGAGGATCGAAGCAGATGACATCCTCTTTGGAGATGTCGTCCACCGCGCACGCTTCGATCCAGTCAGCAATCTCCGGCTCCGGCAAAATTCGCTGTCGCTATTCAGCGGCCGCCGACATATCCACCTGGTGAAATTCGCCGCGATAGGGTCTGGCTGTCGGCGGCAATTTCCGCTTAAGATAGAAATCCTCATATTTCAGCTGTCGAAGCAGCACCGGCCAGACCTCGCGATAGGCATGCCACATCGACGGGTTCGCCACCGGCAGGTCGTGCTTGATCAGCTCGTGCAGTCTTGGCAGCGCATGATAGGGCACCATCGGGAACATATGGTGTTCGACGTGATAATTCATGTTCCAGTAGATGAAGCGGCTGACCGGGTTCATGTAGACGGTGCGCGTGTTCAGCCGGTGGTCGACGACATTGTCGGCCAANATAATTCATGTTCCAGTAGATGAAGCGGCTGACCGGGTTCATGTAGACGGTGCGCGTGTTCAGCCGGTGGTCGACGACATTGTCGGCCAGGCCGATATGCTGCAGCAACCCTGTCAGCACCATGTGCCAGCTGCCATAGAGGCGCGGCAGGCCGATCAGCACCAGCGGCAGCAGCGACCACGTGAACAACGCCAGCCCGACTGTCGCCGCATAGATGGCGACATGCCAGCGCGCAGCGATCACCGCCTTGTGCTGCTCCATCTCGGGGATATAGCTCTTCTCTTCATCGGACAGCTTGCCGAACGCCTGGCGCACCAGCGTCGGCAGCGAATAGCGGAAATCGAGAATACCGGTGAAGGCGAGCGCCGCCCGCAGCAGATCTGGGGGGCGCATGACGGCGATTTCGGCATCGCGGCCGACGATGATGGTATCGGTGTGATGGCGGGCATGGCTCCAGCGCCATTGCACGGGGTTGCGCATCAGCATGAAGCTTGAGATCTGGTAGACGACATCGTTCATCCAGCGCGTCCGGAACGCGGTGCCGTGGCCGCATTCGTGCCAGCGCGAGTCGCTCGACGAGCCGTAAAGCACGCCATAGACGAACAGGAACGGCACCACCCACCACGTGCCCCAGAACCATACGATGCCGGCGGCCGACACCAGGATCGCCGCGACCCAGATGATCGTGTCGCGGATCGCCGGCCCGTCGGAGCGTTGCATCAACTCCTTGATCGCCTTGCGCGGGACATCGGTGTGATACCATTCGGCCGAAGCCAATCCGGTCTCGATGGCGCGCTTGGTGCTTTCACCGACCAGGCTGTAGTCGCGCTTCCTGCTTGCCGTCATCGTCATCTCCGTTTCCCGCCTGCGCTCCGCAAGGGCCGCCTGGGGTCGGCCGGGCCGCGCCTGCTTCCGTATTCCGGCGCACTTCCCGCCCGCCGCGGCAACCGATCGTGTGTTTCAAGCCGGTCACGCCTGCAGTCTCGCAAAAGCGCCCGACGGCGCAGGGTAATCCTGTTGCGGCTGCCGGGCGATCGACCCTATCCTCGCTTCCGCTTGGGCGATCTGACCGGCACCGTCGAGCACCCGGAACACGGCGTCATAGGAGCGGCTTTCGCCATGGTCCAGCCAGATCATCTCGCCCCGTTCGCGCGCGGCGAGATTGCCCAGAACATGATGCGTCGAGGGTTCGATTCCCAACGCATATAGGCCGGCCTGGAAGTTCTGCCACTGATAGGTGCAGGGCAGCTGATCCTTGCGGGTAACGACCTCGAAGCCGAGGCCCAGGTGGTCATTGACGACGGCCACCGGCACCTCGCCCGCCGCATCGGCGCCAAGCTCGTGCTCCCAGACCTGCTCGCTGAATCCGAGCTGCGGCGCCGGCACGGTTCGGTAGCCGACCTTCTGCGCCTCGTAGCGTTCGCCGGCGTGCGCCGCCCAGACGACATCCCGGATCGGCGCCAGGTAGCGCGAACCCTCATCGAGCAAGGGATGGCTGACGTTGACGTGATAGAAATACATATGCGGCGTGCGGCTGAAACCGTGATTGACGACGCGGTCCGACAGGCGGATCTCGCTGCCGCCGACATCGGCCTCGATGCGGCGCAGCAACTGGAGATCCTCGCCGAACACGGTTGCCTGCTGGACAATGCCTTCCGCCCACAGCACGCACCGGTCGCCGTCCCAGGCCTCGCCGTAGCCGGTCAGCCGCGCCGGCACGGTGCCGATGCGGCCATGCAGCGAATGCAATACCCGCTTGCGCCCCGGATAATTGTAGCTTTCGGCCGGCACGTCTTCCCGGCCCAGTATATGGTCGAGGCCGCAGGTGACGAGCAGCCCCGAGAACGACCGGCCAAAGGCGAAGCCGTCCTCCCCTTCATGCTCGTGCAGTCCGGGGTGGCGAAAGCCGCTCGGCGAATGCCAGCCGATCGCCTGGCCCCGGAAGTCGCAATCGGCGATATCGAGCGCCCGGTCGACCAGCGCCGTGAAGCGCAGGCCGGAGCCGGTGCGGAACTCGAGCATCCGGATGCCGCGCTCCACGCCGTCGCCGAGCGTCATCAGCCGCACGCCGGCAAACTGCGACAGCATGCCGGACCGCTCGGCCACCTGCCTTCGCGACAGCGTCTTGCCGTAAAGCTCTACCATGCGACGTCCTTCACTTTGCCCTCGCCTCCTTGAGCAAGGCCGACATGTCGGCGCCGGTGATGATGCTTTCCACCGTCAACAGGTCGGTGTCGGCGACCGTCTGTTCCGCGACGATTTCGCCGCGGCGCATGACGATGATGCGGTCGGCGACCTGGAACACGTGGTGGATGTTGTGGGTGATGAGCAGCACCGAGTGGCCGGCGTCGCGCACCTCCTTGACGAAGCGCAGCACGCCGTGGGTTTCCTCGACTCCAAGATTGTTGGTCGGCTCGTCGAGTATGATCACCTTGGCGGCGAACTGCATGGCGCGCGAGATCGCGATCGATTGCCGCTCACCGCCCGAGAGCGTGCTAACCAGTGCATCGGCATCGAGCTTTTTCGAAATGCCGACCCGCTTCAGCAGCGCCGAGGCGGCGTTGCGAAGCTTGGCGAGGTCGAGGGGCGCGAACACGCCGAGCCAGCCGAAATTGACCGGCTCCCGACCCAAGAAAAGATTGCGCGCGATGCTGAGGTCCGGCGCGAGCGATGTGTCCTGATGGATAGTCTCGATGCCGAGGTCCATCGCGTCGCGCGTCGAGCGGATCGACGCCTTCTCGCCGCGCACGAAGATGTCGCCGTGGTCGGCCGGGAAGACGCCGGAGATCGCTTTGATCAGCGTCGACTTGCCGGCGCCATTGTCGCCAAGCAGGGCAACCACCTCGCCTTCGTTGAGGGTGAACGAGGCGTTCTTCAGCGCACGCACGTTGCCGAAGGACTTTTGCAGGTCTTGCAGACGCAGCACTTCCATCCTCAGCTCCTTGCGGCGTTCTTCTGCAGCAAAGCGTGCAGGATGAGCATGGCGAGGATGATGACGCCGACGAAGATGTTGTATGCCAAGCCCGGCACACCGATCAGCACGATGCCGTTGCGGATGGCGCGCAGCATCAGCGCGCCGACGATGGTGCCGAGGATGGTGCCGCGCCCGCCGGTGAGCGCCGTGCCGCCGACCACCACCATGGCGATCACTTCGAGTTCGTAGCCGGTGCCGGCCACCGGCGAGGCGGCCGAAATCCGGAACGCGCTGATCATGCCGGCCAGCCCGGCCACCACCGAGGTCAGGATGAACAGCCAGATCTTGACCGCGTCGGCCGGCACGCCGCGCGCCACCGCTGCGTTGCGGTTGCTGCCGATGGCGCTGATCCAGTTGCCGAGCTTGGCGTAGCGCAGGATGTAAATCGCCAGCAGCGACAGGCCGATGAACCACCAGAGCGAGGTGTAGAACCGGAACGAGCCTACATTGAAGCTGCCGGCAAGCAGCGTGACGAAGAAGCCGGGCTGGTCCCACGACTTCAGGGGGAATCCCTGCGTGATGTAGAGCGCCGCGCCGCGCACGACGAGCAGCATCGACAGCGTGACCAGGAAGGAGGAAATGCCGATCTTGGTGACGATCAGCCCGTTGATGGCGCCGATCGCGATGCACAGCACAAGCCCGGCCAGGAGGGCGACGCCGATGTCGATACCGCCATTCTGCACCAGCAGCATCACCACGACGGGCGCAAGGCCGAACACGGCGCCGACCGACAGATCGAACTCGCCCGCCGTCAGCAGCAGCGTCATGCCGAGAGCGATGATGCCGAGCTCGGGCAGGAACGCCATCATGTTGGATATGTTGAGCGGCGACAGGAAGTTGCCGTCGGCGATGGCGAATACCACGAGCAGCACGATGAGGATGATGAGCGAGGAGAATTGCGGCGAACGCAGCAGCGCAGACCTGCCCTTCGCTCGCTGCGTGTCGTCGTCTGCTGTGATTGCCATATCTGTCAGGACCATGCGTTTCGTCCGGCGCCCGCCATTTCGGGGCGGGCGCCGATTGTCGTCACTTGTTGTAGAGTTTCAGGATCGGCTCGACGCTCGAGGCGTCGTAGAGGCTGAATGTGTGAATGTCGTAGCCGATCGGCTCGCCAGAGGCCGCAAGCCCGAGCAGCGCCACCGGCATGAAGCCCTGCGCCGACGGGTACTGCCAGGCCGCAGCATTGACGAAGCCGGACTTGACCGCCTCGGCCGTCTCCTTTGAGTTGCCCCAGCCGACGACCGGGACCTTGCCGGCCGACACACCGGCCCCGTCGAAGACGCGTTTGATGCTTGCTGCCACGGAATCGCCGAGTGCAATGATTGCCGGCGGATTGTTGGCGACCATGTAGTCGGTCATCTTGGCGATGATGCCGGCCGGGTCGGTGCCGCAATCGACCACGTCGTACTTGATGCCGAGCGGATCGAAGACGCTGGCGATGCCCTCGGTCTCGAGCTGCTGGTAGCTGGCGCCCGGCACTTCGACCGGCAGGAACACCTTGTCGCCCTGCTTCACCATCTTGTGGTCGACGAGATACTTGGCCCAGATGACGCCCGCTTCCCTGAGGTCGGCCCCGACATAGGCCTGCCGCCCGGTCGCCGGATCGTCGGTGTTGAAGAACACGATCGGTATGCCGGCGGCCTTGGCGGCCTTCACCTCCTCCGTCCACAGGCCGGGCTGAGCCGAGGTGGTGGCGATGCCGTCCGGCTTGGCGGCGAGCGCCGAGTTGAAAGCCTCCTTCTGCGCCGCCATGTCGCCGCCGCTGAACGAGATCTTGCAGGTCACCTTGAGCTGGTCGCAGGCCTTGGTCGCGCCGGCATTCCAGTCGATCCAGAACGCGTCCGAAGGGCCACCATGCGACAGCAGATAGAAGGTCTTCTGGCCGTCCTGCGCGAATGCCGGCAGGCTCAAGGAGACCCCGGCCACCAGCGTTGCCGCGGCAGCCACTTTCAATGCGAATTTCAACATTCATTCCTCCCTTGGTTGGAGTTGCGCCGCCATGCGCCGGCGGCGCAACCGGCGCTCACAGGCCGTTGGCGCGGAACTTCCCGTCGAGGAATTTCTTCGCGCGCGGCACGTCGTCTTCCGAGAGATGCTCGATGATGACCGGGATGTTTGGGTGCTTTTCCGCCAGCCGCTGCAGATAGAGATCGTAATTCAGCGATCCCAGCCCGGGCGCCGGCAGCTCGATCTCGCCGACGCCGCGGAAGGTCNGAGCCGCTGCAGATAGAGATCGTAATTCAGCGATCCCAGCCCGGGCGCCGGCAGCTCGATCTCGCCGACGCCGCGGAAGGTGTGGCTCTCCATCGCATCCTCGTCGCCGATGTCGGCATGCTTTTCCGACTTGTCGCTGCCCGAACGCTTGACGTCCTTGGCATGCGCGATCTTGATCTTGTCGGTCAGCGTATCGAACACCTGGTTCAGGATCTGGTCCATCCTTTCGATGTTGTGGGTTTCGAAATAGTTGGTCGGATCCATCAGCAGGCCGAGGCCGGGATGGTCGACGTGGGCGAACATCGTCACCGTCTCCTCGACCGAGCCAACGACGTTGTTGACGTAGGTCTCGAGGAGGAAGACCGCGCCATGGTCATAGGCGGTCTGGGCAAGCTCGGCGATCACCTTGCGGCATTCCTCGAATCCTTCCTCGGTCTTGTTCTTCGGGTGATGCACCCAGTCGGATTCGGTGTTGTAGGTACCGGTCTCGGAGATCACGTAGGGCGAGCCGAAGCTGCGGGCGTTGCGGATGATCTCCTTGAGATAGCCGACGCGCTTGTCGCGCTCGGATTTGTCGGGATGGATGATGTTGGTGTAGCCCGACACGCAGCAGATCGGCAGGTTGTTGTCGCGGAAGACGTCGCGCACCTGCTTGGCCTTTTCCTCAGTGATCTGCCCGGCCGACAGATCGATATCCCTAAAATGCAGGTCGAGCTGCACCGTGTTGAAACCGAGCCCGCGGATCTTCTTTGCCGTCTCTTCGAGGCCGTACGGGAAATAGCCCGTGAAAATACCTGCCTGCATCATGATGTGAATTCCTCCCTGTAAGCGATTCAGTTGGCTGATTTTATCGAGATTTCGGAAAGCTTGACGGTGCGGCCCTCGTGGATCGAGCGATAGCCGGCCTCGATCAGTGCCATTGTCTTGACGTTGTCGGCGACGGAGAGCGCCGGCGGCGCGCCTGTCTTCACCGCATGCTGCAATTGCTCCATCACGCCGATGAAGGCATGCGGGAACCACATCGTGTCCCAGCTCGGGCTGACCCACTTGCCATCCGTCGTCTCGGTCGACGCATAGGTCAGCGTCGAGGCAGCGCCTTTCGGCCAGCCGATGGTGCCCTTCGCGACACCCTTGGTGCCGTCGACGCGCCAGTTGATGTGCTGGTCGTCCTCATAGCCCTCCTGGCGCGGTCCGGACCAGACATCCTCCAGCGACACGGCGAGCACGCCGGAGGGAAAGCGCAGCGTCGACACGGTGATGCCGTCGCTATGCTCGAATGTGGTGCGCGGGTCCTTGCGTGTCAGCGTGGTGATTTCCGAGGGATCGCCGAACAGGAAGCGCAGCACGTCGAGATGATGCACGCTCATATTGGCGAGCGTCAGCCGGTCGTAGTCCTGAAGGAAAGTCTGCCAGTGCGGGATCGCNCGCATGTTCTGGTTGACCGAGAGGATCTTGCCTGACTTGGCTGCCTCGTCGCGCAGCTTCACGGCTTCATCGACTGACAGCGCCAGTGGCTTCTGCGCCAGGATCGCCTTGATGTGAGGCTGCTTCAGCGCATGGCGGATCAGCGCCGGCTGCAGATCGGGTGGAAAGGCAAGGTCGACGATCTCGACCTCAGAATCCTCGATCAGCTGTTCCGGCGTGTCGTGGACGGTCGGAATGCTCCAGCGTGCAGCTACCTTCTCGGCGCTGGCCTTGGTGCGCGAAGCGATGGCGACGACTGGGAAACCGGCCTGCGCATAGGCGGCAAGATGGCATTCGGCCATGATCATGCCGGCGCCGATGCAACCGATCCGGTATTCGCTGGTGCGGACCTTCACGTCCGGCTCGAAGCCTTCGCTCGCCATGTCTTCCTCCCGCAATTCTGTTTTCGCAGCCGCGATCATCTCGCCAACGCGCCTCCGTCCTGCCCGAAATAATGCACCCGGGCCGGCTCGCAGGATATCGCTACCGCCGCATCCGGCCTGATGTCGGGCTGGCTGCGCAGCAGCGCCTTCAGCCGCGCCTCTCCGGCGGCGAGCGTTACCACCGTGTAGCCGCCAAGCGGCTCGACCTCGAACACGCGTGCCGGGCGGCCAACGCCCCCGTCGACCCAGGGCCGGACCTTGATGTCCTCCGGCCTCAGCCCGATTTCGATCGCGTCGGCCGGAGCAGCGCGATCGTCGATGCTGACCGCGCCTTCGGCGGCCTCGATGCCACCGTCGCCGCGCACGGATTTGAGGATGTTCATGACAGGCGAACCAAGCAGTCGCGCCACATAGGTGTTCGCCGGGCGGTCGTAGATCTCGGACGGGGCGCCGATCTGCCGGATCCTGCCATTCTCCAGAATGGCGATGCGGTCGGCGATCGACATCGCCTCTTCCTGGTCATGGGTGACGTAGATCAGCGTCTTGCCGAGTTCGCGCTGGATGCGCTTGAGCTCGACGCGCGTTTCCTCGCGCAGCCGCGCATCGAGCGCAGAGATCGGGTCGTCCATCAGATAGGCGTTCGGGTCGCGCACCAGGGCGCGGGCTATGGCCACGCGCTGCCGCTCGCCACCGGAAAGCTGCGCCGGCGGCTTGTGCAGGATATGGCCGATGTGGAGCTTGGCGGCCACGTCGGCGACACGCTTCTCGATCTGGGCCTCGGCGACCTTGCGCTCGACCAGCGGGAAACGCACATTTTCGCGCGCGCTCATATGGGGGAACAGCGCCAGGTTCTGGAACACCATGGCGACATTGCGCTCGGCCGGCGAGACGGTGTTGACCGGTTTGCCGCCGATCAGGATCTCTCCGGCGTCAGGCGTCTCCAGCCCGAGCACCAGGCGCAGGATTGTCGATTTGCCCGACAGCGGCGGCCCGAAGAAGCAGAAGAATTCGTTGTCATTGACGGTGAACGACGCGTCGTCGACGGCGAGCGTCGTGCCGTAACGCTTGCTGACATTGCGAAAGACGATATCGGCCATGTCAACCTGCCTTCATCGCAATGCCGCTGCGGGCATCGAAGACACGCACGGACGATGCCACGGGGGCGACGACGGCAAGCTCGCCGATCGACAGTCCGACAGCATTGTCGAACACCGCCTTCACGGCGGTCTCGCCATCGCCGAGATGGACGATGGTCCTCGCGCCGATCCGCTCGACGAAGCTCACCGGCATGGCGAGGCCCTGCCCGCTCTGCACCAGCGACACCTGTTCGGGCCGGAAGCCGTAAAGCACCTCAGAGCGCGATCCGCGCAAGGTGGCGGCCAGCGCATCCGGCAGCGTCGGCGTGACCCCCAGTGGCCCGAGATCGACCACCAGGCCCCGGTCGCTCTCCGCCGGCCTTCCCTTCAGCAGGTTCATGCCCGGAGCGCCGATGAAGCGGGCGACGAAGACATTGGCTGGATTGTTGTAGACTTCCAGCGGCGTTCCCACCTGCTGCAGCACGCCGTGATCCATGACGGCAATGCGGTCGGCCATGGTCATGGCCTCGAGCTGGTCATGGGTGACGTAGACCATCGTCTGCCTGAACTGGCGCTGCAGCTGCTTGAGCTCGGTCCGCATTACCGCCCGGAAGGCGGCGTCGACATTGGACAGCGGCTCGTCGAGCAGGAAGATGGCCGGCTCCATGATCGCCGAGCGTCCGATTGCCACCCGCTGCAGGATGTTGACCGAGAGCCGGTCGGCCTTGCGGTCGAGCAGCGGCGTCAACTGCAGCAGCTCGGCGGTGGCGCCGACGCGGCGGTCGATCTCAGCTTTCGCCGCACCGCGCATCCGCGGCCCATAGGCAAGGTTCTGGCGCACCGTCATGTGGGTGAAGATGGCATAGTTCTGGAAAACGAAGCCGACGCCGCGCCGGCCCATCGGCACGCCGGCCATGTCGCGCTCGCCGAACAGGATCTTGCCGCTGGTCGGCTCCTCCATGCCGGCGATCATGTTCATCGTCGTCGACTTGCCGCAGCCCGAAGGCCCGAGGAGCGCCATGAACTCGCCATCGGCGATGTCGAGGTCCATGGTCTTCAGCGCCGTGAACTCGCCAAAGGTCTTGACCAGGTTGCGCAGCTGGATCGCGCTCATGCCGGCACCAGCCTTGCCCGCGCCATGCGCTTCATGGCGAATACGGCAACGATCGAAAGCACGACCAGGATGGCCAGCGCGATCGCCGCCACATAGCCCCAGATCAGGTCCTGCGTCGTGACCTTGTAGATGTAGACGGAGATCGTCTCCGTGGCGACGCCGGGGCCGCCGCCGGTCATGATGTAGAGCGTGTCGAAGATCTTGAAGTTCTCGATGACGCGGATCGCCAGCGCGATGATGATGATCGTCTTCATCTTCGGCAGCACGATGCTGACGAAGCGCTGCCACGGGTTGGCGCCGAGCAGGGTCGCCGCCTTGATCTGGTCCTGCGGCACGCCGACCAGGCCGGCAAGCAGGATCAGGAACATCAGCGGCGTCCACTGCCAGATATCGGCGATGATCACCGCGATCAGCGCCAGTGTGGGGTCAGACAGCCAGGCGATGGTGACGCGGGAACCGCTGAGTGCCGACAGGATGTCGTTCAGCGGCCCGCCCGACTGGAACAGCATGAAGAACATGTAGCCGGCCACCGCCGGAACCACCATCATCGGCATCAGCAGGATCGAATAGAAGATCCGCTTGCCCGGAAAATCGTCCGCGAACAGCGTCGCCAATGCCAGGCCAAGCAGGAATTCGACGGGCACGCACACGACCATGACGATGGCCGTGCGCCTCAGCGCGCTCCAGAAGCGCGCATCGGCGGCAAGGTCGGTGTAGTTGGCGAAGCTGTTCCACATCTCCCATGCGTTCCACCAGCCGAGGCCGGAGAGCGGCGACCAGTCGGTGACGCTGATGTAGAGCTGCATCAGCAGCGGGAAGACGGAGATGAAGAGCACCAGGATCTGCGCCGGCAGCGTCAGCCGGAATCCCAGCCGCGTTCCCTCGTCCCGCAGCACGGGCTTGCCAAGCGCGGCCTTTGCGTCCTTTGAGACAGTCACGGTCACCGCGCTCATTGCTTGAGCGCGCCGAAGGTCAGTCCGCGCACCAGATGGCGCTGGATAGCGATGCCCATGATGACCGGCGGCACCGCGGCGACAAGACCGAGCGCGGCCTTGGCGCCATAGAGCTGCCCGGTCATCGAGGAGGACAGCGAGGCCATGTAGACCGGGATCGTCACCCATTCACGCGTCGTCAGCAGCAGCGCGATCAGATAGTCCGACCAGTTGAGGATGAAGACGAAGAGGGCGGCGCTGGCCAGCGGTGCGCGCATCATCGGCAGCGTGATGCGCGTGAAGACGCGCAGCCGCGAACAACCTTCGACAAGCGCCGCTTCCTCGATCTCGCGCGGCATGTCGTCGAAGAAGGTCTTCATGAGCCAGAAAGCGAACGGCAGGGTGACGATGCCGTAGATCAGGGCCAGGCCAAACCAGCTGTCGGTGAAGTTCAGGAAGGCCCACATGATCATGACCGGGATCATCACCGCCATTGGCGGAAACAGCCTGAGCTGGATCAGCGCCAGCGGCAGGTTCTGGCCGGAGCCGAAACGCGACAGCCCGTAGGCCGCAGCCGTGCCCGCCGACATTGCGATCGCCGTGCCGAACACCGAAGACAGCAGCGACGACAGGATCGGCTTCAGCGCGGTGCGGTCGAGCGCCACGATCAGATTGTTGTTGGACTCGCCGAAGACGAACTGGAAATTGCCGAGCGTCGGGTTCTTCGGCCACCATGTCAGGTCGGCGCCGGTCGCCGACCATTCGGCGATCGGCTTAAGGGCCATCGACACCATCCACAGGATCGGTACCAGCGTCACCGCCATCGCCGCGAAGATCGCGGCGTAGCGGAATATCTCGAAGGGGACGGAACGCTTCATCTGGCTGCTTTGCTGGTGGCGTTGACTGCGGCGGGGAGGAACAGATGCTCCTCCCCTCCAGCGCTGATCCAGGGAGACGGATCAGCTGATCGGGTCGAGAACCGTCGGCCAGGCCTCCTTGTTCGTCCTGATGGCTTCGAGCAATTTGTCCTCGCCGATGCGGCGGGCGATCTTCTTCCACTCCGCTTCCGTGTCGGCCATCGCCTGTTCCGCTGTCTTGGCCTTGGTCAGCGACGCCATCAGATTTTCGTCCAATGCGTTGTGGAAGGCGGTGGCGCCGGGATAGTTGATCGTCGGCACCGTGCGGGCGACGGTCTCGCGCACCACGTCGATGTGGTAGGCGTGGTAGGTCTGGCGCACCAGCGGATCGGAGAAATCCGAGAGCCGGAACGGATCGAGATAGCCGCCCGGATTGGCGCTCATCCAGGCATAGATGCGGGCGGAGCCCAGCCACTGCAGCAAAAGGTAGGCGACCTCCTGGTTTTTCGACTGCGACGAGACCATGCCGGTCAGCGAGAACCACAGCACGGAACGGCTGATCAGCTTGCCGTCGACTTCGCGGCCGGGCGGCAGCATCGAGCCGATCTTGCCGGTGACGGCAGAATCCTTGTTGCCGGCATTGTCGAGGAATTTCGGCAGGTTCGAGAAGGCGCAGGTCATCGCCGCGCCGCCCTTGGCGAAATTTCCATACTGCTCCGGCCAGCCCCAGGAGATCGCGTCCGGCGAGTGATGAACCAGCGAGCCGACATATTCGTTGGTGGCGGCAATGCCGTGCTCGGAATTGATCAGCGGCTTGCCGTCGTCGCCGAACAGGAACTGGTTGGGCGATGCCATCGAGACATAGCGCTGATACCAGTTGGTGTAGCCCCAGCCCTGGTTGCGCAGGTCGGTGGAGCCGAACAGGCCCTTGTCGGGCCGCTGGAAGAAGCCCGCGATGTCACTGTGCTGCTTCCAGGTCTTCGGCGGCGCCAGATCGTAGCCGAATTTGTCCTTGAACGCCTTCTGCTCGGCAGCGTCGCCGAACAGGTCGGTGCGGTAGACCCAGGTCTGGAAGTCGCCGTCCAGCGACACGCCATAGTTGGACCCGCGATATTTGTTGAGCAGCGACACGCCCTTGGCGCCGTCGACATAGCCGGTCTTGGGATCGTCCCATTCGGGCTTGTACTGGGCGACGAAGTCGTCGAGCTTGGCGATGCCGCCGGTCTCGGCAAGGTCGCCGAGGCGGTTCCATTCCGTCGAGTAGATGTCATAGGCCCCACCCTTGGTGGAGATGTCCTGCATCGTCTTGGTGAATTCCTGGCCGTTCGGCAGGCCGACGATCTCGATCTGGATGCCGGTCTCCTTTTCCCACAGCTCCTTGATCGACGGCGCACCCGCAGGGAAAGGCTGTGTGAGTTGGCCAATCGAGCCATCCGACAGGCCAAGCACGATCTTGGCCGGTGCCTTGCCAGCTCCCTTCAAGGCCTTGGCCGCCTCAACGGCACGGCCTTCCGGCGTGTCGGCGCCATATTGATAGCGCTCTGCGCCCTCGAAACCGGTGGGGCCGCCGACCATGCCTGGCGCCAGCGCGTCGGCCGCAACGGCACGGCCGGGACGGATGAATTGCGGTGCGATACCGGCCGCAGCCACGAACGCCGCGGCCTTTCCTCCGGACGCCAACAAGCCGCGTCGCGATACGCGGATCAAATCAGACATTGGAATTCCTCCCTCAGGGCCGATGTTTCCTCCACGAGCCCATTGAGGGATATTGACGGCAGCACCGGAAGGCTGTCAACATCATAAATACTCAAAATACATCGTAACACCGCAACCGCGGAGAAAATACGTCATGCAAAGGTCGACACACGGGCTCAATGCCTCGATTTGATGGGAAATCTGCCTTTCTGGCACGCGACTATCACGCCGGGCGACGCGATTTAGCCCAACCTCCTTGCGCATCGGCTAAGGCTCGATACATCATTTCCCATCAGAATCGCTGATGGCTGGCAGCTGTGGCCCTCGGACGGGCTAGCGGCATTGTGCGATCTGANCATCATTTCCCATCAGAATCGCTGATGGCTGGCAGCTGTGGCCCTCGGACGGGCTAGCGGCATTGTGCGATCTGATGCATTGAGGAGATGAAGACGGTGCGTTCCACCTTGACTGACATAGCCCGGGAAGCCGGCGTTTCCGCCGCCACCGTCGACCGCGTGCTGAACAACAGGCCCGGTGTGCGGGCGCGCACTCGTGAGATCGTGCTCGAAATGGCGCAGCGCCTCGGCTACATCGCGGAGGGTCCGAACGGAGCGCCGCCCAGGCCCTCACCTGGAGAGGTCATCCGTCTCGACTTCGCTCTGCCGGCCGGCACCAATTCCTTCATAAAGATGCTGCATCGACACATCGAGGCGCAGGCCCTAGCGCGCCCCGATCTCGACGTCCACATCGCCACCATAGAGGGCTTCAACCCCGACCGGCTCGCCCGCCTGCTGCAAGAATTGCGTGGACAGACACAAGGCGTCGGCGTGATCGCGCTCGATCATCCAACGGTGCGCGAGGCGATCCGCTCGCTGTCGGCCAATGACGTCAAGGTGGTGACCATCGCCTCCGACATCCTGCATGTTCCGAGAGTGGCCTATATCGGCATCGACAACCGCGCCGCGGGGCGGCTGGCCGGCTATCTGCTCAACCGCTTCATGGGATCGGAACGCCCAAGCAAGGTGGCGCTGTTCGCCGGCTCGCTGTCCTATCGCGGCCATGAGGAACGCGAAATGGGATTCCGGCACATCTTGACCGAGGAGTCGCCCAATCTCGAGATCGTCGAGATGCGCGAAATGCTGGATGACCGAGAGAAGGCTTATTCGGAAGCATCAGCGCTTCTGGACCGGCACCCCGATCTTGCCGCGATCTACAATGTCGGCGCCGGCAACACCGGCATCGCTCGGGCGCTGAAGGAGCGTGGACGCGCCAAAGACATTCTCTTTCTCGGCCACGAGGTGACAGACGGCACCAAGGAACTTTTGTTGGATGGGACGCTCGATGCGGTCATAGATCAAAATCCGCGCGTCGAGGCGCGGGAAGCGCTCAACATTTTAAGCCACTCCGTCAGGCACCTGAACTATGAACCGCATCAACCACGACTTCAGGTCATCTTCAAAGAGAATATACCTGAAATCTGATCAATGGATCCGTGATCTTATCGCAAAGCACAGCGTTGGCGTTGCCACCGGTCACAAATACGAACGAGAGCCCGAATGATCTCGTCAAAGCCGCCGATCTGGCACCATTCCGTGCGAAGTCGGAGGGACGAGATCGGGTCGCGGTTGATGGTGCATGAGAAGGCCGTCGCCCGTTGCAACTCGGTCAGCCTTTCCGAACCTAAAAAGACCAAGTCCACTCATAGCACCGAGGTCGCGAACGATTGGGGCGAAGACGGTTCTGGATGTCGCCGGCACGAAGCCGACGAATGGCATACGCCCGTCCGTCCGCGACGATCACCTGAAGCATCGCCCCGATCAAAGGCGCTCGAGCAGATATGTTGCAGGCGACCTCGTGTGTTATACACGCACGCTGAGTTTTCGGGTCGGACACGAGATCGATGGATCAGGAGACGCTTCTTGCCGCAGTCCTCTTAGCTGATGTCGTGGGCAGCACGCCGCTCTATGAGCGGATCGGAGACGATGCCGCTCTACAGCAGGTCTCGGATTGCCTGGACACAATGCGCGAGATTGTCGCCAAGCACCGTGGTGATTTCATTTACTCGAAAGGCGATGACATACTCAGCCTCTTCGAGAGCCCGGAAATGGCGCTGAGGGCCGTCTGCCAAATTACCCATCAACTGACTAAAGGGCCGTTGAGCGCCCGTATCGGATTGCATTTCGGGGCGGTCATTCGCGCGCGGGGCGCGATATTCGGTGACGTTGTCAATGTCACCGCAAGGTTGTCCACCACGGCGAACCCCGGAGAGGTGCTGATCAGCCAGAGCTTCTGCGAAGCCCTTTCCCCGAGAAGCCGCAAGGGCCTGCGGCTCCTCGACAAAATGGCCTTGAAAGGGAAGCAAGAGTTCTTCGATGTCTATACCCTGTGGAGCGACGATGGGGCCCCCGGTACGCAGATCACCAGCCATGGCGCCACTACAGATAGACGCTCGATCCTGCCGCGGCAGATTCATCTGGTCATCCGCTACAGAGATCAGCTGCGATCCTGTCGAAACGGCGAATCCGTGACAATCGGCAGATCGGCGGAATGCGATATCATCGTCGAGCGGCCCTGGGTATCGAGGCGCCACGCCGCCTTCACCATATTGAATGGCAGAGCTCGGCTTCTAGAACGAAGCTCTTCGGGCACATTTGTTTCCATGGGACTGGGCCATGAAGTATTCGTACGCCGTGAAGATATTGTCCTCTTCGGCTCCGGCGTCATCTCGCCTGGAGTGAAGTCGGCACTCGACGAAGCCCAGCTTCTTCACTACGAAATTGTCTCGGATTGACCCGGCCCGGCTACTAGCTCGACCGGTTTCGAGCTGGTTCGCTGGCGCCGTCAATGTCGCGCCGTATTCTTTGACAGCCATTGGAATCGACCGTTCATAAATGTGCCAAGGCCAATCCAGGAACGTCTGCTCTCGAAGTTGGACTGCGAAGAGCTGACTTCCGTTTCCCTCGCGGAGTTCGACGGAGCCGCGGCCGGTGCATCTCCCTCGCAGGATGCGGAGTTCTACCTGCTCCTAGGCCACATTCTGCAGGTGGATGGCTTCGGCAGCAAGCTGGCCCGCTCGATCGATGACGCGCTAGGTCTTGCCGCGAAAAGGCCGGTGCGTGGGAATTGTGCTGGACTGTCGGCCAGACAATGAGCTGGCGACGGGAGCGGCCGGCTGAAGCGGGATGCCCGGACCAATTCCCTGCCCTGTGTCGCCTTGATATCCCCAGGTGCTGAAGGTCAGCACGGGCTGTTGCAGCCCGGAGTCGACGAACGCTTCATCAGACCATTTGCGCCGCAATAGCTCCTCGACCACCTGCGAAGGCTCGCGATTGGGCTACCGTCACGAAATTGGCGCAGAAGCGCAGACCACTGACACATCGCGACCTCGAGATGGAGCTCGATACCACCGTATTTGCAGCACCGGGGAGATTCCTCTTGGGCCGATCGAGTTCAAGTTGGTGCGCCACATGCTCGAGAATCCTGAAAGGTGATCAGCCGTGATGAATTCATCGCAGCTGGCTGGTCGCAGAAAGCCAGTGTGAGCGCCCAGGTGGTCGACGTTCACATGAGCCAGTCGCGAAAGTTGTTGAAGCAGTCGTCGCAGAGTTGCCATTCGCACCCTGCGGCTTGCCGGCTATTCTCTCGAAGACACTGCGGGCTGACGATCTCGGCGATTGGGTTCAGAAAGGTCACTGCGTGACGCCGCAAGGGGACCGACGCGATGGGAAAGGTCTTGGCAGCTAGGGGACTTAGCGCCACCAACATTGCAGCCGTGGCGCTACGCTAATCGAGAGAAAGTCGAGACGTATAGAACAAGCGACATGAGCGTGTCGGATTGTTTGCATTCAAACAACCTTTGCGACGCTATCCGTGCCTTCGCCTTGCTGGTGCCGGAGGAAATCATGACGTCGCCCGACAATTCAGTCGAACTCGTTCGCGACAAGAAGTGGACGGTCCGCGTCACCGCCTACGGCAGCACCCTGACGTTTCCGTTCGAAGCAGAAAGCTATGCACGTTCTTATGCCGATGGTCAGGCATTCCGTCTCGGCGTTCAGGTGGCGGAACTGAAGCGATGCGGCTGACACTTTGTCGACGCGTTGGCGGATAGCCTGCATCGCGATCGGAACGAATAGGTCGCTGATTGCAGCCTCGCGATTTTTCCATCAAATCCCGCCTGCAATCTTGACAGCAACTCGGCAAAATCCCTCGCCGACTAGTGTTGTCATATGAGCTGGAGCTTTCCTCGCCGCCGGTGTAGGCGGGATACGCTGCCGGGAAAGCCCTCTTTTCGCATAGACGCGAACCTTGTGCTTTTCCATCTCAAGGCTGATTGGCGGCTGGATGCGCGCGCCGTCTTTCATATTCTGCCATCGGCCCGCGCGGAGCGTGGAATCAACGGCGGGGAAGCGGATGATGTTTCCTGTTTGCGCTCGCGTAGCGCAAGAAACGCTGCGAAGAGCATGATAGCCATGCCGATGATGTCGATCAGGCTAACCTCCTCGCCGTAGGTGATGATGCCAAGCACGACGGCAATCACGGGTGAGACGAAGGCAAATGCTCCGGCGCGCGAGGCGCCGATTTCGTGCAGGAGCCGGATAAAGAGTGTGTAGCCTATGAACGAACCAAACAGCACGAGGAACAGCCACCCGACCCAGGCCGGCCAGCCCCAATCGCCTTTTAGAGCCGCGGCCGCGCCTGGCTCCACAACGAGTGAGATGAGAATTAGGAATGCGCCCCCGAAAAGGGTGGTGAAGCCGGCGATGAAGTCCGATGAATATACCTCAAGAAGCGGCCGCGCGAGCACCGAACCCCATGCATAGATTACAGCTGCCGACGCCACCGCTGTCATCGCCAGCAGCCGGAGCCCCCTGCCCTGCTGGTCTGCGTGTGTCCAACTAGCATAGGCCTCGGGCCCGAACAGGATGCACAGACCGGCCGCACCGAGCAAAATCGCAAAGAGCCTGCGGCCGTCATAGCGTTCGTCCCCCAGAAGCAACGCAAATCCAAGCAGCGTGACAGGGGTCAGCGAAAGCTCAAGAACAGCCGCGGTGCCCGTATCGACATAGAGCATGCCCCAAAAGAGTGGGCCATAGCAAAGCGGAATCATGAACAACGTAACAACGAAAAGACGCGGCCAACTCCTTTTCGCCACCCGTGGTAGAGCAGCGCCCCTTAGGCGCGTCGCGCTGAGGATCAGCAAGCCGGCTACTGTAAAACGCGTGCCTGCGAACATCAGAGGCGGCACGGTGGCGATCCCTGCCTTGATACCGATCCACGTGGTGCCCCAGATCACACATAGAACCAGAAATGTCGCTGTGTTGCGGTTCATCGGAAGCAGCCTTCGCTGGGCGTTGTTGGTTCGTCGTAACGGCCAAAGGACGTTTATTTCGTTACAACGGCCTCTTGCCAATACGGTTCCGCCAACCGATGTTTCCGGGATGGATGGTGCGAAGACTATCGTCGACATGCGCATGGTTGGCGGTCACGCCTGCCTGGACTTCGTCAACACGGTCGACGCGCGACGCGATGTATGGGGCCCAGACCTCTTGCAGACCTATGCCGACCTGGTCGTCTGGGCTGGACGTGCCGATTTGATCGACGTCGATGAGGCGCGAGCACTGCTCGCGGAGGCTTCCGCCCGCCCGCTCGTTGCGGAGGCGGCATTGGAAAAGGCCAAGATTTTGCGCGAGGCCGTTTACGCGGCTCTCCAGGCCGAGGCGGCAGGCGCCCGGGTGCCGGACGATGCCTTGCAAATCGTGCGCGATGCAGTCGCCCTAGCCCTGCCGAAGCGCTCGCTTTTCCCGTCCGGCGACCGCCTCGCTTGGCAGTGGACCGACGCAGCCAGTCTGAACACGATCGGCCACCGCGTGGCCTTTGAGACAGCCGAGTTTTTGGTGTCCAGGAATGACCGCCGCCGCGTGCGCGAGTGCACCGGGCCGAACTGCGGTTGGCTTTTCATCGACACCTCGCGTGGCGGGCGCAGGCGGTGGTGCTCGGATGAGAGCTGCGGCACACGCAGCCGGGTAAGGCGCTTCAGGGCAAAAGCCGCAGGGAACATGGCTCCCAACAGAAAGAATTAGTATCTGACGCCAGGCTTGGATGACGAACGCAGCATAGTTGGCTTCACGCTATCCCTGTCGGTGTTTGTCCAACGAAGCTGGTCTCGCGAGCGACTGTGGCCAAGACGGTGGAGAACACGGCCGGCGCGGCAAGCCATCATCGCGTTCCAGAGCGGGTTGCTTCGGGGCCGCCTACCTCGCCACGCTTCGATCGGTCGATCTGCTCAAACTTGACGGGAACTCCGGTAGCGTTACGGCGTTTTTCTCAGTCCGAAACAAACAAGGATAGGTGCCATGGACTGGAACCGTGTCGAAGGCAATTGGAAGCAGGTAAAGGGCAAGGTCAAGGAATAGTGGGGCAAACTCACAGACGATGATCTGGACCGTATTGCCGGTAACCGCGATCAGTTGGAAGGCAAGATTCAGGAGCGCTACGGCATTGAGAAGGACCGCGCCCGGCGCGACATCGATGACTGGTATGGCCGGCAAGGCTGGTAGGTCGCCGGTTCCAAACTGAACTTGAAAAAGGGCTCCGAGAGGTACGGCGCCCTTTTTTGCCGCGTTTCTTGTCGCCTTTTCGTGAGTCTCACGACAAGGGCGCTCACCGAGAGACGTGGAACCGCGAAAGGTGGCCGTCGTTATCTGGTTCTCGAAATTACATTGGGGGATTAGTTGGACAGAGACGACGCCTCGGCGATCACAACTGGAGTTAGCGGCCTCGACTACATTCTTCGTGGCGGCTACGCCAGGAACCGCTCCCATCTCATCGAAGGGAAACCAGGTTCTGGAAAAACCACTCTTGGCCTCCAGTTTTTGATCGAGGGCGCCAAGAATGGCGAGACATGCCTTTACATCACTTTGTCAGAAAGCAAGCGCGAACTGCTCTCGGTTGCTGGCCGTCACGGCTGGGACCTGAAGGGGGTGCAAATTCTTGAACTTGTGCCGCCGGAGCTCAGTTTCGATCCGGCGCAGCTACAGACATTGATCCATTCCTCGGAATTGGAACTCGGCGAAACCGTGCAGTCTGCCATGGCCGAGATCGGACGCGTCAGACCCGATCGCGTGGTGTTCGATTCGCTCTCTGAAATTCGACTTTTATCGCAAGGGTCACTGCGGTATCGGCGCCAGGTGTTGGCATTGAAGAGCTTCTTCATGCTCAACAATGTGACGGTGCTTATGCTCGACGACCTGACCGCTGAGCAGGATGACCTCAATTTGCATTCGATCAGTCACGGCGTCATTCGGATGGAGCAGCTGTCGCCCGTCTATGGTGGAGAGCGCCGGCGGCTACGCGTGATCAAAATGCGCGGCGTGCAGATCCGGGGCGGCTTTCACGATTTCGTAATTCGCCCAGGCGGCGTTATCGCCTATCCGCGGCTCGTTGCAGCCGAGCATGAGGTGGCCGAGCATGATACGCCGGCCATGAGCAACAACCGGATCGACACCCTGATTGGCGGCGGGCTGGCCCGTGGTACCAGCACGATGCTGATGGGGCCGTCTGGCGTTGGCAAGTCTACCATTGCCTGCACCTATTGCTATGCCGCACTCAAGCGTGGCGAGCGTGTGCTGGTGCTGTTGTTTGACGAGACAAAGCGCATCTTCTTGGCGCGCGCAGCCGGGCTCGGCATGCACCTGGAGCCGTTTGCCGAGGACGGCACGCTGATGCTTGAATCTGTCAATCCGGCTGAGCTTTCACCAGGCGAATTGTCTTCGCGCATCCAAGCGGCCGTCGAAGAATCCAATGTGCGGATCGTCGTGATCGACAGCCTAACTGGCTATCTCAATGCCATGTCCGAAGAACAACATCTGGTGCTTCAGATGCACGAGATCCTCACCTATCTCAATCAGAAGGCAGTGGCGACGATCCTGCTGTTGGCCAATCACGGGCTGTTTGGGCAAACGGCAGCGCCGGTCGACATGACCTATCTCTGCGATTCCATCATGCTTCTGCGCTTCTTCGAGAACGCAGGTCAGTTGAGACGCGCGATTTCGGTTGTCAAGAAACGTGTCGGCCCCCACGAAGAGACGATTCGTGAGTTTAAAATCGGCGGTAACGGCGTGGCCGTAGGTGAGCCACTGGAACAATTCCGCGGCATCCTGATGGGATCTCCGGAATTTGAAGGCAAGCAGACAGACCTTCTGAGGGACAAGGCGCTGTGATGTCGTCCAGCCCCGCCGTTCTCGTGCTGGCGCCGCTTGGCCGTGACGCGAGGATCGCGGCCTCCATCCTGGCGACAAACCAGATTGCCTCGCGTGTGTGCGGCAGCTTGGAAGAGGCAGTGCCGCTTCTCGACGAGGCTCAGTGCCTTGTCGTGGCCGAGGAGGCCCTGCTCAGTTCCGATCGAACGCAGTTTGCGGCCTGGCTTGAAGCCCAACCCGCATGGTCGGATTTTCCGATCGTGCTTCTGACGATGCGGGGGAACGAACTCGACACGCGGATGGCATTTCTGGACCGCTATCTGATCGTGCTTGAACGGCCATTTCTGGCTTCGAGCCTCGCCAACTCGGTGCGCTCCGCCGTGCGTGCCCGCGCCCGCCAGCGCGAGGTCCAGTCCTACATCGAACAGAAGCGGGAGGTCGCCGATCGGCAGAAATTGCTCATCCGCGAGCTGCATCACCGCGTCAAGAACACGCTGGCCAACGTTCGCGCCATGATGGGCGCGACGGCCAAGTCGAGCGGCAACGTCGATGATTTCGTACGCGATTTTTCAGCCAGGCTCGTTTCCCTGGCCCAGACCCATTCGATGCTTACCGACGATTATTGGCAGACTGCCTCCCTGCACAAGCTGCTCGAAAGCGAGCTTGCCCACTATGAGACGCGCGACAGGCCGCGTATCGTTATGGAAGGCCCGAACGTAGCGCTAGTCGCCGACATTGCGGTCCCTGTCGGGATGGCTTTCCACGAACTGGCCTCCAATTCGTCGAAGTTTGGCGCGCTTTCGCAAACGGGAGGCCGCCTTGATGTCCGCTGGTCGTTAGGCGGGTCCGGCGATACACAGATCGTCAATCTTGACTGGCGGGAACGAGATGGGCCGAAAGTCGAGCAGCCCAGTCGCCGCGGGTTTGGCACGACACTTCTGGAAAAAGTCGTGACCGTGCAATGCAACGCCAAGATCGAATTGAACTACCATCGTGACGGCTTGCAGTTCACCATGGCCTTGCCGTTGCGAAACACGCGCCTTGTGCCGGCTTACTGAGCGGCAACGGAAAGGCAGGCTGGGCGCCGCGATAGGGATTAACTGAGCGTCACTCGGCAGGCTGGTCTAGCGCTTTAGCCAAAACATCAGTTCCGAAAAAGACCGCCTCTATATCTCCCATATGTCTCTGCAACATTGCGAGAGCTCCGGCGTGGTCTATGCGGCCGACCTTGGTGATGAAGTCGAACTCGTGCCACGGCGCTATAGGGATGCGTGCCGATTGATCGCGGAGGCCAGGGATGGAAGCTGCAGTCCGGCCGTAGCATTTGCGGCGTTCAAGGCCGCCGCTATCGACCAGCACTTGCTGCAGCCCGAGCCCGGCGCTCGGCATGTTCGACAACGTGACATAAACCAGCGCGATGATGAAGCCGATGCCCCCTAGTATCAAATAGGGACCGACACAGGGGAGTCTCGCTTGGTCGCGCGATGGTGGGCTCGCACCGACCGGGGCAGGTGATGCGAGCCCGGCCGAGTCTTGCGGGACCTCGACCAGCAGCGATCACCCACTCGCTGCCGTTCTATCAACAAGCCCCCAAATTTCAGGTTCCGCTAATGTACAAAAAAGCCCACCACCGTTCAGGTAGTGGGCAGTTTTGGGAGACACTGAAAAGGGAACAGTGCGACCGCCCGAAGAGTTTCGAGGCGACGATGTTCCAAGGGGATTCATAGATTCGCTGTCTCGATCTAGACTCGACCGATGAAACGATGTTTGACGATCTCTCCGAAGCACTCAAAGCTCCCCGCCAGGACGTGTGGCGCCCTGTCCGAGCCATTGCCCTCGACCTCGTCGGCAAAGCTGTTCCTTGGCCTCGCCATAGGCCGTGGGTGTTGGCCCTGGAATGGCGCTGGCTCGTTAGCTGCCCTTCGCCTTGCCATAGGCGTTCGGCCGCGAAGATCAGCCCGACTTTCTTGCTGCCGCACTAGGCGCATTTCAGCTTGGGAATGAGGTCATCGGCTCATGGCCGGCGCCTCTGGGCCGAAACGGTCGCGGAGCTTCACCAGTTCAAGCTCCTGGCACGCTGGGGTAAAGCAGTCAATCCGCCAAGCTGGACGCAAGGGGCCCGGAATGTGGCGGTAACAGAACTTATGTTGCCACGGGGCCCGGGGAGGATAGACCGCCAGCGATCACAGCCGACAGTTTACCGCGCTTCGCCAACGTCGGCTTCAAATAGATTTTCTTCACCAAGGTTTTCTCCTTCAAAATAAACCGACCACAGAAAGGCATAGAGCCTCAGAAATGATAGTTGATGCCTACGCGGACCGTGTCGAAATCGATATTGTCGGTCGATGGGACAGAAGAAGGCGTGTTGAACTCGGGAGTGCCCAGGTCGACGTGCATATACTCAGCCTTGAACGACAGCTGCTGGTTCAGCGCCCATTCAAGTCCTGCGCCGGCCGCCCAGCCCCACCTGGTCTCGTCATAGCCGCATGTTGGCGTAAAGCCGCAGGCTCCCAGGTCAGCTGTGCCCTTGACCTTACCGACAGCAAAGCCGCCCGTGAGATATGGGAGGAAATTCTCGAACGCATAGCCAACGCGCACGCGGCCAGTCCCGTACCAGTCGACATCGGCTGTACAGCCTTCATTGCCGCATGGCGGCACAAACGGAACCTCAAGGGCGCTGCCGTGAATATTGGCGTATGACACGTCGCCCTCAACGCCGAACACGATCTGGCCCCGCTGCCAATTGTACCCTGCGGTCAGGCCGCCAATGAAGCCATCCGAATCAACATCGACACCGGGGGGGCCGAAATCGTAGTGATCGCTGTTCCAACCATATCCGGCTACGGCGCCAATATAGGCTCCTGACCAGTTGATGGCGCTGCTTTCAGATGGAACGATGGCCATCGGGTCTGCGGCAAATGCCGCTCCGGCCAGCATCGTCAAAATACCTGCAATTGCAATTGAAAGGCTGCGCATCATCGTCCCCACATTAACCGGATCTAATATGTACCAGAGTTCGACAGATTTACTGTCTCATTCGTGCAACACTTGAGCCTTGGTTCGTTGCGGTTCCCGAAACCGAAATCGGCCGCTATCGGCTCGCCTCCACGTGGGGCGCAAAGAAGCAGCGGATAGTCGTATTCGGGGGCGACGTGCAGATGTGATACTGGCTATCTTCGCTCTCTAAAACGCGCTTCTTAGAGATGAAATATCGGCTCTTGGACCCAGTGCAGATGTTGAAATCGCCGCCCGGCAAAGGCTCGACATAGCGCGAGCTGATGACCCTACAATCCTTCTTGTCGCAGCATTCATAACCGGTGACCGGATCATGGTAGCCGGTATACCAGTTATGAGCGACGGCGAGCGCGATCAAGAAGAGCTTCATCTATCTGACACTTTGCGCCTCCGGTTGCATATTAGCAATCTCTTGACTAACAGGCTGCCAGCTCCAGAATCCCTCTTATGGCTCGGGGAATAGGCATTGGCGACGAGGTGGCGATAACGGCCACGGTGCGCAGGCGGGTCGACGAGGACCACGTCAGCGTCAGCATACCCAGCTACAACTTCCCGCATTCGATCGTCGATCGCACGACGAAGGTGAAGCGCGGGCAGCAGATCGAACTCGTCGGCAACGTCACCTATGTCGACGAGGAAGGCGGCAAGGTGACAATTATCCTAGGACCGCCGGTCACGGTCGACATCGACAAGGTCAGGCTGGTGCAGGCCTACGTGCCGCCGAAGCGCAAGAAGCCGCTGCGCGACATGGTCGACTAGCGCCAGTGAACTGGGCGAACTATTTGCGCGCAAAAGCATAGGCGGCGGGCTTTTTGTCTGTCCGGGGAACAGGCCTCGGGCGCGTGAGTTGAGTGGTTGCAGCGTGTCCCGCTGCCAACCGATGTCGACGGTTGAGGCCCGCGCTCCGCTTCACAGGCTGACGCGGGCCGCCCGTGTCCCGTGAGGTCCATCGAACCTTAGCGATCCACTTGGTTCGGGTCGCCCCGTTTAGGTCGTAGATTTGCCTTCTCAGGCCATTCGCACCCTGCGAAGTCTTTGGGCAACGTAGTGCGGACCTGGCCCCGCGAGCGGTCGTCCGGTCGTCAGGAAGCCGTCCAGCGTAGCTAGCAAATCGCGCGCTGCGCCGGATGAGCAGTAGTAGTAGATTACTTGACCCTCGCGTCGGGTGTCGACAAGGCCGAAGGCGCGGAGCTTGGCAAGATGCTGCGACAAAGCCGACTGGCTGAGTTGAACTTTCTCGGCGAGGACACCGACCGAAAGTTCGCCGCCGGCCAGGTGGTTCATGATCAAAAGCCGCTTCTCATTTCCCATCAAGTTGAGAAAGGCGGAGACGGTTTTGGCACTGGCGGCAAGTTTTCTTGAAATCATCGAATCAGACTAAGGTCCTACCCAAGATAGAACTTAAGTCTGCAGCAACGCGGAATCAAACCCTCGGTTCCGCCAAAAAAGCAAATGCCTATTGATCCTCGCCCTCGCGGAAATCCTGCAGCGATGCATGCCGCAGGTCATCCTCGCGGCGCAAGTGCGCGGCCATCTAGCCGGCGAGATCGTTTGGCACCGCATCCGCGGGGCCGCGATCCTGGTGGAGGCAACCGGGATCAGCGACTATTGCTTTCTGGCGACCACTAAGAAATTTTGAGCAGAGCGCGCCGGGACACCGGCTCTCCTGCTTAGCGTCTCAACAGGTCCGACCAACTTTTCGCAAAGCTTTGGTAGCAGCCACCCGGGCCGCGGTAAGAAGCCGTAGCCGATGACCCGCTCGACTGCAAAGCCGTTGGCAACCAGCAACTGGCGATATGCGTGGATGCTCAACGTACTACGCACGACGCGCCCACTACATCGGTTGAGAAAGCGGCAGACCAGCCCCATCGGCGAGGTTGCGTTCATGTGGATGTTCGAGACCAGCAACCCGCCGTCCTTCAAATGCTCATGAATGGCCGACAGGGCGGCCTGCCTAAGAGAGTCTTCTGCGTTTAAGAAGAATCGGAAAGCCGTCACCACGTCGAATCGTCTGGCCAGGGGGTGAACGGTCAGATCCGCTTTAACCAGCTTGACGTTGCCAGCAACATGCGCGCAAGCGAGCATGGATTGAGAGACATCGACGCCGACGACCTCGCCAAACAGTGTGGCTGCTACATTCGTTACGCGGCCTGTGCCGCATGCGAAGTCGAGGCAGCTAAGGCCCGGCCCGCCAAGAGGCTTCAGAATGCTTTCGATGAGGGGGCGTTCGACGCGCAACCACAACGCGGCATAATAGCCGGAGCGGAAAGTTTTGAGGTAGTCGGTCCCATAGCCTGTGGTCTGATGGCTCGATCGGTAATCGGTATAAGCGCTTCCTTCAAATGACTGCTCGGCCAAAACATGACCGTGAAGATCGCCCATCGCGGCCTCCTTTCTGGATGTGCGCGCGAAATAGATTTCAATTTTCCTAAACAAGCTTCGTGCGTTCGCATGACCCACCAGCGCGAAGGCGAAGTTTTCAGTACGACGAGCGAGCCGCCAAATATTTAGCGGAACCTAATGTGGCGTTCAAAGTTAGGGCGGCCGTTGCTGAGGATTCCGCCGTGAAAAATGAAATT
>NZ_AYXC01000009.1:0-191619 GCF_000502275.1 Mesorhizobium sp. L103C131B0 | reverse complement strand
TTGGCGCTGCGGCGGACACATAGGGGGAGAGAAGTGTCACCTATGTATCCGGTTCAAAGTGTTACCCATCTATCGGCTGGACAGCGGCAGCCGGATGAGGGGCGGCACCGGCGTTGGGGTATTTATGTTTGATGTTGCGCTGCCCCTCACCCTTACCCTCTCCCCGTATAGTGACGGGGAGAGGGGGTAGCGAACGGCGGCTCAGCGACGACCTCCGTCACCCCAAAAACGGCTTAGCCTTCATGGTCTCCGGCACCGGCACACCCAGCCGCTTCAGCACCGTCGGCGCCAGTTGCAGCTGATCAAGCAGCGTGTCCGGATCCGGCCCTTTGCCGGCTCCGAAATAATACAGCGCGAAATCCTGCATTTCATCGTCGCGGCCGCCATGATGGCCGCGGTCTGTCTGGCCGTGGTCGGCGGTTACGATCACCTCGTAACCGGCTTGCCGCCAGCCCGGCAGGAAGGCTGCCAGCATGCCGTCCATCGCATAGCAGGCATGGTCCATTTCGTGGCAGTCATGGCCGAAGCGATGGCCCATCGAATCGAGCGTGCAGGTGTGCAGGATCCCGTAGTCGATATCATGGCGCCGGGTCAGCATGGTCAGCGTCGCAAACAAATCGACATCGCTCGGCGTCATCTGGTTGCGGGCATTATAGCCGGTCATGGTGTGGAAGCGGCCATGCGCGATCGGTCCGTTGGGCTCGTCATACTCCATGTCCTCGACCAGATCGAACGGATAGGAACGAAAGAATTCCGACCAGTAGGAATGCGTCACCGCGCCGGTCTTGCCGCCGGCCTTGCTGACCTCGGAGAAAATATCCGGCTTGTTGACGAGAAAACGGTTCTCGTTGGATAGGATGCCGTGCTCCTGCGGCGAAACGCCGGTGTGGATCGAGGCATAGCAGCAGGCCGAGGTCGACGGCAGCACCGAGCGCATCTTCCACACCTGCGCCTCGCCCGATTGCACCCAGCCTTCGAGATTGCCCATCAGCCGGCGCCAGTTCCGGTAGGGCACGCCATCGAAAATGATGAGCAGCAGTTTGGTCTTGAGCGCCATGGGCGGCTCCGGAAAGCTTTTGCCGTTGAAGGAAGTTTTCGCGACAAAGGCCGCGAATTCCCTACTAATTCCCCGCGCTCGCCATGCGCCGTCCCTTGATCGCCTTTTCCAGCCAGCCGATCTCCATCTCGGGAACGGACGACAGCAGCAGGTCGGTATAGGCGTCGAAGGGCGGCGTCAGCACCTTGCTCTTGGCGCCGTAGCGCACCACCTCGCCGCGGTACATCACCGCGATCGAATCGGCGATCGACTTCACCGTCGCCAGATCGTGGGTGATGAAGAGGTAGGCGACCTTCTCGTGCTGCTGCAGGTTGAGCAGCAGCTTGAGAATGCCGTTGGCCACCAGCGGGTCGAGCGCCGATGTCACCTCGTCGCAGATGATCAGCTTGGGCTTGGCAGCGAGCGAGCGGGCGATACAGACGCGCTGTTTCTGGCCGCCGGAGAGTTCGGCCGGATAACGATCGAGAAAGCCCTTGCCCATCTCGATCTCGTCGAGCAGTTCGGCGACGCGCTTGTCGCGCTCGCGACCGCGTATGCCGAAGTAGAATTCCAGCGGTCGGCCGATGATGGTGCCGACGGTCTGGCGCGGGTTCATCGCCACGTCGGCCATCTGGTAGATCATCTGCAATTGCCGCAGATCCTCCTTCGGCCGGTCGGCAAGCCTGTTGGCGAGCGGCCTGCCGTCGAAGGTGACGGTGCCTTCTTCCGGCGGCAACAGCCCGGTGATGGCGCGCGCCAGCGTCGACTTGCCGGAGCCGGATTCACCGACGACAGCCAGCGTCTGTCCCGGAAAGATGTCGACCGAGACGTTCTTCAGCACCTTGACGTGGCTGCCGCCGTAAGCGGCGGTGACGTTCTTGACCGACAGGAACGGCGCGGCGCCGGGCTTCTGCTCGGCATGCTCGATCTCATGCACCGAGACCAGCGCATTGGTGTATTCCTGGCGCGGCTCCTTGATGATCTGGCGAGTGCCGCCCCATTCGACCAGCCTGCCATGGCGCAGCACCATGATCTCGTCCGAGACCTGGGCGACGACGGCAAGATCGTGGGTAATGTAGAGCGCCGCGACATGGGTGTCGCGGATGGCGTCCTTGATCGCCGCCAGCACGTCGATCTGCGTCGTCACGTCGAGCGCCGTGGTCGGCTCGTCGAAGACGATCAGGTCGGGTTCCGAACACAGCGCCATAGCCGTCATCACCCGCTGCAACTGACCGCCGGAGACCTGGTGCGGGAACCGTTCGCCGATGATTTCGGGGTTTGGCAGGCTGAGCTTCTTGAACAACGCCACGGCACGTTTCTCGGCCTCGGCGCGTGTCGCCGTGCCGTGCAGCAGCGTTGCTTCCACCACCTGGTCCATCAGCTTGTGCGCCGGATTGAAGGCCGCGGCCGCCGACTGCGCGACATAGCAGACCTCGCGGCCGCGCAATTTGCGGAAACCTTCCTTGCCGCCCTTGAGGATATCGCGGCCGTTGAGCAGCACCTCTCCGCCGGTGATGCGCACGCCGCCACGGCCATAGCCCATCGACGACAGGCCGATGGTCGACTTGCCGGCGCCGGACTCGCCGATCAGGCCGAGCACCTTGCCCTTTTCCAGCGTCAGCGAGACATCGTGGACCAAAACGATGTTCTTCGGCGCCTCGCCGGGCGGAAACACTGTCGCTTCGATGCGCAGATTGCGGATATCGAGCAGCAGGCCGGGCTTTGCTTTTGTGTCAGCCATCACCCGCGTCCTCCCTTCAGGCTTGTCGTGCGGTTGAGCACCCAGTCGGCGACCAGATTGACCGAAATCGCCAGTGCTGCGATCGCCGCGGCGGGAATGAGTGCCGCCCCGATACCGAAGACGATGCCGTCCTTGTTCTCCTTGACCATGCCGCCCCAGTCGGCATCCGGCGGTTGCACGCCAAGCCCGAGAAAGGAGAGCGTCGACAAGAACAGCACCGCGTAAATGAAGCGCAGGCCAAGTTCCGAGACCAGCGGCGAAAGCGCGTTGGGCAGGATCTCGCGGAAGATGATCCAGCCGCTGCCTTCGCCCCGCAGCTTGGCGGCCTCGACATAGTCCATGACGTTGATGTCGACGGCCACCGCGCGCGACAGCCGGTAGACGCGGGTCGAGTCGAGGACGCCCATCACCAAGATCAGCGTCACCAGGTTGGTCGGCAGCACCGAAAGCACGACGAGCGCCATGATCAGGGTCGGGATCGACATCAGCAGATCGACAAGGCGCGACAGCAGCGTGTCGAACCAGCCGCCGAACACCGCCGCCGAAAAGCCGAGGATGGCGCCGAGCGAGAATGACAGCGCGGTGGCCAGCACCGCAATGAACAGCGTGATGCGAGCGCCGTAGATCATGCGCGACAGAAGATCACGGCCGAGATTGTCGGTGCCCAGCCAATGCGCTGCGGACATCGGTTCCCAAGGAACGTCGCTGACAATCTCGGCATTGCCGTGTGGTGCGATCCATGGCGCGAAGACAGCCGCCACGACGAACATCGTCGTCAGTACGATGCCAATCAGCGCGGGAATGGGGATGCGTTTGATATCGAGCATGCCCGCCGCCTATTTCGGATGTCTGAGGCGCGGATTGGCGACAATCGCCCCGATGTCCGCGATGATGTTGAGAGTGATGTAGACAGCGGCAAAGATCAGGCCGACGGCCTGCACCACCGGCACGTCGCGCTTGGTGACGTGGTCGACCAGATATTGCCCCATGCCGGGATAGACGAAGATCACCTCGACCACGACGACGCCGACGATGAGGTAGGCGAGGTTGAGCATGACGACATTGATGATCGGCGCGATGGCGTTGGGGAAAGCATGCTTGCGGATGACGTTGAAGGCCGACAGGCCTTTCAGTTCAGCCGTCTCGACATAGGCCGACTGCATGACGTTGAGGATGGCCGCGCGGGTCATGCGCATCATATGCGCCAGCACAACCAGCGTCAGCGCGGCGGCCGGCAACGCGATCGCCTGCATACGCTCGCCGAACGGCATGCCGTCATAGACCGTGGAAATGGCCGGGAACCATTGATACTTCACGGCAAAGAAGTAGACGAGCACATAGCCGATGAAGAATTCCGGGAAGGAGGTCGAGGCGAGCGCCAGGCCGGAGATCAGCTTGTCGACCCAACCGTTGCGGTAACGCACGGCGATCAGGCCGAGGATGATCGCCAGCGGCACGGCCACGACCGCCGCCCAGAAGGCGAGAAACAGCGTGTTCCACAGCCGCCCCTTGATCGAGGTCGCGATATCCTGGCCGCTCGACATCGCCGTGCCGAGGTCGCCGGTGAGTGCACCGCCGAGCCAATGGAAATACCTGATGTAAGCCGGCTGATTGAGGCCGAGCTGCTCGCGCAAATTGGCGAGCGATTCCGGCGTCGCCGACTGTCCGAGAATGGCTTGCGCGACGTCGCCGGGCAGGATCTGGGTGCCGGCGAAGATCAGGACCGAAACGGCCAGCAAGAGGACGATGCCCAGCGCAACGCGCTGGGCTACAAGTTTCACGACGGGTGAGGACATATCCGCAAAGCCGGGCTCAGGCTTCGAGCCAGCACTTCGCCAGCGCGTAGCCGTTCATCAGCTCCTGATGCGGATCGTCGACCCAGCCGCCGACCTTGGCGCCTGTCGCATCGATGAACTGATTGAACATCGGCAGGATCAGGCCGCCCTCGTCGCGCACCAGCACGGCCATGTCGTGGTACATCTGCTTGCGCTTGGTCTCGTCGAGTTCGGCGCGTGCAGCCAGCACCAGCTTGTCGAAGTCCGGACGCTTGAAACGGGTGTCGTTCCAGTCGGCGGTCGACAGATAGGCGGTCGAGTACATCTGGTCCTGGGTCGAGCGGCCGCCCCAATAGGAGGCGCAGAAGGGCTGCTTGTTCCAGACCTCGTTCCAGTAGCCGTCGCCGGGCTCGCGCTTGAGCTCGATCTTGATGCCGGCCTTGGCCGCGCTCTGCTGGAAGAGCTGCGAGGCGTCGACCGCGCCCGGGAAGGCGACGTCGGAGGTGCGCAGCAGCACGGTGCCGTCATGGCCCGACTTCTTGTAGTGGAACTTGGCCTTGTCGGGATCATATTTGCGCTGCTCGATCTCGGAAAACAGCGGATAGGACGAATTGATCGGGAAGTCGTTGCCGAGCGAGCCGTAGCCGCGCAGCACCTTGTTCAGCATCTCCTCACGGTCGATCGCGAGCTTCAGCGCCATGCGCAGGTCGCTGTTGTCGAAGGGCGCGGTGTTGCAATGCATGATGAAGACATAGTGGCCGGGGCCGGCATGGTTGCGGATGGTGACGCCCGGTACACGCTTGATCAGGTCGACGATCTTCGGCTCGACGCGGTTGATCATGTTGACCTGGCCGCCCTGCAGGGCCGCCGTGCGCGCGGTCGCGTCGTTGATGACGATGATCTCGATCTGGTCGGCATGGCCCATCTTGTCGGCCTGCCAGTAATTGGCGAAGCGCTCGCCGCCATGGCGCACGCCGGGCTCGTTGGTGGTGACCTTGTAGGGTCCTGCCGAGATGCCGGCATCCGCCTTGTCCTTGCCGCCGTTGGGCTGGACGATGAGGTGGTAGTCGCTGAGGAGATAGGGAAGGTCGGCGTTGGCCTCCTTCAACGTCAGGACGACTTCCTTGCCACTGGCCTTGATGCTGTCGATGCCCTTCATGTAGCCTAGCGCGCCGGACTTCGACTTTTCATCGGAATGGCGCTCGAGCGTTGCCGCCACATCCTCAGCGGTCACCGTCTTGCCGTTGTGGAATTCGACGCCGTCTCGGATTTTCAGCGTCCACACCTTGGCGTCGTCCGACGAGCCGATCTCTTCGGCGATGCGGTTCTCGAGCTTGCCTTCCGGAGACAGCTCGACGATCAGTTCGCCCCACATCTTGCCAAAGGCGAACGGCACTTGCGTCATGAACAAAGCCGGGTCCAGGCTGTTCGTGGATTCGCCGCCGACGAGGCCGGCCTTCAGCGTGCCGCCCTTGACCGGGCCTTCCGCACGAGCCGCACTGGAAAGCAGCATATTGGCGAAGGGCGCTGTGACGCCGAGTGCGGCGGCGCGGCCGAGGAAATCACGACGGCTCAGCTTGCCGGACGCAACGCGCCGGCTCAGATATTCGAGTTCGTTGGACATTTGAGTTCCTCACTCTGTTGGTTCGACCTTATGGTCGTTTTTTGCTTGTTGTTACCAAAGGGATATTGACCGGAAGGCAAAGCCGTAAGCAAGACGGAATGCGACATGCCGTGGCGTAAATCGTGCGTCGCAACTGGACCAGTCGGGTCGACGCTCAGAGCAGGTCGCGCGGGATCGTCTCTTCGAAATCGCGTTCGAAAACCAGCGTTTCGCCCTCATAAGCTTCGATTCTGGCGCTGACGATGAAGTTTTGCGCATCGCAGCGCATTTCAGCCGACGTCTCGGTGCGAACCGACCATCCGTTTCGCGACAAGGTCTGCGTCCAGTGCGTGCGACCCGAGGCAGACAGCGGCTCGTCGGGGTGGATCGTCCAGCTCTCGCGGGCAATGCTGCCATTGGCCAGTCCATGCGCGAGATCGCGCACTTCTCCGAAATCATCCGTGATCGACAGCGTGACGATGCCGGTCTTCTCATCGCGATCGACGTGACGCTCGGAATTCGCTGCACGAACTGTCGCGGTTGCCCAGGGTGTTGCGCCTTCGGGAGACTGGAACGAGGTCTCGTCGGCTTTTGCGAGCGGGCGCAGCGGCAGCCTCAGCGTCGCCGCTGAAAGGTCTAGCCGCACCGGCTCCGGCGACGGCCAGATCATCGGCCAGTAAGCATTGGAAACCGCGATGCGCAGGCGGTGTCCGGCCGGCACGCGGTAGGCGCACTGGTCGAGAATAACGCGCGCCGAAACCGTTTCGCCCGGCACCAGCGCTTGCGGCTGTTCGTGCGAAGAACGATGCGTCAGGTTGAGCACGCCGTAGGAGATCAGTTCCGAGGCGCCGTCGGGGTGCACGTCGCACAGCCGCACCGCGATGTTCGCCTGCGGGCGATCGGACGACACCCGGATGAGAAGCTCCGGCGCGCCGACGATGTCGAGTGCCTCGGCAAGCACAGGCTGATCGAAGCAGACGGACAGCGCGTCGTCCGGGCGCTGGTCGCCCGGCAGTTCCGGGCCAAAGGTGAAGGGAAAATATTCGCCGCCGGCGAGCCCGCAGCTTTGCGGGGTCGCCACGATCGCCGGCCTGACGCCGTCAGCAATGAGTTCGATCGCCCCGACCTTGATGTTGGGAGACGGCCATTCCTGTTCGGCCACCCAACGGCCCAGCCGCTCCGGGTGCCAGCGCGCGGGGCGCACACTGTCCATGACATAGGCGCGATAGTCCGGGTCGGCCTCGACACCGGTGTCGACGCCTTTCAGCCAGCGGTCCCACCAGCGCAACGCCTCCTGCAGGAAGCCGATGGCGGGTGTTGGCCCGGCATAATGCGGGTATTTGTGGATCCACGGCCCGACAATGCCCTTCACCGGCGCCTGGATGTTGGCGACGAGGTGCGAGATCGTGTTGCGGTAGCCGTCATGCCAGCCGCCGATCGACAGCACGGCGGCTTTGACCGCGGAGAAATCCTCGCAGATCGAACCGCGTTTCCAATAGGCGTCGCGATGCTGATGGCTGAGCCAGAGCGGCAGAAGGAAAGACTGGTTCTCCAGCCGCGTCAGCCAGAGGTCGCGCCAGCGGTTGTCGCCCGCAATCAGCGGATCCGGCGGTCGCGACGAATAGGACAACATGGTCGAGGCCCAGCCGAAATTTTCCGTCAAAAGGCAGCCGCCCTTGTAGTGGATGTCGTCGGCGTAGCGGTCGACGGTCGAGCACAGGCTGATCACCGCCTTCAGCGCCGGCGGCTGCTTGGCCGCCACCTGCAGGCAGTTGAAGCCGCCCCAGGAAATGCCCATCATGCCGACACTGCCGTTGCACCAGGGCTGTGCTGCCGCCCAGGCAATCACATCGCAGGCGTCCTGCAATTCCTGTTCGGAATATTCGTCGTCCATCAGCCCTTCGGAATCGCCATTGCCGCGCATGTCGACGCGGATCGAGGCGTAGCCGTGGCCGGCGAAATAGGGATGCGTCAGCTGATCGCGAAAGATGGTGCCGTCGCGCTTGCGGTAGGGCAGGTGCTCGAGGATCGCCGGCACCGGATCGCTGCTGGCGTCCTCCGGCATCCAAACCCGCGCCGACAGCCGGCAACCATCCGGCATGACGATGCCCATATCGGGGAATTCGACGACCTTGCGGGGAAATTCGGTGATGGTTTTCATGCGATGCTCCAGGATGTCAGTGACGCATGAAGCGGGCATGTCATGAAGTCAAACGGGCGACGGCCGGTGTCGCCGCGACGACGCCACGATATGTAGCCCGATTGTTTTGCCCTGATGTTGCAGGATTATAATTAATGTATTACATTTATTAACTGAACCCAACGTGATGAGGATGGTTTCGCCTGAAAAATCGTTTGGGATGAGCCAAAGCGCGTGACGAACCTGGACAGCCGGGGTCTCGATTTTGCCGAACTCGATATTGAGTTTTTTGCGACTTCAACCGTCCTTCCAGCCAAGGCCGACCGGTTCAAGGCGATTGGCGAATTCGGAGAGATCATCCTGGCCGTGATTTTCAAGCCGCTTGGTTCGGAGGCGATTTCGGTGATCTCGATGCGCCGTGCCAGCCGAAAGGAAAGGTCAGTATATGAACAATCCTAAATCGCGTGTTCGACCGCTTACCGATGCGGAGGAAGTGGAAATTCAAAGACAAATTGTTGATGATCCCGACGATGCGGAGACGACAGACGAACAGTTGGCGCAAGCCAGGCCTTTCGCGGAAGTGTTTCCAGAACTTTTCGAGAGCATAAGGCGTGCTCGTGGCCGGCCAGCCGTGGAGAAGCCTAAGCAAGTCGTGTCCATCCGTCTGGATCAGGATGTCATCAGTAAATTCAAGGCGACCGGCAAGGGCTGGCAGGCCAGGATCAACGAGGTGCTGAAAAACGCGAAGGTAGGCTAGGCAATCCGCGTCAGTTCAGCGGAATGTCGTTTTCGGCCTTGCGCGCCTGATAAGCGCCGGACAGTTCGTCGTAGCGGGCGGAAATATTGCCGATCCTTGCCTCAAGCCGGCCGCGCTCGGCCTCGGGCAGCGCCCGCACCAGCCTGCGAATGGAAAAACTCTTCCAATAAGCGTTCTCGGCATTGTAGCCGCCGGGATCAAGAGTGAAGACCTCTTTCAGGATTTTCAGATCGTGCGGGATCGCAAAGCTGTCGCGTGAATCCTCGTGGCTGAAGAGGTAGTAGAAATTGTCGAAGCCGGTCCAGGTGATCGCCGACAGGCAGAGCGAGCAGGGCTCATGCGTGGCGATGAAGATGGCGTCCTTGGTGTCGACGCGCTCGGCTTTCGGCATTTCATAGAAACGCTTCAGGCAGTGCACCTCGCCATGCCAGAGCGGATTTTCCATCTCGTTGTTGGTTTCGGCCAGCACCAGCGAGCGGTCGCCCTTCCGCAGGATGGCGGCGCCGAACAGCTTGTTCCCATGGGCCACGCCCTCTGCCGTTTTCGGCACGATGTCGTGCTCGATGACATCGAGCAGGCGGTCGATCAGCGATATGTCGGTCATTTCTCAGGTCTCGTTGGGGAGATGGATTTCGTAGGGGTGCGAGAAATGGAACTCTTCGAGGTTGGAGCCGTCACCGCCGCGGTCGACGATGACGAAATCCTGCGCTTCGCCGAGCGGCGTCAGCACGCCGTGCCAGAGATTGCGCGGATAGTTGACGCCTTGCCCGGGTGCGGTGATGAAGGCGTGCGGCTCGCCCGGACCGTCCTTGCCGTCATGGCAGACGACGACCAGGAAAGGCCGCGGCGACAGCGGGATGAACGCCTGGCTGCCCAAGGGATGGCGCTCGACCATGGTCAGCTTCAGCGGCAGGTCGTAAGGCGTGCCGCGCGCCATCGAGATCAGCACGCGGGCATTCGGTCCCGCGGCTTCAGCGGTGGCGAGATTGTGGTAGCGCTCGGTCTTGCCGCCATTGATCGGGTAGTGATTGCCGCCGCCCATGTCGATGACATCGCCGAAGCCGGCAAAGCTTTCGCGCGTCAGCGGCCGCGCTGTGATGCGGGTCACCGCGCGCGACCGCCAATGCCCGCCCCGCCGAGCTTGGCGTGCCGGTTGACGTCCTTGTAAAGGAGATAGCGGAATTTGCCTGGGCCGCCCGCGTAGCAGGCCTGCGGGCAGAAGGCGCGCAGCCACATGAAGTCGCCGGCCTCGACCTCGACCCAGTCCTGGTTGAGGCGGTAGACCGCCTTGCCTTCCAAGACATAGAGCCCGTGCTCCATGACATGCGTCTCGGCAAACGGGATGACGGCGCCAGGCTCGAGCGTAACGATGGTGACATGCATGTCGTGGCGCATGTCGGCTGGATCGACGAAACGGGTCGTCGCCCAGCGACCCTCGGTGCCGGGCATCGGCGTCGGCGCCATTTGCTGGTCACTGCTGAACAGGACTTCCGGCGCGTCGATGCCGTCGACGGCCTCATAGGCCTTCCTGATCCAGTGGAAGCGTACGGCGTCGCGACCTTCGTTGCGCACCGTCCAGCCGCTGTCCGGCGGCAGGAAGGCAAAACCGCCGGCTTGCAGCACGTGCTTCTTGCCGGCCAGCGAAACGGTCAACTCGCCCTCAACCACGAACAGCACGCCCTCGGCGCCGGCGTCCGGCTCGGGCCGGTCGCTGCCGCCGCCGGGCAGGACCTCGACGATGTACTGCGAAAATGTCTCGGCGAAACCCGAAAGCGGCCTGGCGATGATCCAGGCCCTGGTTTCGTCCCAGAACGGCAGGGGGCTGGTGACGATGTCCTGCATCACCCCCTTTGGTATGACCGCATAGGCCTCGGTGAAGACGGCGCGGCCGGTCAAAAGCTCATTTTGGCCGGGATGGCCGCCATGCGGCGCGTAATAGGTTTTCTGGTCAGTCTTGATCATATCCATTGGGTCCTGACCCCTCAGTCATTTCATTAGAGCGGGAGCATGTCTTTCAGGCGGAGCAGCGCAATGCGCTCGACCTGTTTGCAGGCGGTATCGAGTTCGATGCCGCGGCTGTTGCCGATGCGCGCCTCGAACTCGGCGAGGATCTCCTCCTTGGTCTTGCCCCGCACCGCGATGATGAAGGGAAAGCCGAAGGTGGTGACGTAAGCGGCGTTGAGCTTGGAAAACAGCTCGCGCTCCTTGTCGGTCAGCGCGTCTAGGCCGGCGGAAGCCTGCTCGCGTGTGGATTCCGCCGTCAGCCGCCGCGCCTTGGCCAGTTTGCCAGCGAGATCGGGATGGGCGTTGAGGACGCCGATCCGCTCGGTTTCGCTGGCGGCGCGGAAGACGCGGCAGAGCGCATTGTGCAGGCCGCCGGCGCTGTCATGCGCCGGCCCAAGCTCCAGCTCATAGGCACGTTCGGCGACCCAGGGCGAATGTTCGAACACGCCGCCGAAAGTGTCGACGAAGGTCTCGAACGCCATCTTCGACGGCTTGAGCGCCGCCGGCTGGTAGGGGTGGTTCTCCTGCCAGTGCCTGGCGATATCGACGCGCCGTGCCAGCCAGACCTTGTCGTGCGATCTGACATAGTCGACGAAGCGCTTCAGCGCCGCCACCCGCCCGGGACGTCCGACGAGGCGGCAATGCAGGCCGATATTCATCATCCGCGGCCGGCCCGCTTTGCCCTCGGCATAGAGCGTGTCGAAACTGTCCTTCAAATAGGCGAAGAACTGGTCGCCGGAATTGAATCCCTGCGGCGTGGCGAAACGCATGTCGTTGGCATCGAGCGTGTAGGGGATGACTAGTTGCGCGCCGCCGCTGTGCTCGAACCAGTAGGGCAGTTCGTCGTCATAAGTGTCCGACACATAGTCGAAGCCGCCCTCTTCGGCCACCAACCGCACCGTATTGACCGAGGTGCGGCCGGTGTACCAGCCGGTCGGCCGTTGGCCCGTCACCTCGTAGTGCAGCTTGATCGCCGCTTCGAGGTCGCGGCGTTCATCTTCCGGTGCATGATCGCGGTAGTCGATCCATTTCAGCCCGTGCGAGGCCATTTCCCAGCCGGCCTCCTGCATCGCCGCCACCTGGTCGGGCGAGCGGGCCAGTGCTGTGGCGACCCCGTAGCAGGTCACCGGCACTTGCGCCTCGCTGAACAGGCGCAGCAGCCGCCAGAAGCCTGCCCGCGCGCCATATTCGTAGATCGATTCCATGTTCCAGTGGCGCTGGCCGACCCAGGGCGCGGCGCCGACGATTTCCGACAGAAAGGCTTCCGAGGCCTTGTCGCCGTGCAGCACGCAGTTCTCGCCGCCTTCCTCGTAGTTGACGACGAATTGGACGGCCACATGCGCACCGCCCGGCCATTTCGGATCCGGCGGATTGGCTCCGTAGCCGCGCATGTCTCTAGAGTAACGCATTGCCCCTCCCCGCCGGACGCTGCCGGAAGTTATGATCAGGATAGTCGAAAGGGTTGCTCGCGCATTCCCCCGAAATTTTTGAAAGTGTTTTTGTGCCACTCCGCTCGACCGGGACTTATGCATCGCCTTTAATTGGCGCACAATTCACTGCTTTGTTCGGCTGTATCGGAAATGGGAGGCGCCAGTGGCAGAAACGTCGAAAGCCGATGGCGGACGTCTGACGACGCATGTGCTCGACACCGCGACCGGCAAGCCGGCGGCGGGCCTGTCGATCGCGCTTTATCATCTTGAGAGCGACGCGCGGATACATTTGAAGACCGTCGTCACAAATGCCGACGGCCGCTGCGATGCGCCGCTGCTGGCAGGAGCGGAATTCCGCCTTGGCGAATACGAACTGGTGTTCGCCGCCGGTGACTATCTACGCGGCCAGGGCACCAAACTGCCGGAACCGGCCTTCCTCGACAGTGTGCCGATCCGCTTCGGCATGGCGGAATCCGTGCATTATCACGTGCCGTTGCTTATCTCTCCTTATGGCTACTCGACCTACAGGGGGAGCTGACGCATGGCCAAGATCACCATACGCAAAGAGATCCGCTTCATCCTCAATGGCAGGGATGTAGCGCTGTCGTCGGTGGCGCCCGACGCGACCTTGCTCGACTGGCTGCGGCTCGACCGCTCGCTGCGCGGCACCAAGGAAGGCTGCGCCGAGGGCGATTGCGGCGCCTGCACGGTCCTGGTCGGAAAATTGTCCGCCGGCAAGCTGGTTTATGAAAGCGTCAACGCCTGCATCCGTTTCCTCGGTTCGCTCGACGGCACCCATGTCGTCACCGTCGAGCATCTGCGCGGCGCGCCTGGCCAATTGCATCCGGTGCAGCAGGCGATGGTCGATTTCCACGCTTCGCAATGCGGCTTCTGCACGCCGGGCTTCGTTATGTCGCTCTACGGCTTGTGGATGAAGTCGCCGGACCCGTCGAATGCAGCGATCGAGAAGGCCTTGCAAGGCAATCTTTGCCGCTGCACCGGCTATGAGGCAATAATGCGCGCCGCGCGTGCCATCTCCAGCTACGGCAAGGCGGCGAAGGATCCGCTGGCTGCCGAGCGCAAGGCGATCACCGCCAGGCTCGAGGCTATGCATGACGGTGCCCGCGTCGAAATCGGCGCCGGCAAGCTGAGGTTGGTCGTCCCGGCCAACGCCGATGATTTCGCCGCTGTACTGGATAAGGAACCCGACGCCACTGTTGTCGCCGGCTCGACCGACGTCGGCCTGTGGGTCACCAAGCACATGCGCGACATCTCACCGGTAGTCTTCATCGGCAATCTCGAGGGGCTGTGCGCGATCTCCGAAGACAATGACGTCATCACCATCGGAGCCGGCGTCACCTACACCGACGCCTTCGCGACACTGGCCAAGCGCATCCCCGCGCTCGGGCCATTGTTCGACCGCATCGGCGGCGAACAGGTACGAAACATGGGCACCATCGGCGGCAACATCGCCAATGGCTCGCCGATCGGCGACACGCCGCCGCCCCTGATCGCGCTTGGTGCGCAACTGACGCTGCGCCGCGGCAAGAAGCGGCGCACCATCGCGCTCGAGGATTTCTTCATCGCCTATGGCAAGCAGGACCGGCAGCCAGGCGAATTCGTCGAGGCCGTGCACGTTCCCGTGCCGGCCAAGGGCACGAAGTTTGCCGTCTACAAGATCACCAAGCGCCGCGACGAGGACATCACCGCAGCCCTTGGCGCCTTTTTCCTCGACTTGGCCAAGGACGGAACCGTGGCCGATATATGCATCGCCTATGGCGGCATGGCGGCCACCCCGAAGCGGGCTTTCGGTGTCGAAAAAGCGCTGCTCGGCAAGCCGTGGACGGAGACAACGGTGGAAGCGGCCATGGCTGAATATGCCGGCGATTTCACCCCGCTGACCGATATGCGGGCATCGGCCGAATACCGGGCGCTGGCGGCCAGGAACCTGCTGCTGCGCTTTTTTGCCGAAACCAGCGGCAGCAAGGCGCCGTTCCAGGTGTCACGCAACGAGGCGGCCTGATGAACAAGCACGCCTCTCCAGATCTCAAGGCGCAGAAGATTTCCGGTGGCGTCGCCGCCGACCAGCGCCACGATTCCGCGCACAAGCATGTCAGCGGCAGCGCGGTCTATATCGACGATATGCCGGAACCGGCGGGCATGCTGCATGGCTGCCTCGGCCTGTCCACGGCGACGCATGCGACGATCAGCAAAATGGATCTGTCGGCGGTGCGCGCGGCGCCGGGCGTCGTCGATGTGCTGACGGCCAAGGACGTTCCGGGCGAAAATGACATTTCGCCGACCGGTCGACACGACGAGCCGGTGCTGGCCGACGACAAGGTGCAGTTTTATGGTCAGCCGATCTTCTGCGTTATTGCCAAGACGCGCGAACAGGCGCGCCGCGCCACCCGGCTGGCCAAGGTCGAATACAGTCCATTGCCTTTCGTCACCGACATTGGCGATCTCGACCCCCGCAAGGACAAGCTGGTCACGCCGCCGCTCACCTTGAAGCGCGGCGATGCCGCTGCCGCGATCAAGGCGGCGCCGCGCCGGCTGAAGGGCAAGATGCGCATTGGCGGCCAGGAGCATTTCTATCTCGAAGGCCATATCGCCGTGGCCATCCCCGGCGAGGACCAGGACGTCACCATCTTTTCCTCGACCCAGCATCCGAGCGAAGTGCAGCATATGGTCAGCCATGCGCTGGGCGTGCCGAGCAATGCCATCACGGTGGAAATCCGCCGTATGGGCGGTGGCTTCGGCGGGAAGGAGACGCAAGGCAACCAGTTTGCGGCATTGGCGGCGATCGCCGCCAAGAAACACCATCGCGCGGTCAAGATCCGGCCCGACCGTGACGACGACATGATTGCCACCGGCAAGCGCCATGACTTCCTCGTCGACTACGAAGTAGGTTTCGACGACGACGGCAATATTCTTGGCGTCGATTTCATGTTTGCGGCGCGCTGCGGCTTTTCCTCGGACCTGTCCGGGCCGGTCACCGACCGTGCGCTGTTCCACTGCGACAACACCTATTTCTGGCCGGCGGTGCATGCACAGTCGGCGCCGCTCTATACCAACACCGTCTCGAACACAGCCTTTCGCGGCTTCGGCGGCCCGCAAGGCATGGTCGGCGCCGAACGCGTCATCGACGAGGTTGCCTTTGCCGTCGGCAAGGACCCGCTCGAAATCCGCAAGCAGAATTTTTATGGCACCAGTGGTGATAAAGACGGGGGCCGCAATGTCACGCCCTATCACCAGACGGTCGAGGACAACATCATCCACCGCATCGTCGCCGAGCTGGAGGCGAGCGCCGACTATGCGGGGCGCCGCCGCATCATCCAGGCCTTCAACGCCAACAGCCGCTTCATCAAGCGCGGCCTGGCGCTGACGCCGGTCAAATTCGGCATCTCTTTCACAGCCACCCACTACAACCAGGCCGGCGCGCTGGTGCATGTCTACACCGATGGTTCGGTGCATCTGAATCACGGCGGCACCGAGATGGGGCAAGGCCTCTACGTCAAGGTGGCGCAGGTGGTGGCGGAAGAGTTCCAGATCGACGTCGACCAGGTCAAGATCACCGCGACGACCACCGGCAAGGTGCCCAACACTTCGGCCACCGCGGCGTCGTCCGGCACCGACCTCAACGGCATGGCGGCGCAGAACGGCGCCCGCCAGATCAAGGAACGGCTGACCGACTTCGCCGCCGAAAAATACCAGGTGCCGCGCGAGCAGGTGCTTTTCCTGCCCAACCGGGTGCGCATCGGCAACCAGGAGATCGCCTTCACCGACCTCGTCAAGCAGGCCTATATGGCCCGCATCCAACTGTCGGCGGCGGGTTTTTACAAGACGCCGAAAATCCACTGGAACCGTGACAAGGGCGAGGGCCGTCCGTTCTATTATTTCGCCTATGGCGGCTCGTGCTCGGAAGTCTCGGTCGACACGCTGACCGGCGAATATGTCGTCGAGCGCACCGACATATTGCATGAAACCGGCCGCTCGCTGAACCGCGCCATCGATCTCGGCCAGATCGAGGGCGGCTTCATCCAGGGCATGGGCTGGCTGACGACGGAGGAGCTGTGGTGGGACGACAAGGGCCGGCTGCGCACGCATGCGCCGTCGACCTATAAGATCCCGCTCGCGTCCGACCGGCCGAAGATATTCAACGTCACGCTGGCCGACTGGCCGGAGGCCAACGAGCCGACGGTGCACCGTTCCAAGGCGGTCGGCGAACCGCCCTTCCCGCTCGGCATGTCTGTGCTGCATGCGCTGTCGGACGCGGTGGCAAGTGTGGCCGATCATAAGGTCTGTCCGCGTCTCGACGCTCCTGCAACACCAGAACGGGTGCTGATGGCGATCGAACGGTTGAAGGGTGAAGCCGAGAATAGCGCCTGACTCTGACCTGGATTCTGGCAAAACGTGCAATTCAGACTGAAAAACTCTATATTTCCCGTACGGGAATGCGAAATATGAACTCGAAAGTGCAAAGCCTCAGAGCTTTTCTCGCCAGCGCCGGCCGGCTTGCTCTGGTCGAAGTGGCCGGCACCAAAGGCTCGACTCCGCGCGAGAAGGGCACCTTCATGCTCGTATCGCAGGCGGCGATTTTTGGCACGATCGGCGGCGGTCAGCTCGAGTACATGGCGATCGACAAGGCGAGGCAGATGGTGGGGTCTTCACCCTCCCCCTTGTGGGGAGGGTCGGNCGGACGATCGTGCCAAGCCACCCCGTTTCGCGGACGCCGCCACGCGGCGTCCGCTCACCGACCCTCCCCACAAGGGGGAGGGTAAAGAAGCCCGCATCGCGGTCGATGAAGTCCGCGCCACGCTTGACGTGCCGCTAGGCCCCGAGATCGGCCAGTGCTGCGGCGGGCGCGTCGAAGTCTTGATCCGTATCGTCGATGCCGCGCTTGCTGCCGAGCTGATCGCGGCCGCAGAAGCCGAGGAAGCCCACCTGCCGCATGTCTATATCTTCGGCGGCGGCCATGTCGGCCAGGCGCTGGCCTCGACCGTTGCACTTCTTCCCGTGCATGGCGTCGTCATTGAGACGCGGGCCGAAGCGCTGGAAGGTATGCCGGAGACGGTCGAGAGGCGGCTGACGCCGATGCCCGAGGCCGAGGTGCGAAACGCTCCCGCCGGCACCGCCTTCGCCATCCTCACCCACGACCATGCGCTGGATTTCCTCATCGTCGCCGAGGCGCTGAAGCGCGACGACGCGGCCTATGTCGGCATGATCGGCTCGAAAACCAAGAGAGCGACGTTCAGGAACTGGTTCCTGAAATCGGCGGATGGCACGGAGGCTGAGTTCGCCCGCCTCGTCTCCCCGATCGGCGGCGACGCCGTCAGGGACAAGCGCCCGCCGGTGATCGCGGCGCTCGCGGCAGCCGAGATCATGACGGCACTGGTCGTTCACAACACCGCGCCGAATGCCGACCATGAAGTCCAGCACAAGATGATGGCCGGCTAAGCTTCGGCGCGGCTAAGCAGGCCGCTTCAGGCCGAGATGATCTCGCAAGGTGCTGCCTTCGTATTCCCGACGGAACAGTCCGCGCCGCTGCAGTTCCGGCACCACCAGCGTGGCAAAGGCATCGAGCTCGCCGGGGAAGTATGACGGCATGACGTTGAAGCCGTCCGCGCCGCCGCCCTCGAACCGCGCCTGCAATTCGTCAGCGATCTGCGCCGGCGTGCCGACGATACGCCAATGGCCACGTGCGCCGGCGAAATGGCGCGCTAGCTGGCGGATCGACAGGCCGTCGCGGCGCGATTGTTCGATGACCAGCGCCTGGCGGCTTTTCATGCCCTCGGTCTCCGGCAGCTCGGGCATCGGTCCGTCGATCGGATAGCTCCCGAGATCGGAGATGCTGAGATAGCTGGACAGCAGCGCCACGCCGACATCGTCAGGGATCAGCGCCTGCAATTCCTCCTGTTTCTCCCGCGCTTCGGCCTCGGTTTCCGCCACCACCGGGGAGACGCCGGGCATGATCTTGATGTCGTCGGGTTCCCGCCCATAGGCCGCCATACGGCCCTTGAGGTCGTCGTAAAAGGCCTTGGCTTCCTCGAGGGTCTGCGCCGCCGTGAACACCACGTCGGCCGTGCGTGCGGCAAGGTCGCGGCCGACATCCGAGGCGCCGGCCTGCACCATCACCGGCGCGCCCTGCGGCGAGCGCGGCAGGTCGAGCGGGTCGCGCACCGAAAAGCTCTGGCCGTTGTGACAGTGAAAGCCACTGCCTTGCCAAAGTCCCGATACCACCTCGGCGAATTCGCGCGCCCGCTCGTAGCGGTCGGCATGGGGTTTCAGGCCCGTCGCGCCGAAATTGGCGGCTTCGATGGGGCTGGCCGACGTCACCAGGTTCCAGCCAGCCCGGCCACCACTCAGATGATCGAGCGACAGAAAGGTGCGCGCCAGCCCATAGGGCTCGTTGTAGCTGGTCGAGGCCGTCGAAACGAGGCCGATGCGGCTGGTCTGGACGGCGAGCGCGGACAGCAGGCTGATCGGCTCGAAGCCGATCGAGCGTGAGGTCTGGCTGGCGATGCCGACATTGGCTTCGCGCAGGCCGGCGGCGTCCTCGCAGAACACCATGTCGAACTTCGCCGCTTCCGCCGTGCGCGCCAGCCGGATGTAATGATCGATGTCGATGCCTGCCGTGACATGCGCCTTGGGGTGACGCCAGGCGGCGATGTGGTGGCCCGTCGCCCACAGGAAGGCGCCAAGCTTCATCTGGCGGGTCATTGCGCTCCTCCGGCAAGTCCGAGATGCGAGCGCAAGGCGGTGCCGGGATAATCCGGGCGGACGCGGCGCTGCAATTCCGGCAGCACGCGGCCGATGAAACCGTCAATCGCCGCAGGCGGTATTGCGATGTTGAACCCGTCGCAGCTTTGCGAGCTGAACAATGTTTCGAGCGCGTTGGCAGCGACATCTGCGCCAACGTTCAGCAGCAGCTTGACCGCACCCGGATCGCGTCCGCAGGCCACAACGCGGCGCTTGAGATCGTCATGGCGCGCCTTGGCGTCCTCTGTGGGTCTGTCCAGCAGGACGACATCGGCGGTGCGGGCGGCGATATCCAGGTCGGCCTCGGACAGGCCGGACAGCACCAGCACCGGCGTATCCTGCGGCGAGCGCGCGACGTTCAGCGGCCCGCGCACGGAGAAAAATTCGCCCTTGTGGTCGAGCAGGTGCATTTTTTCGGGATCGTGGAAGCGGCCGCCGATCTTGTCGAACAGCAGCGCGTCGGCATCCCAGCCCTGCCACAGGCGCTGAACGATGCCGATGTATTCCTGCGTGCGGCGGCGGAACACATCGTCGGAAAATCCATCCGGCCGGCTGAAATTGGCGGCTTCCCGTGGCGCCTGCGCCATGGTCGCGTGCCAGCCGGCGCGGCCATGGCTGATGATGTCGAGCGAAGCAAGACGGCGCGCCAGATTGTACGGCTGGTGAGCCACCGTCGAGGCTGCAGCGACAAGGCCGATCCGACTTGTCACCGTCGCCAGCGCCGCCAGCAAGGTCGTCGCTTCGAAAGAACTCGACCCGGCGCTGTTCGGCGCGGAATCATCGAGGACAATCATGTCCAGCCCCGCCGCTTCCGCTTGCTTGGCAAAACCGGCCAGGTCGCTGAACCCGAGCGGCTGCCCGGAAGTAATGTTGAGCGAAACGGCAAGATGCATTGTGGCTTGCTGGTCAGTCGGCATGGGACCATCGATCATAGGGCGGCGTATGCGAACCTAAGGTCACCTGCTTGTAAGACAACCCTGGCGACTGGGCCAACAGCCCCTCACTTGCCGGCCAGCAAATCCTTGATCAGCCGCTGGCAACGCTCGGCCATGAAGTCGAGCAACAGCCGCACCTTTGGATCCTGCAGCTTCTTGTGCGGATAGACGGCGGCGAACTGCACCGGCGTTGGCGGCGTGCTGGCCAGGATGACCTGCAGCCGCCGGTCGCGGATGAAGGGTTCGACCTCGAAGCGCGGCTTGTTGATGATGCCGCGGCCCGACAGCGCCCAGCCGGTCAGCACATCGCCATCGTCGGTGTCGTAGGGGCCGTGCACCTCGAATTTCTGCGGGCCGGACGGCGTCTGCAGCGTCCAGACATATTCGCGCGCCCCGGAATAGCGCAGCATCAGGCAGTCGTGCTTCTTGCCGATCAGCTCCTGTGGCTCCACCGGCTCGCCGCGCGCTTCGAGATATTTCGGTGCCGCCACCAGCACGCGTTCACATTCCATGATGCCGCGCATCCGCAGGCTGGAATCCTCGATGATGCCGAGCTTGAAGGCGACGTCGATGCCTTCCTTCATGATGTCGATATTGTGGTCGGAGAGCCTCAGCCGCACCTCGATATCGGGGTATTTGTCGTGGAAATCCGGAATGCCCGACGCCACGAGCCGCCGTCCAAGGCCGAGCGGTGCGGTCACCTTGATGGTGCCGCGCGGCTGGCCGGAAAGAGCCGAGACCGCGGCTTCCGCCTCGGTGATCGCCTCCAGCACCTGCTTGGCGCCGGAGTAGAACACCGTGCCATGCTCCGTCGGCATTAATTGCCGTGTGGTGCGGTTGAACAGCCGCACGCCGAGGTGTTTTTCCAGCTCCTTGATGCGGTTGGAGGCGACCGCCGGCGAAATGCGCATGTCGCGGCCCGCCGCCGAGAGATTGCCAAGCTCGACGACGCGGACGAAGACGGCGATGTTGTCGAGATAGGCCATTCGTGGCTCTTTATTTGGCGGCGTACGTGGTCAGCCTAGTATTTTCCATTTTTTTTTGAAAGTCATCGTACACCTCGCCTCTTTTCGTTTGCGCCCCACACCGTAAAGTCAGCCGATCGGCAGGGACGATTTCACATGATGGATTTCGCGATTTTCTGGGACTGGCTGAGTTTCGCCGTGCGCTGGCTGCACGTCGTCACCGGCATCGCCTGGATCGGCTCGTCCTTCTATTTCGTCGCGCTCGACCTTGGGCTGCGCCAGCGCCCCGGCATGCCGGCCGGCGCATTCGGCGAGGAATGGCAGGTGCATGGCGGCGGCTTCTACCACGTCCAGAAATATCTGGTGGCGCCGGCCGAAATGCCGGAACACCTGACCTGGTTCAAGTGGGAATCCTACGCCACCTGGCTGTCCGGCTTCGCCATGCTGTGCGTGGTCTACTATGCCGGCGCCGATTTGTTCCTGATCGACCCCAATGTGCTGCCGATGTCGGTGCCGGTCGGCATCCTTTTGTCGATGGCCACCATCGGCGTCGGCTGGGTAGTCTACGATCTGCTCTGCCGGTCGCCGCTCGGCAAAAGTGACACCGGACTGATGCTGGTGCTCTATGGCGTGCTGGTGTTCATCGCCTGGGGTCTGACGCATCTGTTCACCGGCCGCGCCGCTTTCCTGCATCTGGGCGCCATCACCGCCACGATCATGTCGGCCAATGTCTTCATGGTGATTATTCCAAACCAGAAGATCGTCGTCGCCGACCTGATTGCCGGCCGCAAGCCCGACCCGAAATACGGCAAAATCGCCAAGCAGCGCTCGCTGCACAACAATTACCTGACGCTGCCCGTGCTGTTCCTGATGCTGTCGAACCACTATCCGCTGGCGTTTGCGACGGAGTTCAACTGGGTCATCGCCTCGCTGGTGTTCATCATCGGCGTCTTGATCCGGCACTATTTCAACACCGTGCATAAGCGTGCCGGCAACCCGCACTGGACCTGGATGGCGGCTGCGGTGCTGTTCGTCATCATCATGTGGCTGTCGACAGCGCCGAAAATACTGACCGGCGAGCCCAAGGCATCCGCCGCGGCCGAAGTCTATATCGCCTCGTCGCATTTCCCGGCGGTGCGCGACACCGTGCTTGGCCGCTGCTCGATGTGCCATACGGCCGAGCCGGTCTATGAAGGCATCTACCATGCGCCGAAGGGCGTGATGCTCGACACCGACGCCGGCATTGCCGAGCATGCGCGTGAAATCTATTTGCAGGCCGGGCGCAGCCACGCCATGCCGCCCGCCAACGTCACCCAGATCAGCGACAAGGAACGGGCGCTGCTGGTCGCCTGGTTCGAAGGCGCAGGGAAATAGGGATGACCTCCACACTTCTGCGCGGCCGCACCCTGAGTTTTTTGCGCTGGCCCGAAGCCATCGACGACCATGCCGCCTGGCGCTATGAGGAGGATGGCGGCCTGCTGATCCGCGATGGCCGGATCGTTGCCGCAGGCAGCTACACGGAAGTCGAAAAGCAAGCGGGCGACGGTGCGAAAAAGATCGATCATCGGCCGCATCTGCTGCTGCCCGGCTTCATCGATGCGCATGCGCATTTTCCGCAGATGCAGGTCATTGCCTCCTACGGCGCCGAACTGCTCGACTGGCTGAACACCTACACCTTTCCCGAAGAGACCAAATTCGCCAACGCTCAGCATGGCCGCCGCATCGCCCGGCTGTTCCTGGACGAGATGGTGCGCCACGGCACGACGACGGTCGCCGTCTACTGCTCGGTGCACAAGGCGTCTGCCGAAGCGTTCTTTGCCGAATCGCATGCGCGCGGCATGCTCAACATTGCCGGCAAGGTGATGATGGATCGAAACGCGCCGGCAGGCGTGCTCGACACGCCGCAATCCGGCTATGACGATACCAAGGCACTGATTGCGGAATGGCACGGCAAGGGCCGCCAGCTTTATGCGATCACACCGCGCTTCGCCATCACCTCCTCGCCCGAGCAGTTGGAGATGGCCGGCACGCTCTGCCGCGAGCATCCCGATCTACACATGCAGACGCATCTGTCGGAAAACCACGCCGAAATCGCCTTCACGCAAAAACTCTATCCGCAGGCGCGCGACTACACCGATGTCTACGAGCAGTATGGCCTGCTGGGGCCAAAGAGCCTGTTCGGCCACTGCATCCATCTCTCGGAACGCGAGGCCGATGCGCTGTCGGACAGCGGCTCGGTGGCGGTGTTCTGCCCGACCTCGAACCTGTTCCTCGGCTCCGGCCTGTTCGATTACCAGCGCTTTCGGCGCCGCGACAAGCCGCTGCGCATCGCCGCGGCCAGCGATGTCGGCGGCGGCACCAACTATTCGATGCTGCGCACCATGGACGAGGGCTACAAGGTGATCGCGCTGACTGGCGAAAAGCTGAACCCGTTCCAGTCCTTCTGGCAATTAACACGTGGCAATGCCGAGGCGCTGTCTATGGCGGACAAGGTCGGCACGCTGGATGAAGGCACCGATGCCGACATCACCGTGCTCGACGCCCGCGCCACGCCGGCGATGCGGCTGAGGATGGAGACTGTGGAGACGCTGGCGGAGGAGCTGTTCCTGCTGCAGACGCTGGGCGACGACCGTGCCGTGCGCGAGGTCTATGTCGCGGGGCGGCCGGCCAAGATCGATATGATCGTGGGGTAGGACCCATCATCCGCGCGGGACAAGATGATGATTGCGCCTGGTTGCCAAGTGGTTCCCCCACTCCGTCGCCGCTTCGCGGCGCCACCTCTCCCCCCTCCGGAGGGAGAGGAAGGGAGCCTTTGCTTCGGAGGACGGGCGCCGGTTCGGACAGCTTGGAGCCCTTCCTCTACCCTGTCGATCGGGGGAGAGGTGTCGAGAGAAGCTCGATGGAGTGGGGGGCGACCCTGGCGGGGCAAGACCACCACCGCGACGAGACCTTGACCGGGCGGAGCTTGTCGTACACACGATTTGTGACGATTTCGGAGAACAAAATGGCCGCCGCGGACGACATCGCTCTGATCCAGAAACAGGAAGAGACGCTGGTCTTCCCGGCCTTCGACGAGGCCGTCGCCTTCAAGGTCGGCGCGGCGATCCGCGAGCGGGCGCTGGCCGAAAAGCTGCCCATCATTGTCGATATCAGGCTGTGGGATCGGCCGCTGTTTTATGCCGCGATGCCCGGTTCAAACGCCTCCAACCCCGACTGGGCACGACGCAAGATCAATGTGGTCAAGCGCTACCTCAGGAGCACCTATCGTCTGGTGCTGGAACAGCAGCGACCGGACCGCACCTTCAAGGTCGGCGAGGGGCTGGATATTGCTGATTACGTACTGGCCGGCGGCGGGTTTCCGGTGACTGTAAAGGGTGCCGGCGTCATCGGCGTCATCGCCGTCTCCGGCCTGCCGGAACGCCAGGACCACGGCGTCGTCGTCGATGCACTGTGCGATCATCTCGGCGTTGATCGGACACAATTGGCGCTGCCGCCGGAAGATAAATCGTGACGCTACCGCTGCCCCTCATCCGCCTGCCGGCACCTTCTCCCCCTATAGTGACGGGGAGAAGGGACAAGCCCGCTCTCCCCGTCTTTCACGGGGAAAGGATAAGGGAGAGGGGCAGCGCCAACGTTTGCTCAGTTTGAAAACCGCCAGTTACGGCCAAGGATAACCGTGCTCGACCCAAAACCCTTTCTCATCTCGATCTTCAATGCCGCTGTTGCCGCTGCCGATCCTGAACGGACCATCAGGGATCATCTGCCGGCCAGGCCCAAGGGCCGTACCATTGTCATTGGCGCCGGCAAGGGCTCGGCGCAGATGGCGGCCGCGTTCGAGAAGGTGTGGAATGGCCCAATCGAAGGGCTGGTCGTCACCCGCTACGGCTATGGCGCCAGATGCGAGCGCATCGAAATCATCGAGGCGGCACATCCGGTACCGGACGCTGCCGGTCTTGAGGCGTCGCGGCGCCTGCTCGAAAAGGTGCAAGGGCTGACTGCGGACGACCTGGTAGTGGCGCTGATATCGGGCGGAGGATCGGCGCTGCTGCCGTCGCCTGCCGCTGGCCTGACGCTCGCCGACGAAATCGCCGTCAACGAGGCGCTGCTCGCCTCCGGCGCGCCGATCGCGGCCATGAACACCATCCGCAAGCATCTCTCGACCATCAAGGGCGGCCGGCTGGCAGCTGCCGCCTGGCCGGCCAAACTGGTATCACTGGTTGTCTCTGACATTCCCGGCGACAACCCGGCCCTGGTGGCCTCCGGCCCGACCGTGCCCGACTCCGGCAACCGCGCCGATGCGCTGGCCTCGATAGCGGCCTATGGCATGAAGCTGCCCGACGCCGTCATGGCGCACATCAACTCGCCAGAGGCCGATGCGCCAGATCCGGATGACCAGCGCTTTTCACGCAATGAAGTGCACCTGATCGCCTCGGCTGGCGTATCGCTGGAAGCGGCAGCCGCTGAGGCAAAACGGCAAAGCATCGAAGCCGTCATCCTCTCCGATTCCATCGAGGGCGAGGCGCGCGAGGTCGGTGGCGTGCATGCAGCCATTGCGCGCGAAGTGGCGACGCGCAACCGGCCGTTCCAAAAGCCGGTGCTGATCCTGTCCGGCGGCGAGACGACCGTGACTTTGCGGGCCCCTGTTGACGGAAAAAGGGGCAAGGGCGGCCGCAACTCCGAATTCCTGCTCGCCTTTGCCATCGGCATCAGCGGCGCGGAAGGTATTCATGCACTGGCCGCCGATACCGACGGCATCGATGGCTCGGAAGACAATGCCGGCGCCTTTGCCGATGGCTCAACTGTCTCGCGCATGCGTGCCGCCGGCATCGACGCCAAGGCGATGCTGGCCGGCAACAATGCCTGGACGGCGTTCAACGCGATCGGCGATCTGTTCGTGCCGGGGCCGACGGGTACGAATGTGAACGATCTGAGGGCAATCCTAATCAGTTAATCTGGCCGTGGCGGCCGAAGTTTCCAACGTTGGATTCACGACCGTAGGTGATTGGCTGAAGCCACTCAGCTTCGTCATCCCTGGGCGAAGCAGGAGCGAAGCTCCGTCGCGAAGCCCCGGGTCCATTCCGTGATGTTAGCCGTCGAGCGCAGCGGAGCAGAATTCTGCACCGTAGCAGCGTCCAAACGTCGCGGCATGAATCCTCGGGTCTGCGCTGCGTCGCTTCACTCCTTGCTCCGCCCGCGGATGACGATGTCGCTGAGGCTTTCGCTCATCTCACGACCCCATCAGCCGCTTCACCTCTCTCATATCCCTGAGAAACCGCTCGCGCTCTGCCTCCTTGTCCGCGGGCTCATGAATACGCAGAATAAAGGAGGGGTGGATGGTGATGAACACGCGCAAGCCATCCTCGCGTTCGATCAACTGGCCGCGCATTTTCGTCACGGCAATGGCCTTGCCCAGCAGCGACAACGCCGCCGTTGCCCCAAGCGCCACGGCGAGGTCCGGCTTGATCAGCTCAAGCTCCCGGCCGATCCACCAGCGGCAGGCCTGGACTTCGCCGGTATTTGGCTTCGAGTGGATGCGGCGCTTGCCGCGCGGCTCGAACTTGAAGTGCTTGACGGCGTTGGTGACGTAGACTTTTTGCCGGTCGACGCCTGCGTCATCGAGAATCGCATCGAACACTTTGCCCGCTGGCCCGACAAAAGGTTTGCCGGCGAGATCTTCCTGATCGCCAGGTTGTTCGCCGACGAAGACCACTTTGGCGTCATCCGGCCCCTCGCCGAACACGGTCTGTGTCGCGTCGCGCCAGAGCGGGCAGCGACGACAACCCTTTGCAGCCTCGCGCAAATCGGAAATCGTCTTGGCATCGTCTTCATCCGGCGCCTCGGCCGGCTCGGGCTTCGGCCAATGTCTTGCCTGCAGCTTGGCGTGGTGCGGCGCCGGCGTTGTCGGCAGTCTGGCAATCATATCCCTGGCGGCCTCGTCCGCTCCTGCGATCAGATCTGGAATGAGCGAGGCCTCGGGAAGGTTCCGCCAATATTTCTTCGGCATCTCCTTCTGCATCGCCTTCACCTTGAGCCGCGCCGAGTTGAAGATGTTTTCGAAATAGGTCAGCCACAACGCCTCGGTGTCGTCCTGATCGGGTGCATCGCCCTTGGCCGCACCCGGCCCGATCGCCAGCCTTTCGCCGTTCCAGTCGGCGGAGGCATAGGGCGTCAGGATGGTCCAGCGCATGCCGGTGAACCGCCGGACGAAGAAATCCGCGTTGCGCTCGACAATGAAATGCTCCGGCTCGAACCAGGCGACGTAGCGCTCGTTCTCGCCGTCGCCGATCTTCCGGAAGCGTACGAAGGCATGCATCTTATGGCTGTCGCGCCGCACCGCCTTTTCCATGGCTTCGAGCCGCCTGGTGTCGGGATCGGATGCGATCGCCAGCAGTTTCGGCTCGGTGCGCAGGCGCCAAAGCATCCAGTAGAGAAAGGCAAACCGGCCGGGGTCGGAGTGGCAGAAGGCGGTTTCGGCATGGGCGATGAACTCGCGCGGGACGGTAAGCTGCGCGCCCTCTGGCACCGCCGGCAAGGCATCTTGAGGATCATTGGCGTCGGACCCGACACCCCAACTAATATCCTCAGGTCGGACCTCATTCAGCGCCAGACGCCGTGCCGCATCGCGCCAACCGGCGAAATCGGTCTGGCTCGCTAGCCGGACAGTGTATCGGGCAAGGTCGAGCTGAGCCGGCTGCATGGTCAAAACAGCGACAGTTGTTCGCAGGACTTTACGATCGTGTCGCGCAGGCCTGTCTTGTCGGTGAGTCCGCCCGGCGACCAGCCTTCGGCGATGATGAAGGGCCTCAGCTTGGCGATCGAATGGCAGATCCGTCCGACATCTTCCAGCCGCATGCGTCGGTGGCGGCGGGTTTCAAGGATCTTCGCCACCACCTTGGTGCCCAGACCCGGAACCCGCAGCAGCGCTTCGCGGTCGGCGCGGTTGATGTCGACGGGAAACCTCGCCCGATTGCGCAAAGCCCAGGCGAGCTTGGGGTCAATGGCGAGATCGAGCATGCCGTCGCTGCTGCCGGCGAGGATTTCCGGCTGCGAAAAGCCGTAGAAACGCATCAGCCAGTCGGCCTGATAGAGCCGGTGCTCGCGCATCAGCGGCGGTTTTTGCAGCGGCAGCGACGATGACGAATCCGGGATTGGGCTGAAGGCGGAATAATAGACGCGCCGCAGGTGATAGCTGCCATAGAGCCGCGCGCTGGTGTGCAAAATGCCGTCGTCGGATGTTTTGTCGGCGCCGACAATCATCTGCGTCGACTGACCTCCGGGCGCAAAGCGTTCGCGCTTCTTGGTCCTCAGCGTCGGCTCGGCTTTTTCCTCCATCTTCCGGCGCAGGTTCGCCATGGAAAGCCGGATCGTTTCCGGCTTCTTCTCCGGCGCCAGTTTCTTGACGCCCTCATCGGTCGGCAGTTCGACGTTGATAGACAGCCGATCGGCGTAGAGCCCGGCCTGCTCGACCAGTTCGGCCGAGCTTTCCGGAATGGTCTTCAGATGAATATAGCCGGAGAATTTTTCGTCCAGCCGCAGCCGCCGCGCCACTTCCACCATTTCGGCCATGGTCTCGTCCGGGGAGCGGATGACTCCTGAGGACAGGAAGAGGCCCTCGATGTAGTTGCGCCGGTAGAAATCCATGGTCAGCTTCACCACCTCGTCGATGCTGAAGCGGGCGCGGCGCACATTCGATGACGAGCGGTTGATGCAGTAGCTGCAATCGTAAATGCAGAAATTGGTCAGCAGGATTTTCAGGAGCGAAATGCAGCGGCCATCCGGCGCGTAGGAATGGCAGATGCCCATGCCTTCTGTGGAGCCGATACCGCCGGATTGGAGCGAATCCTTCTTCGCCGAGCCGGACGAGGCGCAAGAAGCATCGTATTTGGCGGCGTCAGACAGGATTGCCAGCTTTTCACGGACGGTGGGTGCGCTCATCCGTTCATGATATGTTCTTGAAGGCTGCAGCGCCACCTCATTTGATGCAGGCGGCGAAAAAGTAATCGCCGCCTGATCGTCGGGCTAGCAGGACGACTGCCCGAGTTCCAGGCGGTCTCTCAGACCTCGTGGAGGTAGAGGTGGTAATCTAGCTCGCTGACGGTGCGGGCGACGCGCAGATACTCCGACTGCTTGATCGCCACGAAGGTGCGATGCAGATCCTCGCCAAGCGCTTCTTTCAGGAAGCTCGATGCCCGCGCCGCCTCGATCGCAGCGCGCCAGTCGACCGGCATGGTCGTGCGCGTGATGGCGGCTTCATAGCCATTCCCAGTGGTTTCGGGGCCGGGGTCGAGGCCTTCATCCAGACCCTTGATGATGCCGGCCAGCACCGTTGCCGCGATCAGGTAGGGATTGGCGTCGACACCCGACGGCCGGTGCTCGATGCGCCGGTTCTTGGCGTCGCCCGCCGGGATGCGCAGCGCCACCGAACGGTTGTTGACGCCCCAGGTCGGCGCCACCGGCGCATAGGACTGCGAGACGAAGCGCCGCCAGGAATTGGCGTGCGGCGCAAACACCAGCATCGATTCGGCCATGGTCTGGATCAGCCCGCCGAGCCCCTGCAGCAGCGGCAGCGACCAGCTTTCGCCGCCAGCCTCGGCAAAAACGTTGCGGCCGTTCTTGTCCTGCAACGAAACATGGAAATGCATGCCGGAGCCGGCGTATTTTTCGATCGGCTTGGCCATGAAGCAGGCGGTGACACCATGGCGGCGCGCCTGCGCCCGCACCAGCCGCTTCAACATGACGAGGTCGTCGGCCGCCCGCATGACATCCTTGCGATAGTTCAGCGTCAGCTCGTACTGGCCGGGCGCGTATTCGGAAATCACCGTTTCGGCCGGAATGCCTTGCGCCTTGGCCGCGGCATAGATGTCGGAAAACAGCGGCTCCATGCCGTGCAGATGGTCGACGGAATAGACTTCCGTCTTGGCCGAGCGGCGGCCGTCGAGCACGGCGTCCGCCGGCTTTACCTTGCCGTCGGCGTCACGCTCATTGGCAAGCAGGAAAAATTCGAGTTCGAAGGCGCCGGCGGGATAGAGGCCCTTGGCCGCCAAGATGTCGACCTGCCTGGCCAGCGCCAGCCGTGGGTCCGACGACATAGGCTGTCCCTCGAGATGGTACATCGCCATCAGCAACTGGCCGCGCGGCGGGTTCGTGCCGTAAAGCGGCACCAGCGTGCCGGGGATCGGCCATGCCCTGAGATCGCCGTCTCCAGTCGTCCAGATCAGCCCGGTTTCGTGCACATCCTCGCCGGTGATGTCGAGGCCGAGGATCGAGATCGGCATGTGGCGGCCGCCCTCGAAGATGCTTTTCAGCTCATGCCGGCGCACGATCTTGCCGCGGCCGACCCCGTTGGCGTCGGTCAAGACGATATCGAAGGCTTCGATTTCGGGATGGGCGTCGAGAAAGGCTTGCGCCTCGGCGGGCGTCGAGCCCGAAGGTGAAGTCATGATTAGTGTACTCGAGTTTGGCTTGGCAGCTTGTCTCATGCCGTCAGCCTTGCCGCAACCGTGGCGAAGGCGGTGATCAGCCGGTTGACCTGGGCGCCGGTGGTGGCCGGTGAGATCAGCATCATGTTGTGAAAGGGCGCGATCAGCACGCCCTGGTTGACCAGCGCGACATGGATAGCCGCCTCAAGCTCCGGCGCATGGGCAGTCTCGGCTTCGGCGCCGTTCCTGAGCGGGCCAGGGGCGCAGATGAACTCGACGCGGGCGCCGACGCGGGCGACATGCCAGGGCAGATTGTAGCGATCGATGACGCCGGTCAGCCCGGCATCGAGCCGCAGGGCGAGGCGATCCATCCGGGCATAATTCTCCTGCGTCATCACCTCTTCGAGCGTTGCGCGCATGGCTGCGAACTGCAGCGGGTTCGCCGACAGCGTCGTGCCCATGCCGGAATAGCCCGGCTCCTTGGTTCGGTTGTAGTCGGCATAGCGCGAGGCGACCTCGTCGCTCATGCCCCACACGCTTGCCGGCACGCCACCGGCGATCGGCTTGCCCAGCACGAAAAGGTCGGGCTGCAGCCCGAATTTTCTGGTGTAGCCCCCTGGGCCGGTCGAGATGGTGTGGGTCTCGTCGATCAGCAGCAGCGTTCCGGCCGCGCGCGTCAGTTTGCGCAAGGCGTCGTGAAAACCCGGATCGGGCAGCACCATGCAGGAATTTGTCAGCACCGGCTCGGCGATGACGCAGGCGACATCGCGGTCGGCGAGCGCCGCTTCCAGTGCAGCAACATCGTTGAATTCGATGACCTTCGCCGTCCTGGTCAGGTCGCGGAATTCGCCCGCCAGGCCCGGCCGGTTGACAGCTTTGCCGTCGACCAGCCGGACCATCGTCTCGTCGACCGAGCCGTGATAGCAGCCGTTGAAGACCAGGATCTTTTCCCGACCGGTGATAGCGCGGGCAACACGCAGCGCGAAGCGGTTGGCGTCGGTGGCGCTGGTGGCGATCTGCCAGAACGGCAGACCGAAACGCTGTGTGAGCAGCGGCCCGATGGCCAGCGCATCCTCCGAAGGCAGCATATAGGTCAGGCCGCGCCCGGCCTGGCGGCGGATGGCGCGCGCCACCGGCGGCGGCGAATGGCCGAACATCGAACCGGTGTCGCCGAGGCAGAAATCGTCCAGCCTGTTGCCGTCGATATCCGTGATGGCGGCGCCCTTGGCGCTTTCGACCAGGATCGGGAATGGCGTCGGCCAGTCGTTCATCCAGTGCATCGGCACACCGCCGAAGAAGCCTGGCAGGCCGTTACCGACCTTGGCCTGCGATTTCGGCCGCGCCTTGCGGAAGGTGTTCGCCTCGCTTGTCCGCAATGCAGCGATGCGGTCACGGCTGATACCGCCAATGGACGCCTTTGAACTGTTCGTGCTGTACATGAAATCCCTCTCGGCCGGCACACTACCCAATTGGCGACGGCAACCGCAATTGGCCGTGTTGGTGCGCTGCATTGGGTCAGCAGCAAGTTCGGCAGACTTGACCTTCCGGCGCAGTCGGGCGCCAATGCGATCGGGTCTGTGGTTTGGGGAGAAAAATGCGGACGATCATCTGCGCTATTGCGCTACTCTTGTCGGCCGCTGCGGCTTCCGCATCGGGCGGCGTCTGGTGTTCCGTCGATGACAAAGCGGTGCAATTCGAGGTCGGCGCCGGGGTCACCAGAGGTATGGGCGGCCCGACCTTCAATTTTCGCGGCGATCTCGAGATACTTGGCCGGCCGGAAGGCGACAGTCTGCGCAAGACCGTCTTCGAGGATTCCGACCTCACCCAGTACTGGCTGGACGACAAGGAGTTGCGGCTGAACGTCTACCACGAGCATCAGCTCGGAGATAAATTCAACTCTGTCGAACTGACGATCCTGACCAAGACCAGTGACGAGGGCGTCTATGACGGCCGGTACACGCTTGCCGTCTACGACAACGCCGCCGACACGGAACAGGACGGCAAGCCGAAAGAATTGACCGGCAAGGTGTCGTGCGGAGCCGAATAGGTCACGCCGAGATATCGATGACGCCGCAGTCGCCGGCGGCACTGCCGAAGGCGACCCGGCGCTCTTCCTTGTCCCACATCATCGCGGTGATGGCGCCCATGCCTGGGCGGCGCAACAGCACCTCTTTGGCATCGGTAAAGCGCACCGCCATGACCATGCCGTCATCATAGCCGACGGCGACGACATCCTGGCTCGGATGGCAGGCAACCGATGTCACCATGGCGTTGCCGCGCGTGCCGAGCTCCAGCGGCGCCTTGCCCATCGGGCCGTCCTTGCCCGAAAACGGCCAGACGATCGCCGCCGGCGCGCCGGAACTCGCCAGCCACTTGCCCTTCACGCTCCACGACAGGCTTTTGACCTTGCCGGGATAGCCGGTCATGCGCATGTGCTTGCCGTCGGCGAGCTTCCAACCATGCAGCGCGTTTTCCTGCATGGTGGTGACGAGGAAGGCGCCATCCGGCGAGAAGGTCACGCCGGTATGGGCGCCGGCCCATTCCAGCTCCACCGGTCTGCCCTCGGCGGCCGGGAAATGCAGCGTCGCGCCATTGTAGCGGGCGACGCCGAAGCGCATGCCCTTGGGGGAGAAGGCCAGCCCCTCGACCGAACGTGGATGGGCAAACTCTTTGGTCTTGCCGTCGGCAAAGCGCACGAACGCAGTCTTGCCTGTGGCATAGGCGATAGCGCCTTGCGGCCCGGCGGCGACGCTGGTGATCCACTTCTTGCCGGCGCTGGCGAGTTCGCTGACATTGCCGCCGGCGGCAACGGCAAAAATCTTGCCGTCCTCGCCGCCGGTGATCAGGCGGTCGTTGGCGGCGTCATGGAACGTGGAGAGCAGGCCGTCATTGGCCTGAATTGTCTTGTGGCCGTTGTCGAGCCTATGAACTGTCCCATCGGCGAGCGCAAAATGCGGCACGTTGTCGAGGAAGACGGCGGCAAGGCAGTGACCTTCCAGGTCGAGGGGAGCAACTGTGGGCATCAGGACCATTCCAATGAAGCTGTCACCACTCCCGGGAAGCCACTGAGGCGGCCAGGCCTGGCGTCAACCTTCTCCCCTTGTGGGAGAAGGTGGATCGGCGCGCAGCGCCGAGACGGATGAGGGGTGTTGAACGGATCGCCGTCGGTGCCGAGCTGGAGCACCCCTCATCCGACCTCGCTTCGCGAGGCCACCTACTCCCACAAGGGGAGAAGGTTGAGCGGGCAGCGCTAGCGCCATAGAGTCCGGAAATCAAGCCGCCTGGCAGGCGTCAAAGCTCTTCTTCAGCCGTTCGGCGTCAAGCTCGCGGCCGATGAACACCAGCCGGCTCTCATGCTTTTCGCCGTCTTTCCAGGCGCGCTGGTGGTCGCCTTCGATGATCATGTGCACGCCCTGGATGACATAGCGCTCGTCGTCGCCCTTGAGCGCGATGATGCCTTTCAGCCGCAGGATGTTGGGACCTTCCATCTGAGTGATCTTCTCGATCCACGGGAAGAATTTCTTCGGGTCCATCTCGCCGCCGCGCAGCGACACCGACTGCACGGTCACGTCATGGATGTCGGAGGGATGCGCGTGATCGTGATGATGATGGTCGTGATCATGGTCGTGGTGATCGTGCCTGTCATGGTCATGATGGTCGTGATCATGATCGTGCGCCTCGAGGAAATGCGGGTCGTTTTCCAATGCGCGCGACAGGTCGAAGGCGCCGCGGTCGAGCACTTCGGACAGCGCCACGCCGGCGCGCGTGGTGCGGTGGATCCTGGCCGCCGGGTTGATGGCGCGGATGGTGGCCTCGACCTTGGCCAGTTCTTCGGGCGTCACCAGGTCGGTCTTGTTGAGCACGACGACATCGGCGAAGGCGATCTGGTCCTCGGCTTCCTTGGAATCCTTCAACCTGAGCGGCAGGTGCTTGGCGTCGACCAGAGCCACGACAGCGTCGAGTTTGGTCTTGGAGCGCACGTCGTCGTCCATGAAGAAGGTCTGCGCCACCGGCACAGGATCGGCGAGGCCGGTGGTCTCGACGACGATGGCGTCGAAGCGGCCGGGACGGCGCATCAGGCCTTCGACGACGCGGATCAGGTCGCCGCGCACCGTGCAGCAGACGCAGCCATTGTTCATTTCGTAGATTTCCTCGTCGGATTCCACGATCAAATCATTGTCGATGCCGATCTCGCCGAATTCATTGACGATGACGGCATAACGCTTGCCATGGTTTTCCGACAGGATGCGGTTGAGCAGCGTCGTCTTGCCGGCGCCGAGATAGCCGGTGAGAACGGTCACGGGGATTTGCGTCTGTGCTTCGCTCATATCTTGCCTCGAAATGGCTGGGCCACGGAATTGCGGGCCGCAAGAAGGGATTGTTGGCATATAGGATGTGTGCCGGCCTTTTGCACGAGGCAAACCGCTTGGGTGTTTGACCCAGGTTGACGAAGCGGGTGGGTAGACCGAGAGGCCGAGTGCGAGGGATGCCGACCATCAACGTGTCGCCGGAAACGCCTCTTCATTGACCTGTGCTGAGCCGCGCCGCGTCAAACCGTTGCAATCGCCTTGGCGGAAACTCGTTTGTCATCTAACTGAAATAAACATCTGGCATCACCATTTCGAGCACCACAAATGCTTGCCGGCAAAGCTGTTTCGAAAGCCGGAATGTTTTTGATCGTCGATTGCCAACCGGCCGGCTGCGTCTATGCTGCACGCACCGGTACGGCCGAAGAGGGATCACCATGGCCAAGGCGGACAAGACTGCAACGATGAGCCGGCTGCATTCGGCGGCAAGGCTGGCAAGGACCGCGCTGGCGGCGCGGCTTCTGGCGCACGGCTTCTATGCCGGCCAGGACCAGATCATGCTGACGCTCGACCGCGAGGACGGCCAGACGCCCGGCAATCTCGCCGGCCGCCTGGGCGTGCGCCCGCCGACCATCACCAAGACCATAAACCGGCTGCAGGCCCAGGGCTTTTTGGAAAAGCGCGCCTCTTCCGCGGATGCACGCCAGGCGCATATCTTTCTCACCGACACCGGCCGCGAGATCATCCACGCCATCGAGAAGTCGGTGAAGAAGACCGAAAAGCAGGCCTTGAAGGGCCTCGACAAGAAAGAACAGAAGACGCTGTTCAAGCTGCTCGCCCGCATCGAGGCCAATTTGTCGAACGAGGAGCTGGTGCTCGTCGACGACGACGCCGACATCGACGACTGACCGGCACGGCGGCCGCGTGTCTTGAGCTAGGCCGCCACCGAAGGGCCGCGCACCAGCGCCGACCAGCGGCCGGGCGTCAGGCCGAATGCTTTCTTGAAATGCCTGTTGAAATGGCTCTGGTCGCTGAAGCCGGCGCCAACGGCAATCTCGGCCAGCGGCTCGCCCACCTCGATCATCCGTCTTGCCTTTTGCAGCCGGCGCATCAGCAGGAACCGATGCGGGCTGGTGGAATAGGTCGCGCGAAAATGGCGTGACAGCGCATAGCGGTCGAGCCCGGTGACGGCTTCCAGCTCATCGGAACGAACGGACCGCTCCGCATTCTCCTCGAGATAGCCGCGCGCCAGCGCTGCCGCACGTGAGGCCGACCTCCCCATCGGCTTTGCTTTCTGTCCCGCATGACGCCCCAGATGCTGCGCCAGCTCCGCAACGAAATCGGCGACGAACAGCTCGTCCAGTTCCTCATCGAGCGGCGACAGGGCCGAAAGCAGCGTGCCACGCAAGGCAGGATCGCTGACCACAGCATCCCTGACGAAAGGCAGCGGCGCGCCGTCGAGGCAGTCGAGCAGCAGTGACGGCTCCAGATAGAGGATCCGGTAGCGCAGACCATCCTCGGTCCCGGCGCCGCCATCGTGCACTTCGTCGGGATGCAGCACGATAACCTGGCCGGGCAGGCTGTGGTTGACAGTGCCCCTGTAGTGGAAGCGCTGCACACCGGAAAGCGTCACGCCGACGGCAAGCGTATCATGACGGTGCAGGTCGAAGGCGTTGCCATGGAAATGCGCCTCGATGCGCTCGATGCCAGCGGTAACAGGCGCCGAGACGATCCGGTCTTCATCCGCGCACGAACGTTCAAGACCCTGCGTCGCCTCACCTTCTAGATCGTGCGTCATCACCTATCCCTGCCCTTCATGGGCGTGCTCCGGAGTCCTCATTTTGGTGTTCGATACGAAATTTGCAATCGTGCTGCGGGACGATCTCGCCGTCTGGCAAAAGCTCAACGTCGCCGCCTTCCTGACCAGCGGCATCGTCGCGCAATTCCCCGCCATTATCGGCGAACCCTACCGCGACCGCGCCGGCAACCTTTACAATCCTCTGTCGATCCAGCCGGTCATCGTGCTTTCGGCCGATGGGCCGACGCTCAACTCCATCCACCGGAAGGCGCTGGAGCGGGGCGTGACGGGGTCAGCCTATGTCGAGGAGATGTTTGCCACCGGCTTCGATGCGGCCAACCGCGCGGTCTTCGCCGAGTTCGGGCCTGAGGACGCCAAGATCGTCGGCATCGCGCTGCGTGCCGACAAGAAACTCGTCGACAAGATCACCAAGGGCGCCCGCATGCACGCCTAATTCAGCAGGAAGCGTGTAACGGCGCTCATGAATTCAGTCGGCCGCTCGACGTTCAGCATATGGACGCCCGGAAGCAGTGTAAGCGTGGCGCCGGGGATGCTGGCTGCGATCGCCTCGCTGTGGCTTGCCAGCGTTACCTTGTCGTCTTCTCCACCGATCACCAGGGTGGGCGCGGTAATGAGGGAGACAGTCCGGCGCAGATCGCAATCGCGTACGGCGGCGAAGCATCCCGCGAGACCTTGGGGCGGCGTCGCCAGGACCATCGCGCGGAACGCGTCGACGGTTTCGTTTGGGCCGGCAAGCATCGAGGCGGGAAACCAGTTGTGCATGAACATGTCCGCGGTGGCCGACATGTTGCTCGCTGCAAGGACAGTCCTGATCTGCTCATCAAAGTAAGAAGCCGGCCCGAGATGCGGCGAGGTGTTGGAAAGGATGAGACGCTCGATGCGCTCCGAGGCATGGATACCCAGCCACTGCCCTACGAAGCCGCCCAGCGACAGCCCGCAGAAATGCACGCGGGCGATTTGAAGCGCATCCAGCAGCTCAAGGACGTCGCGGCCCAGCCGATCAAGCGAATAGGCTCCGGCCGGAGCATCGGAACTGCCGTGGCCGCGCAGATCATAGCGCAGCACCCGGAAAGATCCGGCAAGTTCCGCTAGCTGCCGGTCCCACATATGCAGGTTCGTCGCAATGGAATTCGAGAGCACAAGCACAGGGCCGGCCCCCGCCAGCTGATAGGCGATCCGGCAGCCGTCGCCCGTCGTAAAATAAAGCGTGTCAGTCATCTGGTCCTCATCTCACCCTGGCGAAAGGAGTTAGATGCTCCCGCCGCCCTTTGAATGAGCCACCCTAGGCCTCGTAATTATCCAGGAAAATTACTATGATTGGACAATCTCAGTAGGTTTTGGCGATAATGAATGGTCTGAAACTCCACGACCTACGGTGCTTTGACGCCGTGGCAAGCGAGGGCAGCTTCCAGGCGGCCGCCCTTGCCTTGAACCGATCGCATCCATCCGTCTTCGCCGCTGTCGCACGCCTCGAGCAGTTGCTCAGGCTCACACTTCTCGACCGCAGCGGATATCGGGTGGGGCTGACGGAGGCGGGCCGCGAGTTTCACGCGCGAGCGCAGCTGACATTGCGCGAGCTCGACCATCTGCGAACCTATGCGGGCCAGTTGGCGAGTGGCGAGGAGACGGTCCTGCGTGTGGTCGTGGGTGATCTCTGCCCGCGACCGCAAATCCTGCCTATGCTCAGCGGCTTCTTTGCCGAACGCACCGGGACACGCCTGCACCTGGAGTACGAGGCGGTCGGCGGTCCGCTCGAACGGTTGATGGAAGGAGAGGCTGACCTCATCTTCCATCGCGCGGATCCTTCCGATCCGCATCTCGAGCGGATCCATCTCTGCGCGGTGCCCCTCGTGCCGGTGGTGGCGCCTGGGTTCCTTCCGTTCGCGCCTGGCCGCGAGATTGCGCCGGAGCAGATGCGGCCCTTCACCCAGTGCGTGATCCGCGACACGGCGCGGCGGCCGTCGCCGGAGAGCTATTTCCTCGTCGACGGTGCGCATCAGTGCTCGGTGCCGGATCATCTGATGAAGAAGGAACTGATCCTTCACGGATTGGCCTGGGGCCATCTGCCGGCATGGCTGATCGAGGACGAACTGCGGGATAGGAGGCTGATCTCGATCGCTGGTGCACATCTGCCCGGCCGGACGGAGACCCTGGCGGCGGTGCGCCGGCGCGACCGACCGCACGGACCCGTCGCCCAGGCGTTGTGGCTTCATCTCCAGGCGCAAGTGGCATCCGGCGAGGCGCTTTAGCCGGCATAGGATCGGCCCGCGCTGAGCCTGCGCGCGGCTCCTGTTGTGCCAGTCGCTTTTGGCTTGCCGGGCGCAGGCGATTGCCGCAAAGGTTAAGCGTTGATCCTCCCTGCCCGGCCTGACATTGAACGTTCCCGCAAAATCAGACGAAAGCGCAACGCCGCCCGCGGCGATGCTGTTCATGCTTTCGACCTATGTCTTTTTCACCTTTCTCGACACATCGAGCAAATATCTGGTGCTGGCCGGCGTCTCGGCGCTGATCGTCGCCTGGGCCCGCTTCACCGTCCATGTCCTGCTTGTCGGCGTCTTCCTGCGCGGCTGGCGCGAGCCGTCGCGCTTCCGCGCCAACAATTTGCCGGCCCACATCCTGCGCGGCGGTCTGCTGTTCGGCTCGACGATGTGCAACGTCATGGCGCTCAAAACGCTTCAACTGGCCGAGACCACCTCGATCTACTTCTTCGGGCCGATGGTGATCACCGCCCTTGCCGGACCGCTGCTTGGTGAATGGGCCGGCTGGCGGCGCTGGCTGGCAATCCTGTCGGGCTTTGTCGGGGTGCTCGTCATTACAAGGCCGGGCATCGGCGTGTTCGGCATCGGCCATCTTTTCGCGCTCGGCTCGATGCTGTCGAACAGTTTTTACGTCATCATGACGCGGCGGATGTCAGCCAGCGAAACCTCGGAAAGCCTGATCCTGTTTTCGGCGCTGGCGCCGGCCGTGCTGCTTCTGCCGATGCTGCCGTTCTCGCATGGGCTGCCGCAGGATGGCTGGCACTGGTTCATACTGGTGATGCTGGGCGTGTTCGGCGCCGGCGGCCACTGGCTGCTGGTGCAGGCCTACCGCCTGGCGACCACCACGGCGCTGGCGCCGTACCCCTATTCGCAGATGGTCTGGATGATCCTGTCCGGCTGGATCATCTTCCACCAGTTCCCCGACCGCTGGACGCTGGTGGGTGCAGCCATCATCGTCGCCAGCGGCCTTTACATCATCCATCGCGAGCACCGTTTGCGGCTGCGCAATCGCACGACCGTCGATGTCGAGGCGGAGGCTATGGCGAAAAAACTTTGATTTGCTCCGAATCCGATGGCATAACGCCGCATTTAAAAAATTTAAAAAACTCGGGGAGCCAAGGGCTGGCACAAAAGATCAAGCTTTCGACGATCGCGGATGCGCTTGGCGTCTCCACGGCCACCGTCTCCCTCGCCTTGCGCGACAGCCCGCTGGTCGCAGGCGCCACGCGTGACCGCATCAAGGAGCACGCGCGGGCCATCGGTTATATCTACAATCGCCGCGCCGCCTCACTGCGCACCTCGCGCTCGGGCATTGTCGGCGTCGTCGTGCATGACATCATGAACCCGTTCTTCGCCGAGATCCTGCGCTCGATCGAGAGCGAACTCGACCGCAGCCGGCAGACCTTCATCCTGTCCAATCACTACGACCAGCTGGAAAAGCAACGCACCTTCATCGATACGCTGCTGCAGCTCGGCGCCGACGGCGTCATCATGTCCCCGGCCATCGGCACGCCGGCCTCTGACATCGTCATGGCCGAGGAAAACGGCCTGCCGGCGGTGCTGATCGCACGCAGCGTGGAAGGCGCCGACGTGCCGGTGTTTCGCGGCGACGATGCCTATGGCACGGCACTTGCCACCAATCATCTGATCTCGCTCGGGCACAAGCGCATCGCCATGATCGGCGGCACCGACCAGACCTCGACCGGGCGCGACCGCTACCAGGGCTATCTCAACGCCATGGAGGCCGCCGGGCTTGAGGTCAGGCCGTCCTGGCGCATCGCCGGGCCGCGCACCAAGCAGGGCGGATTCGAGGCGGCTGGACAGTTTCTGGCGCTTAAAGACAAGCCAACCGCCGCTTGCTGCTGGAATGATCTGGTCGCCATCGGCCTGATGAACGGCATTGCCCGCGCCGGCCTGGTGCCGGGCGCCGACATCTCGGTGACCGGCTATGACGATCTCGAGGAGGCGGCAATCGCGACACCGGCGCTCACCACAGTCTGGAATGGCCAGCGAGAGGTCGGCCGCCGTGCCGCCAGCGCGCTGCTCGACAAGCTGAACGGACAGGCGGTACGGCCGTCACAGGAACTGATCAAGCCGGAACTGCATGTGCGCCAGTCGACCGGCAAGCCGGTGGAGCGTGCATGACCAAGACTGATGCGTTGCAGACCGTCGCCGTTCTGGTGCCAGGACATTTCAACGACCATGCGGTCGAGCGCATCGACCGCACCTTCAAGCGGGTCAAGATAGAGCGCGCCGATCCCGCCCTGGTCACCGACGAGATGCGCCATGACGTGCGCGCCATTGCGTCCTTCGCCGGCGTCAATGCGGCATTGATGGATGCATTGCCCAACCTCGAACTCATCGCCTCCTTCGGCGTCGGCTATGATTCGGTCGATGCCGGCCATGCGGCCAAGAAAAACATCATGGTCACCAACACCCCCGATGTTTTGACCGAGGAGGTCGCCGACACCACGATCGGCCTTTTGCTCAACACCGTGCGTGAACTTTACAAGGCCGAGAAATGGCTGCGCGACGGCAGTTGGGTGAAGAAGGGCAACTATCCCCTGAGCCGGCTGACCTTGCGCGGTCGGCATGTCGGCATTTACGGCATGGGCCGCATCGGCCTTGCCATTGCGCGCCGGCTGGAAGCGTTCGGGCTGCCGGTGGCCTACCACAACAGGCGCAAGGTCGAAGGTCTGGCTTATGAATACCACCCGACGCTGAAGGGCCTTGCCGAAGCGGTCGATACGCTGATTTCCGTAGTGCCGGGCGGCGCTTCCACGGAGAAGGCGGTCAATGCCGAAATCCTGGCGGCGCTTGGCGCCAACGGCGTTTTCGTCAACATCGGCCGTGGCAGCACGGTCGACGAGGCAGACCTCGCCGCAGCGCTTGCCAACGGCACCATCGCCGCGGCCGGGCTCGATGTTTTCGCCGATGAACCGAATGTGCCCAAGGCTTTGCTGGAGGCGCCAACCTCGCTTTTGCCCCATGTCGGCTCGGCCTCGCACCATACGCGCCGCGCCATGGCGGATCTGTGCGTCGACAATCTGGTATCCTGGTTCAGCGAGCGCCGGCCACTGACCCCGGTGCCTGAGACGGCGCAAGTCAAGCCACGAAGCTGAGCGGCTCTCTGCCACACTCGTTAACGTTGACTTAACGCTTTGGAATCATTCTGCATCTGCGCCGGGGGGCGCGGAGTGCAAGATGACGAAACTTCCGGCATCGATTGCGGCAGCGGCACTTTTCGCCGGCTTTCAGCTGTTTCACGGCGGCAGCAGTGAAAGTTCGGCCAATGAAGCAAGGCCGGCAACCACCTTCAGGCTGGTCGCCAATGGCGACGAAGGCGACTGCGCGGTTAGCCGCGGCGCCGCGATTGACGATGGCCTGTCGCTGTTGACCGTGGCGCCGAATTGCCGCGGGCTGCTGCCCGGCATCGAGCGGGCAAAATTCTGGCGAGAGGGCGAGGACGGCACGATCGCGTTCAGCGCCGACGGCACCGACCCGATCGTCACCTTCTCGGTTGCGGATGGCGACGGCTACGAATCCTACGCTCCGGCCACGCCGCTGCTGTCGCTGGCGACAACCGGCGAACGGGATCAATCCGCCGGCAATTGATCGTCGGGATTTATTCCGCCGCCGCCCGTGCACCGGCCTTCGCCGCCGCATGCAGCCGCACCGCATCGCCGAAGGCGCGGAAGATCTTGGCCGAGTTGCCGTCCGACTTGACCCAGTATTCGGGGTGCCATTGCACGCCGGCGGCGAAGGCGCGGGCGTCCTTCACCGAAACCGCCTCCACCGTGCCGTCGCCGGCAACCGCCTCGACCTGCAGCTTCGAGCCGAGCCGGTCGATGCCTTGGCGGTGCAGCGAGTTGACCTTGATGTCGCTGGCGCCGAATACACCGGCCAGGCAGCCGCCCGGCTTGATCGAAATGGTCTGGTGAATGGCGAAACGTTCGTCCTGGTTGTCGCTCACGGGCGCGCGATGGTCCAGCGAACCTTCGCGCTCCTGGATCTCGGTGCCAAGCGTGCCGCCCAGCGCCACGTTCAACTCCTGGATGCCGCGGCAGATGGCAAGCAGCGGCACGCCGCGCTCGATCGCCTTGCGGATCAGCGGCAGCGTGGTGGAATCGCGCGCCGGGTCATAGGGGCCGTTGGCTTCGCTGGCGTCGCCGCCATAGAGTGATGGATGCACGTTGGACTTGGAGCCGGTGACCATGACACCGTCGACCGAAGACAACAGCTCGTCGAAATCGAGCCGGTCGCCGAAGGACGGCACCAAAAGCGGGAACACGCCGGCGCCGGAAAGTGCTGCCTCGATATATTGCTGCGGGACGGCATGCCAGGTGTAGTTGTCGAACTGACGGACGTCGGTCGATATGGCGACGAGCGGCTGGTGCATTTTGGGTCCGGATTCCATTTGGAGCGAAGCGAATAATCTATTGTGCCTGCAAAATAGGCGATCCGAAGGCGCTTTTCCATGGCAAGTTTCGCCATCTCGCATGGGCCACGCGGCGAACGTTAGACTATAGTTGCAGGCTGGCTGGCCGGCCCGCGGATTTGTCGCCAGCGCCGCCGTCAAATCCCGCTGCCATGCTGGACTCGACCCCTTGCCCGTGTATTGTTTCGGCAAATCGATACCGGGCGCGAGGAGATGTCCCTGATGTCGGTTTGTTGGTCCAAAAGGGAGGTTCTGCATGGATCGTCGTTCATTCATCCGCAAGGCCGGGGTCACCGGCGTGGGCGCTGCGGCGGCTGCCGCGACGCTAGCCGCACCGGCAATCGCCCAGTCCAATCCGAAAGTGACGTGGCGGTTGGCGTCATCCTTCCCCAAGTCACTCGATACGATCTATGGCGGCGCGGAAGTCTTCTCCAAGATGCTGTCTGAGGCGACGGACGGCAATTTCCAGGTCCAGGTCTTCGCCTCCGGCGAACTCGTGCCCGGCCTGCAGGCCGCCGACGCCACCACTGCCGGCACTGTCGAGGCCTGCCACACGGTGTCATACTATTATTGGGGCAAGGACCCGACATGGGCACTCGGTGCGGCGGTGCCGTTCTCGCTCAACGCGCGCGGCATGAACGCCTGGCACTATCATGGCGGCGGCATCGACCTGTTCAACGAGTTTCTTGCCACGCAGGGTCTTTTCGGCCTGCCCGGCGGCAACACCGGCGTGCAGATGGGCGGCTGGTTCCGCAAGGAGATCAACACCGTCGCCGACCTGTCCGGCCTCAAGATGCGCATCGGCGGCTTTGCCGGCAAAGTGGTGCAGAAGCTCGGCGTCGTGCCGCAGCAGATCGCCGGTGGCGACATCTATCCGGCGCTGGAAAAAGGCACGATCGACGCCGCCGAATGGGTCGGCCCCTATGACGACGAGAAGCTCGGCTTCTACAAGGTCGCGCCCTACTACTATTATCCCGGCTGGTGGGAAGGCGGCCCGACCGTCCATCTCTTGTTCAACAAGGCCAAGTACGAGGAGCTGTCGCCCGCCTACAAGTCGCTTGTGCACACCGCCGCGCAGGCGGCGGACGCCAACATGCTGCAGAAATACGATTTTCTCAATCCTGCGGCGGTGAAGCGGCTGGTGGCCGGCGGCGCGAAATTGCGCCCGTTCAGCCAGGACATCATGGCCGCCTGTTTCGAGAAGGCCAATGAGGTCTACACCGAAATGGAAGCCACCAACGCACCGTTCAAGAAGATCTGGGACTCGATCAAGGGCTTCCGCAAGGAGCACTATCTGTGGGCGCAGGTGGCCGAGTACAATTACGACACCTTCATGATGGTCCAGCAGCGCAACGGCAAACTGTAGGCTGGGATCTGTCCCTTCTCCCCGTCACTATACTGGGAGAAGGTCCCGGCAGGTGGATGAGGGGCGGCGCAACCTTCGGCGATTGATCGCCTTGGGCTTGGTAGCCGCCCCGAAATTATAGCTTATCTTTCCAAGCGTTGACGCTGCACCTCACCTGCCTGCCGGCATCCTCTCCCCGTATAGTGACGGGGAGAGGGGCGCGGTCATCGCCGTTTCGCCAATCGCCAACACCGCAGGATTGAGGCTGCCCTTCATTCCCTGCCCGGCACAACCAACACCTTGACCTCGCCCGGCGCTGCCGGATTGGCGATCACCGAGGCGGCTTCCTCCAGGCCGACCTGCCTTGAGATGAGCTTGTCGATCTCGATTGCGCCGGACGCGACAAGGTCCGCCGCCCGCCTGTGGGTGAAGGGATTGATGAACGAGCCGAGAACCTTCAGCTCGCGAAACAGGATGTCGAACGGTTCGAAGGGCACTTTCACGCCTTGCGGCATCACGCCGACGATCACCACCGAGCCGCCGGACTTCGCCAGCCGCATCGATTGTTCGACGGTATCGGGGACACCGGCGCATTCGAGCACCACGTCGGCCCCGCCGGGCACAAGGCCGGCTGGGCCGGCGATCGCCTCGATCGGGTCGACCGCGCTTGGGTCGACCGTCGTCGTTGCACCGAGCTCTTCGGCGAGCGCACGGCGGGAGGCCTGCCGCGTCGACAGGATGATGGTCGCCGCTCCTGCGAGCCTCGCCAATTGCACGGTAAGCAGGCCGATGACGCCGCCACCAAGCACCACCACGGCAGCGCCGGGTCTGATTCCGGCGAGGTCGACAGCGTGCAGGCAGCAGGCCAGCGGCTCGCAGAAGGCGCCATGCGTTGGCTTGAGGTTCGCAGGCAGAAGAAAGGCCTGGCTCTGCGGCATCACGACGTAGTCGGCGAAGCCGCCGTCGCGATGGATGCCGATGGCCCTGAGATTGCTGCACAAATTGACCCGGCCAGCCCGACAATGACTGCAGCGTCCGCAGAAGATGTTGGGATCGCCGGTAACACGGTCACCGATGGCGATGCCGGAAACCGCATCACCGACAGCCTCGACGATGCCGCAGAATTCGTGACCAAGCGTCACCGGTGGGCTCGAAGGGAATTCGCCGTGGAGGAGGTGACGGTCGGTGCCGCAAACGCCGCAGGCTTCGACGCGCACCAGAACGTCCTGCGGTCCCGCAACAGGCTTGTCGACCTCCCGTAGCGCAATGCTGCCCACGGCTTCCAGGCGCACGGCTCTCATAACATCCTCACTCAGGTTCTCAGTGTTCACACATCAGTTGAAGTTCGGCGGCTGCGACAGGTCGGTCGCCGGCGCCGCCGGCTTGGCGGGCGGCGTCTCGCCGAAATTCGGCGGCTGCGAGAGATCGTTCAACGGTGGCGCCGCGGGTGATGGGCCACCGTTGGCTGGTGGTGGTGTGCCGAGAGGCGCAAGGCCTGGCATATCAGGCAAGTTGATCTCGATCGTTCCCGGATCGACGGCCGCACCCTTGTAGCGCATGACCATTTGCGGGAAGGCGATGGTCAGCCCGATCATGATCACCTGGATGCAGACGAAGGGCACGGCGCCCCAATAGATCTGGCCGGTGGTCACCGGCGCGATCTGCTTGCCGGTGAGGCGATCGAGATAGGGCACGCGCGCGGCGACAGAGCGCAGGTAGAACAGCGCAAAGCCGAAAGGCGGGTGCATGAAGGAGGTCTGCATGTTGACGCCGAGCAGCACGCCGAACCAGATCAGGTCGATGCCGAGCTTATCGGCTGCCGGCGCCAAAAGCGGCACGATGATGAAGGCGAGCTCGAAGAAATCGAGGAAGAAGGCGAGCACGAAGACCAGGATGTTGACGCCGATCAGGAACCCGACTTCGCCGCCCGGCAGCGACGTCAACAAATGCTCGACCCAGACGTGGCCGTTGACGCCGTAGAAGGTCAGCGAGAACACCCGCGCGCCGATCAGGATGAACAGCACGAAGGAGGAAAGCCTGGTGGTCGACGCGAGCGCCTGTTTGATGACATCCAGCGACAACCGCCCCTTCATTGCCGCCATCGCCAGGGCGCCAACCGCGCCCATGGCGCCGCCCTCCGTCGGGGTGGCGATGCCGAGGAAGATGGTGCCCAGCACCAGGAAGATCAGCGCCAGAGGCGGGATCAAAACGATGATCACCTGCTGCGCCAACCTGGACATCATGTTGATGTTCAGGCCCTTGTCGGCGATCGCCACGATATAGATCAGGATCACCCCGATGCTGGCGCCAAGGATATCGGCATTGTCGCCATGCGCCGGCGCAAGGTAGCGATAGGCCGCATAGGAAGCCGCGACTGCCACCAGCAGTGCCGCGAGCAGCGACAGCACGCCGTGGCCAAGCGTGCGGGCCGCCAGCGGCAACGCCGGCATCGAGTTCGGCCGGACAATCGACATGGTCAGGATGTAGAGCGTGTAAAGGCCGGTCAGCACCAGGCCGGGGATCAGCGCGCCGGCATACATGTCGCCGACCGAACGGCCGAGCTGGTCGGCCAGAACGATCAGCACCAGCGACGGCGGGATGATCTGGGCGAGTGTGCCGGATGCCGCGATGACGCCCGACGCCAGTCGTCGGTCATAGCCGTAGCGCAGCATGATCGGCAGCGAGATCAGGCCCATGGCGATGACCGAAGCCGCGACCACGCCCGTGGTAGCGGCAAGCAGCGCGCCGACGAAAATCACCGCATAGGCAAGGCCGCCGCGAACCGGGCCGAACAGCTGGCCGATCGTGTCGAGCAGGTCCTCGGCCATGCCCGATCGTTCCAGCACGATGCCCATGAAGGTGAAGAACGGGATTGCCAAGAGCGTGTCGTTCGACATCACCCGGCTGCCGTAGAAATTGTCGGGCAGCGCATGCAGCAGCGGCCACGCCAGGTTGATCGAGCCGCCCGAATAGGGCGACAGCACGACACCGATGAAGAAGAACATCAGGCCGTTTGCGGCGAGTGAAAAAGCGACGGGATAGCCGATCAGCAGGAAGATGATCAGCGAAGCGAACATGATCGGCGCCATGTTCTGGGCGATGAACTCGATCATGGGCGCGCCTCCTGGGCGAGCGCCTTGGCCTCTTCAGCAAGGGCTTTAGCCTCGAGCTCGGCCTGTTCGTGCACCGAGATGAACGGATTGGGATCGTCCATGTCGCCGCGCATGATGGCTATCTTCTTGATGATCTCGGAGATGCCTTGCAGCGCCAGCAGGAAGAAGCCGACGAGCAGGATCGCCTTGGCCGGCCAGATGATCAGGCCGCCGGAATTGTTCGACATTTCGCCGCTGCGGAACGACAGCGACACGTAGGGGACAAAATAGATCACCATCAGCGTCACGAACGGCATCAGGAAGAAGACATGGCCGAGCAGGTCGATCCAGTGCTGCACGCGGCGCGACCACATGCCGTAGACGATGTCGATGCGGATATGGTCATTCTGCTTCAGCGTATAGGCGGCGGCCAGCATGAAGGCGGCGCCGAACAGGTACCACTGCAGTTCCAGCCAGGCATTCGACGAGACGTCGAAGACCTTGCGGATGATGGCATTGGCGGCGCTGACCAGGATTGCCAGCAGGATCAGCCACGATATCCACCTGCCGATGAACTCGTTCATACGGTCAATCGTTCTCGATAGAGCGAGCAGCCCTGCCATGCATTTCCTCCCTCAGGTCGAAGGCGCGCCGGCTCCCGTATTTTCCGTCGCGCCGCTGTGGCCCAACGGTATGCCGTGCGTGGTTCGGCGGGTCAACATGGCATGGCGCGATCAACGCCGTCGTGACGGGAGGCAGGGGATAAAGTGCCGACCGGCTGCTGCGTCATGCAACCAAAGTCTGACAGCGGATGCGGCGATCAGGCGATCTTCTGCTGGTCGCGGCCAGGACCGATCAGCACAAGTGCCGCGACCAGGAACAGATACATCCAGCCATCGCGCCATTCGACCGGGAAATAGCCGGCCCATAGCGACTCCGCCATGCCGAAGGCGGCCGCACCGAGCGCGGCCCGAGGCGGAGAGAGATAGCCGCCCACCGCCGTCACGAACAGGATTTTCAGCCCGTAGACAAGGCCGGAGCCGAAGCTGACATTGCCGTAGTAAAGGGCGGCCATGATTCCGGCCAGCGCGGCGCAGAAACCGCCGAACAGCACCGCATGCCGGAACACTGCACGCACGTCCACGCCGCACATGGCAGCCGCTTTGGGATCGTCGGAGACGGCGCGCCAGCGGCGGCCGAAGCCCGAGCGGGCAAACGCCCATGCAGCGAGCATGATTGCCGCCAGAACCACCGCGCAATCGATGAGCTGGATCAGCGTCAGCGTCGCCTGGAAGCCGGCATCCTGAGCAAAAACGATGGGCTGCGCCAGCATCGGCGGCAGCCACCAATCATGCGTGTCGGCGGCGATACGGCTTGCTTCCGACAGCACCAGCAGGATGCCGAGCGTCGTCACCACAATGGCATTGGGCGTGCGGTCGGCCAGCGGTTCGAAGACGCTGCGCGACAGCACGTGGCCGATCAGCGCGGCATAAAAGAAAGCCGTGACGACGCCGAGCACCACTGCCGCCAGCAAGGTCAGCCACAATACCTGATAGCCGAAGGCCACGGTCAGGATCATCGTCTGGCCGCAAAAGGCGAACAGCGCGCCATAGGCGAGATTGGTCCGGTGCAGGATGCCGTTGGTCAGCACGTAGCCGAAGGCAAGCAGCGCATAGAGCGCGCCGGAATGCAGCCCGTTCAGCACCTGCTGGAAGAAATAGAGCATGGACAGCTTTCAGGGCATGTCGCCCAAAAGTGCAAAGCGGTTTTGGGGCAACGACTTGCCTCAACAAAATCCTGCGCCGGAGCCCGCGCCAAGGTTTGCATCGTAAAATCTAACTTGTCAAACGCGATTTATCGGTTAGATTTCTGATATGACAGTATCTTGGACCCCACATCGCTTCACCGGCGGCATTCTTGCGCTCGATACGGCCAACACCGTGGTGTTGCGCAACGATCCGGAAAAGACTTTCGACCGTTTTGCCGATCCGGCCGAGATCGCGCGCTTCGCCAACGCCGCAACCGGCTTTCGCGGTGCCGAGCTTGGCGGCAGACCGCTGGAGGCGACCTCGCCGGACAGGATCGCCCCGGTGGTGCTGGCGATCCGCGAGACGACCGACCGCCTGTTTCGCGGCGCGGTGTCGAAAGGTGCGCTTGCCGCCGGCGACCTCGCCGCTTTTCTCAAGGCCTGCGCCAACGGCCTCGATCGGAGCCCTGCCGAAATCGGCGCACCGGGTAGACCGTTCGGCGATCCATCGACGCCGATCGCGTTCGAGGCGGCGCTGGCGGTTTCGGCCTTGTCGCTGCTGCGCGACGACACGGTCGCCAGGCTCAGGATCTGTCCCAATTGCAGCTGGCTGTTCGTCGACAGGAGCCGCAATTCCAGCCGCCTTTGGTGCGATATGGCTGTGTGCGGCAACCGCCAGAAAGCAAGCCGTCACTATCGCCGCCGCACGGCGGCACATGAGGTCAACAATGCTTAGGGTTGTTTTTCGTCCGATCCTTGTCGGTGCTGCGCTCATTGCAGCCGTTGCGCTTGGCGCCTGCCGCGACACCGGCGGCGACGGCAAGCTGTTCGAGGTTTCCGGCAAGGTCGTCGTCTTCAATTACCGCCTCGCCCGGGCGACCTATGTCGTGACGCTGCGGCCCCTGCAGCCGATGGGCAAAGGCCAGGTTGCGGTCGCCAGCTTCCAGAATCCGGCTGGCGGTCCTCCCCTGGTGATCGAGCAGAAGGTCTGGCCGAAGCTCGACAAGGTCAGCCTGGAAAGCCCGGCGCTGACCTGTATCGTCAAGGACAAGCCCTATGCGATTTCGATCAGCATCAGGGGTCCTGACGGCACGTTCCTGCAGAAGATCGACACGACGCTGATGTCGAGCGAGGACCAGTCGATCCTTCCCGACCGGCCGCTGGTGGTCGACCAGCTCTATACGGCCAATCCCGATCTTGCCGGCCATCCCGACGGCAAGCTGCCGGGTGAGCCGAAGCCGGATTGCTCGAAAGGCTGACGCGTCTTTGCCCGGCGCGACTGCGTGGAAATTTCTGGTCGCCGGACAACCGCCGCGGACCGATTTCGTGCCGAATACGCGACGGCAGCGGATCGTTCGTTGCGCTTTGCCTGGCACTTTCGATTTCGTTTGACCTGCCTTGCAAGCGGAGAAAGACTGCGCCATCTCACTCCTACGTTGGCTGCGCGCCCCCGGTGCTGTCTCCGCAGAGGAAATGCCTGATGACGCTGCACGACGTCGCGCTCGACGACAAGTTCGATCTTGGTAAGGAGCGCATCTTCCTGTCCGGCGCACAGGCGGTCATCCGCATGCTTTTGATGCAACGCGAGCGCGACCGCCGGGCCGGCCTCAACACGGCCGGCTTCGTGTCCGGTTATCGCGGCTCGCCGCTCGGCGGCCTCGATATGCAGCTGTGGCGGGCGAAAAAGCAGCTGGCGCAGGCCGACATCGTCTTCCAGCCCGGCCTCAACGAGGAGCTTGCCGCCACCGCCTGCTGGGGCTCTCAGCAGACGGAATTAATGGGCGAAGGCAAGCATGACGGGGTGTTTTCGGTCTGGTACGGCAAGGGACCGGGCGTCGACCGCTCCGGCGACGTTTTCCGCCACGCCAACCTCGCGGGAACGTCGAAGTATGGCGGCGTGCTTGCGCTGATGGGCGACGACCATATGGCCGAATCATCGACCAATGCGCACGCCACCGAATTCCTGTTCGTCGACACCATGGTGCCGATCCTCAACCCGGCCGGCGTTCAGGAGATCATCGACTACGGCCTCTACGGCTTTGCCATGTCGCGCTTCGCCGGCACCTGGGCGGCTATCAAATGCGTCAAGGACAACATCGAATCCACGGCCTCCGTCGATGCCGCGCTCGAGCGCCTGAACATCGTCGTGCCGGAGTTCGATATGCCGCCCGGCGGCCTCAACATCCGCGATGAGATCGACATGCTCGGCCAGGAGGAGCGGCTGCATGAATACAAGCGCGCCGCTGCATCCGCCTTCATCCATGCCAACGGCCTGAACCGCATCGTCTATTCGGGCGGCCGCGCGCCGAAGCTCGGTATCATCACGCTGGGCAAGAGCTATCTCGATGTCCGCCAGGCGCTGGAAGACATCGGCATCGACGAGGCCGCCGCCAACCGCATCGGCATCCGCCTGTTCAAGGTCGGCTGCCCCTGGCCGCTCGACCTGCAGCATATCGCCGAATTCGCCCGCGGCCTCGACACCATCGTCGTCGTCGAGGAGAAGCGCTCGCTGATCGAGGTGCAACTGCGCGAAAACCTCTACGGCACCGCCACCCAGCCGATGATCGTCGGCAAGAAGGACGAGCGCGGCGACTGGCTGTTCCCGGCCAAGGGCGCGCTCGACCCCAACGAGATCGCCATTGCGCTGGGCGAGCGCATCCTGCGCACAATCGGCCCTTCGGAAGAGATCACTGCCAAGGTGGCAAAGCTGCGCCAGTTCCAGGCGATGCTTGCCGACACCAGCGATATCGGTTCGCGCACGCCGTTCTTCTGCTCCGGCTGCCCGCACAATTCCTCGACCAAGGTGCCGGACGGCTCGATCGCCGCCGCCGGTATCGGCTGCCATTTCATGGCGCTGTGGATGGACCGCAACACGGTCGGCTTCACCGCCATGGGCGGCGAGGGCGCACAATGGGTCGGCCAGGCGCCATTCTCCAAGCGCGGCCACATTTTCCAGAATCTCGGCGACGGGACCTACAATCACTCCGGCACGCTGGCGATCCGCTTCGCGCTGTCGACCGATGCCAACATCACCTACAAGATCCTCTACAACGACGCCGTCGCCATGACCGGCGGCCAGCCGCATGAGGGCGGCCTGACTGTCGACATGATCGCCAGGCAGGTGCGCGCCGAAGGCGTCGAGCGCATCGCCATCGTCACCGACGAGCCGGACAAATATGCAGGAAAGGCCGAATTCCCCTTCGGCGCCACCATCCACCACCGCGACGACCTCGACCTCGTTCAGCGCGAGCTGCGCGACGTCAAGGGCGTCTCGGTGCTGCTCTACGACCAGACCTGCGCCGCCGAAAAGCGCCGCCGCCGCAAGCGTGGCACCTTCCCGGATCCCGACAAGCGGGTCTTCATCAACGAACTGGTCTGCGAGGGCTGCGGCGATTGCGGCGTGCAATCGAACTGCGTCTCGATCCAGCCGGTCGAGACCGAGTTCGGCCGCAAGCGCAGAATAGACCAGTCGAGCTGCAACAAGGATTTCTCCTGCGTCAACGGCTTCTGCCCGTCCTTCGTCACCGTGCACGGCGCCAAGATCAGGAAGGCCGAAGGCATTGCCGGCCGCTCCGACCCGCTTGACGGCGTGCCGGTGCCAGCCGAATTCCCGCTCCGTAGCGAGGGTTGGGCGGCGATCATCGACGGCGTCGGCGGCACCGGCGTCGTCACCATAGGTGCTGTGCTCGGTATGGCCGCCCATCTCGAGGACAAGGGCTGCGGCATGATTGACATGGCCGGCCTCGCCCAGAAGGGCGGTTCGGTGTTCACCCATGTCCGCATCGCCCGCACGCCGGACGACATCCACGCGATCCGCGTTTCGGCCGGCAAGGCCGACCTGGTACTCGGCTGCGACCTTGTCGTGTCCGGCGCCAAGAAGGTGCTTGGCGCGGTGCGCGAAGGCCATACCATTTTCCTTGCCAACACTGCCGAGATCATGCCTGGCGAATTCGCCCGCTCGGCCGATTTCTCGCTGCCCATCGAGCGCCTGAAGAAGGCGATCCGCGCTGCCGCTGGCGACGACAAGACGCATTTCTTCGACGCCACGCGCACCGCCACCCAATTGTTCGGCAATTCGCTCGGCGCCAACATGTTCATGCTCGGCTTCGCTTTCCAGCATGGCGGGCTGCCGCTGTCCGCGCAAGCCGTTGAAAGAGCGATTGAATTGAATGGCGAGGCGGTGGCGATGAACATCGCCGCCTTCCGCTGGGGCCGGCGCGCCGCGCATCAGCCGGAGTTTGTGCGCGGCCTCATCGCGCAACCGAGCAAGGCCACTGAGATCGCCGAGACGCTGGACGATATCATCGCCCGCCGCGTCGCTTTCCTCTCTGCCTATCAGAATGCCGCCTATTGCAGGCGCTATGTCGAGCGGCTGGCGGTCCTGCGTGCCGCCGAGGCAAAGGCCGTGCCCGGCTCGACCGCGGTGACCGAGGCAGCCGCCAAAAATCTGTTCAAGCTGATGGCGATCAAGGACGAATATGAGGTGGCGCGGCTCTACACTGACGGCTCCTTCGCTATGGAGCTGTCAAAACAGTTCCATAGCTACGAAAAGCTCGAATTTCATCTGGCGCCGCCGATCATGGGCAGGCGCGGCAATGACGGCAAGCCGAGGAAATCGAGCTTCGGCCCGTGGATGATGAAGGGTTTTCGCCTGCTGGCGGCGCTGAAAGGCCTGCGCGGCACGGCCTTCGACGTGTTCGGCTACAGCGCTGAGCGGCGCATCGAGCGGCAGCTTCTGGCCCGCTATGAGGCCGATCTGGAGCTTGTCGCCAAGGCACTTGCGCCAGGCAGGATCGAGGCCGCCATCGCCCTTGCCTCGGTGCCGGCGCTCATTCGCGGCTACGGCCATGTGAGGCAGGCCAGCGCCGAAAAGGCGGCGGATGAACGAAATCGCCTTCTTGAACGATTCAAGTTGCCGGTGCAGCCAAGCGCATTACAAGCCGCTGAGTAGCCAAAAGGGCCGGAAAACAGGCCCTTCAGCGCGAGCTAAAGGTTTTTTAATGGGACTATGCCAAGGCTGTGGTTCAGTTGGGCGCCAGTAATGGGCAGAACAAAGACCGATAACATCCCTGTGGATGTTTATATCCAGTTTGTGCGCTCGTTGTTCGACAACGCGCATATGCTGGTCATTGGCGCGCTTTGCCACGCAACCGCCAGCCTTATGGTCTATTGGCGCAACGGCCAGCCTGTCTTCCTGGTTCTTGCCGGAGCACTGCTTGGCATCGGCGTTTGGCGGTATTTCAGCTTGCGGCGGTTCCATCGCCTGGGTGGTTCCATCCACGATGCCTTGGATGCGACACGATGGGAGCGCGAATATATCCTGAACGGCAGCATCCAGGGGCTGATGCTGGGCCTGTTCTGCTTCATTTCGATCTATGTCTACTCGGATGCATATGCCGAGATCGCAGCGCTCGCCATAACGCTTGGCTCTCTGGTCACGGTCGTAGGCCGAAACTACGGCTCGCCCCGCATGGTCACGATCTTCGCGGTAACCTTCGTCGGGCCGATCGCAGCAGCCCTTATCCTCAGGTTTGACATCCCCAGTGTCGTGCTTGGGCTGCTCATCATCCCGTTCATGTTCATCATCAAGGGCAGTGCCGACCATGTGCGCAACGTGCTGTTCTCGGCCGTGGTCGGGCATAAGCAGGCGAGGCAAATCGCGCAGCGCTTCAACCGCGCACTCAACACCATGTCGCATGGCCTGGTCATGCTCGGACCCGACGGCAAGGTCGTGGTCGGCAATGCCGAAGCAGCGCATCTGATGTCGCTGCGCTCGCCCGACCAGCTGCTCGGGCGGTCGATCCATTCGCTGCTCCTGCGCGGCGTTGCGGGCGGCATGCTGGCGCCGAAAGACTGCCGCTATGTCGAAGCGCAGCTGACGCGCGCGTTGCGCGAAGGCCGTGACCGCAAGGTGCTGGTCTCCTTCTCCAATGGCCAGCACTACGAGTTCTCGGCCCGCGAGGGCAATCAGGACCTCGGCGTCATCACCTTCGAGGACGTCACCGCCCGCGTCGAGTCCGAAGAAAAGATCCGCTTCATGGCGCGCTATGACAGCCTCACCGGCCTGCCGAACCGCGCCTATTTCCATGAGCTCGTCGGCGAGGCCATGGCGTCGGGCAGCCGCGACCGGCTGTGCGCCCTGGCGGTGCTCGATCTCGACGATTTCAAGAGCGTCAACGACACACTTGGCCATCCGGTCGGCGATGGGCTGATCTATGCCGTTGCCGAGCGACTGGCGGCCGTCGCCGGGCAAGGCGTCAATGTCAGCCGCTTCGGCGGCGACGAGTTCATGATCTTCTTCGACCGCGTCGAGGATGAAAGCCATCTGACCGGCCTGCTCGACCAGATCTTTGCCGATCTGCAGGGCGAAGTCGATGTCGCTGGTCACAGCCTGCGCATCCAGGCAAGCGCGGGCACCGTGCTGTCCAGGGTCGAGGACACCGATGTCGACGCCATGATCGTCAAGGCGGATCTGGCGCTCTACAAGGCCAAGGAACTCGGCAAGAACAACTGGCGACTGTTCGAGGCGGCGATGGATGCGGCGTTCCGCAACCGCCAGATGATGAAGGCCGACCTGCGCACGGCGGTCGAAGGCAAGGCGCTGCGGGTGGTCTATCAGCCTATCGTGGCGATGAACACCATGCGCATCGCCAGCTGCGAGGCGCTGTGCCGCTGGGATCATCCCGACCTCGGGCCGGTTTCGCCCAGCGTCTTCATTCCGCTGGCCGAAGAAATGGGCATCATTTCCGAGATCAGCACCTTCGTGCTCGCGGCTGCCTGCGCCGAATGCGCCAAATGGCCCGCACAGACCAGCGTCTCGGTCAACCTTTCGGCCAAGGATTTCCGCAGCCGCGACGTCGTCCAGAAGGTTCGCGACGCGCTTGCCACTTCGGGGCTCGCCGCCGGCCGCCTCGAGATCGAAGTCACCGAAACCGCGCTGCTCGACGACAAATCGCTGACGCGCCAGTATATCGAGGAACTGAAGCAGCTTGGCGTGCGCATCGCGCTCGACGATTTCGGCACCGGCTATTCAAGCCTGAGCTACCTCCACAAGCTGCCGCTCGACAAGATCAAGATCGACCGTTCGTTCCTGATGGACGTGACCCAGAACAAGCGTTCGCTCGACTTGTTGAAGGGCATCGTGGACCTGACCCGCGTGCTCGGGCTGACCGTCACCATCGAAGGTGTGGAAACGTTCGAACAGCTGAAGATCCTGGTGCATTCGGTGAAACCCGACCTCGTCCAGGGCTTCCTCTTCGGCGCAGCTCTCAGCGCGTCCGGCATCGAAACGATGTCCAGTGTGACCTGGCCCTTCGCCGCGGAATTGCGGCCCGTCGCCAAACTCGCGACCACATGAAGCCCAACCTTTAAATCGCGCTTGGAAGCCGTCAAAAAAGCTGTGAATTGCCAAAACGTTAACCTATTGTTAACGTTAATATTCGGTAAACACAGACGATTAGAGTTTCATCTTCTTGTTCATTCGGTCGTCCGGTATGGTTTAGTTGCGACGGCACGAGGGTAACAATGGAAACTCAGCTAGCAGGTATGCCTCTGGTGGCTTCTAGGGCCACCGCTCAGTCTCCTTCGGTGTTTTCTCGTCATATCATGGACGTCCTGGAGCACGTCGAGTATCGCCTTTGCGACGGTGCCGAGGATTTGGAAGCCATCTATCGACTTCGCTACAAATCCTACCTTCATGCTGGCATGGTGAAGCCCGATGCCTCGCGTATGGTAAAGGACGACTTCGACGATCTGCGCAATTCCTACCGATTTGGCGTGTTCTTCGATGGTGTTCTGGTCAGCACCATCAGAATCCACTACGCCTGCGCGAAATACCCTGTTTCCCCCAGCACGGCCGTGTTCGGCGACACGCTGGCGCGGCGGCTGGCAGTTGGCGAGACGTTCGTCGATCCAAGCCGTTTCGCTGCCGATATCGAGTGGTCGACCAGCCTGCGCGTGCTGCCCTACGTGACGCTCAGGCTTGCGGTCGTAGCTTGCAGCCACTTCAAACCGACATATTGCCTGACGGCGGTCAAGGAAGAGCATGCCGGCTTCTATCATCGCATCTTCCGTTCCGAGCAGGCGGTGCCCCCCCGCATCTATCCCGGTCTCACCGTTCCCGTGCATCTGTTCCAGTCGAAGTGCTCCGAAAACATGCAGGCGACGCTGGATCGCTTCCCGTTCTTCAACTCCACGGCGTTCGAGCAGCGCATGCTCTTCCAACGCCCCAAGAGCGGCGAACTCGCACCGCTAACCATCCTGCCCACCGCCAAGTTTTTCCGCGAAGCCGCCTGACACCACTGAAGCCTGCGCAATTTGGCACGCGAGCTCTGGAGCTTTCCCGCCGCTTCCGCGTTCTGGATGACGCCGACGCGGCCATAGAAAGGAACCGACATGCATATTCCCGAGCTCGCGCTTACCCCGCTGATCTCGCTGATTGCCGGCGTGCTGATCCTGGTGATGCCGCGGCTGCTCAACTACATCGTCGCGCTCTATCTGATCGTCATTGGGCTGCTCGGGCTGTTTCCGCATCTGGCCGGTTGAAGCGCAAACCCTTAACGTTCGACGCCAGGCCGGCGACAAGAGCCCATACCGCCGGCTTTCAACATTCTTTGAGGCTGTTGTCGCTGGTCGTGCGGCAATAGCGCCATTGCTCTTGGCCTGGCTTTTCGCTATGTGCCTCAAAGATGTCTTCGAAGGGGTATTCCTATGGCTGATCACACGCCGACCGGTCCTGTCGAACTGGGCGCGAAGATGGACTATGCCGAACATGACCGCACCTATCATGGCTTTCTGGCGCTGGCCAAATACGGCTCGCTGTTCTGCGGCGCCCTGCTCCTGGCCATGGCTTTCGGCTTCTTCGCAGGCGGCTTCTTCTCCGCGACCATCCTGTTCGTGCTGATCCTCGCCCTCGGCGCCTTCATTCTCCGATAGTCTCTTCAGACCCTTGCCAAGGGCGTAGCCGGACATCCGGCCGCACTCTTTCGCAAAGCCGCACTCTTGCGCAAACAGGTTCCAGCCGAAAGGATCATGCGGTGGGACAGACGGTTTTCATCCCTCGCGAGCTCGATGCCAGCGAGCCTCGTGTCGCGGCCTCGCCCGATACCGTGAAGCGGCTGGCGGCGCTGGGCTTCGACGTCACCGTCGAGACGGGCGCCGGCACCAGGTCGCGCATTCCCGATGAGGAGTTCGCCAAGGCGGGCGCCGCGATCGGCAAGGCTTCGGATGCGAGCCGGGCGGATGTGGTGCTGAAGGTGCGCCGGCCGACCAACGCCGAGCTGAAGGGCTACAAATCGGGTGCGGCGGTCATCGCCATCATGGATCCCTACGGCAATGATGCCGCGGTCGCGGCGCTTGCCGAGGCTGGGGTCACCGCCTTCTCGATGGAATTCATGCCGCGCATCACCCGCGCCCAGTCGATGGACGTGCTGTCGTCGCAGGCCAATCTCGCCGGCTACCAGGCCGTGATCGACGGCGCATCGGAGTATGACCGCGCGTTGCCGATGATGATGACGGCGGCCGGCACCGTGCCGGCAGCGAAGATCTTCATTATGGGCGTCGGCGTTGCCGGCCTGCAGGCGATCGCCACGGCGCGCCGTCTCGGCGCCGTCGTCACCGCCACCGACGTTCGTCCCGCCGCCAAGGAACAGGTGGCGTCGCTCGGCGCAAAGTTCCTCGCCGTCGAGGACGAGGAGTTCAAGGCGGCCGAGACCGCCGGCGGCTACGCCAAGGAAATGTCGAAGGAGTACCAGGCCAAGCAGGCAGCGCTCACCGCTGAGCACATCGCCAAGCAGGACATCGTCATCACCACGGCGCTGATCCCCGGCCGTCCGGCGCCGAAGCTGGTGTCGGCGGCGATGGTCGCCTCGATGAAGCCGGGCTCGGTGATCGTCGACCTCGCCGTCGAGCGCGGCGGCAATGTCGAAGGCGCAGTTGCAGGCCAGGTGGTGACCACGGCCAATGGCGTGAAAATCGTCGGCCACCTCAACGTGCCCGGCCGCGTCGCCGCATCGGCCTCGCTGCTCTACGCCAGGAACCTGTTCGCCTTCCTCGAGACGCTGGTCGACAAGACCAGCAAGACGCTCGCCATCAACCGCGAAGACGATCTGGTCAAGGCGACGATGCTGACCGACGCTGGCCGCGTGGTGCATCCGGCCTTCGCCAAGGCGGCGGAACAGCCCCATGTCGAACCGGCGGCCATTCCGGCGGAGACCATGGTGGCTGATGCCACGCCGAAGAAGGCTGCACCGAAAAAGGCGTCCGACAAAGCCACTGCCGGCAAGTCCGCCGCCAAGCCGAAGGGGATCGCGTGATGGATCAGACCTTGCAGAAAGCCCTCGATCAGCTCGACCAGGCAAGTGCCGCCGTCCGGCTGGCTGTGCAGAACCTGGCCAACGCGCCCGGTGGCGCCGATGCGGCGGGCGATGCCGCGCACGCACTGTCCGGCGGCGCCATCGATCCCTTCGTCTTCCGCTTCGCCATCTTCGTACTTGCGATCTTCGTCGGATACTACGTCGTCTGGTCGGTGACGCCGGCGCTGCACACGCCGCTGATGGCGGTCACCAACGCCATCTCCTCGGTCATCGTCGTCGGCGCGCTGCTGGCCGTCGGCATCTCGGCCTCCGGCATTGCCACCGGCTTCGGCTTCGTCGCGCTGATGCTGGTCTCGGTCAACATCTTTGGCGGCTTCCTGGTCACCCAGCGCATGCTGGCCATGTACAAGAAGAAGGACCGGTAGAGCGCCATGAACGCCAACTTCGCGTCCTTCCTCTACCTGGTCTCTGGCGTCCTGTTCATCATGGCGCTTCGCGGCCTGTCGCATCCGACCACCAGCCGCCAAGGCAATCTCTACGGCATGATCGGCATGGGCATTGCCATCGCCACCACGCTGGCGCTGGCGACTCCGTCCGCCGGGCGCTTCGGCCTGATCGTGCTTGGTCTGGCCATCGGCGGCGGCGTCGGCGCCGTTACAGCGCGCCGCATCGCCATGACGTCGATGCCGCAGCTGGTCGCCGCCTTCCACTCGCTGGTCGGCCTTGCCGCCGTCATGGTCGCGGCAGCCGCCATCTACGCGCCGGAAAGTTTCGGCATCGGCACGAATGGCGACATCCACGCCCAGGCGCTGATCGAGATGAGCCTTGGCGTTGCCATCGGCGCCATCACTTTCACCGGCTCCGTCATCGCCTTCCTCAAGCTCGATGGCCGCATGTCGGGCAAGCCGATCATGATCGGCGGCCGTCACATCATCAACGCGGTCCTCGGCATCGCGCTGATCGTGCTGATCGTGCTTCTGGTCACCACCGAGGCCAAGCTGGTGTTCTGGCTGATCGTCGCGGCGTCGCTGGCGCTCGGCGTCCTCTTGATCATCCCGATCGGCGGCGCCGACATGCCGGTCGTCGTCTCGATGCTGAATTCTTATTCCGGCTGGGCCGCCGCGGCACTCGGCTTCACGCTTGGCAATCTGGCGTTGATCATCACCGGCGCGCTGGTCGGCTCGTCCGGCGCCATCCTGTCCTACATCATGTGCAAGGGCATGAACCGGTCGTTCATCTCGGTCATCCTCGGCGGCTTCGGCGGCGAGACCGCGGCGGTTGCCGATGACGGCATCGAACGCACGGTCAAGCAGGGCTCGGCCGACGACGCCGCCTATCTGATGATGAACGCACAGAAGGTCATCATCGTGCCGGGCTACGGCATGGCGGTCGCCCAGGCCCAGCACGCGCTGCGCGAAATGGCCGATAAGCTCAAGGCCAATGGCGTCGACGTCAAATACGCCATCCACCCCGTGGCAGGCCGCATGCCGGGCCACATGAACGTGCTGCTCGCCGAAGCCAATGTTCCCTATGACGAAGTGTTCGAACTGGAAGATATCAACTCCGAGTTCGCGCAGGCCGATGTCGCCTATGTCATCGGCGCCAATGACGTCACCAATCCGTCCGCCCGCGACGACAAGTCGTCGCCGATCTACGGTATGCCGATCCTCGACGTCGACAAGGCCCGCACCTGCCTGTTCGTCAAGCGCTCGCTCGGCTCGGGCTACGCCGGCATCGACAACACGCTGTTCTACAAGGACGGCACCATGATGCTGCTCGGCGACGCCAAGAAGATGACCGAGGAAATCGTCAAGGCCATGGATCACTGACCCCGCCGCAACCTTCCACTGGAAGGTTGTCGGTCCATCATCGGAAACAAAAAAGCCCGGTTCGACCGGGCTTTTTGATGTTGAAGACCGGTTCAGCGGCTGGTCAGGAAAACCGCTTCCTCGTCGTCGCGCTGCCTGCCGCCCAGTGCTGCCGCAGCGCTGGCGATGAAGGCGCCGATAACCAGCGACAGGGCGCCAAGCAGTGCGAAGGTGGCGCTGCCTTTCCGTGCGGCGTCGGCGGCCTGCTTGGCCTTGACCTTGGCGTCCTCGACCCTGGCCACCAGGGCGTCGACACGCGCCTTGGCGTCAGCCTCGGAAAGCCCGGTGCGGGCGGCGACCAGCTGCGACAGATAGGTCTTGTCGTCAGCCGAAATTTCGCCTGCCGCCGCACTGGCGACGAGGATGCGCGAAGCCTGCCCGGCCGCAGCCGCATCGCTGTCCGGATTGGCCGCCGCGAGCCTGGCGGCATCAGCCGGACGGAACAGCGTATCCACAAGATAGGACGTTGCATTGTCGGCCGGTGCGCTGCCGGCATTGGCGGACGCGCCGGCCGAAGCACCCATGGCGGCGCCTGAGGCAACAGTAGAAGCCGCCTGCACGCCTGTACCAAGCACTGCCGACAGCGCCGACCCGAGAATGCCGACGACCAGCAATGTCGCCAGCGCCCAGGCGAGGAGGCCGTGCGCGGTGTCACGGAAATAGACCTCGTCGGTGTGGATGCCGACCCATTTGGTGCGCAGGCGTCCGGCAAGATAGCCACCGACCCCGGAGGACAGCCATTGCACGATGATGAGCCAGATGGCGCCGGACACCGCGAAGGTGGTCAGCGAGGCACTGGCGCCGGACCACGGCGAGACCATGGTCAGCCCCAGCCCCGAACCGAGCAGCATGAGGATGAAGGTCAGCGTCGAGGCCGCGAAGGCGCCGGCGATGATCGGACCCCAGCTGACGGCCGGGGCGGAGGATTCCGTTGAGGCGGATACGTCGACAGCCGATACGGTGGACTGCATCGACGCCTCCTACCGTACGAACAGCATGATGAGAATGATGATCGGGATCGGAATACCGAGCAACCAGAGCAAAATACCGCGTCCCATAAAGAGCCTCCCTGCGAGAAATTGATCGATGTCGTCACAATGTTCCTGAGCGATTTCCGTTCCGAAGGGCAATGAAATGATTTGCTTGCCGGGAACGGAACTATTTTCCGCGCGGCCCGAGGCACGACTGCGAAACTGTGGATTGGTTCACGGAGTTCCACATGGGCTGCCGTGTATTGTTGGCTCGGTGAGCCGGGGGTAGCATGAGCGATCCCGCCGTCGGATGTCGTCAACGGAGACGCTGATGCCCAAGACTGTCGCATCGCTGGCTTACAAAAAGGCGCACCCCGGCCAGGCGGTGGTGATCGTGCACGGCATGGGCGAGCAGCGGCCGATGGGTACGCTGAGGGGATTCGTCCAGGCGGTCTGGAGCAGCGATCCCACCCGTGCTCCACCCTACGCCCAGATTCCCGATCCGGCCGTTTCCGGCGCCACGATCAACCAGAGCTGGATCACGCCCGACAGCCGGACCAAGTCACACGAGCTGCGCCGCATCACCACGCCCTACGACGTCGATGGCCGCCGTACCGATTTCTACGAGCTTTATTGGGCCGACATCACGCAAGGCACGACGCGCGGCCGGCTGGCCGCCTGGGTGACGAACCTGTTGTGGCGCAAGCCCGCCGACATTCCGCTCGACGCCCGCAAGCTTTACGTCACCACACTTCTGATCATTATCGTCATTCTGGGCGCAGCACTCGTGCTGGCAACATCGGTCTGGCAACAGGCCGTTACCTTGACGACCGGCCTGATGATCACCACCCTCGCTTCTTTTGTCATCTGGGCGGTGGATCAGTTCGCCCTGCCCTATTTCGGCGACGTCGCCGCTTATGTGCGCGCCGAGGCGGCGACGATCGAGAAGCGTGCGCTGATCCGCGACAGAGGCCTGACGTTGCTCAAGACGCTGATGAAGGACGATGCTTACGACCGCATCGTGCTGGTCTCGCACAGCCTTGGGTCGATCATCGCCTATGATTTGCTGCAGATCCTGTGGGCCGAGTTCCGGCCGCGAAGGCTGGAAGCGGTCCGCGACAAGGCCAAACTGGCGGCGGTCGAGGCCATCGACAAGGCAACGCTCGGCTCTGATGGGTCAGCGTGGCCAAACAATCTTGAAGACCTCGCCGGGTTCCGGCGCGGCCAATGGGCGCTCTACCAGCAGCTTCGGACCAAGGACGCCGACCACCCGCTGCCCTGGAAGATCAGCGATTTCGTCACGCTTGGCAGTCCGCTCTCCCACAGCGAATTCCTGGTGACCTCCAATCTCGCGGAATTCAGGCGTGGCCTTGCTGAGCGCCTGTTCTCGGCGTGCCCGCCGATTGCCGATGACGGGCGCGCCGGCGGCACCGTGCTTTACCAGGAAGGACACAGCCAAGCAGGCAAGGCGCAGCGCGCGGTGCATCATGGCGCGGTGTTTGCGGCAACGCGCTGGACGAACGTCTACGACCGCGGCAATGGCTGGGCGACAGGCGATCCGATTTCCGGTCCGATGACGGAAAACTTCGGCCCCGGTGTGGAGAACATCCAGATCGAGCTTCGCAGCTCACTTGGCCGTATCTTCACCCACACGCTTTATTGGTCATCGACGGCAAACGGCGTCGAAATCGCCCTGCCGGCGGGCACCGCGCCGCGCTCGCATCTGCAAGTGCTGCGCGACGCGGTGGACCTTGGTCGGAAGCTGGAGCCAAAGGCCTGACCCGGAGTGGAGCTCCGGCGGCAAGGCCCCCAGCCCTCAAATGTCCAGATTGGCAACTGACAGCGCGTTGTCCTGGATGAATTCGCGCCGCGGTTCGACCTCGTCGCCCATCAGCCGCGAAAACAGCGAATCCGCATCGGTGGCGTCATTGACCTTGACCTGCAGCAGCGAGCGCACATTCGGGTCGAGCGTGGTTTCCCAGAGCTGCTCGGCATTCATCTCGCCGAGGCCCTTGTAGCGCTGCATGGTCAGGCCCTTGCGGCCGGTCGCAAACACCGCGTTGAGCAGCGCCAGCGGCCCCGAAATGGTTTCGGAGACATCCTTGCGACGCAGCACCGGCGGCTCGCCATAGACTTCCATGAGGCGCGGGGCATAGCGGTCGAGCTGGCGTGCGTCGGCTGAATTTATCAGCCCGGCATCGAGCTGCGCGAATTCCTTGACGCTGCGCACCGTGCGTTCGAACACGTAGCCGCCGACGCCTTCATTGGAGGTCGACAGCCGGCCGGTCCAGCCGCGCTCGGTGTCTTCGGCAATGATGTCGAGGCGCTGGGCCACGCGCTCGGCCATGGCGTTGGCGCGGCCGAGGTCGTTCAACACGTCGGCATTGAGCGCGCCGGCGATCGCCGCCTGTTCGACCACGCCCCTGTTGTAGCGCGTGTGCAGCCCGTTAATGAGCTGGCGCACGGCCAGTGCATCGTCGATCGAGCCGCGCAGATCCTGTCCGGCCCGCGCCTCGCCGGAGGCAAGCGTCAGCGACGCCTCTTCCAGCCCGGAGCCGATCAGGAACTCCTCGAAGGCGCTCTCGTCCTTGATGTATTGCGAGCTCTTGCCGCGCGTCACTTTGTAGAGCGGCGGCTGGGCGATGTAGAGATGGCCGCGCTCGATCAACTCCGGCATCTGCCGGAAGAAGAAGGTCAACAGCAAGGTCCTGATATGGGCGCCGTCGACGTCGGCGTCGGTCATCAGGATGATCTTGTGGTAGCGCAGCTTGTCGGCGTTGAACTCGTCCTTGCCGATCGAGGTGCCGAGCGCGGTGATCAGCGTGCCGATCATCTCGGAGCCGAGCATGCGGTCGAAGCGGGCGCGCTCGACATTGAGGATCTTGCCGCGCAGCGGCAGGATCGCCTGGTTCTGGCGCGAACGGCCACCCTTGGCCGAGCCGCCGGCGGAATCACCCTCGACGATGAAGATTTCGGATTTCGCCGGGTCGCGTTCCTGGCAGTCGGCGAGCTTGCCGGGCAGCGAGGTGACGCCGAGCGAGCTCTTGCGGGTGATGTCGCGCGCCTTGCGCGCGGCTTCCCGCGCCGCGGCCGCCTGGATCACCTTGTCGATGACCACCTTGCCTTCGCTGGGATGTTCTTCCAGCCAGGTGCCGAGCGCCTCGTTGACCAGGCCTTCGACCACCGGGCGCACCTCGGACGAGACCAGCTTGTCCTTGGTCTGCGAGGAGAATTTCGGGTCGGGAACCTTGACCGACAGCACCGCCGTCAGGCCCTCGCGGCAATCGTCGCCGATCAGCGCCACCTTTTCCTTCTTGGTCAGGCCCGAGGACTCGCCATAGCCGGTGATCTGGCGCGTCAGCGCGCCGCGGAAGCCGGCCAGATGGGTGCCGCCATCGCGCTGCGGGATGTTGTTGGTGAAGGCCAGCACGTTCTCGTGGTAGCTGTCGTTCCACCACATCGCCACTTCGACGGTAATGCCGTCGCGCTCGGCCTTGATGGCGATCGGCTTGTCGATCAGCGGTTTCTTGACCCGGTCGAGATATTTGACGAACTCTTCCAGGCCGCCATCATAGTGCAGTTCGTGGCGCACGAGATCGGCATGGCGGGCATCGGTCAAGATGATGCGTACGCCGGAATTCAGGAAGGCGAGTTCGCGCAGCCGGTGCTCCAGCGTGCCGAAGTCGAACTCGACCATGGTGAAGGTTTCGGACGACGGAAAGAAGGTGATCTCGGAACCGCTGCGGCCCTCATAGGTGCCGGGCTGCTTGTTCTGCTCATAGCTGCCGGTGGCCTTGAGCGGCGCATCGGCATTGCCATGCGTGAAGCTCATCTCGAAAATCTGGCCGTTGCGGCGGATTTTCAGCTTCAGCCAGGCCGACAACGCGTTGACCACCGAGACGCCGACGCCGTGCAGGCCGCCGGACACCTTGTAGGAATTCTGGTCGAATTTGCCGCCGGCATGCAGCTGCGTCATGATCACTTCGGCCGCCGAAATGCCTTCGCCAGTGTGAATATCGGTCGGAATCCCGCGGCCATTGTCGATAACGGTGACCGAACCGTCGGGATTGAGCGTCACCGTGACGAGATCGGCATGGCCGGCCAGCGCCTCGTCGATGGCGTTGTCGACCACCTCATAGACCATGTGATGCAGGCCCGAGCCGTCGTCGGTATCGCCGATATACATGCCCGGCCGCTTGCGGACAGCGTCCAACCCCTTCAAAACCTTGATGGAATCGGCGCCGTATTCGGCCTCAGCGCCGTTGGCGTTGTCGCTTTGATCGCTCATGAAAACCTGTCTGATTGATGCCGCATGCTCAGCGCGAAAAAATGGCTTCGAATCACGCCGCTTTGATGTCCTAGATATTGGCACAAAAGGCGGTTTTTCCAAGGTTTGCGGGCATTTCAGGGCTGAATCCCGAGCTGGCAGCCGGCTATTTTTTCGCGGCTTTCAATTTGGCCAGAAGACGGCGCAGATATTTGATCGTGGGTTTGTCTCTCGGCGCCAGTTTGCCTGTGCGGTCAAGCTCCAGCGTCAGGTCTAGCGCCTGCGACAACACAGCCTTCGGATTCTTCGCCACATAGGCATAGTTGATGTAGGCCTGTACCAGATCGAATTGCCAGATCGCATTGTCCGGATCGGACAGGGCCAACCGCTGGCGGATGGCCAGGCTGGCTTCGAAGGCCTTCTTCGAGCCCTCATAGTGGCGCTGCTTGGTCTCCAGCAGGCCTATTTCCTCGAACGTGATCGACAGGTCGCGCTGCCAGTCGGAATTGCCCGGGTCGAGATTTGCCAACCGGTCGGCAATGACGAGACTGTCCTGGTAGTTCTGCAAAGCACCGGCGATATCGCCCTGGGCATCAAACACGCCGGCAATTTTTTCCAGGCAGACCGACAGGTCGCGTTGCCAATCGGTGTTGCCTGGGTCGCTGGCGGCAAGGTCTCGCGCCGTGGCCAGCGCCTGCTGGTAGGCCTCCAACGCGAGTGGCCAGTCCTTCTGGTCGCCGTAAGCATTGCCGATCTTGGCGTAACCGACCGACAGGTCGCGCTTCAAATCGGTGTCGTTTGAGTCGCGGCGCACCAGCGCTTCGGCGATTATTTGGCTCTTGTTGTAGGCGTCGAGCGCGCCCGCAGCGTCGCCACGCTCGCGCAGGACGTCGCCGATCCTTGTGTAGCTGACGGAGACGGCGCGCTGATGCTTGGGGTCGTCGGGGTTGTTCTGCGCCAGCGCCAGCCGAATTCTCAGGCTCTCTTCGAATGCAGTCTGGGCGCCATCCAGCTGGCCGGCGGTGCGGGCAAGACCGCCGATTTCGTCGTAGGTAATGGTCAGGTCGCGCAGCAGATAGACGCTGTTCGGCTCGGCATCGGCCAATTGCTGCTTGATGGTCAGGCTTTGCTGGTAGGCCTGGGCTGCCGCACCCACGTCGCCCTGCGTGGCCAGCACGTTGCCGATCTTGTCATTGGCCATGGCGAGATCGCCGAGCCAGTCCTTCTTGTCCGGCACGTCTGTGGTCAGGCCCTGCAACATGTCCCTGGCGGCCTCATAGTTTTGCAGGGAGGCCGGCAGATCGCCTTGCGCCATCTTGATGTTGGCGAACTTGATATGGCCGATGGCCAGGTCGCGCTTGACGCTCGGATCGGTTTCCTGGCGCGCTCGCTGCTCAAGATTGGCGACCAGCGCCGCAAAGGCGCGGCCGGCGGCGTCGGTGTTGCCGACCGTTGTGTAGAGGATGCCGAGCTCTTCCAGCGTGCGGCTTTGGCGGTCGGCCTGTTCCAGGCTGAGCGAGGTCTGCCCGGCTTCGCCATAGAGCGCCAGCACCGTTTCATAGTCCTTGATGGCGGTTGCATAGTCCAGGGTGGCACGCGCCGCGCCGCCCGAGAGAAATCGCGTCGCGGCTTCGGACAGGGTGCGGCTGACGAAATTGGCCTTCAACGCCTGGCGCGAGACATTGTCGACGTCGGCGGCCTTGGCGAAGATCACGCGTGCACCATCGAAAGCGCCGAGCGCCAACTGTTCCTCGGCCTGGCGGCGCAGTTCGGTCACCTGCGGGTCGTCGGCGGCCAGCGTCTTCATCTCGCCGCGCACCTTGACGAAGGCGTCGGCCGCCTCGCGCAGCTTGGCGTCCAGGCTTTCGCCGGAGAGATGGCTGGTGTCGGAACTGATCAGCGCGCCATAGAGCGGCGCCAGCGGCATGTCGGCATCGCTGGCGACCCGCTCGACCGCGCCGCGCATTTCCGGCGTCACATCGGCCATGGCAAGCAGCAGCCGCTCGCGCTCCGGCAATTGTTCCTTGGCCGCCGAGGCGAAGAACAGCTTCGGCAGCCCGCTCTCGACGTAGGGCAGCTGTTTCCCGCGCGAAAGGTCGTAGACCTCCTGCTGCACCAGCGTCAGCACCGAGCGGATTTCGAGCCCGTCGGTGCCGAGGTATTTGGTCAGCGCCGCTGTAAAGGGCGAATTCGCACCGGTACCGTCGTCGGCAGCCGTCTCGCCGGGCGCCGCCGAAAAGGCGAACAGGATGTTTTCCGCCTTGCCGACTCGTCCGAGGCCCGGCTTGATCTTGTCCACCAGGTCCTTGATCAGCGATGTGGCGCCACGCCCGTCGCCGCTGCCGCCCGTGAACGGATCGCTGCGGCAGGCGTCGAGCACGATCAGCCCGACCTTCGCCGTGGCGGCAACCGCATCGCGCACTTCCTCCAGCGGCAGGCTGGTCTTCTCCAGCTGGTCGAGCGAGGAGGCATCGGCATCGACCGGCAGAAGACGGTTGTCGCCGGAGATTTCGACGCCATGGCCGGAGAAATACACCAGCGCCACGTCGGCGCCCTTGGCGTCCTCGCGAAAATCGTCGAGAGCCCGGCGCATGCGCCTGAGATCACGATTGGTCTCAAGCACGACTTCGAAGCCGAGCTTCTTCAGCGCCGCTTCCATCGCCTCGCCGTCATTGACCGGATTGGAGAGCTTCCGCACCAGCCGGTAGTCGTCCTCGGCAATGACCAACGCCACGCGCCGCTCCGCCACCGCTGTGGCGGTGGTCGCAAGCATCAACAGCAAGGCAAACAACAGGCGCAAATCGAACCGCCCCCGGCTCAGTCACCTGCCGACCATTCCACCTCTTTATGGCATGAGCAAGCCGGGGCCGGCTGCGTTACGTAGCCCGCATCGGCTTCAGCGCCCCGCTCCAGCGCGAGAGCTCGTCCAGCATGGTCTTGGTCCCACCCTCTACCTGCTCACTAGCCTGGAAGGAGCCGTCGCTCTCCAGCAGTTTCTGATACATCGGCAGCGCGACGCCTTCCGAGATGGGCATGACGCCCACCGCGGTCAGCAGCGGCTTCAGCGCCTGCGCGGCGCGCAGGCCTCCGGAAACGCCGCCATAGCTGAAGATGGCGGCTGGCTTGTATTTCCATTCGCGCGCAAGGTAGTCGATGGCGTTGACGATCGCAGGCGCCACGAAATAATTGTACTCCGGCGCAACGAACACGAAGGCGTCGGCGGCATCAATGACCTTCGACCAGGCTTTGGTGTGGTCGTTCTGGTAATTGCCGAGCCTGGGGTGATGCGGCTCGTCCAGAACCGGCAGATGGAACGTGGCAATGTCGGTCAGCACCGGTTCGAAATTGCCGTGCTCGCGGGCAAAATCCTCCAGCCAGTGGGCGAAGACCGGCCCGGCGCGGCCCGGCCGCGTGCTGCCGATTATGATGTTCAGCTTGTGCTTCAAGCGGGCTCTCCTGGGCGATTGGCAGTAGCTGTTGGTAACTGTCACCTATGGCAGAGTGTCCAACCGGACAAGCCGCAACCGTTTCACCGGCGGTCACGATCCGATGAACACACCGTCTGTCGGGCACACCGGGCGCTGCAGCGTTTCAGTTTGCCGTTCGGTCACATGGACGCCCGGATTGCCAGCCACTACATCTGAGCTATCAGCGGAGCACCTCATGGACACGCAGCCCGTCCCCTTCGTGCCGCCGGCGCCCAAGCCGCGCACGACGCCGCCTTCGACGCTGGAGATGATGCGGATCGTCTACCGCAATCCGCTCGAACTGTGGGGCGAGCACACCTACAACGAGCCCTGGATTTCGGCGAATGGCGTCGGCGGGCATCTGATCGTCGCCAACGATCCCGGCCTTATCCGCCACGTGCTGATCGACAACGCCAAGAACTACAAGATGGCGACGGTGCGCCAGATGATCCTGCGACCGATCTTGCGCGACGGGCTGTTGACCGCCGAAGGCGAGGTGTGGAAGCGCTCGCGCAAAGCGATGGCGCCGGTGTTCACGCCGCGGCATATCTTCGGCTTCGCCGAGCCGATGCTGCGCCGCACGATGCAGTTCGTCGCCCGCTATGACGAAGGCGGCATGACCGATGTCGCCCATGACATGACGCTGCTCACCTACGATATCCTGGCCGAGACGCTGTTTTCGGGCGAGATTGCGGGCGAGCCCGGCAGTTTCGCGCAGGAGATCGACCGCCTGTTCGAGACCATGGGCCGCGTCGATCCGCTCGACCTGTTGCGCGCGCCCGAATGGCTGCCGCGGCTGACCCGCATCCGCGGCCGCAAGACCATGGCGTATTTCCGCAAGATCGTCACCGATACGGTCAAGATGCGCGAGGAGCGGCTGAAGCGCGACCCCGACACCGCGCCGCAGGATTTCCTGACGCTTCTGCTGCGCGCCGAAGGCCCCGACGGGCTGACGCGGGCGGAAGTCGAGGACAACATCATCACCTTCATCGGCGCCGGCCACGAGACCACCGCGCGGGCACTGGGCTGGACGATCTACTGCCTCGCCGAAGCGCCGTGGGAGCGTGAAAAGGTCGAGCGCGAGATCGAGGCCGTGCTGGCGCGCGAACCCGACCCAACGAAATGGCTCGACGCAATGCCGTTCACCCGCGCCGCCTTCGAGGAGGCGCTGCGGCTTTATCCGCCGGCGCCGTCGATCAACCGCGAGCCGATCGAGACGGAGACCTGGAACGATCTGGTGCTCCCCAAGCGCGCGGCCGTACTGGTGATGCCTTGGGTCGTCCACCGCCACAGAAAACTGTGGGACATGCCCGACGCCTTCATGCCCGAACGCTTCCATCCGGGAAACCGCGAGAAGATCGACCGCTTCCAGTATCTGCCGTTCGGCGCCGGTCCGCGCATCTGCATCGGCGCCAGCTTCGCCATGCAGGAGGCGATCATTGCGCTGGCCATCATGCTGTCGCGCTTCCGCTTCGATGTGACCGCCGAGACCAAGCCGTGGCCGGTGCAGAAACTGACGACACAGCCGCAGGGCGGCCTGCCGATGCAGGTCACGCGGCGCGTTTAACGGCGCAACGCCTTGTTACGCGATGCCGGCGGGCTTGCGCTGGAACTGGCCTGCGGCGCGGAAGCGCCAGAGATAGCTGGGCAGGATGGTGCCGATAGACTGCGGCTGGATATCGAGGCCGGCAAGGTTCCGGTTGGCCTTGTTGGCCTCCTCCGACACGATGTTGGGCTGGCGCAGCAGCAGCACCTGGTCCTTGGTCAGCAACGGGTTGGGCAGCAGGCCGAGGATCGAGGCCTGCAGATTGGCCATCCACCACGGCACCGGTACCAGGAGCCGCTTGCGCTCGATGACGGTCAGCAGCTCTTCCATGCACTGCTTAAAGGTGAGCACTTGCGGCCCGCCGAGTTCATAGATCTGGCCGCCCTTGATCTTGCCCTCGACCGAACGCGCCACCGCTTCGGCGACATCGCCGACATAGACCGGCTGGAACTTGGTCTGGCCGCCGCCGATCAGCGGCAGCACCGGCGAATAGCGCGCCATGTCGGCGAAGCGGTTGAAGAAACTGTCCTCGGGTCCGAAATTGATCGACGGACGGAAGATGACGGCGTCCGGGATCGTCTCCAGGACGGCCTTTTCGCCGAGCGCCTTGGTGCGGGCATAGTCGGATTCGGCGTTGAGGTCGGCGCCCAGCGCCGAGATGTGGGTGAGCCCTGCGCCGACCGAGCGTGCGGCTTCGGCGACGGCGCGGGCGCCGAATTCGTGCACGGTGTTGAATTTCTGCCGGCCGCTTTCATGCGGGATGGCGACCAGATTGATGACATGGTCGGCGGCCTGCACGGCGCGGTCGACCGACCAGCGCACGCGCACATTGGCCTGCACCGGCTGGATCTGGCCGACATTGCCGAGCGGCTGCAGATGTCCCGCCAGATCGGGCCGGCGCACCGCCACCCTGATGCGGTAGCCGCGCTTGGCCAGCGCCCGCACGATGTGGCGGCCGACGAAGCCGGAGCCGCCGAAGACGACCACGAGCTTGGGGATCTGCAGGATTTCGGTCATGGCTGGCTCCGGCGCTCGAAAGCTTGGCTGAAGCCGTTTCATAGTCCGTTTTGGGCCAAAGGCAAAGGGTGACGCGTCGTCGCTGCCACCCTCTTATAGACCCTTCAGAACGCCTTGCCGATGCGCGCGTCGACCGACTGGCGGTTGCCGCCGCGGATAACGAAGAACAGCAGGATCGCCGCCCATAGAAGCGACTTTTCAGCGCCGGAAAAGCCCTGGCCGGCAGTGATCCAGTGGAACCAGACGGTGACCAGCAGCACGATCATGCCGGCAAAGGCGGCGGGCCGAGTCAACAGGCCGATGGCGATCAGAATGCCGCCGAAGAATTCGGTGCAGGACAATGCAACGACCAGAACGCGCCGGGATAGAAGCCGAGGCCTTCGACCATCTCGGCGGCGCCGAAAGGGTTGGCGATCTTCTGCGAGCCGTGAATGGTGAAACCCGCCGGCGACGACGCGCAGAAGGGTTTCGGCGCCATCATGCAGCGACGAATACAGGCGGCCAAACACCGGAACGATAAGTTTGCCGCGGGAAGCGTCGGTGGTTGCGGAAATCGTAGCTCCTGTTTTTGTGACGATCCCTTGCAAACGCCCGATGGTTCCGGCAAGTCAAGTTAACAAAAGTTAACTTCCGCCACATGTTTTAGCACACAGAGCACGAACGCAGAAAACCCCGCCGAAGCGGGGTTTTCCGGGTGACGCAACGGTCGAGACAGAGCGCAACGGGGCGGATAACCTGAGACGGCATACGCCCGCCCGGGCCCTAAACGCATCCGACAGAAGACACCGACCGGGCAAACCCGACCCGGCAGCTATTGGTCGTTGCGATCGGTAGAAAGGTTCAGTCAGGTCGCGTAAAAATTCGTTGTCGCAGGACCGCTTCAGCCCGAATAGCGCTCGGCGAACTCGGAAATGCGCTGCACCACGGCTTTGGGGGCATTGATGCCGCGCGCCTGCGCCTTCTCGGCCGCTTCGGCCCGCGCCCGGCCCGGAACGTGCACGCCAAAGCGCCGGCGCAGCCGGTCGAGCTGGTCCTTCATGCGTTGCTCGAAATCCGGGTCGAGCAGCTTGGGCTCGACGGCGAGCACGAACAGGCCGGTTCCCGGGCTGTCCGGTCCGCCGGAGAACCAGGGCGCGTCGAGCGACCAGTTGGCGCCCGACAGGCCAGCCGCCAGCACTTCGACCATCAGCGCGATGTTGGCGCCGCGCTGGCCGCCGAAGGCCAGCATGGCGCCCTTCATGGCCGCGGCCGGATCGGTGGTCGGGTTGCCGCTGGCGTCCAGCGCCCAGCCTTCGGGGATCTTCTTGCCGTCCTCGGCCGCCTTGCGGATGTTGACGAACGCCGTGGCGCTCGACGACTGGTCGATGACCAGCGGCGCGCCATCGGCGGCGGGTGCCGCAAACGACATCGGGTTGGTGCAATAGACCGGCTTGACCGAGCCCGAGCCTGCCAGCACCGCCGGCCCGTTGGTGGCGGCGAAGGAGACCAATCCCAGTTGCGCCAGACGCCCGGTGAAATAGCCTAGTGCGCCGCAGGTATAAGCGTTCTTCTGCGAGAAGATGGCGACGCCGAACAGCTTTGCCGCCTTGGCAAGGTCATCGATGGTGCGGTCGAAGCCGGTATGGGCGAGGCCGCCACGCGCATCGGATTGATAGACGGCGAGCGCCGGCCTGGTGATCACGGGATCGGCATTGCCGTCGATGCGGCCGGCTTCCAGCGCTTCGAGGTAATCGATGAAATGGGTCAGCCCGACGGTCGAAAGCCCTTCCGCCTCGGCGGCAATGATCGAGGCGGTGAGCGACCTCGCCGCCTCCTCATTGGCGCCGGCGCCGAGCGCCGCCATCCGGCACAGCCCTGTTGCCTGATCGAGAGAGAGTTGCATGTTGCGGACCCGATTGGTGGTGAGTGAGTAGGGAGTAGTCAGTAGGGAGTAGCGAAAGCAAGCGGTTTCCCGGTCATATGCTGACTACTCACTACTGCCTACTCACTATTCCCTAGCCCACCTTGTTCGGTATGCGCGCCTCGATCTTGCTGAATGCAAACACCAGGAGGCCGGTGATGATCATGTAGATCAGCGCCAAAAGCAGCAAGGGTTCGTAGGTGAGGTAGGTGTCCTGCCGGACCTTGGACGAGACTGCGAAGATGTCGATGACGCTGATCGTCGCCACCAGCGGCGTCGACTTCAGCTGCAGCACGGTTTCGCCGGTCAGCGTCGGCAGCGCCCGGTAGATGGCCTGCGGCAGCCAGATGCGGCGGAAAATCTTCCAGCGGCTCATGCCGAAAGCGCGGGCCGCCTCTAACTGCCCCTTCGGCACGCCGGCAAAGGCGCCGCGCATCACTTCGCCCTCATAGCCGGCGAAGGACAAGGTCAGTGCCAGCACTCCATAAGGCCAGGCTTGCCTCAGATACGGCCACATCCAGGATTCGCGGATCCAGGGAAATTGCGGAAACAGCGAGCCTAGCCCGTAATAGAGCAGCCATAGCTGGATCAGCAGCGGCGTGCCCCTGATGACGGTGCAGAATGTCCTGGCGGGCGCGGAAAACCAGAAAGAGCCGGCGGCCTGCGCCAGCCCGAGCGGCACGGCGAGCAGGAAGCCGAGAAAGCAGGTGACGGCCAGGATCCACAGCGAGCGCCAGATGCCGATCAGTCCCATTTCATAATATTGCGGAAGCCAGTCCCAGCGCATGAAAAAGGCGGCACCGAAAACCAGCGCGATTGCGACCAGGATCAGCACGATGCGATGCGGCTGCAGCCACAGCGACGTGCGCGCGGCAGCGTTGATGATGGTCGCTTCTCCGGCCATCAGCGCGCATCCTTGAGCGACGGCATACCGCGCCGCGACCAGGCCTCGAGACGGCCGATGAGGAGGTTGGAGACCAGCGACAAGATGAGATAGAGCACGCCCGCGGCGAAAAAGAAGGTGAAATAGGCTTTGGTGACGCCCGCCGCCTGCCGCGTCGCCAGCGCCAGCTCGTAAAAGCCGACGACCGCCAGAAGGGCCGTATCCTTGGTGGCGATCAGCCACAGATTGGCGAGCCCGGGTATGGCGAAGGGCAGCATCGCCGGCAAGGTGATGCGCCGCAGCATGAGCCCGGGTGACATGCCATAGGCACGGGCGGCTTCGATCTGGCCCTGCGGTATGGCCAGGATGGCGCCGCGGATCACTTCGGTCGAATAGGCACCCTGGACAAAGCCGAGCACGGCGATGCCCGCGGCAAGGCCGCTGATGTCGACGCGCTGGTAGCCCATTGCGGTCAGCGCCTGGTTGATCAGGTCTGTTCCGGCATAATAGAGCAGCAGGATCAGCACCAGTTCGGGCACGGCGCGCACGATGGTGGTGTAAACCGCCAGCAGGTCGCGTACGACCGGCCCGCCGTAAAGCTTGCCAAAGGCGCCACCGGTGCCGATCAGGAGACCAAGGACCGTGGCGCCGAGCGCGATCTCGATCGAATGGAGCAGCCCAAGCAACAGCGTGCCGCCCCAGCCCGGCGGATTGGGCGAGAGAAGTTCTATGATGCTGGCCGCCGAGGCCGAAAGAAGTGCGTCGATCAGCGTCGCCCCCGGATTGCTGGCTTCAACCACCGCCGACGGCAGCGTCGGTGGCAGCATGTCTGGGAAAGGTCGGGCAGGAGGGGCATGGCGTTGGCGCCATGCCCCTCAGCTCATGCGAGGATCGTCAGTTCGACTGCGCGCCGCCACCACCGTAAATGTCGAAATCGAAGTATTTCTTCGATATCTCGTCATATTTGCCGTTCGAGCGGATCGCCTTGATGCCGGCGTTGATCTTGGCCTTAAGGTCGGTGTCTTCCTTGCGCACGCCGGCGCCCACGCCCGGTCCGAGCACTTCATCGTCCGGAGCCACCATGCCCTTCAGATCGCAGCAGGCCTTGCCCTGGTCCGACTTCAGAAATGCGTCGAGCGCGATCGAATCCGCCTGGACGGCGTCGAGGCGGCCTGCGGCCAGATCGTTGTTGGCTTCGTCCTGCGTCTGGTATTCCTTGATCTCGGCGGCCGTGGGCCCGAAATGCTTCTTGGCATAGGCCGAATGGGTGGTCGACACCTGCACGCCGAGCACTTTGCCCTTGAGATCGTCCGGCGTGGCGCCGAATTTCTGGTCCTTCGGCCCGATGATGGCGGTCGGCGTGTTGTAGTACTTATCCGAGAAGTCGATGGTCTTCTCGCGTTCGGCGGTGATCGACATCGAACTGGCGATGACGTCGATCTTCTTGGTCGTCAGCGCCGGGATGATGCCGTCCCAGGCGACAGGCGTGATGACGCAGTCGAGCTTCTCCTCGGCGCAGACGGCGTCGATGAACTCGATTTCCCAGCCAACCCATTTGCCGGAAGCGTCCGGCGAGGTGAAGGGCGGATAGGGCTCGGCGGCGACACCGATCTTGACCGGATCGGCCTTGGCCACGCCCATGGCGGCAACGCCGAGCAGCAGCGCTGCGGCGAATGTTTTCAGAACAGTCTTCATGTCACGACTCCCAGTTTGTTGTTGGTTCCCGGTTTTCTTCCGTCCCGGCTTGTCCTAGCCGATGTTGCGGATGAACTGCTTCAGCCTTTCGGATTTCGGTGCGCCGAATATCTGCTCCGGCGGCCCCTCTTCCTCGACCAGCCCGTTGCAGAGGTAGACGACATGGGTCGCGACCTCTCGGGCGAATTTCATTTCATGCGTGACCAGCACCATGGTGCGGCCCTCGCGCGCCAGGTCGCCGATCACCTTCAGCACCTCGCCGACCAGCTCCGGGTCGAGCGCCGAGGTCGGCTCGTCGAACAGCATGACGCGCGGGTTGATGGCCAGGGCGCGGGCGATCGCCGCGCGCTGCTGCTGGCCGCCCGAGAGATAGGCCGGATAGACGTCGCGCTTTTCGGCCAGGCCGACGCGCGCCAAAAGCTTTTCGGCTTCCCTGATCGCCACGTCGCGCCTGACGCCCAGAACATGCACCGGAACCTCGATGACGTTCTCGATCAGCGTCATGTGGCTCCACAGGTTGAAGTTCTGGAACACCATGCCGAGCTTGGCGCGGATGCGTTCGATCTGCCGGCGGTCGGCGGGCACGGTGTGGCCGTGGCTGTCGGCCTTGAGTTTGATCTCCTCGCCATTGACGCGGATGATGCCGCTGGTCGGGTTTTCCAGGCAGTTGATGCAGCGCAGCAGCGTCGACTTGCCGGAACCCGAGCCGCCGATAATGGCGATCACCTCGCCGTCGCGCGCCGACAGCGAAACGCCTTTCAGCACATGCAGATGGCCGAATTTCTTGTGCAGGTTCTCGACATGGATGGCTTCGGCGGCGCCGTCCTGCGCCTTGCCGGATTGGACTGCGGCGGTTCCCACCGCGCTCACCGGGGAACCTCTGCCACAGGGTCCACGGCAGATCGTCGAACGTCTATCCGGCTAATCAACATACGCTGTAATGCCCACTCCAGACTTCAGCATGGACCCAACAGCGCGAGCCCGTCAATCCCGCTCATTACGGCACTTGCGGCCTTATTGTGCAAGTGTATAAATAGCCTCCGATGAAATTTTTTCCATTTTTTTCACCTTGAACACGGCATTGAAAAGGGCACTGATGAGCGCTTTCGGATCACAATCCATGGCGGCGCCGTTGCGGCGCGTGCTGATGCGGTCGGCGGCCAATGCCATGCGCGGTGCCGACCGGGTTATCTGGCACTATGGCCCGGGTTTCGACCCGGCGAAAGCGGCGGCGCAGCACGCGGCTCTCGCTGAGCTGGTGACGGCGTCCGGCGCCGAAATCGAATGGATCGATGACAAGGCCGATGGGCTGTCGGATTCCGTATTCACCCACGACCCGTCGCTGATGACCGACCGCGGCGCGCTGATCCTGTCCATGGGCAAGCCATTGCGCGCCCGGGAGCCATCGCTGCATGAGGAAACCTACACACGCCTAGGTATTCCTATCCTCGGCCGCGTCGAGGCTCCCGGCCAGGTCGAAGGCGGCGATTGCGTATGGCTGGATAAAAACACGCTGGTAATCGGGCGCGGGGTGCGCTCCAACCAGGAAGGCATACAGCAGGTTTCCAACCTGCTGACGCCGCTCGCCATTTCCGTCTACGGTTTCGATCTGCCGCTGTGGCAGGGCGAGGAGGCGTGCCTGCATCTGATGTCGGTGATCAGCCCGCTGGCCGACGACCTGGCCCTGGTCTATTCACCGCTTTTGCCGGCGCCGTTCTATCAGTTGCTGAAGGCGCGCGGCATCCGGCTGGTGGAAGGCGACGCCGAAGAGTTTGCCGCTTCGAACGGCCTCAGCCTGAACGTGCTGCCGACCAGCCCGCATAAGGTCATTGCCGTCGCCGGCTTTCCCAAGACCAAGGCCGCGATGGAAGCCGCCGGCTGCACGGTTCAAATCTTCGAGGCGGATGCGCTCTGCATCGCCTGCGAAGGTGGGCCGACATGCCTGACGCGGCCCATCCTGCGGCAATGAATGAGCGCCGCAAGTTCCGCCGCGAGGGCGAGGAGCGGCGGCGGCAGGATCTGATCGACGCGACCCTGGACAGCGTGGCCGAACATGGGCTGGAGGGCGCCAGCCTGCGCACCATCGCATTGCGCGCCGGCGTCACCGCCGGGCTGATCCGGCACTATTTCCCCGGCAAGGAAGACTTGCTGCAGGAAGCCTACGCGGCGCTGATGGGCCGCATGATCGAGCAGGCGAAGGCGGCATTGCTCATGGAAAACGCCTCGCCGCGCCAGCGCCTTGCCGCCTTCGTTACTGCCAACCTCAACGCGCCGATCATCGATGCACGCGTGTTTTCGCTGTGGGCAACCTTCATCGGCCGCGCCGGCGCGGATCCGAGCCTGGCTCGCGCCCACCGCGAAGGCTATCTCGGCTTTCGCAACGAGGTGGAAGCAGTCGTTGCCGAAGTGCTCGGCGCCGAGCAGCGCAGGCCAAACGCAAATGAACTGCGCCGCCATGCCATTGCCATCAACGCGATCATCGACGGGCTCTGGATCGAAGGCTGTCTGGCCGCAGAGATGTTCTCGCCTGGCGAATTGGCGGCGATCGGCGTCAAAGCCATAGAGGCCGAGCTCGGCCTCGCGCCGCAAAAGGGAGAGAAGCCATGACCACCATCGGCGAAGCGCTGATCACGCTGCTCGAAGCGCATGGCGTCGACACCGTTTTCGGCATTCCTGGCGTCCACACTGTCGAGCTTTACCGCGGGCTGGCGCGTTCAAAGATACGCCATGTCACGCCGCGTCACGAACAGGGCGCCGGCTTCATGGCCGACGGCTATGCCCGTGCCAGCGGCCGGCCGGGCGTTGCCTTTGTCATCACCGGACCGGGGCTGACCAACACCATCACCGCAATGGGCCAGGCGCGCGCCGATTCGGTGCCGATGCTGGTGATTTCGGGCGTCAACGCGATGCCGACGCTGGGAAAGGGGCTGGGCTTCCTGCACGAACTGCCGGACCAGCGCGGCATGATGGAGAAGGTGGCGCTGTTTTCGCAGCGTGTCACCGAGGCCAGCGAATTGCCGGGCGCTCTGGCGCGGGCCTTCGCGCTGTTTTCGTCGTCGCGGCCGGGCCCCGTCCATATCGAAATCCCGACCGACGTCATGGTCAAACCGGCGGACGGCATCGCTGCTTCGCTCACCAATGCGGCGGCGCCCGCGCCGGATGGCGCGGCCATTGCCGAGGCCGCCAGACTGATCGCAGCCACGCGCCGGCCGCTGATCCTTGCCGGTGGCGGTGCCAAGCGCGCTGAACAGCCACTGCAGCGCCTGGCCGAGCGGCTCGGCGCGCCTGTCGTCCAGACCGCCAATGCGCGCGGTCTGCTGCACGCGCATCCGCTTTGCGTGCCGGCCAGCCCCAGCCTGAAGGCGGTGCGTGCGCTGATGGCAGACGCCGATCTGGTTATCGCCGCCGGCACCGAATTCGGCCCGACCGATTATGACGGTTACAGCGACGGCGGCTTCGTGCTGCCCGCCAATCTGATCCGCATCGATATCGGCGCCGACCAGCTCGCCCGCCGCCCGGTGAGCGTCGGCATCCAGGCCGATTGCGCGGAGGCACTTGGTGCACTGCTAGGCGCGCTCCACCCTGATCATGCCGCAGCGAAGGACGGCGAGAGCCGCGCAGCCGCGTCGAGAAAGGCGGCCTTTGCCGAGCTCAGCCCGGCCTATGCCGCGCAGGTGCGTGCGGTGGAAACCATCCGCGACGCACTGCCGGGCGCCATCATCGTCGGCGATTCCACGCAGCCGATCTACGCCGCCAATCTCTATTACGACCATGACCGGCCAGGCGGCTGGTTCAACGCCGCCACCGGTTTCGGCGCGCTCGGCTACGGGCCGCCGGCGGCGATCGGCGCAGCGCTCGCCATGCCCGGCGTGCCGGTGGTTTGCCTCACCGGCGACGGCGGCTTCCAGTTCACCTTGCCGGAGCTGGGCGCGGCGCTCGATGCACCCGCACCGGTCATCTTCGTCGTCTGGAACAACAGAGGCTATCGCGAGATCGAAACGTCGATGCTCGATGTCGGCGTCGAGCCGGTCGGCGTGTCCCCGGCGCCGCCGGATTTCTGCAAGCTGGCCGAGGCCTACGGCATATCAGCCGAGCGGCTTGCCGGTACTGCCGGTCTCGCCGATGCGCTCAAACGCGCACGCGCAACCAGACTGCCGCACGTCATCGAAATCACCATCGACTGACGCCTGGTCGCGCGCCGTACGTCCATGCGCGGGGGTCGGAAGGGGCGGTCGGCGACTTCGAGCGATGCAAAGACGCAACAACTGCCATGTCGAGATGTCGGTTGAGTGATCGTGCAAAAGGCGCGACGCTCTGCGTCGGCGCGGCACGACAAGCGACATAATCATAAGAAACGACAGGAGCGTCCAGGATGACGGAAACAGTTCAGGGCAAGCATATCGTGGTGACCGGTGGCACCGGGGCGCTGGGTGCCGCGGTCGTCGGCAAATTGCTGGGGGACGGCGCGATCTGCCATGTGCCGAATGCCCACGCGTCGGCCCCCTCGCATTTCCCCTTCGCGGCCCATGATCGCGTCCGGCTGGCGCACAATGTCGATCTCGCCGATCCTGCCAAGGTCGATGCCTTCTATGACAGCGTCCCCGAATTGTGGGCCTCCATCCATCTGGCCGGCGGCTTTGCCGCAGCCCCGGTCGAGAAGATCGAATCCGCATCCTTTGCCGAAATGATGGACACCAACGCCCGCACCGCCTTTCTGTGCTGCCGCGCTGCGGTGCGCTCCATGCTGGGCTCGAACACAGCGGGCCGCATCGTCAATGTCACGGCACGCGCCGGGCTCGACCCGCGCCGGGGTGCCGGCATGGTCGCCTATAGCGCCAGCAAAGCGGCGGTGGCAGCGATGACCGTGGCGATGGCCGAAGAGCTGAAAGGCAAGGGTATCCTGGTCAATGCGGTTGCGCCTTCGACGCTCGATACGCCGGCCAACCGCGCCGATATGCCGGACGCCGATTTCGGCAAATGGGTCAGCCTCGAAGCCGCCGCCGAGGCAATCGCCTATCTGGCATCACCCGCCAATCTGGCAATGAGCGGCACGCTGGTGCCGCTCTACGGCCGCGCCTGAAGTTCCGCCGCGCAGAGCGGCTCATTTGGTTTGGCTTCCGATGGCGGCCTTTGCCGACCTCGCCTGATCTACAGCGGAGGTTGGCCATTCAATCATGGCGACCGCCGACGCCTCCACGGCATTAGACTAGAAGGCCTGCGACTACGTCAGGTTCGAGACCCCACTTCCACGACCTCGACTGCGTCGCCGATGGCGATCGTGCCGGCGTTGTTGGGAATGGCATTCTGGCCGAAAATGATGCCGCCCTTGGCGGAGCGGTGGAGTTTGCCAAGCGTCTGCAACGGCTCGCGCGGGTCCGGCTGCTCGCCGCTCAACGGATCTCGGGTGGTGATGACGCAGCGCGAGCAGGGCTTTGCGATGCGCAACTCGACAGCGCCGATGCCGATCGTCTTCCAGCTGTCTTCGAGCCATGCGCCGTCTGCGTCGACGACGATGTTTGGCCGGAACCGCGCCATCTCGATTGGCCTGGCAAGATGGCTGTTCAGATGGTTCAGCGAGCCTGTCGTGGCGATCAGCAGCGGAAAACCGTCGGCAAAGCCGACGAAATCGCCGGGCTGGCCGAATTTCGCATCGACCGGCCGGTTTTGCGGATCGTCGAAATAGACGAGATCGACAGGCCGGCCAAGAATAGCCGAGAGATAGGCGCCGGCGGCCGGATCGCCCGGCCGCGCGGCAACCATATCCTTCCAGATCTTGACTTGCCGGAGCGCGGTGCCGGGAGCCGGTGCCTCGACGAAGTGCGAGCCATGCCTGTCATGTTTCAACAGGATGCCCGTTCCGCGATGCTCGACGTCGATCGTCGTCATATCAGGTATCTGGCGAATGGTGAGGAACTGCCCATCCTTGTCGACGACCATCCAGCGGCGGTCGCCTTCCATGCCCATTGTCTCGATGTCGGCGCTCGGCACGGCATGGCCGCGCAGGCTCTTGACCGGATAGCGATAGAGTTCGACGACCTTCATCGCGCATGCTTCTCCGTTGCCCGAAGGGCCGGACTTCCGTGTTTACGTCTGCAACGACAGCCGAGCCTACAGCCGCGCATGCGGAATTGAAGGGGTTCCGCCGTCTTTGTCTTGTGCCAACCGCGTCGCCGAGCATGAAAAAACCCGCGAGCCTTGCGGCCCGCGGGTCTTCTTGTTCAAGCCGCGCGTGAGGCGCAGCCGAGGTTTACGCTTGCGCGAAGCGGCTTACGCGCTGCGCGCGAAGCGGCTTAGCTGCCCTGCTTCTTCAGCGCGGCGCCAAGGATGTCGCCCAGCGAAGCGCCGGAGTCGGTAGAGCCGTACTGTGCGACGGCTTCCTTCTCTTCCGCGATTTCCAGCGCCTTGATCGAGACCTGCAGCTTGCGGGTCTTCTTGTCGAAGGCGATGACGCGGGCGTCCAGCTTCTGGCCGACCGAGAAGCGCTCGGGGCGCTGCTCGTCACGGTCACGGCTGAGGTCGTTGCGCTTGATGAAGGTCTCGATGCCGCTGTCGACCAGCCGCACTTCCAGACCGCCATCCTTGATGCCGGTGACTTCGCAGGTGACCACCGCGTTCTTGCGCAGTTCGCCTGAAGTCGCCGCTTCGCCGACCGTATCCTTGGCCAGCTGCTTGATGCCGAGCGAGATGCGCTCCTTGTCGATGTCGACGTCGAGCACCTGCGCCTTGACCATGTCGCCGCGATTGTACTCTTCGATGACCTGCTCGCCCGGACGGGTCCAGTCGAGGTCGGAAAGGTGCACCATGCCGTCCACGTCGCCTTCAAGGCCGATGAACAGGCCGAACTCGGTCTTGTTCTTGACCTCGCCCTCGACCTGGCTGCCGACCGGATGGCTCGCGGCAAAAGCCTGCCACGGGTTTTCCAGCGTCTGCTTGAGGCCGAGCGAGATGCGGCGCTTGGCCGGATCGACCTCGAGCACGACCACGTCGACTTCCTGCGTCGTCGACAGGATCTTGCCGGGGTGCACGTTCTTCTTGGTCCACGACATTTCCGAAACGTGGATGAGGCCTTCGATGCCCGGCTCCAGCTCGACGAACGCGCCGTAGTCGGTGATGTTGGTGACGGTACCCTTGATCTTCTTGCCGATCGGGAACTTGGTGCCGATCTCGGACCACGGATCGCTCTCGAGCTGCTTCATGCCGAGCGAGATGCGGTGGGTTTCCTGGTTGATGCGGATGATCTGCACCTTGACCGTCTGACCGATGTTGAGGATTTCGGTCGGATGGTTGACGCGGCGCCACGCCATGTCGGTGACATGCAGCAGGCCATCGATGCCGCCGAGGTCGACGAACGCACCGTAATCGGTGATGTTCTTGACGACGCCTTCGACAACCTGGCCCTCTTCGAGGTTCTGCACGATTTCCGAACGCTGTTCGGCGCGGCTTTCCTCGAGCACGGTGCGGCGCGACACAACGATGTTGCCGCGGCGGCGATCCATCTTGAGGATCTCGAAGGGCTGCGGGTTGTGCATCAGCGGGGAGACATCGCGGATCGGGCGGATATCGACCTGGCTGCGCGGCAGAAAGGCCACGGCGCCGTCGAGGTCGACAGTGAAGCCGCCCTTGACCTGGTTGAAGATGACGCCTTCGACGCGCTCACCTTTGGTGAACTTCTCTTCGAGCTTGACCCAGCTCTCTTCGCGGCGGGCTTTGTCGCGCGACAGGACGGCTTCGCCCAGCGCGTTTTCGATGCGCTCGACCATGACCTCGACCGTGTCGCCGACCTTGAGCGTCGAGTCCTTGCCCTTGACGCCGAATTCCTTCAGCGGCACGCGGCCTTCGACCTTGAGGCCGACATCGATGATGGCCATGTCTTTTTCGATCGCCAGGATCGTGCCCTTGACGACCTGACCTTCGCCGGAGTGACCGGTGGTAAATGATTCTTCGAGCAGGCTCGCGAAATCGTCGCGAGTGGGATTTGCAGCTGACATATTTTCTCCTGGAGTGCCCCGCATCTGAAGCGGGACGGGCGCCGTGGGTTAGCGTTGCGTTGGCCTGCCGGCGTTCCGGGCTACAAAAGCCCTGGGCCGCCTAAGCGGCAATTCCGGCGCATGAAGAATGCTGGCAGGCTGGTTCGTGCCCGATATGGCTATTTTCTTCGCTTCCGGCAATCGGTGGAGCGGGAAAACCCTGGATCAGGCTTTGTCTCTCTTGGCCAGGGCGTCGTCGATGATCGCATTGGCCGCTAGAAACGCGGCCTCTATAGCCATTTCGGAGGTATCAAGCAAGTGCGCGTCCGCCGCCGGCTTCAGCGGCGAGTCGGCGCGGCCCATGTCGCGCTCGTCGCGGCGCACAATATCGGCAAGGATTTCGGCGAAATCGGCGGTGCCGCCGATGCTTTCGATCTCGGCCAGCCGGCGCTGCGCCCGCACTTCGGCGCTCGCCGTCACATAGAGCTTTATGTCGGCGTCAGGGCACACGACCGTGCCGATGTCGCGCCCGTCGAGCACCGCGCCTGGCGGTGTCCTGGCGAAATCGCGCTGCTTTTCGACCAGGATGCGCCGGACGGTAGGGTAAATCGCGACCTTCGAGGCCGCCTCGCCAACCGCATGCGCCGACAGCACCGCACGGTCGAGCTTTGCCAGATCGACCTGGCGTGCGGCGGTTTCGGCTGCCGAGACATTGTCGAGTGGCAGCGCGTGCCGGATCAACGCATAGGCGACGGCGCGGTAGGTGAGGCCGGTGTCGAGCAGGTTGAGGCGGTAGTGGTCGGCCAGACGTCGGGCCAGCGTGCCTTTGCCGGCGCCGGCGGGACCGTCGATGGCGATGGTGAAGGTCATTGGCGGGCCAACACGATCGAAAGGCTCGATGAAAAAGACAGACGCCGCGATCCTTCGCGCCCCCCTCTGTCCTGCCGGACATCTCCCCCTCCAGGGGGGAGATCAGAAGCTTCTGCGCCCCACTCTTTCCTGCAATTTCGAAAACTGGCGAAAGCCGCTGTGACGGCCGATCTCCCCCCTTGAGGGGGAGATGTCCGGCAGGACAGAGGGGGGCGCTGTCCCGCCGACATCTCTGCTTGCTTTGCGCTTGGCATCAACCTACCCGATCTCCGCACCGAGCCCCGTCATCAGACCCATGAACTCCGGGAAACTCGTCGCGATCATGGCGGCGTCGTCGATGGTTACCGGCTTTTCCGTTGCCAGTCCCATCACCAGGAAGCTCATGGCGATACGATGGTCGAGATGCGTCTGCACCGTCGTGTCCTGGCCATTAGGATGGCCGCCCAGCCCCTTGCCGCCGGGCTTTCCGCGCACCGCGAGCGAAGCTTCGCCTTCGGTGCAGTCGACGCCGTTGAGCTTCAGCCCATTGGCAACCGCTGCCAGTCGGTCGGATTCCTTCACCCGCAACTCTTCCAGCCCCTGCATCAACGTCTCGCCCTCGGCGAAGCTCGCGGCAACCGCCAGCACCGGATATTCGTCGATCATCGACGGCGCCCGCTCGGGCGGCACGGTGACGCCCTTGAGCTCGGAGTAGCGCACGCGCAGATCGGCAACATCCTCGCCGCCGGCATTGCGCGGGTTCAAGATGTCGATCTGGCCGCCCATTTCCTGCAACGTTAGAAGCAGGCCGGTGCGGGTGGGGTTCATCAGCACGTTCTCGATGACGATGTCCGAACCCGGCACGATCAGTGCCGCGACCAGCGGGAAGCCGGCCGAGGAGGGGTCGCCGGGCACGGCGATGGTCTGCCCCGTCAATTTGCCCTGGCCCTCGACGAAGATGTGGCGCACGCCGCGCTCGTCGGTCTCGACCGAGAGATTGGCGCCAAATCCCCTAAGCATCTTTTCGGTATGATCGCGCGTCATCACCGGTTCGATCACGGTGGTGATGCCGGGCGTGTTGAGGCCTGCCAGCAGCACGGCCGACTTCACCTGCGCCGAGGCCATCGGCACGCGGTAGGTAATGGGTGCGGCGTGTTTCGGCCCATGCAGCGTGATCGGCATGCGGTCGCCCGGCGTCGCCTTCAGCACCTGCACGCCCATCTGGCGCAAGGGTTCGAGCACGCGGCCCATCGGCCGTCCCGACAGCGATGCGTCGCCGATGAAGGTCGTTTCCATGTCGTAAGTGCCGACGAGGCCCATTGTGAGGCGGGAGCCGGTACCGGCATTGCCGAAATCGAGCGGGCCTTCCGGCTGCAGCAGCGCGCCATTGCCGGTGCCGCGGATCACCCACTCGGCGCCGCGCTTCTCGATATGCGCGCCCATCGCCTTCATGGCGGCCGCCGTGCGCATCACATCCTCGCCTTCGAGCAGGCCGGTGACGCGGGTTTCGCCGGAGGCAAGGCCGCCGAACATCATGGAACGGTGCGAAATCGACTTGTCGCCCGGCACGCGAGCGGTGCCGGAAAGGGCGGATGATTTGCGGGCGGTGGCCGGCTTGGCAGCGGCGGCGTGAGACATGGAATTTCCCTGGACGGAATGCCGGCGCACCGGCGCTTTTCATTTGTTGCGGCGGTCTCGTATCACGGCGGGCACGAATGGTCATCCCCATGGTCGTCGCTTGGCGCGAGGCCTTTCAGTGCTTGGTTTTGTGACGCCGGCTTTTCGCTTTGACAGCGCGGTAAACTGTGGTTAAGGGGACCACTCTTTTACTGACGAGGCTTGACGTGGCAAAAAACGAACTTGGCACAAAGCGTGTCGACCCTGAAACGGGCCGAAAATTCTACGACCTGAACAAGGACCCTATCGTCTCGCCCTATACGGGCAAGACGTATCCGCGTTCCTATTTCGAGGACGGCAAGATCGCCGCCCTCGAAGAGGAAGAGGAAGTGGCCGAGAAGGAAGTGGACGCCGAGGAAGAAGAAGGCGTTGAAGTCGTCTCGCTTGAAGAGGCCGACGAAGACGTCAAGGCCGGCGACGAGCTTCCCGACCTGGGCGACGACGAGGACGATGTCGATCTAGGCGACGATGAGGACGATACTTTCCTTGCCGACGAAGAGGAAGAAGACGACGACGTCGCCGACATGATCGGCGTCGGCGACGACGACGACGAAGTCTAGGAACGCTTCGAACGCATGCATTTAGCGGCGTTCACGGGCTATGATGAAAAAGCGGGCCTCGAAGGCTTGATCTTCAGGGAAGGCGGGGTTAGAAGCCGCCTGCACTAAACGGCGCGGTCCTGAAACCCGCGCCGGACCTCTCGCCGGCAACGGCGACGGCTGACTGCCGGAGTGGGGCCATAGCTCAGTTGGGAGAGCGCTTGAATGGCATTCAAGAGGTCGTCGGTTCGATCCCGATTGGCTCCACCAAACAGTCTCTTTCCGACGCTCGGTTTCGCGGCATTCATGCTTGTCGCCTGCCAGTCGGCGCCTGAACCATCATCGCGGCCGCCAGCGCCCGCACCTCAGCCCATGGCCCCTGCCGCGATCTCTGCTCCTGATGGTGCGGCGGTTCTCGATCCATCCGTGCGGGTTATGCCGCCCGGCGAAGGCGTCCCGGCCAAATATGTCGCGTTTTCCGGCATATGGGGCGGACAGCTGGACGGGATGTATGACGGCAAGCTCGCCGTGCTGACGATTACGCGCGGCGGCAATGTCACCGCCACCTATGCCTGGGGCGATGTCGCCGACAACAAACCGGGCGTGGCCGACGGCGAAGGCAAGATTTTCGGCAACACGTTGAAACTGCGGCGCCTTCCCAATGGCGCGGACGTCAGCGCGGTCATTCAGGCGGACGGAACGCTGGCCGTCACCTATGGGCTTGCCGACCGAACCTATACGGGCACGTTCACCAAGCAATAATCGCGAGAGCTAATCTTCCGGGGGAGCCACGGCTGGCCCCTTCCCCGATCAGTGCAGGCCGAATTCGCGCAGCAGTTCTTCGCGATAGCGCACGAAGCGGCTCTCGCTGCGCTCGCGCGGGCGTGGCAGGTCGATGTCGATCAACCGCGCCGCGCCGCCTTTCTCCTTGGGCAGGATCAGCACCCGGTCGGCAAGATAGATCGCCTCCTCCAGATCGTGGGTGACCATCACCATCGTGACGTTCTCCTCGCTCCAGATGCGCGCCAGTTCCTCCTGCATGCCTATCTTGGTCATGGCGTCCAGGGCCCCCAGCGGCTCGTCGAGCAGGAGGATCTCGGGCTGCACGGTGAGCGCCCGGGCGATGCCGACGCGCTGCGCCATGCCGCCGGAAAGCTGGCTCGGAAAAGCATCGGCGAATTCGGCAAGGCCGACCAGGGCGACGTAGAAGCGGGCGCGTTCCTCGGCCTGCCTCTTGGGAACACCGCGCACTTCGAGGCCGAAGGCGACATTGCCGAGCACGCTCAGCCACGGCAGCAGCCGCGGTTCCTGGAAGATCACGGCACGCTCGGCGCCGACGCCATGCACCGGCTGGCCGTCGATCGCGACACCGCCGCTGTCGGCCGCCTCCAGCCCGGCCAGAATACGCAGCAGCGTGGTCTTGCCGGAGCCGCTGGCGCCGACGATGACCAGGCATTCCCCCGAACGAATGTCGAGGTTGAGCGTCCGCAGCACGGCAAGCTGGCGCCCGCCGAGGCTGAAGGATTTGGACAGGTCGCGGATCGAGACCTCTCCGCCACGGTTGGAACCGGCCATCTTGTCTCTCAGCTATTTCAAAGCTCAGTTGATCTTGGTTTCGCCGGGCCGGTACAGGATGTCGGCGGCTTTCAGCTTGCCCTTGGCCAGACGGCCGTCTCGCTCCAGCACGGCGACCCAGAAGTCGATGTCGCGATCGGTCGCCTGCGCACCTTCGCGCAGACCAAAGCCGGTCCAGTAGCGGGCGAGATCGCCGTTTTCGCCGCGCTTGTCGAGGATAGTGGCCAGCACCTTGCGGGCTTCGTCCGGGTTCTGGCGCGACCAGTCCGAGGCGCGCGCCGACTGTTCGACGAAGTTGCGCGCCGCATCCGGGTTGGCGGCAATGAAGTCGCGCCTGAGTACGACGAAGCCGCCGGCGAGTTCGCCGAGCACCTGGGTGTCGTCGAACACGCCGCGCACGCCGCCGTTGGCGACCAGCGCGCCGGCAAAGGTCGCCTGCCAGTAGCCGAGGCCGGCAATGTCGACCTGGCGCGAGCGCAGCGTCTGCTCAAGCTGCGGGCCGGGCACGACAATGAGGTTGGCGGCGGTCGGCGGCAGGCCGACGCTGTGCAGGGCCTCACGCACCGTATAGTCGAGATGAGCGCCGAGCGTGTTGACCGAGATGGTCTTGCCGGCAATGTCGGCGATCGATTTGATCGGGCTGTCTTCCAGCACGTAGAAGACGCTCTTCACATCCTTGTTGATGCCGTTGCTCGGATACGCCGCGACGAAGTCGTTGCCGCCGGAGATCGAGTTGATCACCGCCGCGGTGGCGGCCGAGCCGATGTCGACGCTGCCGGAAGACAGCGCAAACAGCGATTCCGGTCCACCCGAGGAATAGCCGACATTCTCCAGCTCGACGCCGAGCCCTTTGAAGTAGCCGAGCTCGTCGGCCAGCTCATGCGGGGAGATGCTGCCACGGCTGGCGAGGTAGCGGAACTTGACGGCTGCGGCTTGCGCAAAGGCCAGGCGCGGCAGGCCGGCGGCGATGAGGCCGGCGGCAAGCGGCGCGCCGGCAAGCAGCGAACGGCGGGTGATTTTCATGATCGGGTCCTTGTGAGGTAAACGGTGAGGGGCGGACTGCTCAGTTGACAGGATTGCTCCAGCGACAGAGCCGCCGCTGCAGGGTGACCAATGCGTGGTTGGCGATCAGGCCAAGCCCGGCGAGGATGACGATTGCCGCAAACATCAGCGGGATCTGGAAATTGTACTGCGCGTTCATCACCTGGAAGCCGATGCCCTTGTTGGCACCGATCATCTCGGACGCGATCAGCAGCAGCAGCGCCGTGGTGGCGCTCAGCCGCAAGCCGACGAAGATCGACGGCACGGCGCCCGGCAGTACGACGCGGCGAAACACGGTGAGCCGGCTCGCACCATAGACGCGCGCCATTTCAAGCAGCTTGGGATCGACTTCCTTGACGCCGCTGGTGGTGTTGAGCAGCAGCGGAAACAGCGTCGCCCAGAAGATGACGAAGATCTTCGAGGTCTCGCCAAGTCCCAAGAGCAGGATGAACACCGGGTAGAGCGCCAGTGCAGAGGTCTGCCGGAACACCTGCAGGATCGGATCGAGCGCGGTTTCGACCGGGCGCACCTGGCCCATGAACAGGCCGAGCGGAATGGCGACGGCGACGGCTGCGGCAAAGGCGATGCCGGCGCGCTGCAGGCTGATGGCGATGTCGCCGAGCAGGCTGCCGCCGGCAAGCCCCTTCCAGAGCGCTTCGACGATCATGTCGATCGGCGGCAGCACCGCCGCGTTGACCCATCCGACGCTGCTCGCCACCTGCCAGAGCGCCAGGAAGCCGGCAAGCACGCCGTAGCGCTTCAGGAAGCGAACAGCAGCCCGGCCGCCGAGGCGCAGGAAGTCGGTGCCGAGCCCGGTTTCGCCACCACTGCGGCGAACCGTGATTTGCCGATCGATGTGCTGCAATGTCATTGTTTCACCCCTTCGGCTACGCGGATCATTCGGCGGCAAGGACGGTCGAGCGAGCGACGGTCCATGGATTTTCCGGCCGCCTGAGGCCGAGGTTCTCGCGCAACGTGCGGCCTTCGTAAGCCGTGCGGAACAGGCCGCGCCGCTGCAGTTCGGGAATGACCAGATCGACGAAATCGTCGAGCGCGCCGGGCAGCCAGGGCGGCAGGATGTTGAAGCCGTCGGCCGCCTCGCTGGTAAACCATTCTTCCAGTTGGTCGGCGACCTGCGTGACGCTGCCGACGATGGTGTAGTGGCCGCGCGCCGTCGCTACCCATTGGTAAAGCTGGCGTATGGTGAAGTTGTGCTCGTCGGCAATCTGCCGGATCAGCGCCTGGCGGCTTTTCATGCCTTCGGTTTCCTTGCTCGGCGGCAACGGGCCGTCGAGCGGATAGCCCCTGATGTCGAGCGTCTGGCCGGCAAGCCCGTTGAGCAGCGCAACACCGTCCTCGGGCAGGATAAGGTCGTTAAGCTGTTGGTATTTGGCACGGGCCTCGTCCTCGGTGCGGCCGACGAAGGGCGCGACGCCCGGCATGATCAGCACCTGGTCGGGATCGCGGCCGACTTCAGCCACGCGCGCCTTGATGTCGCGATAGAATTCCTGCGCCGTCTCAAGCTTCTGATGGGCGGTGAAGATGACCTCGGCCGAGTGCGCGGCAAGCCCACGGCCGTCTTCCGACTGCCCCGCTTGTACGACAACCGGATGTCCTTGCACCGGGCGCGGCACGTTGAGCGGACCCTTGACGCTGAAATGCTCGCCCTTGTGGTCGATGTCGTGCAATCTGTCCTTGTCGTAGAAACGGCCCGACTGCTTGTCGCGGATGAAGGCGTCATCCTCCCAGCTGTCCCACAGCGCCTTGACCGTCTCGACATGCTCATGCGCCCTGGCATAGCGCTCGGCATGGCTGGGCTGGACGTCGCGGTTGAAATTGCGTGCCGTTTCGTCGCCGGCCGAGGTCACCACGTTCCAGCCGGCGCGGCCGTTCGACAACAGGTCGAGCGAAGCGAATTTGCGCGCCAGCGTGTAAGGCTCCTCATAAGTGGTGGACGCCGTTGCGATGAAGCCGAGATGCGTCGTCAGCGGCGCCAGCGCCGCAAACAGCGTCACCGGCTCGAAGCCGGCGATCTTGGCGTTGCCGCCCTCGCGGGCGCCGAGGCCGACCGTCAGATTGTCGGCCAGGAAATAGGCGTCGAACAGGCCGCGCTCGGCGGTCAGCGCCAGCTGCTTGTGGAACTCGAAATTGGTGGCGCCGTCGGCCGGCGCATCGGGATGACGCCAGGCGGCGATATGCTGCCCGCCGCCGGGCAGGAAAGCGCCGAGCTTGATCTGCCGCGGCCTGCTATCGGACTTGCTGGCTCGAGTCATTGCAGGCGTCCTTCTGGTCTATGCGGGATGGAATATTGCGTCGCGGATCGTGGTTTCAGGCGGCAAGGACGACGCTGTAGGGCACGCCGGCCACCCGGCATGCCTCGGCGACCGCCTGCCGGGCTCGCGCCTTGACTGCCTCTGACACCAGCACGCCATCGGCAAAGTCCTTGTCCGAGGCGTAGATCGCGGTCGGCAGGGTCTGCGCCTCGAAGAAGCCGAACAACGGCCGCAACTGATGTTCGACGACAAGCGAATGACGCTCGCCGCCGCCTGTTGCCGCCAGGATGATCGGCTTGCCGCGCAGCGACGACGGGTCGAGCAGGTCGAAGAAGTGCTTGAACAGCCCGGTGTAGCTGCCCTTGAAGGTCGGGGAGCCGACCACCAGCACGTCGGCGCCGAGCAGCTGCTCGATAATACCGCGCGCCGCCGGATCGAGATCGCCAAGCTGTCTTGCAGGCGCAAAGGACGGGCCGAGATCCTCGATGTCGAAAACGCTCAAAGCCGAGCCGGCCCGGCTCGCCACCTCACCGGCGATGTGGCTGACGAATGCCTTCGTCTTGGACGGACGGGTCAGGTTGCCGGACAACCCCACCACCAGCTTTTTTGACATCCGAGGCTCCTTCTCGCAAACGCACTATCCGCATTAAGCCTACCGATTTTGTAGAATTAAATGAGCGAGAAGATTTCAAAACCGGGCTCTGAAGCGAATGGAGTTTGCGGTACAACGCCTTTGGTTGGTTCATTTGGCCCCAAAAGCGCCGCGGCAGATGCTGACGCGGTCGCGCAAGGCATCGCCGGGGACCATGGCCTTGGTCCTTTGCGCACCGATGGGTATCGTCGCGAAACCGTCAAGGGCCGGCGGCATTGACACTGCGTTGTGTCAGTGTCGATTGAACCCGATCGCGTGGGCGACGAAGTAGGCAACTGGAATCAAAGAACAGGATGCGCGCATGAAGAAGATCGGCTTTCTTTCCTTCGGCCATTGGTCGCCCTCGTCGCAATCCCAGACGCGCTCGGCGTCCGACGCGCTGCTGCAGTCGATCGACCTGGCCGTCGCCGCCGAGGAGCTGGGCGCGGACGGCGCCTATTTCCGCGTCCATCATTTTGCCCGCCAGCTCGCTTCGCCGTTTCCGCTTCTGGCCGCGGTCGGCGCCCGCACCAGCCGCATCGAGATCGGCACCGCCGTCATCGACATGCGCTATGAGAATCCGCTGTATATGGCCGAGGATGCGGGTGCTGCCGACCTGATCGCCGGTGGCCGGCTGCAGCTTGGCATCAGCCGCGGTTCGCCGGAGCAGGTGATCGACGGCTGGCGCTACTTCGGCTACGTGCCGCAGGACGGCAAAAGCGATGCCGACATGGCGCGCAATCATGCCGAGGTTTTCCTGAATGTGCTGCGCGGCGAAGGTTTCGCGCAACCCAATCCGCGGCCGATGTTCCCCAATCCTCCGGGAATGCTGCGGCTCGAGCCATTCTCGGCCGGCCTGCGCGACCGGATCTGGTGGGGCGCCGCTACCAACGCCACCGCCGAATGGGCGGGCAAGCTCGGCATGAACCTGCAAAGTTCGACGCTGAAGTTCGATGAGGGCGGCCAGCCGCTCCACATCCAGCAGGCCGAACAGATCCGCGCCTATCGCGCGGCGTGGAAGGCGGCCGGCCACACACGCGAGCCGCGCGTGTCGGTCAGCCGCAGCATCTTTGCGCTGGTGAACGACCGCGACCGCGCCTATTTCGGCGGCGGCAGCAGCGAAGATCATTTCGGCTATATCGAGCCTGAGAAGCTTGCCGTCTTCGGCCGCTCCTATGCCGCGGAGCCCGATGTGCTGATCGATCAGCTGAAAGAGGACGAAGCGATCGCCGAGGCCGACACGCTGCTTCTGACCGTCCCCAACCAGCTTGGCGTCGAGTACAACGCCCACGTCATCGAGGCGATCCTGAAGCACGTCGCGCCGGCTCTGGGCTGGCGCTGACAAGAGGCGCCAGCCGCCCGGCAAACAAAGAGATAGACCGTTTCGCCGGCAAACGGTGAAACGCTCTAAGGGAAGAGGCGGCTAGGCATCCGCCTTGAAGGTCTGCTTCTGCTGGCCTAGCCCCTCGATGCCCAGTTCCACCACATCGCCGGGCTTCAGGAACACGGGCGGCTTCATGCCCAGCCCAACGCCGGGCGGGGTGCCGGTGGAGATGATGTCGCCAGGATGCAGCGACATGAACTGGCTGAGATAGGAAACGAGATAGGCGACGCCGTAGACCATGGTCCTGGTCGAGCCGTTCTGCATCGTCTTGCCGTTGACCGTCAGCCACATTTTGAGGTTCTGCGGATCGGCAACCTCGTCCTTGGTGACAAGCCACGGCCCGGTCGGACCGAACGTGTCGCAGCTCTTGCCCTTGGTCCACTGGCCCTGGCGCTCGGCCTGGAAGGCTCGCTCGGACACGTCATGGGCAACGGCATAGCCGGCGACATAATCCAGCGCCTCGGCTTCGGTGACGTATTTGGCTTTTCTGCCGATGACCACGGCGAGTTCAACCTCCCAGTCGGTCTTTTCCGAGCCGCGCGGGATCAGCACATCATCGTCGGGACCGACGATGGCCGAGCTCGCCTTCATGAAGATGATCGGCTCCGGCGGCACGGCGGCGCCGGTTTCGGCGGCGTGGTCGGAATAATTCAGGCCGATGCAGATGAACTTGCCGGTGCCGGCGACGCAGGCGCCGAGGCGCGGCTTGCCGGAAACCGCCGGCAGCGAGTTCGGATCGAGCTTCGACAATGTCTCGAGCGACGCCGGATCGAGCGCCTTGCCGGCAATGTCGGCGACATGACCCGAAAGATCGCGGATCGTTCCATCCGCATCGAGCAGGCCGGGGCGTTCGCTCCCTATCTCGCCATAGCGCAGCAGTTTCATCTTGCTCTCCAAATTGTGGCCCAAGGCCGTTTTCAAAACTCGCTCCGCCAAGCGATGACTGGGCGGACTCTGGCTATCGGACCCGACCTGGGGCAAGCCGGACTTTAGAACTGTTCGAGCCTGGACCTGCGGATCAAGGCTATTGCTCAGATCGACCAGCCGCCGTCGATATTATAGGCCTGCCCTGAGGTGTACGTGGCACCGGCCAGATAAACCGCAAGATCGGCGATTTCCTCGGGCGTGCCGAGACGGCCCATCGGCTGGCGGGCAATGAAGGCTGCGCGGGCCGCGTCGTAATCGCCCTGCGCATGCATGCGGTCCTGCAGCGACGGGCTCTCGACGGTGCCGGGGCAGATGGCGTTGCAGCGAATGCCCTTGGCGACATAGTCCGCGGCAACCGCCTTGGTGAGACCGATCACGGCCGCCTTGGAGACGCCATAGGCGAAGCGGTTGGGCACGCCCTTGCCGGCGCCGGCGACGGACGACATGTTGATGATCGAGCCATCGCCGCGCTCCAGCATGCCGGGCAGTACCGCCCGAATGGTGCGGATCATGGCGCGGACATTGAGGTTGAAGGCGAAGTCGAGATCGGCATCCTTCATCTCGAGGATGGACCCGGAATGAACGAAGCCGGCGCAGTTGAACAGCACGTCGACGCGGCCGATTTCGGCGAAGCCCGACGTGACGGCATCATCGTTGAGGACGTCGAGCTTGCGGGTCTTGATGCCGGAGGTCTTGGCGAGTTCGGCCAGCAGCGCCTCGTTGATGTCGGTGGCGTGCACGACGGCGCCTGCCTTGGCGAAGGCCAATGCGCTCGCCCTGCCGATGCCTTGCGCCGCCGCCGTGACGACAACGACCTTGCCTGCCAGATCCGCCATGCGTTTCTCCTCGCCCTCTTTGGCCACTTCTCGGCCCGATTTAATGCCGGCTGACCGGGGCGTCCTGTGCCAGACAGGCGCGACTATGCGGCCTGCACAATCCATCAGTCCAAAATAACAAATGTTTTTTCTGGTTAAAGAACACACGTTCGGGCGTCAAGCCCGAACGCGATCACCTTCGCGACGGCCGATGTAATGCACATCGCTTGCTCTGATGCAACAACATGTATGACAACCGGGCAACGAGTCACGTTGCCATGGTTCGCTCAAGCACAGCGCGTTTCAGGCGGCATTAGTCGCCGTATGGCACCCAGACGTTCTTCACTTCGACGGCGCGGCGCAGCAGGGCATCGCCGGCGGCCTCGTCGGACGCCCAGTCGAGGCTGCGGCCGTTGCCGGTCCAGACGCGCTTGAGATTGCCGATGGAATCGGCCTCCGCCTTGGCGCAAGTGTCGGCATCGGCAAACAGCCAGAGCCCGTCGACATCGTCATGCTTGGCCAGCACGCCGGCAAGCTCCGCCGTGCGGCCGGTGACGATGTTGATGGCGCCTGCCGGAACGTCGGAATATTCGATCACCTGGTAGAGATCGGTGGCAAGCAGCGGGTATTTTTCCGACGGCACGGCCACCACCGTGTTGCCCATGGCAAGCGCAGGTGCGATCAGGGAGATCAAGCCGAGCAGCGGCGCGCTGTCCGGGGCGACGATGCCGAGGACGCCGACCGGCTCGTGCAAAGCGAGCGTGACGGCGCGGGCCGGTGGCTGATGCACCCTGCCCTCATACTTGTCGGCAAGGCCGGCATAGAGGAACAGGCGCTCGATCGATTGTTCCACTTCCTCCCGCGCGGCCTTGGCGTTGGCGCCGGTCAGTTCGGACAAGCGTGCGGTAAATTCGCCGGTGCGGCCGGACAGGTTTTCGGCGAGATAAAAGAGCACCTGGGAACGGTTGTAGGCGGTCGCTTCCGTCCAGGCCTTGCAGGCGCGGGCGGCGGCAACGGCGTCGCGGATGTCCTTGCGGCTGCCGAGACCGACTTCGCCGGCCAGCTTGCCCCTGGCAGTGGCGACAGAAAGCGAATAATTACCATCGGGCCGCACCTGCTTGCCGCCGATGAACAGTTTGGCCGTACGATCGATGGCGCCGCCATCCGATTGCTCGACGGGCTGCGCCGAAGAGGTCGCCGGCTTGATCACGGGACCAAGCGGCAGTTTTGCCGAGAGATATTCGAACATGCCCTCGCGCCCGCCCTCGCGGCCAAAGCCGCTTTCGCGATAGCCGCCGAAGCCGCAGGCGGCGTCGAACATGTTGGTGCCGTTGACCCAGACGACGCCGGCCTTCAATTGCGGCGCGACATGCAGCGCGAGATTGATGTTTTCGCTCCACACCGAGGCGGCCAGCCCATAGCGCGTGTTGTTGGCAAGCTCGATCGCTTCCTCGGTGTTGCGGAAGGTCATGGTGGCCAGAACCGGACCGAACACCTCTTCCTGCGCCAATATATTTGCCGGCGAAACACCGGTGGCGAGCGTCGGCAGGTGGTAGTAGCCGGAAGACGGCAGCACTGCGTCGGGCTGCCAGCAGACGGCGCCCTGTCTGGCGCCTTCTGCGACCAGGCCCTTGACGCGGTCGAGCTGTGTGGCGTCGACCAGCGGGCCGATATCGGTGTTCTTGTCGAGCGGGCTGCCGACGCGAAGCCGGCTCATCCTGACCTTGACCTTGGCGATCAACGCATCGGCAATGCCTTCCTGCACCAGAAGCCGTGACCCGGCGCAGCAGACCTGGCCCTGGTTGAACCAGATGCCGTCGACCAGTCCTTCGACGGCGCTGTCGAGATCGGCGTCCTCGAAGACGATGAAGGCCGACTTGCCGCCGAGCTCCAGAGACAGTTTCTTGCCCGATCCAGCCGTGGCTTTCCTGATGATCTTGCCGACTTCCGAGGAACCAGTGAAGGCGATCTTCTGGATGCCGGGATGGTTGACGATGGCGACGCCCGCTTCAGGTCCACCCTGGACGATGTTGACGACGCCCTTGGGCACGCCGGCGCGCTCGCAGATCTCAGCGAACAGGATGGCCGTGAGGGGGGTGAATTCGGCCGGCTTCAGCACCACCGTGCAGCCGGCGGCGAGGGCCGGCGCGATCTTCCAGGCCAGCATCAGCAGCGGGAAATTCCACGGAATGATCTGGCCGACGACACCGACACCCTTGTGGCCGGGGAAATCCTTGTCCAGCGCCTGCGCCCATCCGGCATGATGGATGAAATGGCGGATGGCCAGCGGCACGTCGATGTCGCGGCTTTCGCGGATCGGCTTGCCGTTGTCGATTGACTCAAGCACTGCGAACAGGCGCTGATGACGCTGCATCGCGCGGCCAATGGCGTAAAGCACTTTTGCGCGCTGGTAGCCCGAGGATGCCGACCATTTCGGTAAGGCCCTGGTGGCTGCGGCGACGGCTGCGTCGATATCGGCGGCGCCGGCATCGGAGATCTTGGCCAGCAGCTTGCCGGAGGAGGGTTCGCTGGTCTCGAAAGTCTTGCCGCCGCCTGCTGCCTTCCAGGCGCCGTCGATGAACAGCGCCTTGCCGAAGTCGCGCGCGGCGAGCCAGGCATCGGCCTCGGTGCGGGCTTCCGGCGCCGGGCCGTATTCCATGGCGTGGTAGCGTTCGAGGATGTTCATGACGCGCTCCGGATATTTGTTTTGGCAGGCGCTTTGTCGCGCCCCCCTCTGTCCTGCCGGACATCTCCCCCACAAGAAGGGAGATCAGCATTCGCGCCTGTCAGCTCTGAAACGTCGACAATTGGCGAAATCGCCGACGTTAGCCAATCTCCCCCCAAGTGGGGGAGATGTCCGGCAGGACAGAGGGGGGCGCGAAGGAACTCGACGTTCAAGGCCTTCATCCACCTCACGCCATTGCGTGGCGATGGTTGGCCGAGTAGTGGCCGGTCAGGTGATGCTCGAGCTGACGCTCGATGTCAGTCAAGAGGCTCGAGGCGCCGAAGCGGAACAGATCCGGTTCTAGCCATGGCCGTCCGAGTTCTTCCTTCATCAGCACCAGCCAGTCGAGCGACGCCTTGGCGGTGGAAATGCCGCCGGCCGGCTTGAAGCCGATGAGAAAGCCGGTCTCCTCGAAATAGGCCCTGATGGCGCGCACCATGGCCAGCCCAACGGGCAGCGTGGCGTTGACGCTTTCCTTGCCGGTCGAGGTCTTGATGAAATCGGCGCCCGCCATCATCGCCACCATCGAGGCCAGCATGACGTTGCGCAGCGTGGCGAGGTCGCCGGTGCCGAGAATGACCTTCAAATGCGCATCACCACAAGCTTCGCGCATCGAGACGATCTCGTTGTAGAGTTCCTGCCATTTGGCGCCGAAGACCAGGCCGCGCGGGATGACCACGTCGATCTCGTCGGCGCCGTCGCGGACCGAGGCCTCGATCTCCTGCAGGCGCGTCGACAGCGGCGCAAGGCCGTGCGGGAAGGCGGTGGAGACGGCGGCGACATGGATGCCGGTGCCGCGCACGGCATCAACAGCCGTCGCGACGAAGGGATGATAGACGCAGACCGCTGCCGGGCGGATTTTCTCGCCCTCGATGCCAAGCCCCTCGACGATGTCGCGACGGAACGGGTTGATCGCCTTGGCGCACAGGCGGCGGACGCGCTCTTCGGTGTCGTTGGAATTCAGCGTCGTCAAATCCATGCAGGAGACCGCGCGCAGCAGCCATGCTGCCTGGTTGTCAGCCTTGATCGAGCGCCGCTTTGTGAGGCTGGCGACCCTGCGTTCCAGCGCCGAGCGGTTGACCGAGCGCACCGATTCCATGAAGCCGAGATCGAGCCGCATGCCGGTGTTGCGGGCAATACCGTGGCTTTGCGGCACGGGCGTGTTGGCGGCCGCACGTGCCGGCAGCGGCGTGACCTTGGACGCGCCGAGATCGGCTTCGCGGATTGTGCTGCTCATCTCCTGCCCTTTCGCTCGACGATTTTACGTCGTGGTGCGTGTCGTTGCTCCCGGACCGCACGGCGGCTTTAGGCGACGCACACCGAAGATAGCCCGTGAAGCATCGCTTCACGAGTCCTTCAAGCGGTCATAGCGGAAAAAGGCGGCGAAAGCAGCTGAATTTTGACCGCATGGTCAAAATTCCAATCGAGAAGCAGGCGCCGAGGCGCCTGCTGATGTCAGCCGACGAAAGCGCGCTCGACGACGAAGGTCGAGGGATGGCTGAGCGAGCCCTCATGGAAGCCGAGGCCTTCGGCCATTTCCTTGACGTCCTTCAGCATATGCATCGAGCCGCAGATCATGATGCGGTCCGTCTCCGGATTGAGCTTCTCGATGCCGAGGTCGGCGTAGAACTTGCCCGAGCCGATCAGCGCCGTGATGCGGCCCATGCGCGCCGATTCTTCGCGGGTCGTCGAATTGTAGAGGGTGACGCGGCCGCCGGTCAGTTCGCCGATCAGGGGATCGTTCTCGAGCGCGGCCACCAGTTCCTGGCCATAGGTCAGTTCGGCATTGTCGCGGCAGGTGTGGGTCAGGATGACCTGATCGAATTTTTCGTAGGTATCGGGGTCGCGCAGAAGGCTGGCGAAGGGCGCGATGCCGGTGCCGGTCGAGATCATGAACAGGCGCTTTGCCGGGGTCAGCGCGTCGACAACCAGCGTGCCGGTCGACTTCTGGCGCATGATGACGGTGTCGCCGACCTGGATCTTCTGCAGTTCGGAGGTCAGCGGACCATCCGGCACCTTGATCGAGAAGAATTCCAGCTCTTCGTCCCAGGCCGGGCTGGCGACCGAATAGGCGCGGTACACCGGCTTTTCGGCATTGGGCAGCCCGATCATGACGAACTCGCCGGAGCGGAAGCGCAGCGACTGCGGACGGGTGATGCGGAACGAGAACAGGCGGTCGGTGTAATGCTTCACCGAGACGACGGTTTCGGCATAGACATTGGCCGGAATCGGAAACTGCAGCGGACGGGCGCCGGCTGTGTTGAGTGCGGATGTGGTGTTCATCAATCCAACTCTGTCTTGCCCACGCCTGTGCGGGCGCCAAACCGTTTCCTGCGCGCCCAGACCATTCAGGTCCCGGCGAGCCGTTCACACACTCCAAAGCAGTGAGCTCTTGTGTCCCAAATTTATTAGTATACAAACGATATTTGTGTCAAGATACCACGCTAAAACAGCTTTCCAAACTGCGGCATATTCGTAGTTCCGCCATTTCGGATTTCGACAATGAAAGAGAATTTTTCGGTGAAGCAGCCGGATTCCGCAGGCGACGTCGTTGCCGGCATCGATGTTGGCGGAACCTTCACCGACCTCATTTTGATCGACGGAAATGACGGCGGAAAGGTGCATATCGCCAAGACGCCGACGACGGTCGACAACCAGGCGTTCGGCGTGGTTTCAGCGCTGGGCGCCACAGGCTTTGCCATAGACGGCATCGACCTCATCGTGCATGGCACGACCACCACCACCAATGCGGTGCTGGAACGCAGGCTGGCGAAAACCGGCATGATCACCACGCGCGGTTTTCGCGACGTGATCGAGCTTGGCCGCCGCACACGGCCGCAGCCCTACGGCATGACCGGAAGCTTCGTTCCGATCATCCCGCGCGATCTCCGGCTCGAAGTGTCGGAGCGCGTCGAGGCGTCGGGCGCGGTGCGCACGCCGCTCGACGAGGCCGAGATGCGCGACGCCGTGAAGACGCTGATCGGGGCCGGCTGCGAGTCCCTGGTCATCCATTTCCTGCATTCCTACGCCAACCCTTCGCATGAGCGGCGCGCGGCCGAAATCGCCGCCGAGCTTTGGCCGAACGGCTACATCACGACTGGCCATGCGCTGCTGTCGGAAGCCCGCGAATTCGAGCGCGGCGTGACCGCCGCGGTGAACGCCTCGGTGCAGCCGATCCTCGAGCGTTATGTCGAGCGGCTGCGCAAGGAATTGGCTGCCAAGGGCTATGCCCGCGACTTCCTGATCATGAACGGCAATGGCGGCATGATCTCGGCCCGCTTCGTCACGCGCGAGTCGGCCAAGACCGTGATGTCAGGCCCGGCTTCGGGTGTCATCGCGGCCGCCTATACGGGCAAGCGCGCCGGCTTTGAAAACCTCGTCACCTACGACATGGGCGGCACCTCGACCGATGTGGCGCTGATCCGCAACGCCGAGCCGGCGGTCTCCAACGAGATCGAGATCGAATATGCGATGCCGATCCATGTGCCGATGGTGGCGGTGCATACGGTCGGCGCCGGCGGCGGCTCGATCGCGCGCGTTGATGCGGCCGGCCTGATCCAGATCGGCCCGGAAAGTGCCGGCGCCAATCCCGGTCCGATCTGCTACGGCCGCGGCGGCTTGGAGCCGACCATCACCGATGCCAATCTGGTGCTGGGACGGCTGGCGCCGAAAAAACTGCTGGCGGTCGAAAATCCGGTCACCGTCGAGCGCGTCACCGGCATCTTCGAAGACAGAATAGGCAAGGCCACCGGCCTCTCCGGCGTCGAGGCGGCGGGTGCAATCCTGCGGCTCGGCAACATGAAAATGGCCGGCGCCATCCGCATGGTCTCGGTGTCGCGCGGCCATGATCCGCGTGATTTCGCGCTGTTCGCCTTCGGCGGCGCCGGGCCGCTGCATGCAACCGCGCTGGCGCGCGAACTCGGCCTGCCCCGCGTGCTGGTGCCGGCCCGTCCGGGCATCACCAACGCGCTCGGCTGCGTCGTGGCCGATCTGCGCCATGACTTCGTCAACACCATCAACCAGCCGGTCGCCGTGCTTGATGAAGCCCGGCTTCGCGAGGTGCTGGAACGTCACCGCGGGGAAGGCGAGGAACTGATCGGCAAGGAAGCGGTGAAGCCGGAAACGATCCGCGTTACGCACTCTGCCGACATGCAGTTCGTCGGCCAGACCCACATCATCAACGTGGCGCTGCCGTCTTCATCGGTGACAAGGCAGGAGTTGCAGGCGCTGTTCGAAAAAGCCTATTTCGCCCGCTTCAAGGTCGAGTTGCCGGAGATCCGCGCCAATCTGGTCAACCTCAACACGTCGGTGACGGGCGTGCGGCCGGCAATCGACCTGTCACGGCTGATCGACCCGGCCGGACGTACAAAGACGCTAGACGAGGCGCTGCGCGAGACAAGGCCGGTCTGGTATGCCGGACGCTGGCACGATACGCCGATATACGCACGCGAAAAATTGCCGCTCGATGCCGTTATCCAAGGGCCGGCGATCCTCGAACAGATGGACGCCACCACCGTGCTCGAACCCGGCGACCGCGCAAGATCGGACGCCGACGGCAACATCATCATCGACATTGGCGAGGCCTGAGATGCAAAAGCTCGACGCCATCACGCTTTCGGTCCTGCAGGCAGCCTTGCAGCAGGTCTGCGACGAGATGGATCTCACTTTCTCCCGCGCTGCCTTCTCGCCTGTCATCGCCGAGGCCAATGACCGCTCCGACGGCATCTACTCGGCCGTCGATGGTTCGTTGATCGCACAAGGCAGCCAGGGCCTGCCGGTGTTCGTCGGCGTCATGCAGTATTCGACCAAAACGGTGATCGAGATGATCGCCGACGGCCGTTGCCTGCCGCCTGAGCCGGGCGACATCTACATCGTCAACGATCCCTATCTCGGCGGCACGCATCTCATGGACGTGCGCTTCGCCATGCCAGTCTACCGCGACGGCAAGATATTTTGCTGGCTATCGAATACCGGCCACTGGCCCGATATCGGTGGCTCGGTGCCGGGCGGCTTCTCCGCCTCCGCCACAGCCGTCGAGCAGGAAGGCCTGCGGCTGCCGCCGGTCAAGCTGTTCAAGAAGGGCGTGCTCGACACCGAAATCTACGCCATCATCTGCTCCAACATCCGCGTCGCCGACCAGCGCATCGGCGATATAAGGGCGCAAGCCGCGGCACTGTTGATCGGTCAGGACCGGCTCAATGGAATCCTCGATCGTTACGGGGACGAAACCGTCGTCGGGGCGATCGCCGAACTGCGTCGCCGCGCCGCCGAGCAGATGCGCGCCAACATCTCCGCCATTCCCGACGGCACCTACAGCTCGAAGGCCTTTGTCGACTCGGACGGCGTGGTCAACGAGCCGCTGACCATCGCGCTCGCGGTGGAGAAGAAGGGCGATACGCTGACCTTCGATTTCACAGGTTCGTCAAAACCCTGTGCCGGGCCGATGAACAGCGTGCTGGCGACGACATTGTCGTCGGTCTATCTCGCCATGCGCCATATTTTCCCTGATGTGCCGATCAGCGCCGGCGCTTTCGAGCCGCTGATCGTCAAGCGGCCGGAAGGCACGTTCCTCGACGCCAATTACCCGCGTCCCGTCTCCGGCTGTGCGGCTGAAGTCTCGCAGCGCATCGCCGAGGCGGTGTTCGCGGCGATGGTGCAGGCGCTGCCGGAAAAGGTGACGGCCGCGCCCGCCGGCTCCAGCGGCAATTTCGCGCTGGGCGGCAACGATCCGGCGCGCGGCCGCGACTATGTGATGTATCAGATCTCCGGCGGCGGCTATGGCGGCAATTCCGGCCATGACGGCCTGACCAATGGCTGCTCGACCATCGGCATTTCGAAATCGCCGCCGGTCGAGATCATGGAGCAGGCCTTTCCGGTTCTCTACCGCCACTATGCCTTGCGCGAAGGCTCGGGCGGCGCCGGCAAGCAGCGCGGCGGCTTCGGCCTCGCCTATGAGGTCGAGATATTGCGAGGAGAGGCGCGCGCGTCCTTCGTCATGGACCATGGCCGTTTCGGCCCGCAAGGCGCGCTCGGCGGCAAGGACGGCGCGGTGAACACGGTGACCGTGTTCCGCGACGGCGAGGCACATGTGCCGCCGCATCTGTCCAAGGAACAGGACATCGCGCTCAAGGCCGGCGACCGCGTGAGGGTCGGCACGCCCGGGGGCGGCGGCTATGGCGATCCGCGTGAGCGCGACCCGAAACTGGTCGCCGAAGACATCAGGCTTGGTTACTACACCGTTGAACAAGCCAAAGAGCTGTTCGGAACCTGACAGCCGACAGGCCCGAGCCGCGTCAGGTCTGCAGCTTGGCCTTCAGCGCATCGGCGAATTTTTGCGCGATCTTCTTGAAGCCGGCGGGATCGGGATGCAGTTCGTTGGCCCAGTCGGCCACCTTCAACGTTCCCTGCGTGTCGACCAGATGGAAATTGTTGTTGGGATCGTCGGCCAGGCGCTTCACCACATCGCGGAACGCCGCCAGCGCGTCGTGAACGATGACCGTGCCCTTGGCGACCGTCCAGTTGCAGAAATCGAGCGACGGTTTCAGCCACGGGCCGACACAGGACGGATGCGCTCCGTTCGGGATCGGAAAATCATAGCAATGGCCAAAGATCGGCACGCCTGGCGCGACGCGGTCGCGCAGCGCGAACAAATCGAGATAGCAGGCCTCGACCATGCCGAGCGCCTTGGTGAAGCGGTTCTTGTTCAGCCCGGGGGCGTGGCCGTCATTGAAGTCGAGGAAGATGCAGAACTGGTCGCCGGCAATGTCGTTGCCACCGGCAGAGAACAGGATGGCATCGGGCTTGCCGTCCAGCCAGTTGGCCTTGTTGCGCAGGGCGGCGATCATGCGCTGCTGCTTGGGCAGCGACATCTCGTCGGTCGCCGCATCGCCATGATGGGCAAGGTTGAGGATGGTCGGCGGCATCGAGCCGATGCGGCGCAGCTGCGCGATCACATCGGTGTCGACGAACGGAAATCCGTTCCCGGTGAGCGGATAGTCGAACCAGGAATCGCCCTGCGCCAGCATCACCAGCGGCCGGTTGGCGACGGCCGCCTCGAGATTGCCGGCACTTTCCCTTGCGGTTTCGAGCCGCTCGATGTTGGCCTGGTGAACCCTGATGCGCTTGGCGATGTCGTCGTCTATGCGCCGCTGCGCGGCTTCCTGCACGAATTCCTGCTGGTCCATCCCCAGGTCCCTCCCACGACCGTCTACTTCCAGCTGAGCATGCGCCCATGTCCATGATCGGTCTGTAATTTAGATCACAGTAAGATTCCTGGGGAAGGACGGCTTGCCACGCCGTGATCGCCGCAGAGCATGTCGTTTCCGTCTCCGTGGGGCCTGCAAAAGACCATAGACTTCTATCCTTGTTTTCGCGCAATTCCGGACGGGAAACCGCCAACACCTTCCCTGGAATTGCTTAGTCAACGGAGATCAGGAACATGCGTCTTTTCGGTCGTTTCGTGCTTGCCGCTTCCGCCGCCCTGCTGCTTGGGACCGGTGCTGCCTCCGCCGAGAAACTCAGGATCGGGACCGAGGGCGCCTATCCGCCCTTCAACTATGCCAATTCGGACGGCACGCTGGGCGGCTTCGACATCGACCTCGGCAAGGCGCTGTGTGCCGAGATGAAGGCCGAGTGCGAATTCTCCGTACAGGATTTCGATGGTTCCATTCCGGCGCTGCAGGCCGGCAAGTTCGACGCCATCATCAACATCACCATCACGCCGGAACGGGCCGAGAAGGTCGAGTTCACCCACAAATATTACCAGACGCCACCGGCCATCGCCGTGCCGAAGGATTCGACCATTGCAGGCACGTCGCCTGACGATCTGAAGGGCAAGGTGCTGGGCGTGCAGAGCGCCACCATCCACCAGAATTTCGCCGAGAAGAAATACTCCGGCTCGACCGTCAAGGCCTATCCGACCGGCGACGACGCCCGCACCGACATGGCCAATGGCCGGCTGGACGCGATGATGGACGGCTCGATCATCCTGACCGAATGGCTGAAGAAGCCCGATGGCGCCTGCTGCAAATTGCTCGGCACGCTGGCCGCCGATCCGGCCATTCATGGACCCGGCGTCGGCATCGCCCTGCAAAAGGGCAACAAGGAACTGGCCGACAAGTTCAATGCCGCCATCGACGCCCTGCGTGCCAACGGCAAGTACAAGGAAATCAACGACAAATACTTCTTGTTCGACGTCTACGGAAGTTAACCCCTTCACCGCTCCTACCTCGGCAGCGCCATCAGGCGCTGCCGTTTTCATGAGATGACGGAGAAGTTTCTTGGTTGAGCGGCGCTCCCCTTTCTACACCAGCATCGTTGGCCTCGGCGCCACGATGGGCCGGGTCGGCGGCGACTTCGTCTCGGCCAAAACTTATTCCGGCATCGCCGACGAGCATCTGAACACGCGCAAGAATGTCGGCGTGCAGGATCTCAGCACCATGGGCAAGATGGACATCAAGGGGGCGGAAGCCGAGGCGCTGGTCAACCACATCATCGTCAACGATGCGGCCGCGATGAGCCCCGGCCAGGTGCGCTATTCCACCGTCTGCCGCGACGATGGCGGTATCATGGACGACCTCACCGTGTTCCGGCTGGCGCCTGAGCATTTCATGCTGGTGACCGGCTCGGTCAACCGGCTGAAGATGCTGCCCTGGCTGCAACATCATGCTGAAGCGCGAAAGGCCTATGTCACCGACATCACGGCGGCCGTCGCCTTTCCGACGATACAGGGGCCGCGTTCCCGCGAGCTGCTGAAAGCACTGGTTTCGGATGCCGATCTCGATGAGTTGAAACGCTGGGCGTTCACTTCAGGGCGCGTCGGCGAGACCAAAGTCCTGATCTCACGCACCGGGGTGACCGGCGAGCTCGGCTTCGAACTGTTCGTGCCGGCGGACGAGGCCACTTCCGTCTGGGACGCGCTGATGCGGACCGGTAGCGATTTCGGCCTGAAGCCATACGGCGTGCTGGCCATGTTCACGCTCGGGCTGGAAAAGGCCTATCCGGCGCATGGCATCGACATGGACGAGAGCCGTACGCCCTTCCATGTCGGGCTCGATCGCTGGATCAAGTTCGACAAGGGCGAGTTCATCGGCCGCGAGGCATTGCTCACAATTCGCGGCAAGGGGCTCCACGAACGCTGGACCGGGCTGATTCTCGACGGTGACAAGCCGGCCGCGACGGATGCCAGGGTTTTCGCCGACGGCGAGGATGCCGGCGTCGTCACCTACAGCGATCACGGCTATTCCTTAGGCAAAGTTCTGGCGACGGCGCATTTGCGGCTGCCGTTCACCGCCATCGGAACCGAGCTCAGCATCGACATCGACGGCAAGCCGACACGGGCGGTGGTGGCGCCGATGCCGTTCTTCGATCCCGAAGGCGCGAGGCTGCGCGCCTGATTGCTCAGGCCAACTTTGCCAGCAGCCGCATAAAGGTGGCCGCTTCCTTGGCGGTCAGCGGCGCCAGCGTTTCCTGGGTGATGGCGCGGGCCAACGGGATCAGCCGTTCGATCGCCTCGCGTCCCCGGGGCGTGAGACTGACCAGCAGCCGCCTCTTGTCGACCTCGTGCTTGGTCAGGTCTACCAGGCCTCGCGCCTTCAGCCGGTCGATGACGCCCTTGACCGTCGCCGCGTCCATGGCGATCAGCGTGCCCAACTGGTTCTGCGAGGTCTCGCCGACATCGTGCAGCTTGGCAAGTGCAGCAAATTGCGGCGGCGTCAGGTCGCTGATCTGGGCGGCAAAGATCGAGACATGGCGCTGATGCGCCTTGCGCAGGATGAAGCCGACCTGCTCCTGCAGGCGGTAGTCATGTTCGTCGGGCTCTTCGGCCTCGACGAGCTTGAGAAGATTGTCCCCGCCGCTCATCGCAAGCCGTCCCAGGCCTTGATGTCGCCGACCGCCAGGCCGCCCATGCGGTCGTGCACGCGGGGGCCGCAGCTCATGGCGAGGCAGAACAGGATTTCGTCGGCGCGCGGCCCGTCGCTGAGACCGACCTCCATGGCGTCGAAATGGCTACGCACATAGGCGGCGTTGGTGTGGCCGAGCGGCACGTCGAGCCGCGAGCCGAAGGCGCCGACCTTGGTTGCCGACGGCACGATCGCCTTGGCGTCGCCCAGCCGCTCGCGCATGGCGTAACCGCCCGGCACATGCCACAGCGCGCCGTGCTCCAGCTCCCCTGACGAACCGACGATGGTGCCCTTGCCGTAGGCGTCGATCTGCTTGATGTCGCCGCCCAATGCGGCAATGAGCTTGTCGGTGAGCAGCAGGCCGAGCGGCTTCAGATCGTCCATGGCGCTCTGCAGTTCTTCGACGTAGCGGCCGGCGAACGGGTTCTTCACCAGGGCCACGGCTGCAGCGCGGCGGCGTGGCGCAGCTGCGACCGGCCCGCCATCGTGAAAGATCTCTTCGGTCAGAACCGCGATTTTGCGGATCGGAAACTCAGGCATGGGCAACTTCCTTCCCTGGATTTTTGTTGGGCGCGGCAAGCGCCATGGAACCACTGATGCGCGCTTCCCCACCTAGAAACAGCGCCGATGCGGCAATCAGGCCGCGCCGGCGAAAATCTTCGGCGACGGCAAGGCCATTGTCCAGCGCCCGCTCCACATCGCCACGCGCGAGCATGCCGACGGCTTGTGTCACCAGCCGCGCGCCGAGATCGCTGTCGGGCGCCAAGTCCTGCGCGGGAATGCGCTTGATGGCGGGATTGCCGGGCAGGTCGACGGCGTTGGCAATGAGTGTCGCGGCCGCATCGGCCTCGGCGCCGGTGTGCGCCAGCACGGTGACGGCGTCGGCAATGCCAAGCGAGAACGAACGGCCGCGCCAGCCGCTGGTGGCGACGCCGCGCACGCCGTCCGCCGAGCGAATGGTGAGGCGGTCGGCCATGCCGTTGCCGGTGCCGGCGATCGCTAGGTTCATCGACTGGCCCTTGCCGATATGGAGGGCGCTGTCGCCGCCATTGTTGACATAGGCCCGGTCGAGTCTGCGACCGGCAAGCAATGCCGAGAGCATTTCGTCGGCTACCGATCCGGCGACGGCGGCCATCGGCGTGATGAAGCATTCCGCCAAGGGCATGACGGCTGCTTCCATGCGCCGCGCCGTCGGGCCGGCGAAGGTGCGCGGCGCCAGGAAAAATGCCGGCAGCCGCAATTCGGGAAGCTCCTCGACCAACTCGATCAGGATCGTCTGGAAGCGCTCGATCGCCTGATCGTAGGCGGCACGACACTCAGCCGCCTCACCAAAGGCTTCGACGATCAGGTCGATCGGCCCGTGGTTGAGGTGCAGCCGCTTACCGTCCTGCAGCCAGTGGACTTGCGGGCCTTGCATCAGGTGGCCCCGTTCGAGCCGACGCGGCGCAATTGCGCGAGCGGCGGCCATGGGTTTTGAGCCTCGGCGGCTGAGCCGCGACGCGGGTTGAGATACTCGCCGCCTTTGGCAACGATATCCTCGACGCTTCGTATCTCGGCCTCGTAGCCGCCCAGCCGGACATAGTCGTCGCGACGCAGCGTGAATTCGATCGGCGCCACCAGTGCCGGGGTCGGGACATAACCGAACGCGCCTTCCGGCACGCGCATGACGTCGACCATCAGCGTGATGCCGCCGCCCGGCCAGACATAGACCGGCGCGCCGCCAACGGTAACATAGGTCTTCAAGCCCTGCACCGAGCGGGTGAGATTGACCGGGTTTTCGGTGACGCCGGCGCGCAGCGACCCGCCGGCGCCGCCGATGAACAGCACGGTGCAGAGCGCCGGCTCGCAATTGTCCTCGATCAGGCCGACCGATTTCTGCAGCCGCTCGGGGAACGGTTTTTCAACCGGCTTCAACTCGTCGTCGAGTTCGTAATAGGCGAACTGCTCGCCGGTGGTCGACACCATCAGCAGCGACAGGCCGGGGCGGGCGCCCTTCTTGGCGTTCCATCCGCCGAGGATCGACAGCGGGTCGGAAATCGAGGTGCCGCCCCAGCCAAGGCCGGGCTCGGAGACCTTGAAATAGCGGCCCGGCGTCGAGCGGCGGCCGATGATCTTGATGCCGGTGTCCTGCCAGCCCAGCACCTTGCCGGCCTGATGCTCGGAGACAACGCCGGTGATATGGTCGTCGACCACCACCACCTCGTCGACTAGGCCGCGCCATTGCGTGGCGAACATGCCGATCGTGGCCGAGCCGCAGCCGACCCGCATACGGTGTTCCTGCTTGCCGTCGATGACAGGTGGTTTGCCGGCTTCGACGATGATGGTGGCGCCGCCATCGATGGTCAGTTCGACCGGCTTGCGATTGCACAGACTGAGCATCGCGTCACAGGTTGCCCGGCCTTCGGCCTTGGAGCCGCCGGTCAGATGATGCACGCCGCCCAGCGACAGCATCTGCGAGCCATACTCGCCTGTCGTGACGTGGCCGATCGGCTCGCCTTGCGCGCGCACGATTGCCGTTTCGGGACCGAGATGGCGGTCGGTGTCGATCTTCACCTTGACGCCGCAGTATGAAAAAATGCCTTCGGTGACCACGGTCACCAGATCGACCCCCTCGACCTCCTGGCTGACGATGAAGGGAGCCGGCTTGTAGTCGGGATAGGTGGTGCCGGCGCCGATTGCAGTGACGAAGCGGCGGCCGGTGTTGACCAGTTCGCCGTCCCATTGCTCGCCCTCGGCAGTGAAAGGCACGACCGCGGCGCCGCTCTCTGCCGCATGGTCGAGGATGGTCAGCGGGTCCATACGCACGATGCGGCCACCGACATTGCCGTAGCGGTCGCAGGCGCCGGTGCGGCCATCGGCGATGTAGCACATGACCGGACAGGCATCGCAGCGGATCTTTTCCGCCACCAGCTTTTCGCCGGGATCGTGGGTTTCGAAGCGTTCGGCAAGCTCGCTCATCGGCGTGCCTCCTTGTCGTCGATGCCATCTTTTTCGCGGATGGCGGCGCGGATGCGCGTCGGCGTCGCCGGAACCTTGGTGATGAGAACGCCGGTGGCGTGGCGGATGGCGTTGAGGATGGCGGGTGCGGTCGGGATCAGCACATGCTCGCCCAGGCCCTTGGCGCCGAACGGCCCCTCGGGATCGGGAACCTCGATCAGAATGTGCTCGATCTCAGGCACGTCGCCGATGGTCGGAATGAGATAGTCGTGCAGATTCTCGGTGCGGCCGGGGATGTATTCCTCCATCAGCGCCATGCCGATGCCTTGCGCGATGCCGCCCTCGATCTGGCCTTCGACCAGAAGCGGGTTGATCGCCTTGCCTACATCGTGCGCGGCGGTGATTTTCAAGAGCTTCACCGTGCCGAGCTTGAGGTCGACCTCCAGTTCGGCGATCTGCGCGCCATAGCCATAGACGGCGTAAGGCTTGCCCTGGCCCTTGGCGTCGAGCGGCAGCGTCGGCGGGTCGTAGGTTTCCTCGGCGCGGAAGACGTAGCCGTCCGCATCGACATCGAGCGCGGCGAGATCGATACGCCGAGTGGCTTCGCCCTCACGAATGACGATCGCCGGGCCGTCCAATTGCAGGGCCGCATTCTCCGAGACATTGGCAAAGCGCAGGATTTTTTCGCGCAAGGCGCGGCTGGCTTTTTCGGCCGCCTTGCCGGTGACAAAAGTCTGGCGCGAGGCCGATGTTTTGCCGGCGTCGGGGCTGATCGCAGTGTCGGCGCTCTTCAGCTTGAATTTTTCCAGCGGCAGGCCGAGTGCGTCGGCGCAGATCTGGGCGATGACGGTGTTGGAGCCCTGGCCGATATCGACGGCGCCCTGGTGCAGGATGACCTCGCCCTCCGGCGAGATACCGACCCTTATGGTCGACGGATTGGGCAGCGAGGTGTTGCCGCAGCCATACCAGCAGGACGCGATGCCGACGCCGCGCTTTTTGCTCGTATTGGCATTGTTGAATGTATCTGCGTCGGCCTTCGCGCGAGCCCAATGCGGTCGCAAGGAGTCGAGGCACTCGAAAATGCCGACGCCCGACTCCAGTCGCTGTCCGGTAACCGTTTCGGATCCGTTCCGAAGGCAGTTCTTCAGCCGAAAATCGAGCCGGTCCATGCCAAGCTTGCCCGCAAGCTCATCGTAAAGCGTCTCCTGCATGATCGTCGCCTGCGGCACGCCGAAGCCACGGAAGGCGCCGGAGATCGGCCCGTGGGTGTGGATGGCGCGGCCTTCGGCGCGGTAGTTCGGCGTCGCATAGGGACCGGAGGCATGCACCGGCACGCGGTTGGCGACGGTCGGGCCCCAGCTGGCATAGGCGCCGGTGTTGAAATCGCCTGTGAAGACCATGCCGGTGACATGGCCCTCGGCATCTACGCCGATGGTCGCCTTCATCTCCGACGGATGTCGCTTGGTGGTCGACATCATGGATTCGTTGCGGGTGTAGGCCAGTGCTGCCGGCCGGCCGGTCTTTAGCGCCACAAGGCCGATGAGCGGCTGCAGTGAAACGTCCAGTTTCGAGCCGAAGCCGCCGCCGGTCGCGGTCGGCACGATGCGCACCTTGTCGACGGCAAGACCGAGCACCTTCGCCGTTTCGTCGCGGTCCATGTAGGGGGCCTGGGTGCAGGCGACGACGACCAGCGTGTCGCCGTCCATGTAGGCATGGCCGGCTTCCGGCTCGATGTAGGCGTGCTCGACATAGGAGGTGTCGATGGCACCGGACACTGTGAAGGCAGCCTCGCCAAGCGCCGCCTCGGGGTCGCCGCGCTCTACAAAGCCCTTGGTCAACAAATTGGCCGGGCGGTTCGCGTGGATGAGCGCCGCCCCTTCTGCCTGCGCGTCGCCGGGCTGCAGAAAATGCGGCAGCTCGGTCCAGCGGACCGGGAAATCCTGGAGGTCGAGATCGAGCATGGCCTCGCGCTCGCCGGCGACCAGCGCCACTGCCTCGCCGCGCAGCCGCGCAAAGCCTTCGGCCAGCGCCGGCTGGTCGGCAAACGGACCGATGACGCCGAAACAGTTTTTTCCCGGAATGTCGGCGGCGGTGAAGACGCCGACGATGCCGGGATGCGACTTCACCCAGCCCTCCAGGTCGCCGAAGGCGAAGCCGGCATGATAATGCGGCGAGCGGACCACCAGCACGGCCAGCGCATCGGCGGGAAAGGCATCGGCGCCGAATTTTTCAGCGCCGGTGACTTTTGGCACGCCGTCGAGCCGGACCGGGGAGGCGCCTACAGCATTCCCTGTGGTTGGCATTCTACGTTCAAAGTTGAATTCCAACGAATGACGTTGGCGCTGCCCCTCACCCTTACCCTCTCCCCGTGAAGAACGGGGAGAGGGGAGCGTCGGCGCTGGAGCACTTCCCTTCTCCCCGTCACTGTACGGGGTGAAGGTGCCGGCAGGCGGATGAGGGGCAGCGCCGTCGGTCGACGTCTCGAACCGTCCCGCATCCATCACTGCCGCGATGATCTTTCTGTAGCCGGTGCAACGGCACAGGATGCCACCCAGCGCATCCTGCACCTCCGTCTCGGTCGGATTCGGCGTGCCATCCAGCAGCGCCGTTGCCGCGACCAGCAGCGCCGGCGTGCAGATGCCGCATTGCGCGGCGCCATGTGCCAGGAAAGACGCCTGCAGCGCCGACAGCCGGCGATCGGCGAGGCCTTCGACGGTCGTTACGGACGTCCCGGCTGCGGAGGCCGCCGGCATCAGGCAGGCGCAGACGGCGTCGCCGTCGACCAGCACCGTGCAGGCGCCGCAATCGCCGGCATCGCAGCCAACCTTGGTGCCCATCAGCTGCAATTCGTCGCGCAAAACCTGCGACAGCCGGCGCAGCGGCGGCACATTGACCGAGACGGCGGCGCCATTGACGGCGAAGGCGATCTCGGCGCGCTCGATGCCGAGGCCCGGCACGAGGTCGGGCAGGGCTTCAATCATCTCGGAGTGGCTCATGCCGCCACCATGCTGTTGTCGTTCGTCAGCCCGCAAGCCCCCAGCACGGCGCGGGCGACAAGCTCGCGCGCTGCGTCGAGCCGGTATTCGGCGCTGCCGCGCACGTCGGCGATCGGCGAGAGCTCGGTCATCGGCGCGGCCAAGATCGCACCGGCGAGTGCCGGGCGGACAGGCTTGCCCACCAGCACGGCTTCGACAGCGGCGAGCCGCTTGGCCACGGCCGAGCAGGACCCGACCGCGACAGCGGCTTCCATGACGATGCCAGCCTCGGCAACGAGGCGCGCCGCCACCATGGCGATGGAGATGACGAGGTAGCGCCGCGCACCGAGCTTGACGAAGGCCGACGTGCCGGCGGCCCTGGGCTTCGGCACCCGGATGGCGGTGACCAGCTCGCCCGGTAGCAGCGCGGTGCGGCGGTTGCCGAGAATGAACTCCTGCAGCGGCAGATTACGCGTCGCGGCTGCAGAGCGCAGCTCGACCTCGGCGTCCAGCACCAGCAGTCCCGGAACGCCATCGGCGGCAGGCGAAGCATTGCAGAGATTGCCGGCGATCGAGGCGACATTCTGGATCTGCAGGGAGCCCACTTCGCGCGCGGCCTGCTTCAGCGCATCGAAAGCCGCCGGCAATGGATGGCGGACAAGGTCGGTCCAGGTGGTGCGGGCGCCCAAAACCCAATGGGTTTCGGTCTCGGCAATGCCGCGCAGCGAGTGCAGGCCGTTAATATCGAGAACATTCTCGCGGAACGGTTTGGCGCCCTGCGCTGGATAGAAATCGGTGCCGCCGGCAAGCACGCGCCAGGCGCCCTCGCCCAGCAGAGCGAGCGCCTCGTCGAGCGTGGTGGGTTTCGCGTAACGGATCACGCTTTGCCTTCCAAAAAAATCGGCCTTCCCATTGGGGCCTTCAAAGGTGGGGACTTCCCGAACCCGCCAGTGTTTGATCAGGCCAAATTCATTCGTATGCAAATGATATCAAGCTGGCGGAAATTGTCAAAGCCGGAGTTTAAGGGAACCCGGCCGCCAAGCATTTCTTACGCTTGCAGAGGTTGACGCAGGCGCCCATCCGGTCAAGTTTCAGCATCCGGTCGCATCAGCGGCGTATTTCACTCGATCCCCCGTTCGAGACGTAGAAGAGGAGAGGCGCCATGGCCGACGAAGCGCTTGTTGTCATCGACCTGCAAAACGACTTCTGCCCCGGCGGCGCACTGGCGGTTGCCGGCGGCGACGAAATCGTGCCGCTGGTCAACGATCTGATTCGGCATGCCGAGCATGTCGTGCTGACGCAGGACTGGCACCCGGCCGGACATTCGAGCTTTGCCTCCAGCCATCCGAGGGCGCAGCCCTTTAGCGCGATCGAGATGCCCTATGGGCCGCAGACGCTGTGGCCGGACCATTGCATCCAGGGCAGCCTCGGCTCGGATTTTCACTCGGGGCTCGCCTGGACCAAGGCCGAGCTGGTGATCCGCAAGGGATTTCGCCCTGATATCGACAGCTACTCCGCCTTCTTCGAGAACGACCACAAGACGCCGACGGGGCTCGCCGGCTACCTCAAGGAGCGCGGCATCGGCACCGTGACCCTGGTTGGCCTGGCGACCGACTTCTGCGTTGCCTTCTCGGCCCTCGACGCGGTCAAGCAAGGCTTCAAGACGACGGTGCGGCTCGACGCGTGCCGCGGCATCGATCTAAACGGTTCGGTCGAGGCGATGCTGAAGAGGATGCGCGATGCCGGGGTGAAGCTCGAAGACCCGATCTCGGAGTGACTGGATCGTGACGCATCGAGGGGGCTGCACACAGTTGGGGAAGGCTTTCGCGGCAGGTGTACTCGCTTCCGCTGTGTCTCCGCAAATGGCCTTCGCGGCCGAGGCCCGCGGCCTGCCCGATGCTGCCATGTCGCTGTGGTGGGCGCTGCCTTTCGCCGGCCTGCTGCTCTCGATCGCCACCGGACCGCTGCTGTTCCACCATGTCTGGGAGCATCATTACGGCAAGATCGCCGCCGGCTGGGCAGCGCTGGCGATCATCCCCCTGATGGTTGCATTCGGCGTTCCGGTAGCCGGCGAAGCCGTGCTGCACACGCTGCTCACCGAATACATGTCGTTCATTATCCTGCTGTTCGCGCTCTACACCATTTCGGGCGGCATCCTTGTGGCCGGCAACATCCATGGCACGCCGCTGGTCAATGCCGGGCTGCTGCTCGTCGGGGCAATGCTGGCCTCGGTGATCGGCACCACCGGCGCCTCGATGATCCTGATCCGGCCGATGCTGCGCGCCAACGACAACCGGCAGTTCAACGCCCATGTCGTCATCTTCTTCATCTTCCTGGTGTCCAACATCGGCGGCTCGCTGACGCCCTTGGGCGACCCGCCATTGTTCGTCGGCTTCCTGCGCGGCGTCGACTTCTTCTGGACGACGGCGAACCTCTGGCGCGAGACGCTGTTTACCGGCGGCCTGGTGCTGCTTGTCTTCCTGGCCATCGACATCATGCTGCATCGCCGTGAAGGCGGCGCGCCGAAGATCAAGGATCCGACGCCGGATACAAAGGTGCGCCTTCGCGGCTTGGCCAATCTGCCGCTGCTGGCTGGCGTCATCGCCGCCATCCTGCTGTCGGCAGCGTGGAAGCCGGGCGTGACTTTCTCCATCCTCGGCGTCAGCCTCGAACTGCAGAACCTGGTGCGCGATGCCATCATCCTGGGGCTCGCCGGACTGTCGCTTGTCGTGTCACTCAAGAGCCATCGCGAGGCCAACGGCTTCACCTGGGGCCCGATCGCGGAGGTGGCGAAACTGTTTGCTGGCATCTTCATCTGCATCGTGCCGGTCATTGCCATCCTTCGCGCCGGCCATGACGGCGCGCTGGCGCCGCTGGTCGCGCTGGTGACGTCACCCACCGGGCAGCCCAATGATCTCGCCTATTTCTGGCTGACCGGCGGGCTGTCGTCCTTCCTCGACAATGCGCCGACCTATCTGGTGTTTTTCGAACTCGCAGGCGGCGACGCGCGGCACCTGATGACGGAGGCGGCCTCGACGCTGGCCGCGATCTCGGCCGGCGCGGTGTTCATGGGCGCCAACACCTATATCGGCAATGCACCCAACTTTATGGTCTACGCCATAGCCCGGCATCGCGGCGTGAAAATGCCGGGTTTCTTCGGCTACATGGCGTGGTCGGGCCTGGTGCTGATGCCGATCTTTGTGATTGCCGGGTTCCTGTTTTTCGGCTGATCAGCCGACGCCGACATAGCGCCTGACTGCCGATGGGTCGGCGCGCAATTGCTCGACATCGACGGTCTCGCGGTTGCGGCCGTTCTCGATGAAGCAGACGCGGTCGGCGACGGACAGCACGGCGTCGACGCGCTGTTCGACCAGAATGGTGGAGACACCTAGCTCACGCAGCTTCACCACCGTCTCGCGGATCTTGGCGATCATCGACGGCATCAGCCCCTCCGTCGGCTCGTCTAGCAACAGCACCTGCGGCTCAAGGCAAAGCGCACGGGCCATGGCCAGCATCTGCTGCTCGCCGCCGGACAAAGTGCCGGAGCGCTGGCGCAGCCGCTGGCGCAGCAGCGGGAAGAGATCGAGCACGCTCTCGCGCGTCGCTCTGCCCTTGCCGCGCGCCATCAGACCGATCTCGATGTTTTCCGCCACCGTCATCTCGGCGAACAGCCGCCTGCCTTGCGGTACATAGGCGACGCCGGCCTTGGGCACCTCATGCGCCGGCAGGCCGGTCAACTCCTTGCCGGCGAGCNTTTCCCTACACGACGCTCTTCCGATCTTGCGGTACATAGGCGACGCCGGCCTTGGGCACCTCATGCGCCGGCAGGCCGGTCAACTCCTTGCCGGCGAGCCGGATCGAGCCGGCGCTCGACGGAACCAGCCCCATGATTGCTTTCAGCGCCGTCGTCTTGCCGGCGCCGTTGCGACCGAACAGGCACAGCACCTCGCCCTTGTTGAGCACGAGATCAAGCTCGTAGAGCACCTGAACCTCGCCATAGAAGCAATCGAGCCTGGAGATGGTCAGCGCTTCAGTCTTGTGGGCTTCAGTCTTGGGGGCCTCAGTCTTGGGGGCTTCGCTCATGGCGCCGTCCCCAGATAGGCTTCCTGCACCTGTGTGTTGGCGCGAACCTGTTCGGGCGTGCCTTCGGCCAGGATCCTGCCGGCGTTGAAGACCGTGATGCGGTCGGCCAGCTGCATGACGACCGGCATGTTGTGCTCGATCAGGAGCACGGTGGCGCTCTTGGCAATCTCGCGCACCAGTCCGATGAAATTGTCGATCTCGCTGTCGGCCAGCCCCTGCGTCGGCTCGTCGAGGATCAAAAGCCGCGGCTTAAGCGCCAGGCCCATCGCGACTTCCAGCAGGCGCTGGTGGCCGTAGGAAAGCTGGCCGGCCGGCATATGGGCGCGGCCGGCAAGTCCGGTGCGTTCCAGCGCGGCCATGACGCCGGTGCGCACCGCACCTTTCGAGCGGCCATCGGTCAGCGTGCGCTGCACCGGCAACGCGACATTATCGTAGGCAGAGAGGTTGGCGAAGACGCTGGTGATCTGGAAGGTGTAGGCGATGCCCCGGCGCACCCTGAGATAGGCCGGGTGGCTGGTGATGTCGGCGCCGTCGAAGACGATCATGCCGGACGATGGCTGAATGCGGCCGCTGACCAGGCTGACGAAGGTGGTTTTGCCGGCGCCATTGGGGCCGATGACGGCGCGGATCTCGCCCGGCATCAGCTGAAAATCGACACCGTCGACGGCGCGCAGGCCGCCGAAACTGCGCGCCAGGCCTTTGGTGGTCAGCAACGGCATCATGGGAGCCACCCGAGCCAGCGCTGGCGAATGGTGCCCAGAATGCCTTTGGGGAAAAACAGCACCAGCAGGATGAGCGCAATACCGACGATCAGGAGATAGGCGGAGGTGTAGCCGCTGGCGGTGTCGATGACATAGTACATGAACACCGTGCCGAGCAGCGCGCCCAGCGTCGTGGCGGCGCCGCCGAGCAGCACCCAGAGCAGCGGCAGGATGGAATACTGCACCGAGGCAAAGCTCGATCCGACATAGCCGAACAGCAGCGCATAGGCCGCACCCGAGGCGGCGCAGATGGTGCCGGAGACGACGACCGCAATGAGCTTGTTGGAGAAGGTGTCGTAGCCCAGCATTTTCGTGCGCTCCTCGTTCTCGCGCACCGCGACCAGCACGCGGCCATAGCGGGAGCGGACGATGGCGAGGGTGATCAGCAGCACGACCGAGAACAGCGCCAGCGCGCTCATGTAGCGCACGGTCGGGTTGGTTAGGTCGAGCGATGTCGCGCCGAAGGCCAGAACCCGCGCCGGCTGCGGCACGACCAGACCCTGGTCGCCGCCGGTCCAGGCGGCGAAATAGAGGATGACGAGGTAAAACACCTGCGCGAACATCATGGTGACGATCATGAAGGCGACGCCGGTGGTGCGCAGCGCCAGCAGGCCGATCACCAGTGCCAGCAGCGCGCCGCAGGCGATGCCGGCGAGGAAAGCCAAAGGCACGCTCCAGCCGAGATGGATGACCGCGAGACCAGCGCCATAGAGCCCGGCGGCGAAGAACATGGCGTGGCCGAGGCTGAGCAGGCCGACATAGCCGAACAGCATGTTGTAGCCCATGGCGAACACCGCCAGCACCATGATGCGGGCGACGAGGCCGTGATGATAGTCCGGCAGGACGAAGCTCAGGGCGAACAGCAGCGCGATGGCGCCGATGTGCAGAGCATAGGCTTTTGCCGGCGAAGCTTCGCTCATCGCGGCGCCTGCCCGAACAGGCCTTGCGGCCTGAACACCAGCACCATGGCCACCAGCAGCGTGGCGATGATCTTGGCCAAAGTCGGCGAGAAGAACACCGAGATGATGCCGTCGGACAGCCCGATCAGCACGGCGGCGACGACCGTGCCGCGCAGCGAGCCGAGGCCGCCGATGATGACGACGATGAAGGACAACAGCAGCGGGTCCTGCCCCATCAGGTAGTGCGCCTGACTGATCGGCACGATCAGCACGGCGGCGATGGCCGCCAGCATGGCGCCGAGCGCGAAGACGCCGGCATAGACGCGGGCGACCGGAATGCCGAAGGCCTGCGCCGTCTCGCTGTCATATTGGGTGGCGCGCATGATGAGGCCGATCTTGGTGCGCGTCAGCACCAGCCAGGTGGCGATGAGCAGAAGGGCCGAAGCGGCAATGATCGACAGCTTGTAGCCGGAATAGCCGAACCAGGGCAAAAGGATGCGGTAGCTGAAGGGCGGCTCCACCGGGCGCGCTTCCGGGCCATAGAAGCTCAACGCCAGCTGCTGGATGATGTAGAGCATGCCGATCGTGGCGACGATGGTGGCTTCCGGATTGTAATTGACCCGGCGCAGCACAAGCCGCTCGGCTACCAGCGCAATGGCGCCGACAATCAGCGGCGCAATCACCAGCGCCGCCAGGAAGCCGAGCGTGGGATGGCCGGGTATCGCCGTCGAGATCGCCCAGGCCAGCACCGCGCCCAGCATGAAGAACTCGCCATGGGCGACGTTGACGACGCGCATGACGCCGAACACCAGCGACAGCCCAAGCGCCGTCAGCGCCAACACGGCGGAGGTGACAAGGCCTTCGAGGGCGGCGAGGAGGAGGTGGGGTCCGAAATGCATTCAGGGCGCCCTTACCCTCCCCTTGTGGGAGGGTGACCGCGCAGCGGTCGGGTGGGGGTTGGGCACGGGCCGTCGCGACCCCCACCCCGTCTCGCAAGCTTCGCAAAAGTGCGAAGCTTGCGTGCCGACCCTCCCCACAAGGGGGAGGGTAAGGCGCCTCACAGCGCCTGCGTCGTATAATCCCCTTCGGCCTCGTAAAGCCCGTCCTCGATCTTGGTCTTGTGGACGACATTCAGCTTGCCACCTTCGACCTTGGAGATGTTCTGGATGCCAAAACACTGGTGGATCTTGCCTTTGAAGGTCTTCGGCCCCTGCGGATGCTCCGGCCCTTCGGCGAATTCGGTCAGCGCCTCGGTCGCCTCGACCAGCTTGGCGCGGTCTTCCGGGCCTTTGTAGCCGGCGTCTTCCATCGCCTTCTTGACGACATAGAGCGTCTCCCAGCAGCCGAACATGTGGGCGGCGGTGGAGACGTCCTTGGGGTCGCCGACGGCAGCGCCATTTTCGTCGATGCCGACGGCGGCGCGGTAGGCTTTCTGCGCGGCCGAGTCATTGGCCTGCGCATAGCGCGGCGAACCTTCCCAGAAATGGCTGCCGTCCAAAAATTCGAGGCCGGGGCTATTTATGTCGGTGGCTTCGAGCGAATCGATAAAGCCGAACAGTTGCGGCCGGTTGGAGCCGTAGAACTCGCCGAGTTCCTTGACGAAGGTGAGCACGGCCGGGCCGACCATCACGTGGTAGATGACTTCGGTCTCGGCGGGTATCTGCGGGAAGTATTTCGTGAAAGACGACTCTGTCGGCGGGATGGCGATCTGGGCGATGACCTCGGCGCCTTGTGCCTTCAGCGCCGGCGGCAGGTAGTCGCGATGGTCGTAGCCGAAGGCGAAATCGGGGAAGATCTGCGTCACCTTCTTGCCGGCATTGGCCGCGATCCATGGCGCCATCGACTGGATCTGGCTCTTCACATCGGTGATGCCGGGCTGGAAGACGTAGCGGTTGAGCTTGGTCGAAGCGACGTGGTGGCCTTCGCTGACGACGAAATAAGGGATCTTGTTTTCGCCGGCGGCCGGCGCCGAGCCGATCACCACATGCGAGAACAGCGTGCCGAAGACGATGTCGGTCTTGTGCTGGGTGGCGAACTTGCCGACCACCTCGGCGCCACGGCCGGGATCGGTGCCGTCATCCTCGATCACCAGTTCGACCGGCCGGCCGTTGATGCCGCCGGCATCGTTGATCGCCTTGACCGCGGCGGCACTGGTCTTTTCGTACCAGCGGCCATAGGCGGCGCCGATGCCGGTGCGGTGCGACTGGAAGCCGATCTTGATTGGCGCTGAACTCTGCGCCTGGCTGTAGCGGACGAAGCCGGGCGCGAGCGTCAGCCCGGCGCCGGCGGCGAGACCTTTCAGCGCGGTGCGGCGGCTAAGGGTGGATTTGGAGAGATCGAAAAACCCATTCTTGTCAGTCACGGCAGTTCCCCTGTTTTTGAGTTTTGACTGTCTGTAACGAGGCAAGGCCACTCCCTTGCAGGAGGGGCAGAAATTGCATGTGTACAAACTAAATCACCAAAGCACAGAGCTTGCAAGCGGGCTTTCCGCAAAGGCATGTTGATCAGCTTGTCTCATCCGGCCGTCGGCGTGGCAAGCAACCACAGGCCGAAGATCGTGTAGGCAATCATCAGCATGGTGAGCGGCAACTGGCTGAGGGCGGCGCGCGATGGCATCTGGTGCAGTCGCCAGGCCAGTCCATGGGCAACGAGCACCGCCAGCATGTGCCCGGCGATGATGATGCCGGCCTGCAGGTTCCACAGCCACCAGGCGGAGTCGGCCCCGGCGACGATGCCGGCCTCGATCTGCATGTCGGCGGCGCCGAACAGGTTCCATCCCAGCGCGAACGGGTCGGACAAAGCGGCAATCGCATACTGGCCGTCGACCAGCAGCGCCGTCAGATAGTGCGCGACATGATAGGCGAGCGCGATCGGTACGATCGACCACACCAGCAGCCCGGCGGCCTCGCGGAGGGAATGTCGGCTGCCGGCGAGGCGCTGGCCGAGTATGACGGCCAGCAGGAATGCCGCCGCCAGCAGGACGAAGGTCAGCACGAGGCCGAAGCTGCTAATGCCGATGAGCGCGGTGCGGCCGGGATATTCCAGCGGGTTGATGCCGGACAGGCCGAGCCAGAAGAAGGTTTTCGACAGGCCGTCGAAGGACACCGATGACAGGCTGAGCAGCAGGAAAACGACGCCGCTTGCCGGCAGGGATGCCGCGCCGAGCAGTTTTGAGCCCGGCCAGCAGAGAGCGAGCCGCCCGTGTTCATCGCGCTCGACGATGGCGAAGCGCGCCACCATGGCGAAGAACACCGTCAGGAATTCGCCGCGCCGGCTCCAATTGCGGTAGCCGAAGGCGAGCATGGCGATGAAGGTAAGCAACCAGTAGAGGCCGGCGGCATAGGCCAGCCGCGCCGGATCGTCGGGCGCCGGGTCGATCAGCTCGAACCAGGCGAAGGCGAAGAACAGGATAACGGCCGGCCAGCGGCCGAGCCATGAAGGCAAACGCGATTTCTGTCCCTCACCGCCACGAAGCTTGAACAGGCGGCTTACGATCTGCCACGGGCCATACCATGGATTCAGCCACGACCAGAGATCGCCGAACAGGCCTTGGGCGATGGCAAGGCCGACCCAGAGCAGCGTCCAGATGATCAGGGGCAGCGGATTGGAGAGCGGGTCGCGGCTGCCGAACAGGCCGGCGGCGTTGAGCGTTGCGAAGCCGGCAAAGGAGATGAGGCTGATGATTGTGCGAGGGGTGTCGGCGAATGGGAAGAGCGGCAGGCGGCGGCGCCAGAAGCGGTCGAGGGTTGCGGGTGGCATCAGGGCGAGGACGAGGAAGCTTACCGCGACGGCAAGCGCGCCGCCGGCGATGTAGTAGCCGGTCGGGAGGAGGAGGACGTGGCCGCGGTCGGAGGCGTGGGCGAAGGCAGGGGTGGGGAGGAGTGTGAGGGTGGGGGAGCAGGCGACATATGTCAGCCTGACGCGATCCTTCCCACCCCCCTCTGTCCTGCCGGCCATCTCCCCCGCAAGGGGGGAGATTGGATGTCGCCGGGGCTTTCGCCAACTTTCAAGGGTGAAGAAAGAGGCGCGGTACTCGACGCTGCCAATCTCCCCCCTTGCGGGGGAGATGGCCGGCAGGACAGAGGGGGGTGGGCGGGAACTCACGCTATCGCGATTTCCATTTCGTCCAGCAAGGCACCCGCCGACCCTCAAACCTTGACCAGCTGCTCCACGCGGTCCTTCGCCCCAAAAATCCGGAGATAGCGCTCGATCTCCTTCTTGTCGCCCGTCGCTTTCGCCGGATTGTCCGACAGCTTCACCGCCGGCCGGCCATTGGCCTCCGTTACCTTGCAGACCAGCGATATCGCATCCAGGCTGTTGGTTTCGGTCGGCGCGCAGCCTTCGAAATCGTTGGTGAGGTTGGTGCCCCAGCCGAAGGACATGCGCACCTTGCCCTTGAAGTGCCTGTAGGTCTCCTCGATGGTTTCGACCTCGAGACCGTCGGAGAAGATCAGCAGCTTCTGCCTGGGGTCCTTGCCCTTCTCGCGCCACCAGTCGATGATTTTTTCACCGCCTTCGATCGGCGGCGCACTGTCAGGGCGGAAGCCGGTCCAGTCGGCGACCCAGTCCGGCGCGTCGCGCAGGAAGGATGCGGTGCCGAAAGCGTCGGGCAGCACGATCAGCAGGTTGCCGCCATAATAGCGCTGCCAGTCCTGCAGCACCTTGTAGGGCGATTCCTTCAATTCCTTTTCCGACTTGGCAAGGGCGGCAAAAACCATCGGCAATTCATGCGCGTTGGTGCCGAGCGCTTCGAGGTCGTTGTCCATGGCCAGCAGCACGTTGGAGGTGCCGGTGAAGGCTTCGCCAATGCCTTCCTTGAGCGCCTCGACGCACCAGCGCTGCCACAGGAAGGAATGGCGGCGGCGGGTGCCGAAATCGGAGATGCGGATGCCGGGCAACGCCTTCAAGCGTTCGGTCTTGGCCCACATCTTCCCCTTGGCGCGTGCATAGAGCACGTCAAGCGCGAAGGGACCGAAGGCGCGCATGGCGGCGCGGGAACGAAGCTCATTGATGATCGCCAGCGCCGGGATTTCCCACAGCGTAGTGTACATCCAGGGGCCACTGAAGGAGAGCTCGTACTGCCCGTCGCGCTTGGAGAGCTCGTAGTCGGGCAGCCGAAAACCTTCCAGCCAGGCGAGGAATTCCGGCTCGAAGATCTGCTTGCGGCCATAGAAATTGTTACCGCCAAGCCAGATCATCTCCTTTTTGGAGAAGCGCAGCGTGCGGGCATGGTCGAGCTGGTCGCGCAATTCGCCTTCGTCGATGTTGTCGGCCAGGCGCACCGAGGTGGTGCGGTTGATCAGCGAAAAGGTGGCGTCGACCTTGGGGTACATGCCCCAGATCATCTGCAGCATCAGAAGCTTGTAGAAATCGGTGTCGAGCAGGCTGCGGACGATCGGGTCCAGCTTCCAGGTGTGGTTATAGACGCGCCGCGCTATATCGGTTCTTGCCATGTCCTGCCGTCGCCTTCGCTGCTCACGTCTGTCTTACGCAATTCCGGACGGGAAACCGCCGCACAGTTTTCCTGGAATTGCCGGGCAAGAGCTTATTAGCATTGAATTTTTGAAAGCGCTTCCCGCTTTCCGGGCTGGCCCGACAAAAAGCAGTCGCTCCCGGTCCAGCCTCAACTCTTGGCGCCCACCACCCGCAGCGCCGGACGCTTCCGGCGGCTGCCGATGCGGCCGGCCACCGGCGCGTCGGCGCGGCTGTCGGCCTGTTCCTTTTCGGCGAACAGCCAGTCGACGAACAATTGCACGATCGGCGCTGAACGCATCTCGTTGCGGCAGACGACATAGAAATCGTCGACCGCCGGCACCGACAGGCTGAACGGCGCCACCAGCAGGCCCCTGGCGAGCAGCATGCTGGCGGTGACGGAATCGCCGAGCGCCACGCCATGTCCGTGCACCGCGGCTTCGATCGCGGTGCGGGCGTCGCCGAGATGGTGGCGGCGGCCACGTTCGAGGTCGAGCCCATCGGCGGCGGCCAGCCAGGTGTGCCATTCGCGGCCATCATCGCCATGCAGGATGACATGGCCAGCAAGATCCCGGCAGATGCGGAGCGGCCGGTTGTTGATCAGCGTCGGGCTGACCACCGGGAACAGTTCGAGGCCCGACCATTTGCGCATCCAGCAATCGGTCCAGCTGCCGTCGCCATAGAGCACACAGACATCGACCTGTGGGGCGCGGATGTCCTTGGGGTCGTTGGACGGGATCAGCGTCAACCTGATATCAGGATATTGCGCCATGAAGCTGCCGAGCCGCGGCGTCATCCACAGAAGCAGCAGCGCCGGCACGCAGGAGACCGACAGCGTACCGGCGCTGGCTGGCCTGGTCATGCGCTGGGTGGCGGCGGCGATGCCGTCGAAGGCGGTCGAGACCGCCGGCAGCAATTCGGCGCCGTGCGGGGTGAGCTTTACCCGCTGTCCGGTGCGTTCGAACAGTTTTACGCCGAGTGATTGCTCGAGCGCCTTGATCTGGTGGCTGATTGCGCCGTGGGTGACGTTGAGCTCACTCGCCGCCTTGGTCAGCGAGGCATGCCGCGCCGTCGCCTCGAAGGCGCGCAAGGGATTCAAGGGGGGCAGACGCTTGGCCATGAGCAACCGGATACTCTGTGAGATTTTCTCACAATCAGCACCGTAACAATATCAATTGATTTTTCAATGCGGCTGCCGGACACTTTGGCAGGTCAACAGCATCAATGACGTGAAATCTACAGGCAGCCAGCGGGACAGCGACCCGGCCGGATGATGGTCAGTTCGCAGATGTCGCCACGGCCGCATGCATCAGCCCGCAGGAGGAGACCGACATGGGTTATGACAGAGGCAAGCTGGAAGCCTTGCGCCGCAAGTATGGCGAGAGCCATGGCGGCGAGATGTTCGACCCGAAGTTCCGCAAGGTCGCCGACAAGATCTTCTCCAAGAGCGGCACAAGGCTGGCGCCCTATGCCGGCATCCCCACCTTCCTCGCCGCGCCCTACCGTGAAATCGCTGCCGACAATCCGGATTTCGGCGATTTGCAGGTGGCGATCATCGGCGTGCCGATGGATCTCGGCGTCACCAACCGGCCCGGCTCGCGCTTTGGACCCAGGGCGCTGCGCGCCATCGAGCGCATCGGCCCTTACAATCATGTGCTGGAATGCGCGCCGACGCATGAGCTTCGCGTCGCCGACATCGGCGATACGCCGTTCCGCAGCCGTTACCGGCTGGAGATCAGCCACGAGGATATCGAGCGCCGCACCAACCAGATCGTCGATGCCGGCGTGCTGCCGCTCTCGGTCGGAGGCGACCACTCGATCAGCCATCCGATCCTGAAGGCGGTCGGCAAGAAGGCGCCGGTCGGCATGATCCACATCGACGCTCATTGCGACACAAGCGGGCTGTTCGACATGACCAAGTTCCATCATGGCGGACCGTTCCGCAACGCGGTGCTGGACGGCGTGCTCGACCCCACCCGCACCATCCAGATCGGCATCCGCGGCTCGGCGGAGTATCTGTGGGAGTTCACCTATGAATCCGGCATGACGGTCGTGCATGCCGAAGAGGTGACGGGTCTCGGCATTCCGGCCATCATCGAGAAGGCGCGCAGAATAGTCGGCGACGGCCCGACCTACATTTCCTTCGACGTCGACAGTGTCGATCCGGCCTTCGCGCCGGGTACCGGCACGCCGGAAATAGGCGGCCTGACGACGCGCGAAGTGCTCGAACTGCTGCGCGGCTTGAAAGGCCTCAACATCGTCGGCGGCGACGTCGTCGAGGTGGCGCCGCAATATGACGCGACCACCAACACCGCCCATGTCGGCGCCCAGGTCCTGTTCGAGATCCTGAGCCTGATGGTGTTCAGCCCGGCGATCACCGGCAAGGGGGCCTGACGGATTTCACATGCAAAGGCGGCCGCCGCGCTGGAGCCGGCGGCCGTTTCCAAAACAAACAAGCTTCCAGAAGGGGAATACCAATGACAATCCAAATGAAATCAACCATCGCCGCCGCGCTGATGCTCGCCGGCCTCGGCTTCGCCGCCCAGGCCAATGCCGACGCCGTCGACGACATCACCAAGGCCGGCGCCATCAATGTCGGCATCTTCTCCGACTTTCCGCCCTTCTCCTCGGCCAGCGCCGATATGAGCATCAAGGGTTACGACGTCGACGTCGCGCAGGCGATCGCCGATTCACTCAAGGTGAAGCTCAATCTGGTCAGCGTCACCGGCCAGAACCGCATCCCGTATCTCACCGACAAGCGCGTCGATATCCTGATGAGCGTCGGCTATTCCAAGGAGCGCGAGGAGGTGATCGATTTCGCCGCCGCCTATGCGCCCTACTACATCGCCGTCATCGGTCCGGCAGCGCTTTCGATCAAAGGCAAGGAAGATCTCGCCGACAAGTCGATCGCCGTCAATCGCGGCACGCTCGAGGATACGTCGTTGACCGAAGCGGCGCCGTCATCGGCCGACATCAAGCGCTTCGACAACTACAATTCCGTCATCCAGGCCTTCATCTCCGGCCAGACCCAGCTGATGGTGGTCGGCAATGATGTCGGCGCCCAGGTGCTGGCCAAGCAGGACGCGCTGAAGCCGGAGCAGAAGTTCCAGCTTTTGACCTCGCCTTCGCATATCGGCCTCAACAAAAAAGAGGACCGGCTGAAGACGGCGGTCAAAGATGCGGTTGCCAAGATGCTGGCCAACGGCAAGCTCGACGAGAGCTCGAAGGTCTGGCTGAAGACGCCGCTCAATCCCGACAACCTCAAGGATTGAGTTCTCGTGGCTTTTGCCTGGCTCCCAGGTGCTGTGGGCGACATCGCGCGCGGCGCGGCCACGACGATCCTGTTGATCGTCGTGACCACGCTCGTGGGCACGCTGCTCAGCATCCTGGGCGCTGCCGGCCGGCGCAACGGCCCGGTATTCGTGAAGCGCGCCATCGCGGTCTATGTCGAGGTGATGCGCAACACGCCGTTCCTGGTGCAGCTGTTCTTCATCTTCTTCGGCCTGCCCAGCCTCGGCATAAGGCTCGATCCGATCCTGGCCGCCATGCTGGCAATGACGCTCAACATGGCAGCCTACACCATTGAAATCGTCGGCGCCGGTCTCGATGCCGTGCCCGGCGGACAAACGGAAGCAGCGCTTGCACTGGGCTTGAGACCGCGCCAGGTGTTCATCAAGATCGTGCTGCCGCAGGCGCTCAAGGTGATCTACCCGGCGCTGACCAGCCAGATCGTCATCATGATGCTGGAATCGGCCGTGGTGTCGCAGATCGCCGTGCGTGAGCTGACCTATGAGGCCGACATGCTGCAAGCCCGCACCTTCCGCTCCTTCGAAACCTATTTCGTCGTGACCCTGGTCTACCTCGTCCTGTCCATGGCCTTGCGCCGGCTGCTGGTCACAGGCGGGCGCCGCGTATTGGGGGCAGGTGTCACATGATCGAATTCACCTTCTGGGACATCGTTCGCAATCTGCTGCTCGCCGCCCGCTGGACGGTGCTGTTGTCGCTGGCGGCCTTTGTCGGCGGGGCGGTGGTAGGGCTGATCGTGCTGTTCTTCCGCATCGCCGAAAATAAATGGAGCCGGCGCATCGCTTCCGGCTACATCGCCCTGTTCCAGGGAACGCCGCTGTTGATGCAGCTGTTCCTGATGTTCTTCGGCCTGCCGATGCTCGGCCTGCGCATCGAGCCATGGACGGCAGCGGTGCTCGGCCTGACCTTCTTCGCCAGCGCCTATCTGGCCGAGATCTGGCGCAGCGGCGTCGATGCGCTGCCGCGCGGGCAGTGGGACGCTGGCGCCAGCCTTGGGCTGCACCGTCTGCAGGAGCTCAGGCTGATCATCCTGCCGCAGGCGTTCTCGATCACAAGGGCGCCGATCGTCGGCTTCCTGGTGCAGTTGATCAAATCGACGGCGCTGACCTCGATCATCGGCTTCGAGGAGCTGGTCAGAACCTCCAACGCCATCAACAACGCCACCTTCGAACCGTTCAAGGTCTACGGGCTGGTGGCGCTGATCTTCTTCGTCATGTGCTTTCCACTGACGCAATACGCCCGTACGCTCGAACAACGAGCGGCGGCCCACTGACGCCAGGCGGCGACAGTGCGTGAAGGGAACCTGCCGGAATAGAACGGCATCAACTGAGGAGAAACCAGATGAACAGACTGATTGGAAAATCCCTGACACGGCGCGGCGTGCTTGGTGCGGGCCTCGCTACAGCCGGCGTGCTCGCCATGCCGTCGATCCTGCGCGCGCAGGACAAGTCGCTGAAGGTCGGCGTCTATGGCGGCTATTTCAAGAAATCCTTCGACGAGCACGTCTTCCCCGACTTTACCAAGGCGACCGGCATTGCGGTCGAGTCGGTCGCCGAGCCGACCGGCGAAGCCTGGCTGGTGCAGCTCGAACAGGCGTCCAAGGCCGGCCAAGCCCCGGCCGACCTTTCGATGATGTCGCAGACCTCGACGCTGAAGGGCCAGTCGACCGAATTGTGGACGCCGCTCGATACGTCGAAGTTCAAGCACTACAACGACCTCTTGCCGCGCTTCGTCAACAAATATCCGGATGGCCGGGTCGCCGGCATCGGCGCCGTCGCCTGGTGGATCACGCTGGTCTCCAACACCGACGTCTACAAGGATGCGCCGACCTCATGGGAGACTCTGTGGGACAAGGCCAATGAGGACAAGCTTGGCCTTCTGGCACTTGCCTCGAACTCGTTCCTGCTCGAAGTGACAGCCAAGACCTTCATGGGCGGCACCAATGCGCTCGACACCGAGGACGGACTGAACAAGGCGTTCGAAAAGCTCGCCGAGCTCAAGCCGAATGTCCGGCTGTGGTATCGCGACGAGGCGCAGTTCGAGCAGGCGCTGAAGTCGGGCGAGATCCCGATGGGCCAGTATTATCACGACGTCACCGGCCTCGCGGTCGCCGACGGCTTCCATGTCCGCTCGACCTTCCCGAAGGAAGGCGGCATCCAGGATTCCGGCAATTGGGTGCTGTCGCGCGCCTCGACCAAGGTCGACGAGGCGCATGCCTTCATCGACTATATGAGCCAGCCGTCGATGCAGGGCCTGATGTCGCGCAAGGTCGGAACCACGCCGACGCTGAAGAAAGAGGTGCTCGACCTCAAGCCGGAAGAGTTCGCAGCCGTGTCGTCGGATATCGATCCGATCATCCCGCGCTACGACCTCTATACGTCGAAGGCCGACTGGATCAACCAGAAGTGGACCGAGCTGATCGTCGGCTGAGCCGTTCGATCCGTCTGAACCACAGCGGCCGCCGGCATAGTCCGGCGGCCCCTTAGCAAACCCTCCAAGGGATGAGCATGTCCGGACTAGACATCAACGCCGTCACCAAAAAATTCGGCAACTTCGCCGCCGTCGACAATGTCCAGCTCAACGTGCCGCATGGCACGTTCGTGTGCCTGCTCGGCCCGTCGGGCTGCGGCAAGACCACGCTGCTGCGCATGATCGCCGGGCTGGAGGAGCCGACCAGCGGCGCCATCGTGCTCGACGGCGAGGACATCACCCCGCTGCCGACGCACAAGCGCAATCTCGGCATGGTGTTCCAGTCGCTGGCGCTGTTTCCGCATCTCTCCGTCGGCGACAACATCGCCTATGCGCTGCGCATTCGCGGCGCCTCGAAGGAGGAGCAGAAGAAACGCGTCGACGAGTTGCTGGGCCTGATCCATCTGACCGGCTTTGCCGACCGTCCGGTGGCGAAACTGTCGGGCGGCCAGCGCCAGCGCGTGGCGATTGCCCGCGCGCTTGCGCTGTCACCAAAGCTGTTCCTGCTCGACGAGCCGCTGTCGGCGCTCGACGCCAAACTGCGCGAGGCCATGCAGGTGGAACTGCGCCAGTTGCAGCAGCGGTTGGGCATCACCACCATCGTCGTCACCCACGACCAGCGCGAAGCCATGACCATGGCCGACCTGGTCGTCGTCATGGGCCACGGCAGGATCCTGCAGGCGGCGCCGCCGATCGAGATCTACCGCAAGCCGGCCGACGCCTTCGTCGCCGACTTCATCGGCATCACCAATCTGCTGCCGGCCGAGATCGACAGCACCGGGCGCACCACCATTCTGGGCACAGCCATTCCAGGTCTTGCCATGCCGGCGGGTCAGACTAAAGCGTCTGTATCGGTCCGCCCCGAGGATGTGCATCTCGGCAGCCCCGGCGGCTCGGCCATCACCGGCGAGGTGAGTTTCGTGCGCGATCTCGGCGGCACCATCGAGACCTTCGTCGATGTCGGCGGCACCAGCATCATTGCCGTGACCACGCCGCGCGAACGGCATGACGTGCCGGTCGGCGCCAAGGTCGGCGTAACGCTGCCGCCCGGCAGCTGCGTGGTGCTCGGCGCATGAGACGCGAGGCTCCGAAGTCGCTAGCCGACTACACGCCGCTGTTCTTTCCGGCGCTGATGCTGATCGTCTTCTTCGTCGTGCCGTTCTCGACGATGATCGCCGTGAGCTTCTTCAAGCGCAATCCGTCCGGTTTCTACACGCCGGATTTCGTGTTCGACAATTACGCCCGCTTCCTGTCGGTATTCTTCGGCGGCGTGCTCGGCTTTTCACTGATGCTGGCGGTGCTGGTCGCCGTCTGCTGCGTGGCCATCGCCTTCCCCTTCACCTACCTCCTGACCCGCCGGCCGCGCCGCGTGCAGACGCTATGGCTGGTCGGCCTGCTGTCGGTGCTGTCGCTGTCGGAAGTCATCATCGGCTTTGCCTGGTCGACGCTGTTTTCGCGCACGGCGGGCATCACCAATCTGTTCGTGGCGATCGGGCTGATGGACAAGCCGGTGGCGCTGCTGCCGACCTTCGGCGCGGTGCTGACCGGCATGGTTTACCAGGCGCTGCCCTATACGATCCTGGTGCTTTACCCCGCTTTGGTCCGCCTCGATCCGACTCTGTTAGAGGCCGCGCGCACGCTCGGCGCCTCGCCTATCCGGGCCTTCTTCAACGTCGTCGCGCCGGCGCTGCGCAACACCATCGTGGCGACGCTGATCATGGTCTTCGTCTTTGCGCTCGGCTCCTATCTGCTACCGCAGATTCTGGGACGCCCGCAACACTGGACGCTGTCGGTGCTGATCACCGACCAGGCGATCTACCAGTCCAACATGCCGTTCGCAGCCGCAATGGCGGTGTTCCTGGTGCTGATCTCGCTGGCGCTGGTCGGATTGACACTGCTCGTCGGACGAAGGGAGAACGCCCTATGACCGCGACCTGGCTGCGCCGTGTCTATTTCACCATCGTCGCGCTGTTCCTGGCGGCGCCGCTGATCGTCGTCGCCGGCGTGTCGGTGAATTCGCGGCAGGAGCTCTCCTTCCCGCCGGTCGGTTTCTCGCTCGCCTGGTACGCCCAGATCTTCACCGATCCGGAATGGCGGCTGGCGCTGATCCATTCGGTGACGCTGGCCGTCTGCTCGGCGGCCATTGCCGTGGCGGTCGCGCTGCCGCTGGCCTGGTTCCTGTGGCGGCGCATCGCGCCATGGGCGAACATTTTTCAGGTGCTGGGCCTCGCGCCCTTCATCCTGCCGCCGGTCATCACCGCGCTCGGCTTCCTCTCCTTCTGGGCGACGGTCGGGCTGTTCGGCCAGTTCTTCACCGCCATAATCAGCCACGCCATCTTCTTCGTGACGCTGCCGCTGGTGACGCTGTCGCTCGGCTTTGCCTCGATCGACCGCTCGCTGGTCGAGGCCGCGGCGACCATGGGCGCCGATGACCGCACAGTGCTGAAAACCGTGGTGCTGCCGTTGATCCTGCCCTACCTCGTCTCGGGCTACGCCTTCGCCTTCGTCTTGTCGCTCAACGAATACATCGTCGCCTACATGACGATCGGCTTCACCACCGAGACGCTGCCCATCAAGATCTTCAACGCGCTGCGCTACGGCTACACACCGACCATGGCTTCGGTGTCGGTGTTCTTCGTCGCGGTGGCGGCACTGGTGTTCGGCTCGATCGCCAGGTTCGGCGATATACGCAGACTGCTCGGCGCGATGTCGTCGGACGGGAGCTGAGCGCAGCCACGCCAAACGAGAACGGCCGCCGAACCCGGCGGCCGTTTTGCTTTTAATGGCTGAAGACGAGCGGCGGCGCGATCCGATCCCGCCGCAGCCAGCGCGCGAGCAGCAGCACCGCCACCACGGCCAGACCTGACGCCAGGCCGATCCAAATGCCGACGCCGTGCAGGCCGAAATGGAAGGCGAGCAGCACGCCGAGCGGCAGGCCGATGCCCCAATAGCCGATCGCGGCATAGATCATCGGCACCTTGGTGTCGTGCAGGCCGCGCAGCATGCCGGCGGCAACGGCCTGCGCGCCGTCGAAGATCTGGAACAGCGCCGCAAAGGCAAGGAACGACACGGCCAGCGCGATCACCCTGGCATTGGCCGGATCGGTCATGTCGATGAAGGCGCCGATCAACAGATGCGGCCACAGCACCATCACCAGCGCCATCAGCGCCATGGACGAGACGCCGATGACGAAGGCGGTCCAGCCAGCGCGCGAAACGCCTGCCGGATTGCCGGCGCCATGCGCCAGCCCGACACGCACGGTGACCGCCTGGTTGAGGCCGAGCGGCACCATGAAGGAGATCGAGGCGATCTGGATGGCGATGGCGTGCGCGGCGAGCGAATCCGCATCGATCAGGCCCATCAGCAGGGCTGCGGCGTTGAAGATCGTCACCTCGAAGGCGAGGATGCCGGCGATCGGCATGCCGAGCCGCAGCAGACCCTTGAAGCGCGGCCAGTCGGAGCGCCAGAAGCGGCCTAACAGGCGGTAGCGGCGAAACTTCTTCTCCAGCATCACCACGGCTGCCAGGCCGCAGAACATCAACGTGCTCGACAGCGTGGTCGCCAGCCCCGAACCGGCAATGCCCATTGAGGTGACGCCGAGATTGCCAAACATGAACACCCAGTTGAAGAAGGCGTTGCAGGCGACGGCGACGAAGACGATGATCAGCGCCCAGCCCGGCCGCTCCAGCGCCGAGATGAAGGAACGCAGCACGATATAGCCGTAGAAGGGCAGCACCGCCCATTCCAGCCAGCGCAGATAGATGCCGGCCTGATGTGCCAATGCCGGCTCCTGGCCCATGGCCAGCAGAATGGCCTCGCCATGCCACAGCACCATCCAGATCGGGATCGAGATCAGGATCGCCAGCCACAGCCCTTGCCGCACGGTGCGGCGCAAATCGCGCACCGAATAGCGGCGGCGGCCAAGCTCGGTGGCGATCATCGGCGAGGTCGCCAGCATCAGGCCGAGGCCGAAGATCAGCGGCATGAAATAGAGGTTGGCGCCGAGCGCGCCGCTGGCCAGCGTGTCCGCGCCCAGACGCCCCATCATCATGACGTCGGTGGCGGTCATCGCGGTCTGGCCGAGATTGGTGAGCACCATCGGCCAGGCCAGCGCCAGCGTCGCCCTGATTTCCTGACGCCAAAGATTTTCCGGCGCACGAGCGCCGGCTTCGATCGCAGACATTGTCCTGCTCTTTCCGATTGCGGCGCGTCGGCAACGAGGCCGGAAGCCGCACTTCCAAACGGCAAAACCTTCGGTTTCGCAGCGTTTGCGTCGTTCTATTGGACGAAATGCGGCATGAAGGCAAGGGAGGACGGGCAGCCGGCGATTGAGCCAGAAGCGGGAACCCTCCTATCCGGCTGCCCTTATTTGTTTTACGCAATTCCGGACGGAAAACCGTTACACACTTTTCCTGGAATTGCTCTAGATCAGCCGATGCTTTCGCCGCCGTCGATCACCAGTGCCTGGCCGGTCATGAAGGATGAGCGGTCGGAGACGAGGAACAGGATCGCTTCTGCGATCTCTTCGGCGCTCGCCCAGCGGCCCATCGGAATCTTGGTGCGGACATAGGTTTCGATCGCCTCGCGTCCGCCCATCTGGGCGATGAACGGCTCGTTGAAAGGCGTGTCGACCCAGCCCGGGCAGAGCGCGTTGACGCGCACATTGTGGCGGGCATAGTCGAGCGACATCTGTCTGGTCATCGCCACCACCGCATGTTTGGACGTGGCATAGGCGATCATCTCGCGGTCGTAGAAGACGCCCGAATTCGAAGCCGTGTTGAGGATGACGCCGCCGCCTTGCGCGACCATCGCCGGCATGGCCAGCCGCGCGGCCAGGAACTGCGCCCGTACATTGATGCGCCAGGACGCATCCATGCCATCGACCTCGACCTCGGTCAGCGTGCCGCCGACCTGGATGCCGGCGTGATTGTGCAGGATGTCGATGCGGCCATACTTGCCGAGCGTGCCTGTGATGAGCTGCCCGACCGCCGCGTCGTCAGAGACGTCGGTGACAATCGCCTCGGCCTGCCCGCCCACTGCCCGGATGTCCGCCGCCGTGGTCTCGCCGCTGGCCAGATCCCGGTCGGCGATGACCACCAGCGCGCCTTCCCTGGCCATGATCATGGCGCCGGCGCGGCCGATGCCGGAACCGGCGCCCGTCACCACGGCGATGCGGTCTTTGAGGAGCATGAATTTGTCTTTCAGCTGGATGGCTTGTTCAGTTTGACGGCTGGCGCTGGCGCAGCTGCCATTGGGCAAGCACCACCAGAAGAACCGAGGCGACGAGCACGATGGTGGCGATGGCGTTGATTTCCGGCGTCACGCCGCGCCGGATCGAGGCGAAGACATAGATCGGCAGCGTCGTCTGCGCGCCGGCGACGAAGAAGGCGACGATGAAATCGTCGAAGGAGAAGGTGAAGGCGAGCAGGAAGCCGGCGATCACCGCCGGCATGATCTGCGGCAGCACGATCGAGCGAAACGTCGTCAGCGGCGTGGCGTAGAGATCGCTCGAGGCCTCGACCAGGTTGCGGTCGAGGCTGGCGAGACGCGTGCCGACGATTATCGTCACCAACGCCATCGAAAACAGGCCGTGGGCGGCGATGATCGATCCATAGCCGAGCGACAGGCGCGGCGGCTGGTCGTTTGGCCAGATCGAGGCGAGGAACGGGTTGAGCACGCCAAACAACTGGACCAGCGCGACGAGCGTCGAGATGCCGATGACGACGCCGGGAACGACGATCGCGGCACCCATCAGCGCGTCGAAGACGGCGCGGGTTCTGAGCCCGACCCGCGCCAGGCCGAGTGCGGCTGCCGTGCCGCACACCGCCGCCAGAAGCGCGCTGGTGGTGGCGATGAACAGGCTGTTCTTCAATGCCTCGACCAGGAACGGGTTCGACAGCGCCGTGCCGTACCACTGCACCGAAAAGCCGGTGAACTCGCTGGCATGGCGGCCGGCGTTGAAGGAAAACAGCACGACCAACGCAATCGGCAGATAGAGGAAGGCGAAGACGGCTGTGACGAAGGCGCGCATCAGATCAGATCCACCCTGCGGGCGCCCGACACCCGTGTCGAAATGCGGTTGGCGGCAATCAGCACCACCACCGAAACCGCCACCAAGGTGATGGCGATGGCCGATCCGAACGGCCAGTTGCGCGACTGCAGGAACAGGTCGACCAGCGCGTTGCCGATGAAGAACACCTTGCCGCCGCCAAGCAGCGTCGGGATCAGGTATTCGCCAAGCAGCAGGATCATGACCAGCGAGAAGCCGGTCATGACGCCCGGCAGCGACAGCTTCAGCGTCACGCCTAGGAAGGTCGAGAGCGGCGTCGCGCCGAGATCGGCAGAGGCTTCCAGCAGCCGTCGGTCGAGCCGCTCGAGACTGACATAGATCGGCAGGATCATGAGCGGCAAATAGCCATAGACGATGCCGAGCAGCACGGCGCCCGGCGTGTTGATCAGCCTGACATCCTCGGTGCCGACAAAGGCCAGCAGTGCGGGAATGCCGCGTCCGCCCAGAATGTACATCCAGGCATAGGTGCGCATCAAAAGGCTGGTCCAAAAGGGAATGACGACGAGCGCAAGCAGGATCAGTCGCCAGCGTTGCGGCGCCTTCAGGGCGAGGTAGTAGGCAACCGGGTAGGCGACGAGCAGGCAGGCAAGCGCGCCCACCGGCGCCAGCATCATCGTGTTCCAGAAGGCGGTCGCCCTTGCCGGGAGATTGGCGTATTGCGCCAGCGTGAAGGCGGCCTGATAGCCGCCCTCCGGCGCCCGCTCGCCGACGCTAAACACGGCAATGGCGATGAACGGCAACACCAGGAACACCACCAGCCACGCCGTGGCCGGTGCGAGCAGCAGCGCTGTCAGAAAATTGTGCCGAAATCTGTTGCCGTGCATTAAACCGCCCCGATGCCGGCGGACTAGGCCCGCCGGTTTTCCGTTTGCGTCAGGCCAGCCTCAAGCCGACTTGAAGCGCGCCATCAGTTCGGCGCGGCCGGGGTCGGTCAGCGTCGCCGCCGCACCGAATTCCAGCGGTGTCAACAGGTCGGCCGCCGGGTAAAGGATCGGATTGTCGAGCACTTCCTTGGGCAGCAGTTTGTTGACCCGCGCGTCGGTCGAGGGCGCGCCATTGGCGAGATGCTCCTTCACAGCAACCTCCGGGGTCATCAGATAATTGAGCAAGGCATAGCCGGCCGGCTTGTTCGGCGCGTCCTTCGGGATGGCGTAGAAATCGGTCCAGATTTCGCCGCCCTCCTTGCCCAGCACATAGGCGATCTCTGGAATATCGCGATGCAGCTGTGCGCCATCATTCGTCCAGCACATGGTCATCCAGGCGTCGCCCGCCCGCATGCCCGGCTGGTAGTCCGAAGAGACCGCGAACAGATGCGGCTTGACCTTGAGCAGCAGTTCCTCGGCCTTGGCGAGTTCGTCCTGCTTCAGCGAGTTGAAGGAATAGCCGTAATATTTCAGCGCGTTGCCGATGGTGGTCAGCTGGTAGTCATGCACCATGGTGCGGCCATCGCCCTCAGCCATGGCGACGTCCCAGAATTCCTTCCAGCTCGTCATCGGCTTGGCCAGCTTCTTGGTGTTGACGGCAAAGCCCGTGGTGCCCCAGTTCTTCGGCACCGCGTAGGTCGTGCCGTCGATCGTGCCTTCCGAGGTGAAGCGCGGGTCCTCCTGGGAGCCGTCGAAATTCGGCAGCTTGGCCATATCGAGCGGATCGATGATGCCGAGCTTCTTGTAGGTCGAGATCGTGTAGTTGGTCGGCACGAACAGGCTCCAGCCCGAGGCGCCGGCCTGCAGCTTGGCCAGCATCTCCTCATTGGAGCCGAACACGTTGACCTCGACGGCGACGCCGGTGTCCTTCTTGAAATTCTCGAAGGTCTGCGGGTCGTGATAGTTCGGCCAGGTGGCGATCGACATGCGGTCGCCGAGGTTTTCGGCGGCGAAGGCCGGCGTCGGCATGATGCCGAGCTCNCGGCCGATCGAGCCGCGCTTCAGGCGCATCAGCTGGTCGACGAAGTTCTCAGGGCTAATCGGCAGTCCGTCACGATATGATTTCGACATTTTTTGCTACCCTCTGGTTGGTCCCGTTGTTCTTGGTCTCCGGAAACGCCAGCGGCGTCCCGGAGGCAAAGCCGATGGCGACGGGTTCACCCGGCTTGAAGAGGTTGCCATGGCCGATCACATGGTCGGCCTTGGCCAGCAGCGTTCCGATGCCCTGCACCTCGATGGCGTATTCCGCCGTTGAGCCCAAGAAGATCCGGTTGCGTACGATGCCCTTGAAAGGGCTGCCTTTGGTGGCGCCGAGGCTTAGCGATTCAGGACGCAGGCTGACAGAAACGGTCTCGCCCTGCTGCAAGGCGGTTCGTTTGCGCGCGGCAATGACGGTTCCGTCCGCCAGCGCCACATTGACAAGATCGCCTGTATGCCCGGCAACCTTGCCGCTCAACAGATTGGTCTTGCCGACGAAGTCGGCGACGAACAGGTCGGCCGGCTCGTCATAGATCTCGCTTGGTTGCCCGAGCTGTACGATGCGGCCGCCGTTCATGACGCAGACGAAGTCGCTCATCGACAGCGCCTCCTCCTGGTCGTGGGTGACCAGCACGAAGGTGATGCCGATCTCGCGCTGCAGGTTCTGCAACTCGATCTGCATGTCGGTGCGCAGTTTCTTGTCGAGGGCCGCCAGCGGCTCGTCGAGCAACAGCACGGCCGGCTTGTTGACCAGTGCGCGCGCCAGCGCGACGCGCTGCTGCTGGCCGCCGGACAGTTCGTGGATCTTGCGGCCGCCATAGCCGGCGAGCCGCACCATTTCGAGCGCCTCGCCGGCGCGACGGCCGATTTCCTGCGACGACAGGCGTGGCCGTGCCTGGCGCAGCCCGTAGGATACATTGGCTTCGACATCGAGGTGCGGAAACAGCGCATATTGCTGGAACACCATGTTGACCGGGCGGCGATAGGGCGGTGTGCCGGCCATGTCTTGGCCGCGGATGAACACCTGGCCTTCGCTCGGCTGCTCGAAGCCGCCGATCATGCGCAGGCATGTGGTCTTGCCGCAGCCGGACGGTCCGAGAAGGGCGACAAAGGCGGAGGGCGGCACAGCCAGATCGATGCCGCTGACAGCGGTCACGGCGCCATAGCGCTTGGTGACGCCGCGAAACTCGATGTCGGGCACTGCGGTCAAAGTGCTGGCTCCAGCAACAGGGCTATTTCAGGACGCTACCAGAGCCGATGGCGGCTAGTATATACCTCGCAGGTGGTATATCTGATCTATTTTCTCGTTTGAGGGGGTATAGGTTGAGTGCGTCCCGCAGCGACGAATACAGCCGGCTCGCAGCCCTTGTCGCGGCAACGCGAGAGACCAGCGGCGAAATGTTCGGCCAGGCAATGGTCGATTGGCTGAGCCAGCATGTCAGCTTCGACCACTGCGTTATCTTCGGCTATCGCGGCGCATCGCGACCGCCGCTGCTGTTCGAAACCTTCTCGCCGGCCGAGAGCCATGTCTTCGTCACGCTCTATCAGGAAGGACCTTATCTGCTCGACCCATTTCATCACGCGGCGGTGGAGCGCAAGGAGGGGTTCTGGCGCATGCGCGAGCTGGCGCCCGACCGCTTCTATGCCAGCGAGTATTTTCGCACCTACTATAGCCAGACAAGGCTGGCCGAGGAGGTCGGCTTCTTCGTGCCGCTGCCCGGCAAGGATGCGCTGGTGCTGTCGCTGATGCGATTGCACGCCTCGGGTCCCTTCGGCACCGCCGATGCCAGGCTGCTGCGCGACATGGCGCCGGCGGTCATCAACTTCGCCCGGTTGCGCTGGCCCGCACTTTCGGCCGAGGAGCAGGACGAAGCGGAGCAGGGCGAGACGATCGCCGCCGTCAACGAGTTCGACCGCGCCCACATTTGGGAAAGCCTGTCGCTGACCCCGCGCGAAAAGCATGTCGTCGATCTGGTGCTGCAGGGGCATTCCACCGAGTCGATCGCGAGAGCCATGCGCATCGTACCGGGAACGGTGAAGGTTCACCGCCGCAACATCCATCGCAAACTCGGCGTCAAATCCCAGGCCGGGCTGTTCGCCCGCTTCATTGAGATCATCGAGAGCCGGCGTTGAAATCGCTGAGGCAGACATCGTTCACTTGCGGGCGACAGACTGCTACGGATTACCCGAAACCAGTCGCTTCCTCATACGCCCCGGAGAGCAGACGATGGCATTCAGGCGCAGAAAGAACACGGCCGCGATCCCTCGCACGGTGCCGGCTTTCGAGCACATCGTCACCGAGGCGAGCGACAGTTTCCTGTGGCGGCTCGACGACTATCCCTGGGAGCGCAATGTCTGGAATTTTCATCCGGAATACGAGATCCATCTCCTGCGGAAGTCTTCCGGGGTCGCGCTGGTCGGCGATCACATCGGCGAATTCGGGCCGGGCTACCTGAGCATCGTCGGCGGCGGGCTGCCGCATGACTGGGTGACATCGGTGCAACCCGGCGAGCTGATCGAAGGACGCGACATCGTGCTGCAATTCGATCCGCAGCGGCTGCGCGGCTCGGCGGGACTGCTGCCGGAGCTGCGCGAACTGGAACCGTTCCTGGAGCGATCGCTGCGCGGCATCGTCTTCCATGGCCGCGCCGCGCTCGACGGCGCTGCGCTGATGGAACGGATGGGCACCGTGCACGGGCTCGCCCGGTTTTGCCTCTTCCTCGAACTGGTCGATCTGCTGGCCAGGACAGACGAATACGAGCTTTTGTCCTCGCCGGATTTCTCACCCGCGCTCGACGCAACCTCGCTGGACATCATCCAGCGCACGCTGACCTATCTCTTCCAGCATTTCGCCGAGGATCTGAAGCTGCCGGAGGCGGCGGAGCTGGCCGGGATGAGCGAAAGCACGTTTTCGCGCTTCTTCCAGAAGAACACCGGCAACAGTTTCAGCGACCACATCGCCAAGCTCCGGCTCTGGCAAGCCTGCAAGCTGCTGGCGGACACCGATATTCCGATCACCGACATCTGCTTCCAGGTCGGCTACATGAACATCTCCAACTTCAACCGCGCCTTCCTGCGCAAGCACCGGATGACGCCGTCATCCTACCGCAAGCTGTCGAAGCAGCGGATGACGATGCGCGCCTGAAAACCGGCCTTCCTCACTCCATCGGTACTCATGTGACAGAGGCCGTGCAGGCGGGCCGGATTTTGCAGCGCACAATGCATAAAAGTACAGGTCTGCTGCAACGAGGCTTCTAGCGCGGCCTTTAGCAACTCCTCATTTTGGCGATGGGTGGCTTGTCGCTCGGGCGATGGCGAGGATCGCGCAACCGAAGACTTCCGCTTCCTGCGACTGTTCCTGGAGGAGAAAATCAATGAAACCAATTCGGCTCGCTGCGAGCATAAGCGCAGCTTTCATGCTTACCACGACCCTCTCGACCATGGCGCTGGCGGCGCCGGTCTGCTCGGCGCCGGTCAAGGTGCTGGCGCAACCGCGTGACGGGCTGACGCTGCTGGAGGCGTCCAAGGACGAGTTCCAGAAACTGGCCGGCGCCAGCTTCCAGATCGACTATCTCAACGAGAACGACCGCCGGGCGAAATCGCGCGCCGATGCGTCCACGGTGGGCAACTACAACGTCTACTATGTCGACGAAGCCAATGTCGCGCTGTTCGCCTCGTCGAAATGGATCGTGCCGCTCACCGACTATTACCCGGCTGACTACGACTACGCCGATTTCGACCCGGGCCGGCAGAAGGTCGCCACCTATGACGGCAAGGTGTGGTTCGCGCCGCTGACCGGCGGCGGCGACCTGATGGTCTACCGCAAGGACATTCTGGAAGCCGCCGGCATCCAGCCGCCGAAGACGCTGGACGAGTTGATCGCCGACGTGCCGAAGCTGACTGATCCCGACAAGGGCATGTACGGCATCGCGCTGCGCGGCGCGCGTGGCTCGGGCGCCAATGTCTGGCGCTGGATGCCGTTCTTCAAGGCCTATGGCGGAAAATGGTTCGACGGTGACAAGCCGGCTTTCAACTCCGAGGCCGCGGTCAAAGCGACCGAGACCTATCTTAAACTGTTCAAGGATTCAGCGCCCGGCACGCAGACCGGCAGCTGGGATGAATCGACCGGCGCCTTCCTGTCGGGCCAGGTTGCCATCTTGGTCGAATCGACGCCGCTGTCGGGCATGGCGGTCGACCCGAAGACCTCGCAAGTGGTCGGCAAGATCGGCTTCCTGCCGCCGCCCTCGCCACTGACCGGCGGCGGCTACGGCCACGGCCTCGCCATCGCCGCCAAGGCCAATGCCGATGACGCCGCGAAGCAATGCGCCGGCCTGTTCATCGCCTGGGCGACGTCGAAGGAGAACGAGAAGCGCCGGCTCGACGCGCACCAATTCGGCGAGCTCAACCGCACCAGCGTGCTGTCCAGCAAGGAGTTCGCCGACATCTATGGCGCCGATCTCGGCCAGGCGCTTGCCGATACCGGCAAGGTGACGGCGGTGAACTTCTGGCAGGATCCGCGCTGGCCGGATCTCGGCGACCGCTGGGGCATCATCCTGGAAGAGCTGGTCACCGGCACGCGCACCGACGTCAAGGGCGGCCTCGACGAACTCGAGGCCTACGCCAACGAGCTGGTGAAGAAGAAGTAATCCTCCCGGCCGCGGCGCGCGGTCCACGGCATTCGACCGGATGCCGGGTCCTGTGCGCCGCGGGTTCTCCCCAAAAAAGGCACAGCCCGAGGATAGGCCATGCGCCGACGCTCTTCCCTGCCCGTGACGTTTCTGGTTCCGACGCTCACCATTCTTCTGGTGCTGTCGATGGTGCCGACGCTCTACGCCATCGTCATCGCCCTGCAGAACCGCGAGCTGAGCTCCTCGGACTATTCCTGGGTCTGGTTGTCGAACTTCATCGACCTGTTCGCCGACCGGCGTTTCCTCAACGCGGTCTGGGTTTCGGTGAAGTGGGAAATCGTCACCGTCGTGGCAACGATGATGGTGGCCATCGGGCTCGGCGTGCTGATGTTCGAAGTGGCGTCGCCGCGGCTGCGCAACATCTACTGCCTGCTGTTCATCATCCCGGTGCTGTTGCCGCGCGTGTCGGCGGCTTTCGTGTGGAAGTTCGCCTATCATCCGCTCTACGGCATCGCCACCTATCCCTACAGGCTGATCACCGGCGGGCTGATCTTCGACCCGCTGTCGAAGCCGTCGACGGCCCTGTTTGCCGTCGCCTCGGTCGATGTCTGGCAGTGGGGACTGTTCTTCGCGGTCATCGTGCTGAAGCTTCTGGAGACCTTGCCGCCGCAGCCGATCGAAGCGGCGCGGCTCGACCACGCCAAACGCTGGCAGATCCATGCCTATGTGACCTTGCCTATGCTGAAGGCGCCGCTGATCAGCCTGATGTTCGTCAAGATGATCGAATCGCTGCGCTCCTTCGACCTGATTTATGTGATGACGCGCGGCGGGCCGGGCGTGGCGACCGAGACGCTCGACATGTACGCCTTCTCGCAAGGCTTCATCGAATCCGGCAAGGTGTCCTATGCCTCGGCCATGGCGGTGCTGATGATGATCGCGACTGTCATCACCTTCACCATGCTGTGGAAGCGGGTGCAGGCATGAGGCCGTATCGCATGAGACCGGGCCGCCTCATCGGCAAGATCATCCTGGCCTTCGCCGGCTTCATGGCGGTGTTTCCGCTCGCCTGGACGGCGGTCAATTCGCTGAAGAACAATGTCGACATCATCACCCGCGTGCCGCGCCTGGTGTTTACCCCGACCTTCGACAATATCAGCTACATCATCGGCCGCGACAGCGTACTGACCGGTCTCTATAACTCGGTCATTTCCTGCGGCGTCGCCGTGCTGATCGGCGTCATGCTCGGCCTTCCGGCAGCCTATGCGGTGGCGCGCTATCCCAATCGCTTCGCTGGCGACATCCAGTTCTTCGTGTTGTCGCTGCGCTTCCTGCCCCCGGTGGCAGTCGCCATTCCGCTGATGGTGATCTGGCTGCAGATCGGGCTCTACGACACCTTGCCGGCGCTGATCGTCACCTATTCGCTGCTCACCATCTCGGTGATCATGTGGCTCGCCATTCCCGCCTTCCAGGCCGTGCCGAAGGAAATCGAGGAAGCCGCTTTCGTCGACGGCTACGGCGCTTACTCGGTGTTCTGGCGCATTGCGCTGCCGGTAGCGGCGCGCTCGCTGATCGGCGCCGTCGCCTTCAGCTTCGTGCTGGTGTGGAACGAATTCCTGATCGCGCTGATGCTGTCCAGTTCCAACGCCAAGACATTGCCGATCGTCGCTTCCGAACTTTCACAGCAAGGCATGAACGTGCCGTGGGGAATCCTCAACGCCTCGGTCGTGCTGTTGTCGCTACCGCCGCTGCTGTTCCTCGGCGTGCTCAGCGGCTTCCTGAATTCCGTTTTCCGGTAAAAAAAGACTTGATGCGAGGACTTACCTATGCGGGCACTGGTGCTTGAGAAAAAAGGCGAACTGTCGCTGCGCGAGATCGCGCTGCCGCTCGACGTCGGACCGGGCGATGTCAAGATCGCCATCCACACGGTCGGCGTCTGCGGCAGCGACGTGCACTATTACACCCATGGCGCCATCGGCAGCTATGTCGTGCGGGCCCCGATGGTGCTCGGCCACGAAGCCGCGGGAACGATCGTCGAGATCGGCGCCAATGTCGGCACGCTGAAGGTCGGCGACCGCGTCTGCATGGAGCCGGGCGTGCCGAACCTGTCGTCGCGCGCGACCAGGCTCGGCATCTACAATGTCGACCCTGACGTCTCCTTCTGGGCGACGCCGCCTGTCCATGGCGTGCTGGCGCCCTATGCCGTGCACCCGGCCGCCTTCACCTACAGACTGCCGGACAATGTCACCTTCGCCGAAGGCGCGATGGTCGAACCCTTTGCCATCGGCATGCAGGCGGCGAGCCGCGCCCGCATCGTGCCTGGCGACGTCGCCGTCGTCGTCGGCTGCGGCCCGATCGGCATCATGATCGCGCTGGCGGCGCTGGCCGGCGGCTGCTCGAAGGTGCTGATCTCCGATTTTTCCGCACCCAAGCTCAAGATTGCCGCGCAATATCCCGGCATCGTGCCGGTCAATATAGGTGAGCAATCGCTGGTCGACGCAGTCTCCGCCGCGACCGACAATTGGGGCGCGGATATCGTGTTCGAGGCGAGCGGCAGCCCGAAGGCATTCGCCGACCTGTTCGATGTCGCGCGGCCGGGCGGCGCGGTGGTGCTGGTCGGACTGCCGGTCGAACCGGTCAGCCTCAACGTTCCGGCGGCCATCTCCAAGGAAGTGCGCATCGAGACGGTGTTCCGTTACGCCAACATCTTCGACCGCGCGCTGCAGCTGATCGCCTCGGGGAAGGTCGACCTCAAGCCGCTGATCACCGGCACTTATGATTTCTCGGACAGCATCGAGGCCTTCGAGCGGGCGGCGCAAGGCAAGCCGCAAGACGTCAAGCTGCAAATCCTTCTTACCGGCGAGAAGGGCTGACCATGTCCGCGATCGTTTGCTCCCATGTCGACAAGGCTTACGGCGCCACCACCGTCATCCGCGACCTCAATCTCTCGATCGAGGAGCACGAATTCGTCGTATTCCTCGGCCCGTCCGGCTGCGGCAAGTCGACCTTGCTCAGGATGCTGGCCGGACTGGAGGATATCAGCGGCGGGGAAGTGTCGATCGGCGGCAAAGTGGTCAACGATCTCGAGCCCGGCGAGCGCGGCATTGCCATGGTTTTCCAGAACTATGCGCTCTACCCGCATATGACGATCTTCGACAACATCGCCTTTGGGCTCAAGCGACAGAAAGTGCCCCCGGCCGAGATCCGGAAGCGAGTCGAGGCGGTGGCAACGACGCTCGGCCTCGAACCTTACCTCGCCCGCAAGCCGACCGAACTTTCCGGCGGCCAGCAGCAGCGCGTGGCGATTGCGCGCGCCATGATCAAGACGCCGAAAGTGTTCCTGTTCGACGAGCCGCTGTCCAATCTAGATGCCAAACTGCGCAACCACATGCGGGTCGAGATCGCCTGGCTGCATCAGTCGCTGAAGACCACCACCGTCTATGTCACCCACGATCAGTTGGAAGCGATGACGCTGGCCGACCGGATCGTGCTGCTCAGGGATGGCGTTATCGAACAGATCGGCTCGCCTGCGGAGATCTATCGCCAGCCGGGCAATCTGTTCGTCGCCGGCTTCATCGGTACGCCGAACATGAATTTCATCGACGTGGCCGTCGGGCGGAAGGACGAACGCTGGACGCTGACAGACGGCGGCTCGAGCTTCTCCATAGAAGGCTCGGGCTTCGATCTACGCGGCGTCCAGCGCGCCGTGCTTGGAATCCGACCGCCGGACCTGAAGACCGCCGGCGCTCAGAGCATCAATCTTCTGCAAGGCACCGCCGACCTCATCGAGTTCCATGGCAATGACGCGCTGGTGACGTTCGCCTGCGGCGGCAAGGAGGTCGGCGCATTGGTATCGGCCCGCGAATGCCCGGCGTTGCGCGCGCCTGTGCGCTACACATTCGAGGAGGAGAGCGTGCATCTGTTCGACTCGGCGACCGGCGCATCCTTGCGCCGGCGAGAGGAGGCCTAGATTTGGTACGCAATTCCGGACGGAAAACCGTTTCACATTTTTCGTGGAATTGCTCTAGCTGATGGCGTCGAGCTCCTGCCGCTGGCGGTGCATTTCGAGGAAAATCCTGTAGTCGCGGTCGAAGCGGCCTGACGCGGCCCGGTTCGAGGTGCGCGCCCTGCCGCCTTGCTGCATGGCGACGCAAGCGGCATTCAGGTCCGGGAACAGACCGGCCGCGGTGGCGGCGACCATGCCGGTGCCGAGCAGAACGGCTTCGTCGGCCAGCGGCTCGATTACCGCGCAGCCGGTCGCGTCGGCATAAAGCTCCATCAGCAACGGGTTCTTGGTGTGGCCGCCGGTGACATGCAGCGTGTCGATGAGATAGCCGTTCTCGTTCAGCGCCTCCAGCACATGGCGCACGCCGAGCGCGATGCCGACGGCGGTGCGCCAATACAGCTTGCACAGACTGTCGAAGGAGGAATCCAGCGTCAGCCCGCTGACCACGCCGACGGCATGCGGGTCGGCAAGCGGCGAGCGGTTGCCGTGGAAATCCGGCAGCACATGCAACCTCGCCGCCAGCTTGTCGCCTTCGGTGCTGCGCAGTTCAGCGACGCGCCTGGCGATCTTGGCATGCATGGCCGCATCCGGCTCGCCGCCGGCGCCATGCCAGCGGATGATGTGGTCGAGCAAGGCACCAGTGGCCGACTGTCCGCCTTCCGACAGCCACAGCTTTGGCAGTGCGGCGCCATAGTATGGACCCCAGACGCCGGCGAAAGGCTGCGGGTCGGGCGACATCGCCATGACGCAGGACGAGGTGCCGGCGATCAATGCCAGATGGCGGCCGATATTCTGCTCGTCGCCAGCAAAGCCGCCGAGCACGCCAAGCGCGCCGGCATAGGCATCGATGACGCCGGCGCCGACCCGACAGTTTTCGCTCAAGCCCAACTCCGCCGCCGCTTCAGGGGTGAGCGTGCCGATGTCGGCACCGACAGCACTTGCCTTCTCCGGCAGGCTGCCGTGTTCGAACAGATCGCCAAGCCCGACCCTGTCGAAGAAGTCACGGCGCCAGCCGGTTTCCTCATGCGCCAGATAGGTCCATTTGGCGGTCAGCGTGCATTGCGAGCGCGCCAGCGACCCGGTCGCCTTCCAGGTCAGGAAATCGGTGAGGTCGAACAGGTAGCCGGCTTCATGCCAAGTTCCCGGCAGATTGCGCTTCAGCCACATCAGCTTCGGCGTCGCCATTTCCGGCGACATGACGCCACCGATATAGTCGAGTACGGCGTGGCCGCTATCGGTGCATTCATCTGCCTCGGCGATGGCGCGATGGTCGAGCCAGACGATGGTGTCCCAGCGCCGTTCGCCCGTCACCGAGACGCTGAGCTGGCCGGCATTCCTGTCCAGCACCACCAGCGAGCAGGTGGCGTCGAACGACATGCCGACAATATCGTCGGCTGACACACCGGCCTTTTCGCGCGCGGCACGCACCGCGATGCAGACCGCCGACCAGATATCCTGCGAATTGTGCTCGGCGTGATCGGCCTTCGGCTGGTTCATGACGATCGGATGCTCGGCGCGGCCGAGCAAGGTGCCTGACGTATCGAGAATGCCCGCGCGGGCGCTCCCGGTGCCGACATCGACCGCGCAAACGAAGCTTTTCGTCAAGATGCTTTTACTCTCGCTCCCTAGAGCCGGATGATTTCAGGTCTGTTCGACCCGAAATCTGAATCCGTCTCTAAATCAAAGAAGTAGAGCATGATGTCGTTCCGAAAACCGATTCACACTTTTCGGCATCATGCTCTAGCCTGCAATCAGATCGGGCAATTGCAGCATGTCCGCGAATATAAAGTCCGGTTCACTCGACGCAAGCCGCGCTTTCAAGGCCGGGTTGCCGGCGTGCGAACCGCCGGTGAAAGCAAAGACGCGCATGCCGGCCGCACGCGCCGCCGCGATGCCGGCAGGGCTGTCCTCGATTACGATGCAATTACCGGGATGCGCGCCCATGGCGGCGGCGGCATGGAGAAAAAGATCCGGCGCCGGCTTGCCGCGCGCGACCATGGCAGCGCTGAACAGATGGGGCTCGAGCAGGCCGAGCAGGCCGGTAACGTCGAGCGCATAGCGAATGCGGTCGAGCGTGCCGGAGGAAGCGACGCAGCAGGGCACGCCCAGCCTCGGCAGGATGTCGCTGATGCCGGGAATCGGCTTCAGCTCCTCGCGGAATTTGCGCATCAGCTCGACGCGCATATCGGTCAGATGCACGTCGGTGATGTCGATGGTGAAATCGCGAAGAAGTATCTCGCGCACGCTCTTCATGCTCTTGCCGAGGAAATGCTCGTAGGCCGCATCCTCGCTGACCGAGCCCCCGGCGGCAGAGATCATGCCGAGCAGAGCCGAAACCGACAGCGCCTCGCTGTCGACCAGCACGCCGTCACAGTCGAAGATGACCAGTTCGGGCGTCATTGCGGCTGGCGTCAGAGCTTGCCGGAGATGTAGCGCGTCAGCGTCGCGCGCGTGCCATTCGCCCACAAGACGTTGAGCGCATGGGCAAAGGCCTCGGCGAACGGCGCCGAGCGGCCGACGTGGCCATATATATCTTCCATCGCAAGCCAGGCACCGGGCTTGTCCTTCGCCGCCTTCGCGCTTGCCTGCAGCCGGTCCCAGCTCGGGTCGTTGGCCTCGATGACCGCGCCGCTGTCTGTGGTGCCGAAACAATAGCGGCACCACAGCGCCGACTCGAGCGCCAGACCCGCGACTCCTTTGCCGGCCTTCAGCCGGTCGGCAATGGTCGGGATGATGAATTTCGGCTGCCGGTTGGAACCGTCGAGGCAAAGCCGACGGATGGTGTCGCCGATCTTGGGGTTGGAAAAGCGGTGCTCGATGAGCTGGTAATAATCCTCCAGCACGGTGTCCGGCACCGGCGGCACGGTCGGGATGATCTCGTCATGCTCGAGCTTGGCGAGGAAGCCGCGCACCAGCGGCTCCTGCATCGCCTCATGGACGAAATGGATGTCCATCAACCCTGCGGGATAAGCGATCGTGGCATGACCGCCATTGAGGATGCGGATCTTCATCAGTTCATAGGGCGCGACATCCCTCACGAATTGCACACCGACCTTTTCCAGCGGCGGGCGGCCGTCGGTGAAATGATCCTCCAGCACCCATTGCTTGAACGGCTCGCAGAACACCGGCCAGTTGTCCTCGAGGCCGAACTCGGTGGCGAGAATACCGCGCTCGCGGTCGGAGGTGGCGGGGGTGATGCGGTCGACCATGCCGTTTGGAAAGGCGACATTGTCGCTGACCCAGTTTGCCAGATCCTCATCGATCAGCCGGGCGAGGCCGATGACGCCATCCGAGGTGACATGGCCATTGTGAGGGATGTTGTCGCAGGACATGACGGTGAACGGCACGATGCCGTCGGCCCGGCGGCGCATCAGGCCCGCAAGGATGAGGCCGAACACCGTCTTCGGCGTCGTGCCTGCCTGTGCGTCGGCGACGATGTCGGGGTGGGTCGGGTTGAACTTGCCGGAGGCCGGATCGATGAAATAACCGCCTTCCGTGATGGTCAGCGAGACGATCTTGATCGCCGGATCGGCGAGCTGGTCGATGATGGCATCGGCATCGCCGGGCGTCAGGAAGTCGATCATGACGCCGGTGACGCGGGCGCTCATATGGTCGGAATCCTGCTCGACCACGGTGGTCAGCCAGTCCTGCTCCTGCAGCTTGGAACGGCCGATTTTTTCGCCCTCGAAGACCCCGGCGCCGACCAGCGCCCAGTCATGGCCGATGCCTGAATTGAAGAGATCGTCGAGGTAGACCGCCTGATGCGAGCGATGGAAATTGCCGACGCCGAAATGGACGATACCGGGTTTGAGCCTGGAGCGATCATATCTGGGACCGGCGACCTTGGCGGGGAGTTCCGAGAGGATCGAGGAGGAGAGTTTCACGGTCATTTTTTTACCCTTTTGGCCGGGCTGCGGCCTTCGTGATCCCGGCCCATCAACTCATCCATTGGCCGCCATCGACATTGTAGGTCTGGGCGACGATGTATTCGGCGTCGTCGCTTGCCAGGAAGACCGCCATGCCGGTCAGGTCCTCCGGCTTGCCCATGCGGCCATAGGGCACGCCCTCGCCGACCAGCCGCTTCTTCTCGCCCTTCGGCCGGTTCTCATATTTGGCAAACAGCGCATCGACCTCATCCCACATATCGCTGTCGACGACGCCGGGCGCGATGCCATTGACGTTGATGCGGTGCTTGATCAGATCGAGCCCGGCGGACTGGGTCAACGAAATCACCGCGGCCTTGGTGGCGCAATAGACGGCGACCAGCGGCTCGCCGCGGCGTCCTGCCTGGCTGGCGATGTTGATGATCTTGCCGCCATTGCCCCTTGCGATCATCGAACGCGCCGCTGCCTGCAGCATGAACAAGGTGCCGGCGACGTTGACGGAGAACAATTTGTCGTAGCTCGCTTTGGTGATCTCGACGATCGGCGCCAGGTCGAACAAGGCAGCGTTGTTGATCAGTATGTCGAGGCCGCCCGTCTTTGTTTCGACCGCCTTGACCGCCGCCTGGATCGAAGCGAGGTCGCTGACGTCGAGCCTGACCGGATAGGCGTTGGCGCCGATCTCGGCGGCCGTCTTTTCGGCAGCCGCCAGATTGATATCGGCAATGGCCACCGTGGCACCCTCGCGCGTGTAGGCTTCGGCAAAAGCCCTGCCGATGCCGCGCGCCGAGCCGGTGATCAGCGCCGATTTGCCGTTCAGTCTCACTGCGTCAGCGCCTTTCCATCGGGGCCGAAGCGATGCATCCGGACCTTGTCGGGCGTCAAATAGATGGTGTCGCCGTGACGCACGGCGAGTTCGCCGTCGGCGCGTACCGTCAGCGGACCGGCGCCGTCGGCCTGGACATGCAGGAAGGTGTCGGAGCCCAGATGCTCGGCGACGCCGACAAGGGCTTTCCAGTCACCCGCTGTGGTCGATATCCCCATATGCTCAGGACGAATGCCGATGGTCTTGGCGTTGTATTTGGCCGCCGGCGCACCTTCGATCAGGTTCATTTTCGGCGAACCGATGAAGCCCGCCACGAACAGGTTCTTCGGCGACTTGTAGAGTTCCATCGGCGAGCCGACCTGTTCGATGTTGCCGGCGTTGAGCACGACGATCTTGTCGGCCATGGTCATAGCTTCGATCTGGTCGTGGGTGACGTAGACCATCGTCGTCTTGAGCTGATGGTGCAGCTCGCTGATTTCGAGCCGCATGGTGCCGCGCAGTGCGGCATCGAGGTTGGACAGCGGCTCGTCGAACAGGAAGGCCGAGGGCTGGCGCACGATGGCGCGGCCGATGGCGACGCGTTGCCGCTGGCCGCCGGAGAGCTGGCCAGGCCGGCGTTCGAGATAGTTGGTGAGGTTGAGGACCCGGGCTGCGTCCTTCACCTTCTTGTCGATCGTCGCCACATCCTCGCCCGCCATCTTCAGCGGGAAGCCGATGTTCTTGGCCACCGTCATATGCGGATAGAGCGCATAGGACTGGAATACCATGGCCAGCTTGCGCTTGGCCGGCGCCTCGCCGGTGACGTCACGGCCATCGATGTTGATGGTGCCCCCGCTGGTGTCCTCGAGCCCGGCGATGAGGCGCAGCAACGTGGACTTGCCGCAACCCGACGGCCCGACGAAGACGACGAACTCGCCATTCTCGATGACCAGGTCGAGGCCTGGAATGATGACCGTCGATCCGAAATGCTTGGAGACGTTCTTGAGCGTGATGTTTCCCATGGTTTCCTCCCCGAGGGGTTATTTGGCCGGATTGCTTCAGGCAACGTCCGTTATTTTACCGCACCGAAGGTCAGCCCGCGCACCAGCTGCTTCTGGCTGAACCAGCCCATGATCAGGATGGGCGCGATGGCCAGCGTCGATGCCGCCGAAAGCTTGGCCCAGAACAGGCCTTGCGGGCTTGAGAACGAACTGATGAAGGCCGTCAGCGGCGCCGCCTCGGTGGTGGTCAGGCGGATGGTCCAGAACGCTTCGTTCCACGCCAGGATGATGTTGAGCAGCATGGTCGAGGCGATGCCCGGCACGGCCATGGGGGTCAGCACATAGACGATCTCGCCCCACAGGGTGGCGCCGTCCATGCGTGCCGCCTCCAGGATTTCGCCGGGGATTTCGCGGAAGTAGGTGTAGAGCATCCAGATCACGATCGGCAGGTTGATCAGCATCAGCATGATCATCAGACCGATGCGGCTGTCGAGCAGTCCGGCATCGCGGAAGATGAGGTAGATCGGGAATAGCACGGCAACCGCCGGCATCATCTTGGTCGAGAGCATCCACATCAGGATGTCCTTGGTCCACTTGCCCGGCGAGAAGGCCATCGACCAGGCGGCCGGAACCGCGACTATCAGGGCCAGGATGGTCGAGCCGACCGAGAGCAGCACCGAGTTGAAGAAGAACTTGAAGTAGCCGCTCTGCGCCTGGACCTCGGTATAGCTCTCGAACGTCCCCGACGGGATCAGCGCGAAGCCCTGGATGGCCTCCTGCTCCGACTTGAACGAGGTGATGATCGTGTAGAGGATCGGGAAGAAGATCAGCAGCGCAACGATCCAGGCGGCGCCTGTCGCAATGACCTTGTGTTGGGTGGTGACTGCACGTGCCATCGTATCCTCCCTTACTTGTCCAGGTTCTTGCCCACCGCGCGCATGGCGAAGAAGGCGACGATGTTGGCGAGAATGACGGCGATGACACCGCCGGCCGATGCCTGGCCGATTTTGAACTCCAGCAATGCCTTCTGGTAGACGAGGAAGGGCAGGTTGGTGGAGGCATAGCCGGGTCCGCCATTGGTGGTGACCAGGATTTCGGCATAGACCGACAGCAGGAAGATGGTCTGGATCAGGATGACGACGGTGATGGCGCGCGACATGTGCGGCAGCGTCAGATAGATGAAGCGGCTGACGAAGCCGGCGCCGTCCATCTCGGCGGCTTCCTTCTGCTCGCCGTCGAGCGACTGCAATGCGGTCAGCAGGATCAGCGTGGCGAAGGGCAGCCATTGCCAGGCGACGATGATGATGATGGCCAGCATCGGGTGCTGCCCGAACCAGTCGATTGGCTGGGCGCCGAAGAAGCGCGCAATGTCGGCAAAGACGCCGTATTGCGGGTGCATGATCATGTTCTTCCAGACAAGTGCAGCCACCGGCGGCATGACGAAGAACGGAGAGATGACGAGGATGCGCACGATCCCCTGTCCCCACATCGGCTGATCGATCAACAGCGCCAGCATGATGCCGCCGATCACGGTGATCAGCAGCACGCTGCCGACCAGGACGAGCGTGTTCAGGATCGATTGCAGGAATGCCGGGTTGGAATAGAACAGCGAGTAGTTCGAGAACCAGACGAAGCCGTCGCGGATCGGGTTCAGCGGATTGTATTGCTGGAAGGAGAACCAGAAGGTGATGACCAGCGGCACGATCATCCAGACGAACAGCAGCACCACGGATGGCGCCAACATAAAGCGGGCAAGCGAACGGGTCTGCTGAGTAGCCATGACGGTCACCCTTCACTAGTCGGACTGAATTTTCACAGCGGGGAAAAAGCGGCCGCCCGAACTGGGACTCGGGCGGCCATCGCCGGTCAGGAGGCGACCGGCGTTCGGCACCGGGAGGAGCCTTACTTGATATAACCGCCTTCGGTCATGGTCGCCGTGGCGGCGTCCTGCGCCTGCTTGAGCGCGTCGTCTACGCTGGTCTGGCCGGCGAGCGCCGCCGAGAACAGCTGGCCAACGGTTGTGCCGAGGCCCTGGAACTCAGGAATGGCGACGAACTGCACACCGACATAGGGCACCGGCTTGACCGTCGGATGCGCCGGATCGGCGGCATTGATCGAGTCCAGCGTCATCTTGGCGAACGGGGCCGCCTTCTGGTACTCGGGATTGGCGTAGAGCGAGGAACGCGTTCCCGGAGGAACGTTGGCCCAGCCTTCCTTGGAAGCGACCAGTTCGGCATAGTGCTTGCTGGTTGCCCATGAGACGAACTTCTGGGCGGATTCCGCCTTCTGCGTGCCTGCGGGGATCGCCAGCGACCAGGCCCAGAGCCAGTTGGCGCGCTTGCCGAGGCCATTGTCCGGCGCCAAAGCATAACCGACCTTGTCGGCCACCTTCGAGGCCTTCGGATCCGAGACGAAGGACGCCGCCACGGTGGCGTCGATCCACATGCCGCACTTGCCTTGCTGGAACAGAGCCAGATTCTCGTTGAAGCCGTTGGACGAAGCGCCTTCCGGACCGTCGGCCTTCATCAGGTCGACATAGAACTGCAGTGTGTTCTTCCATTCCGGCTGGTCGAACTGCGGCTTCCAGTTCTCGTCGAACCAGCGGGCGCCAAACGAGTTGGACATGGCCGTCAGGAACGCCGTGTTCTCGCCCCAGCCGGCCTTGCCGCGCAGGCATACGCCGTTCACGCCATTGGCGCGGTCGGTCATCTTGTCGGCGGCCTGCTTAATGAAGTCCCAGGTCGGGGCATCGGGCATGGTCAGCCCGGCCTTCTCGATCAGGTCCTTGCGGTACATGACGAAGGAGCTTTCGCCGTAGAAGGGCGCGGCATAGAGCTTGCCGTCGACCGACAGGCCGCCGGCGATGGCCGGGATGATGTCCTTGGCGTCATAGTCGTCGCCGAGCTTGTCGAGCGGCAACAGCCAGCTCTGCTTGGCCCAGATCGGAACCTCGTAGGTGCCGATGGTCATAACGTCATACTGGCCGCCCTTGGTGGCGATGTCGGTGGTGACGCGCTCGCGCAGCACGTTCTCTTCGAGCGTGACCCAGTTGAGCGTGACGTCGGGGTTAGCCTTGGTGAAGTCGTCGGTCAGCTTCTGCATGCGGACCATGTCGCCATTGTTGACCGTGGCGATGGTGATGGATTCGGCGTGTGCGGCAAAAGCGAAAGCGCTGGCCGACAACAAGCCCAGGGTGAGCGTGCGCAGTTTCATCAAATTCCTCCCATGAACCAAGATGAGCATTTGCCTTGGTAATGGGCAATTACTCACTTGGCATAAATTATGTCAAGCCAGATTCGATGCTGCAGCGCAGCACGCAAGGCGGAGCGCGGCGTTGCGCGCGTAGAGGATATTGAACCGATTTGGGAAGCTGTTTGCAGGGAATGTGAGAGCGGGTTGATGCCGACCCATCGCAACCCAATCGTCGCGCCAGGGGAGCGATAGGGCCGAGTCCATCAGCCGTGGGACGGGTAGCTTCCCACGGAATATTCGAAAACCCTGCCGTCGCGGATTTGCTTGGCTCTGGTCAGCACTTCCGTCACCCGGATCCAGCCGGCCTCGTCCTTGCGCAGCCTAACTTCCCGGCCGATTGCCTTGACGGCAGCTTGAAACGGCGTAAATGCTTCGATCACCTGCGTCGTGCGCACGGTGTTGTTTTCGATTTCTTCGACGCGATAGACTTTCATCAGCCGGCTGATCGACCCTGTTTCAATCTGCAGACGATTGATCCTGCTCAATTGGGTCGTCACAAGCACAAGCCTATGCCGGGCGAGTGATATCGACAGCGTTTTTGTCAAGCTTGGTTAACCGGGTGGCCCGATCGCAGCTGTTTGTCCGCGAAGCGAGCATTCGTCGCGGATCCATGGCTCGCTTTGCATCTCGGAAATCAATCCGCGAGTCGCTCGCCCTCAGGCGCAGGCGATCTCGGCCAAGATCCAGTCCCGGAAGGCTTTTATCTTCGGCACGTTGCGACGCGCCGTCGGGTAGACCAGCCAATAGGCGTGGCCGTCGTCGCCGACTAGGTCGAAGGGCTGGATCAGGCGGCCGGCGGCGAGCTCGGTCTTGAACAATGCGGTGGTCAGGATCGCCACACCATGGCCGGCGATGGCCGCGTTCGCCTCATAGGCCTGCGCGCCCATGCTGGTGCCGGTGCGCCTGGCAAGTTCGTCCGCCGGGACGCCGGCAAGGGCGAACCATTCCCGCCACCAGATGTCGCCGGGATCGAGAATGGGCAGCTTGAACAGGTCGGCGGGTTCGTGGACGCCACCTATGGTGGCAGCGAGTGCCGGGCTCAGCACCGGGGTGAAATCGGCCTTGAACAAAAGATGGGTCTCCACTCCAGGCCACTTGCCGCTGCCGGAGCGGATAGCGATGTCCATGTCCTCGCGGGCAAAATCGATCACCCTGTTCGAGGTATCGACGCGCACCGCCAGCGACGGATGCGCGACCTGGAAGGAGCCGAGGTGCTGCGCCAGCCAGTTCGAGGCAAAGGTCAGCAGCGTCGAGACGCACAGCACACCATCGGCGCCCCCACGCGCGGCGGAATAGGCGCTTGAGAGCAGGCTGAACGCCTCGCTGACGGCGGGCGCCAGGCGCTGGCCGGGTTCCGTCAGCACAATCTGGCGCGGCTGGCGCAGGAACAGCGGCGAACCGATGCGCTCTTCCAGAAGCTTGATCTGGTAGCTGGCGGCGGCCTGCGTCATGCCGAGTTCCTGCGCGGCCTTGGTGAAGGAGAGATGCCGCGCGACGGCTTCGAACACCCTGATGGCCTGCAGCGGCGGCAACTGGGCGAGCTGTGGTGCCTTGAGATCGGGCATAAGCCCTCCTTATGGGTCGTGATCGACGTTTGATTGGCGGCAAGAGGCAATCAGGCCGATATCTGGTGTCAACGATCAATCAAGTTCAAGCATAGCGGAGGCCGAAGATCATGACCACGGTACAGCAAAAGCTCCATTCGACCCCGGCGCAGAGCTGGTTTTCCCTGCTGGTGCATGAATTTTCCCTGCTTGTGCACCGCCGGCGCGGCTACGTCGACGTCCGGGAGTTGTCGCCGCATCTGCAGCGCGACATGGGTTTTCTCGACGGCAACGACCCGTCCGGGCGCTGCAAATAAACATGTTGGATTTTATCGATGGGCCGCTTAATCTATCAGGAACCGTCGAGCAAAGCCGTGGCGGTCCGCTCGTCGGTGATGAGGCCATTGACCAGCCGGCGGTTCACAGCGGCCACGATGCCCGGCAATTTACGCTCGCCCATGGCGAGCGCAATGACCAGCGACTTTTCGCGTGACGGCAAGGCTGCCGACGATACCCGGTCGTTGGTGATGCCCTCGATCATGCGGCCTTCCCGGTCGAACACCCAGCCGACGATCTCGGCGACGCCGCCAGCCTTTTGCAAAGCCTTCAGCTCGCTTTCCGAGATAAAACCGTCCTCGTAGAGCGGCGCCTTCGGGCCGAGATCGCCGATGCCGACAAAGGTCACGTCGGCTTCCGCGGCCAGCGCCAGCGTCGGTTGGATCATCGGCTGGGCAAGCAGCATCTCGCGCTCTTCCGGCGACGAGGCGATGACCGGCAGCGGCATCGGGAACGAACGCGCCTTGACCCGGTCGGCCATGGTGAAGATGACGTTGTAGAAGGCGGCCGAACCGTCGGGCGAGATGTTGCCGGTCAAGGACACAACCTTGTGCTGCGAGCATTCCATCGGCGGCAATTGCTCGATCGCCGCCTTCAGCGTGCGGCCGGTGCCGATGGCCAAGACGATGGGCGTCGGTGACCGCAGCCGCCGCTCGATCTCGGCCGCAGCCGCCTCGGCAATGCCGATCGTGGTCGAGGATGAGGTTGGATCGCTCGGCACCACTTCGACGAGGTCGAGCGCGAAGCGTGACTTCAGTCTAGCTGCGAGATCAAGGCAATTGGCGATCGGGTGGTCGACCCGCACCTTGATCAGCCCCTCCGACACCGCCAGCGACACCAGCCGCTGCGCCGTCTGCCGGGAAATGCCGAGCGTGGCGGCGATCTGGTCCTGGGTGTTGCCGGCAACATAATAAAGCCAGCCGGCGCGCGCTGCCTCGTCCAGCCTGCTGCTGCCGCCGTCTTGCCGCGAATTCAAAATGTGCCTCCAGCCCTGCCCATTTGCCTGCCCTCGGGCGAAGCGTCATAGTCTTGCAGGGAATGTGTCGGCGCGCAATTGTCTATTGGCAGGGCAATTGCTTGCTGCTTCCGATCCGACTGCCGCGCGGCAATCAACCCAGCGAAAATCGCCGGCGAACGGGCTCGGCGGTTTATCTCCTGATACAAACGCTTTAAGGGGATCGGCAAAAGGAGCCTCGCATGACGCCGAAAGCGGTTTTCTGGGATATGGACGGCACGCTGGTCGACAGCGAGCCGCTGCATGAGGCGGCCTTGGTGGCGGCGCTGCGCAGCGTCGGTATCACGCCGCCGGCCGACCTGCATGAGCGGGTGCTGGGCGTCGCCGCCGCACCGGTCTACGAGATGCTGCGCAGCGAGTTCGGCCTCGACCTGCCCTTCGACGACTGGATCGTGCGCAAATACGATCACTACATGCCGATGGCCGAGACGCTGAAGCCGCGCCCCGGCGCGATCGAAGTGTTCAACGAGTTGCGCGCGCTCGGCGTGCAGCAGGCGGTGGTGTCCAATTCCGACCGGGTGATCGTCGATGCAAATCTGAGCGCCGTCGGCCTGATCTATCCCGGCATGCGCACGATCAGCCGAAACGACGTGCGCGAAGGCAAGCCGCATCCCGAACCGTTCCTGCGCGCCGCGTGGCTGGCCGGCGTCGATCCTTCAGACGCGGTGGCCGTCGACGACAGCGTTACCGGCGCCACATCAGGCCTGGCCGCGGGGATGCGGACGATCTTCTGGCCGGAAGCGCCGATGGCAGGACCGAAGGGCGCTGTCGTGATCAACAGTGCGGAAGAGTTGCGGGCTCAGTTGGGACTCTGAGTGAGCCTATGAACGTCGGCGCTGCCCCTCATCCTCCCTTCAGCTTGGCCATGCATTGTCTAATGTTGCGCCGGTCGACCCCCGTCTCGGCTTCGCCGAGCCACCCTGCCGGGGCGAGCCACGGGTCTCGCCCGTCCTTCGGACCCCCCGATCGACGGGGTAGAGGAAAGGCGCCAAGCTTTTTGCCGTCAAACGCTCGTCCAGAAAGGCTCCCTTCCTTTCCCTCCGGAGGGGGAAAGGTGGCGCTGCGAAGCAGCGACGGATTGGGGGAACCACCTGGCAATCAACCTTACGCCGATCAGTCATAACAAATCACAGAAGGTGAGTGCGTAGCGTAAACGGGAGAAGCACGGATGGTCGCTTAGCTCCGGTACACCGGCTCCTCCTCGTCGAGGATCGCCTTCAGCTCGGCGAGATGACGCTCCGCCTGGCCGGGATAGTCGTCCATCTCGCTGGCGGCCTTTTCGGCAATGGCGTCGGAGAGCGTGCGCAGCGGCCGGCCGGTCCATAGCGCCTTGATGTAGGTCTCTGCGGCGCGCTCGAAATAGAACATGCGGTTGAAGGCGTCGGCAACGGTGTCGCCGATGACCATGACGCCGTGATTGCCCATCACCATCACCTTGACCTTAGGGTCGGTGAGCAGTTGCGAGCAGCGCTCGCCTTCCTCCTCGAAGGCCAGCCCGCCATAGTGGGCATCGACGACGTGGCGGTTGAAGAACATGGCCGAGTTCTGGTCGATCGGCGGCAGAGTCGAGTCGGCCAGCGACGCAAGCACAGTGGCATGAATGGAATGCACATGCATGGCGCAGCGCGCATGCGGCACGTTGCGGTGAATGGCGCCGTGCAGACCCCAGGCGGTCGGGTCGGGCGCATTCGGGCCGGACAATGTCTCGGGATCGTTGGCGTCGATCAGCAAAAGGTCGCTCGCCTTGATGCGCGAGAAATGCACCTGGTTGGGGTTCATCAGGAATTTGCTGCCGGCCTCGTTGACCGACAGCGAGAAGTGGTTGGCCACGGCTTCATGCATGTTGAGCCGCGCCGTCCAGCGGAAGGCGGCGGCAAGGTCGACGCGCCCCTCATAATAGGGCAGGTTGGTCAGCGGCTCTTTCTGCAAACGGGCGATGCTCATCAAAAAATCCTCCATTTCCCCGAGAATGCCGCGCCCAATGCCGACCAGCAACCGGTAAGTACTGGGTCAGGCCGCCGAGCGAGCCGACTGCAGCCCGCCATGTTCGACGATGAAGTCGATGACTTCCTGCAGTCCCTTGCCGCGCGACAGGTCGGTGAAGCCGAACGGGCGCTTGCCCCGCATTCGGGCGGCGTCGCTCTCCATGACATCGAGGTTGACGTTCACATAGGGCGCCAGATCGCTCTTGTTGATGACCAGGAAATCGGAACGGGTGATCGCCGGCCCGCCCTTCCTGGGGATTTCCTCGCCCTGGCAAACCGAGATGACATAGAGGGTCAGGTCGGCAAGGTCCGGCGAGAAGGTGGCGGCAAGATTGTCGCCGCCGGATTCGATGAAGACGATGTCGAGATCGGGGAATTTCCTGTTCAGCCCGGCGATCGCCTGCAAATTGATCGAGGCGTCCTCACGGATGGCGGTGTGCGGGCAGCCGCCGGTCTCCACGCCGACGATGCGGTCCTCAGGCAGCGCCTGCAGGCGGGCCAGCATCATGGCGTCTTCCTTGGTGTAGATGTCGTTGGTGACGACGGCGATGGAGAAATCGTCGCGCAGCGCCTTGCAGAGCTTTTCGGTGAGCGTCGTCTTGCCGGAGCCGACGGGACCGCCGATGCCGATACGCAGGGGACCGTTTGCCTGAGTCATACCGAAAACTCCGTCATGCCGAAAACTCCGTGATGGCGAGGATGGCGAAGCTGAGCCCGATCAACAGGCAGAGCGGCGAATAGAAGCTGATATCGAGCCGCGCAAAAGGCTGTTCCGGCGCCAGACGGCGCCACCACGGCGTGAAGCCGGCAATGCCGCGGCCGAGGAAGACCAGCCCTATGAGCAGCGCTGTGGCGGCAAGGCCTTCCCTTGGAAAGGGGGTGGCGAAGACCCCGGTCAGCGCCAGCGGCCACAGGGTTGCGAGGCACAGGCACGCGGCAACGGCGAAACAGGCAAACGGCGTCGGCATCTCGTCGACGCCGCGAAAGCCGACGACGGCGTGGGCGCAGGAGACGCCGTCCCTGCCCGGCCAGATGCCGCCAAGGCCCCAATAGACATGCAGCGCGGTGATCAGCAGCAGGACGGCCGAGAGGGCGAAGGCGAGGACGATCATGAGCGGAACAGCCTGGAATACTGCGTCTCGTGCTTCATCGCCATGATGTCGGAGATGAAGGCGCAGCCGCCGAGATCGTCCAATGTCGAGCCGGCGGCGCGCGCGGCCGTCGACAGCGCCAACGGCTCGAAGCCGGCGAGCAAGGCCATAGCGTCCGTCTGGCCGACGATGCCGAGTCGGATCGCCGCCTGGACGAGGTTGGAGAAGAAGGCCTGCAGGAAGGCCGACATCGCGTCCTGAAGCGCGATGCCGTTGCCGCCGGCAACGGCGCCGACGGCGACACAGTAGACGCATTCGGCCGGCAGGCGGCCCAACACCGGATTCGCCCAAGCCGCTGCCGCTTTCAGGAAGGCGGCGCCTTGCAGCATGGTTTCGGTGTGACGCTCACGCGAGCCGGCCAGCGCTTCGGCGAGATCGGCAATTTCATGGAGATCGCCGCCGCCGCGGGCGCGGCGCCAGGCTTCCGTGAAGAGCACGGCGTCGTTCCAGCCCGAGCCCATCTCGACCAGCGTCTCCAGCCAGAAGGCGAGGCTGGCGGTATCGGCAACCAGCCCGTCTTGCCCGGCGCGTTCGAGGCCATGGCTGTAGGCAAAGCCGCCGACCGGAAAGGCCGGCGACAGCCACGCCATGAGCCGCAGCAAAGCGATGCCGGACGGCTGGTCAGTCATGATCGTGATGATGCCCGTCATGGGAATGGCTGTGCGAATGCGACTCGCTGTGTGCGTGGGAACGTCCATCATGGGAATGCGCTTCGGCGTGCGCATGCGCATGGCCATGATCATGACCATGCGCACCTTGGGCGGAATAGGCGCCGCGCACCGGCTTGAACGGTTCGGAGACTTCGCGCACCGTGGCGCCTAGCCCTTCCAGCATAGCCTTGATAACATGGTCGCGCAAAATCAGGATGCGGCTGGGCTCAATCGCAGCCGCCAGATGCCGGTTGCCGATATGCCAGGCGAGTTCGGTCAGATGCACGGCGTGGCGGGCGCGGATGTCGTAGACCTCTTCGGGTGCCGCGGTGATCTCGACCTGGCCGCCATCCTCCAGCACCAGCCGGTCGCCATCGTTCAAGGTCACGGGTTCGGGCAGGTCGACCAGCACCTTGCTGCCGTCGGCAAGCTCGATGGCGCGGCGGCGCAAATGACGCTCGTCATGGGGCAGGACGGCACGGCCGGATGGCGGCGTAGTTCCGGCAGTGCCGGCAGGCACCACCGAGACGGCCCGGGGGAACTTGGTGAAGTCGGTGTTCAGGTTGAGTTTCATCGCATGGCTCCACCGTTAGCCTGGGCTCTCGCACGGGCAGGCCGCGCCAGGACGCGGTCGAAATACGCGTTGACGCGCTCGGATTCGATCGGAAATTTTCCGGCGCGGGCCCAGCCGCCCATGTCGCCCAACAGCACGTCGACGGCGGAAAACCGGTCGCCCAGCGCAAACTCCCGATCCCCCAGCCGGCCGTCGAGCGCCTTGGCCTCCGAGGCGAAATCGTAGGCGGCGGCGGGGCCGACATCGACCCGCACGTCCTTCGGCAACAGGAAGCGGTGGCGCAGCTTGTTCCACAGCGGCGCTTCGAACTCGGACTGGGCAAAATGCATCCAGGAATCCATTTCGGCGCGTCCGGCCACACCTGGATTGGCGCCCATGCCTTTGTCGGCGTGCTTGTCGGCGAGATAGACGCAGATTGCCGCCGAATCAGTCACCGTCAGTTCGCCATCGATCAGGATCGGCACCTTGCCCGACGGGTTGAGCGCATAGGCTTCGGGCGAACGCAATTTGACCTCGACGAATTCATAGGGCTGCCCGAGTTCCTCGAGCATCCACAGAACGCGGCTGACGCGGGATCCACGCGATCCGATGGCCTTGTACATGGTTGAACCCTCTTTCCTGCGACCCTAAACCATAGCCACTGTTCAGACGATGGTGTCGAAGAGCCGCAGGATGAACGATATCTGATAGATCAGCGTGCCGGCGACGAAGGCGATGTGGAAGCGGCGGTCACGCACCAGTATGGCGGCGATGCACAACACCACGAAAACCGGCGTTCGGAACAGATATTCATTGCCGTAGCGGGCGAAATGCTCGGGACCCTTCAGCAGCGTGTCGACGACGTCGAGCAGATAGGTCGTCGCCAGCAGGCCGAAGAACCAGCCACGGCGTGAATAGAAGAAATCCTCGTAGCTGGTGTAGTCGAGCATCGAATCCGGAAACAGCAGCGCGCACAGCAGGAACAGCGTGATGGCGTAGAAGATCAGGAACAGGTACTTGCCGAAAGTCCAGACCTCTATGGTGTAGAGGCCGAACTCCCACCACCAGAAATGCACCAGCAGCAACAGCATGGAGGCGACCCAGCCGAGGTGCACGGGATAGAGCCTGTACTGGCCGGGATGCTGGACGATTCGCGCCACCCCCGACAGCAGGCGAGCGACGCCAAGTCCGATCACCATGCCCATGACGATGCGGATATGCGGGAAGATGTCGTGGGCGGAGGCTATTTCGGTGGCCATGACCTGCTACGCGGTTTCTTTGAGCCGCATATTGCGGTGGGACCGACCGGGTCGCAACGGAATTTGCCGGGTTGATCAAATCGCCCCTCGCCTCAAAACAGGAAATACCGCTGCGCCATCGGCAGCACGCTTGCCGGCTCGCAGGTCAGTAGCTCGCCATCGGCGCGCACCTCGTAAGTCTCCGGGTCGACTTCGACATGCGGCGTAGCGTCGTTGAGGACCATCGAATGCTTGCCGATGCCGCCGCGGGTGTTTTCCACCGCCACGAACTGCTTGTCGACGCCGAGCCGGCCATGCAGGCCGGACTCCAGCGCGGCCTTCGAAACGAAGGTCACCGACGAGTTGGTCCTAGCCTTGCCATAGGCGCCGAACATCGGCCGGTAGTGCATCGGCTGCGGCGTCGGGATAGAGGCGTTGGGATCGCCCATGGGCGCGGCGGCAATCATGCCACCGATCAGCACCATGTCGGGCTTGACGCCGAAGAAGGCTGGGTTCCACAGCACCAGATCGGCGCGCTTGCCGACCGCGATCGACCCGATGTCCTTGGACAGCCCATGCGCGATGGCCGGATTGATGGTGTATTTGGCGATGTAGCGGCGAACGCGGAAATTGTCGTTGTTGCCGGTCTCCTGCGGCAATGACCCGCGCTGGCGCTTCATCTTGTCGGCGGTCTGCCAGGTGCGGATCGCCACCTCGCCGACACGGCCCATTGCCTGCGAGTCCGACGAGATGATCGAGAAGGCGCCGATATCGTGCAGAATGTCTTCCGCCGCGATGGTCTCCTTGCGGATGCGGCTTTCGGCAAAGGCGATGTCTTCGGGTATCGACGGCGACAGATGATGGCACACCATCAGCATGTCGAGATGCTCGGCCAGCGTGTTGACGGTGTAGGGCCGGGTCGGGTTGGTCGAAGACGGAATGACGTTGGGCAGGCCGCAGACCTTGATGATATCGGGCGCATGGCCGCCACCGGCGCCTTCGGTGTGGAAGGCGTGGATGGTGCGGCCCTTGATGGCGGCGACGGTGTTCTCGACGAAGCCGGATTCGTTCAGCGTGTCGGTGTGGATCATCACCTGCACGTCGTAATCGTCGGCAACCGACAGGCAGCAGTCGATGGCCGCCGGCGTCGTGCCCCAGTCCTCGTGCAGCTTCAGCGAGCAGGCCCCGCCCAGCACCATTTCCTCCAGCGCTGCCGGCAGCGAGGCGTTGCCCTTTCCGGACAGCCCGATGTTCATCGGGAAAGCGTCGAAGGACTGGATCATGCGCGCCATGTGCCAGGGTCCGGGCGTGCAGGTGGTGGCCAGCGTGCCATGCGCCGGGCCGGTGCCGCCGCCGAGCATGGTGGTGATGCCCGACATCAGCGCTTCGTCGATCTGCTGCGGGCAGATGAAGTGGATGTGCGCGTCGAAGCCGCCGGCGGTCAGGATCTTGCCCTCGCCGGCGATGATCTCGGTACCGGGGCCGATGATGATGGTGACACCGTCCTGCGTGTCGGGATTGCCGGCCTTGCCGATCGCCGCGATGCGGCCGTCCCTGAGACCTATATCGGCCTTGAAGATGCCGGCAGTGGCATCGACCACCAGCGCGTTGGTGATGACCGTGTCGACCGCGCCGCCGGCGCGCGACACCTGGCTCTGGCCCATGCCGTCGCGGATGACCTTGCCGCCGCCGAATTTCACCTCCTCGCCATGGACGGTGAGGTCCTTTTCGACCTCGATAAACAGCTCGGTATCGGCCAGGCGCACTCTGTCGCCGACCGTCGGGCCATACATCTGCGCGTAGGCGGCGCGGGTAATTCTAGCCATCAGTCAATGCTCCCCAAACGAGAGTCCGGCCGCAGCCGAACTCCACATCGTCGCCATCCAATGGTCATGCAATGACCCGCTCGGCGACACCTTCTGATCCCATTTGGCCGTTGAGGTGGCCGTGCCACCCCAAACCGCCCGTTTGCCAAACCCTTGGCCAAATCGATGAAAGGAAAATACATGCGCAAAATCATCGTTCTTGCAGCCGCCGCCACGCTGGCCTCCGCAACCGTAGCCGGCGCCCACCAGCAGCCCACGCCGCAACCGAAGCCGGCGGCGCCCAGCGCTCAGCCGGCGGCGCCGGCGATCCAGAAGGTCAACATCGTCGATATCAGCGAATTGCCCAAGGCCACCCAGACGCAGGTCAATCAGGTGATCGACCAGCGTGGCGATGCCGGGCTGCAGAAACTGCGCTCTTCGATCGACGCGACGCCGCAGATCAAGTCGGCGCTCGAAGCCAAGGGGCTCACCTCGGCACAGGTGGTCGCCGCCAGCATGACCACCGATGGCGCGCTGACCCTTGTCACCAAGAAGGCAAGCTGAAAGAAGCGCTTGGCGGGCCGGCACCCGGCCCGCCAGCCCACAGGGAACCTTCGCCCGACAGGAGGCGTTTCGTTCCTTTGGCGCCGAACGGCGTTGCACAGAAAAGTCCACCAGGAGCGAGCAATGCCTGTCTTTGCCGACACCAGATGGCTCCAGAGCCTTGCTGCCTGCACATTTCTCGCAGCTTTCGGCCCGCAAGCCGCGCAAGGTCTTGAAAGCGCTGACGCCGTCAACCGGGCCGACACCGTCAACAGGATCGTCGGCTCCGATGTCCGGCAGGAGGAGGCGCGGACGGAACCACAGACCAACAAGATCATCACCGCGATCGAGCGGACGCGTGAGAACATCGGCGCCGTGCGCAAGACGTCCAAGCTCGATACTGTGGATATCGTCTTCCTCACCGACGCGGCGCGCAGCGAAGGCGGCCCGCCGCCGGCGGTCGAGAGCAAGGTCGAACAGCATCAGGATGACATTGCGGAACTGCGCAAGGAGATCGACGCCAACGCCTTGCTGTTCAACGCCATCGATTCGCGGCGCGTGCTTACGGAAGACGTCCTTGCGGTGGAATTCGACGGCTCGGCAAGAATCGTCATCTACGCGGCGGCCAGGCCGTCGAACTGACCTCAGGGCGCCCGACCCCGTCGATCTCACAGCCTGCCCATGATCTTCTGCTGAAAACCGTAGACCTCGCGTTTTCCTCCGAACGGCACCAGCGTGACGTCCCGCTCTTGTCCCGGTTCGAAGCGCATCGCGGTGCCGGCGGCAATGTCCAGACGCATGCCGCGCGCTTTGTCGCGATCGAATTTCAACCCCTCATTGGTCTCGAAGAAATGGTAGTGGCTGCCGACCTGGATCGGCCGGTCGCCGCTGTTGGCCACCTTCAGCGTCACCGTCGGCAGCCCCTTGTTGAGCTCGATGTCGCCGCTTGCCGTGATGATTTCGCCGGGAATCATCGTTAGCCTCACAAAACGCCGAAGACCAGGCCGACGGCGACTGCAGCACAAGCGGCGCCAGCGGCGCGGGCAAGCCCGCGAAAGCGCATGCCGAGGCCAAGGCCGGCAGCGATGCCCATGGCATGGAGAAGTGCGGTGGCAACGGCAAAGCCGGCCATATAGTCAAGCCCACCGGCATTTTCCGGCACTTCGGTGCCGTGGGCATGGCCATGGAACAGCGCGAACAGGCCGATGATGGCGACTCCGGCCGAGACCGGCAGATCGACCGCCAACGCCACCAGCAAGCCAAGCGCGACGACGGAGGCAAGGATGCCCGGTTCGACGAAAGGCACCGGCACGTGGAGCATGCCGAGCGCGCCGCCGACCAGCATGACGCCGACAAAGGCCAGCGGCCAGGCCCAGATTGCCTTGCCGCCCTTGAGCGCCGCCCACAGGCCGACGGCTACCATGACGGTCATATGGTCGAGGCCGGACAGCGGATGCGCGAAGCCCGCCGCGAAGGACGGGGCGGTGCCGATGCCGACATGGGCATAGGCGGGCATCGCCGCCGCCAGCAGCAGGATCGCTGCAAGCGTGGTGCGTTTGGTTGAAGCAGAGATCATCGGTCTTCCCTTCGAAGTCACAAAAACAATCACGCAGCCTTGCGCGGGCCGCAGCCCTCGGCCTTGAGCACGCGTTGGGTCGAGGCCGGATATTTCACCAGTTTCTCCACTGGGCGGATCGGGCGTGCGGAAAAATTGCCGCCGCAGTTCGGGCAGACGCCGCCCAGCACATGTTCAGCGCAGTCAGCGCAGAAGGTGCATTCAAAGGTGCAGATCAGCGCGTCCGACGCTTCCGGCGGCAGGTCCTTGTCGCAGCATTCGCAATTCGGTCGCAGCTCCAGCATCGTTTTTCTCCTCACCTGATCGGTTCGTGAACGGTCACCAGCTTGGTGCCGTCGGGAAAGGTCGCCTCGACCTGCACGTCGTGGATCATCTCGGCGATGCCTTCCATCACCTGCGCGCGGGTGATGACATGGGCGCCGGCGTCCATCAGTTCGGCGACCGGGCGGCCGTCGCGGGCGCCCTCGACGACGAAATCGGTGATCAGCGCGATCGCTTCGGGGTGATTGAGCTTGACGCCGCGTTCCAGCCGCTTGCGCGCCACGATCGCCGCCATGGCGATGAGCAGCTTGTCCTTTTCACGCGGCGTCAGGTTCATGCGCTTTCCTGGATTTGGCCTGGATTTGGCTCAGAGTGACCATAATTTGGGCAGACCCGCCCGCCCGTTGAGCAGTTCGACGAGCGGAACCAGCCGCTTGCGCAGCTGATAGCCGTCCTCGGCAAACAGCCTCGCAAGAAGCTTGCCAGATTTCTTGACGCTCCAGGCGCTGGCATCGCCATCGGCGCCGATGATGTCGCGGGCCGGATCGAGCAAGGCTTCGGCCTGCGGCGAAACCATCAGCAGCGTCGCTGCGGCAATGGCGCCGCCGGCGACCGCCGGGCGGCCAAGTGCCGCCGCGATAGCCGGCCCGATGCGGAAATCCTCGGCATGAACGAGCGCACCATCCTGACGGACACGCCAACGGTCGTGGAAATGGCCGTGCGCGGCCTCTTCGCCCATGGCGAGGCGGCCGAATATGGTGGCTTCAAGCAGCAATGCCTCGGCGCCTGCGGCAAGCTCGACCTCGAGCGTGCGGGCAAAGGCCGAGCGGTCGAAGACGATGGTTTCCTGGGGCAGCCAGGCGATACGCCCGCCCGCGCCGACGCTGAGCTTCACCCGAACTTCGGCGCGGTCGCTAGCGGCACGATAGATCTTTTCGCAGGCCTGGGTGGTTATCGAGGCGGAGGCACCTGGCCCGACATCGATTTCCCAGCCGAGCCGATCGCCGCCGGTCAGACCGCCGGCGGTGTTGATGAGCACGGCTTCGAGCGGATCGGCCGCAACGGCCGGCATGCGGATTTTGGCCGAGCCGTCCTGATAGAGGCGCAAAAGCCGGGTGCGTCCATCCCTGACGCCGCACGCAAGCCGGGCCGCCCCGGCCGCGCGCTGGGCCGGAAGAGCTGGGATCAAGACATGCTGCAACGTATCCACGGCGCTAACGTTAAGCACTCCCGGCGCTTTGTCGATATGGTGCTTGTTGATATAGCTTGTTGCTTGACAGCGTTTCCGTTTCTATAGAGGGAGCCTCTTTGGAACGGTCATGCTGCGCCTGGCGGGTTTTTGAAGGCGACGGCGATTTCAGTCCAGGCAACAGGGGCGCCAACCAATCGGCACCGCGACGTTATAAAATTGGGGAAGGAATCGAATGGCTGACGAGCTGGCAACGGAAATCATCGCCAAGATCAGGGCACATGCGGAGCCCGGTGGCGAAGAGATCACCACCAATACGGAATTGACCGCGCTTGGCATCCATTCCCTGGAACTGACCGAGATCATCTTCGATCTCGAGGAGCAGTACGGCATCGAGATCGAGATGAACACGGTCGATGCCTGGAGCAATCTCAAGAATGTCGGCGATATGGTTGAGGCTGTTCGCGCGCTGATTGCGAAAAAAGCCTGAGCTGAATGCAAAAGCGCGTCGTCATTACCGGCATCGGCGGCATATGCGGGCTCGGCGCCAATGCGCCTGCAATCTGGAACGAAATGCGGGCCGGCCGATCGGCCATCGGTCAAATCAGCAATCCCGGTTTGCATGATTTGAAGGTCAAGGTCGGCTGCGAAATCAAGACGCTGCCCGATCATGGCATCAGCCACAAGCAGACCGTGTCGATGGACCGCTTCAGCCTTTTGGCGACGATTGCCGCGCGCGAAGCCATGCAGCATGCCGGCCTGACATCGACTGAAGCAACCACCTACCGGATGGGCGCGGTTGTCGGCGTCGGCGTCTGCGGCTGGGAGGCGATCGAGGAGAACTATCGCGCCATCCTGGTCGACGGCAAGAACCGGGCCGGCATCTTCACCGTGCCGAAAGTGATGCCGAGTGCGGCATCCGGCCATGTCAGCATGAATCTCGGCCTGCGCGGGCCGGTGTTCGGCGTCACTTCGGCCTGCTCCTCGTCCAATCACGCCTTTGCCTCGGCGGTCGACCAGATCCGGCTCGGCCGCGCCGATGTCATGGTCGCCGGCGGCACCGACGCGCCGCTGCTTTGGGGCATCCTGAAGGGCTGGGAGGCCCTGCGGGTGCTGGCGCCCGATACCTGCCGGCCGTTCTCGGCCGATCGCCAAGGCCTGTCGCTCGGCGAAGGTGCTGGAATGGCGGTGCTGGAAACGTATGAACACGCCATGGCGCGCGGCGCGACCATTCTGGCCGAATTTGCTGGAGCCGGCCTTTCCGCCGACGCTTCCGATATCGTCGCGCCGACTGTCGAGGGACCGACGGCGGCGATGCGCGCCTGCCTGGCGGACGCCGGGCTCAATCCCGAGGACGTCGACTATCTCAACGCCCACGGCACCGGCACCAAGGCCAACGACCAGATCGAGACGGCGGCAATCAAGCGCGTCTTCGGCGACCATGCCTATAAGCTGTCGGTGTCGTCGACCAAGTCGATGCATGCCCATTGCCTCGGCGCCTCGGGCGGCCTGGAAATGATCGCCTGCGTGATGGCGATCCGCGAAGGCATCGTGCCGCCGACGGCCAATTTCCGGCAGGCCGACCCCGACTGCGATCTCGACATCACGCCGAATGTGGCGCGCGAGCGCAAGGTGCGCGCGGCGATCAGCAACGGTTTTGCCTTCGGCGGCACCAATGCCGTGGTGGCGTTCAAGGCGGTCTGACGGCAAGCGACTGGCCTGAGCGACTGGCCCTGAATGACTGCGAAGACGGTGTGTGCACCTTCGACCGGTTGATCGGCAAAGAAGCCGAGGATAATCCTTCGCAACTCGCCAGACGGCGCGATACCGCGCCAAATTCCCGACCGGAGCTTTCGATGACCGACCTGTCCGCCTTTCCGATCACCAAGCGCTGGCCGGCCAGCCACCCCGACCGCCTGCAGCTCTATTCCGCGACGACGCCGAATGGGGTGAAAGTCTCGATCGCGCTGGAAGAACTCGGCCTCCCCTACGAGGCGCATCTGGTGGATATCGGCAAGGACCAGAGCTGGACGCCGGAATTCCTGTCGCTGAACCCGAACGGCAAGATACCCGCGATCATCGACCCCGACGGGCCGGGCGGCAGGCCATTCGGCCTGTTCGAATCCGGCGCCATCCTGCTCTACCTCACCGACAAGACCGGCAAGCTGATCCCTGCCGATCCGGCGCGGCGCTACGAGACCATCCAATGGGTGTTCTTCCAGATGGCGGCGATCGGGCCGATTTTCGGACAGGTCGGGTTTTTCAACAAATTCGCCGGACGCGAGATCGCCGACAAGCGGCCGCTGGATCGCTACCGCAATGAATCGCGGCGGCTGATCGGGGTGCTGGAGACGCGGCTGAAGGGTCGAACCTGGATCATGGACGACGACTATACCATCGCCGACATTTCGATGCTGGGCTGGGTGCGCAATCTGATCGGCTTCTACGAGGCGCGCGAACTCGTCGGCTTCGACGACTTCCCCACCGTCGCGGCATGGCTGGAGCGCGGGCTGGCGCGGCCCGCGGTGCAGCGCGGCCTGACCATTCCCGCCAGGAATTGACCTCGGCCAGCCGAAGCAGCCGGGTCTATTTCGCCTTGGCCTTGCTTTTCGAGCCGCCCTTGCCGATGACGGACGCAGCGAGCGACGCGGCGCCCCTGGCTGTCGCCGCCACCGCACCCGCGGCGACATTGGCGGTCGCCTTGACCGTGCGCATGGCCCCGCCGGCCATCGAGCCGCGGCTTGCCGGCTTCTTGGGTTTGGCGGTTTTCGCCGCCACCTTCGCCGTCGCGACCGGTTCTACCTTCTTTGGCGCCGCTTTGCCGAAAGCCGGCTTTGCGTCCTTGGACCGCTCGGCGATCGCCGGGCCGGCGCCTGCCTTGGCCTGCGTGGCCTTTGCCTGCCTGGCTTTGGGTTGAGCGGTCTTGCTCTTGGCGGGTGTTTTTGCCTTGGTTGCCATCTGACGGTTCCCTCACGGCGGCACGATTGCCGATGAGAGATAACGACCTGAAAGTCTTAAGGTTCCCGTTCCGAAGTCCAGCGAACTATGCGGGATCGCCAACAACCAGGTCGGCGGACCTGCGACGGCCGAGCACGCGATCGATGTTGGGCATGTCGTTGGAAGCGATCCAGGCGCGGGCGTCTTCGTCGGAGCGGCCATGCTCGTGCCAGCGCACCAGAAGGCGGCGCTCGAGTTCGGCCCGCGGCACATCGACAAAGATGGTGAAGTCGAACAGCGGCGCCAGCCGCGACCACGGCTCCTCGTCGAGCAGGAGGTAATTGCCTTCGACCAGGATGAACTTGGTCTCGGCGGCAACGATGGAGGCGGCGGCGCGCGACAATTCCATGCTGCGGTCGAACACCGGAATGGCGATGTCTGGCTCGCCCGAACGGATGCGCTTCAACAGCGTCTCAAAGCCGGCGAAGTCGAAAGTCTCCGGCGCGCCCTTTCTTGGCCGCAGGCCGCGCTGGTCGAGCACGATGTCGTCATAGTGGAAGCCGTCCATCGGCACGACTTCAGCCGCGCCCTCCGGCAGCAGATCATGCAGCCCGGTCGAGAGCGTCGACTTGCCGGCGCCGGGCGGGCCGGCAATGGCGACGATGAAGCGTTTCGCCTTGCCGGCGCGCTTGAAGATGGTGGCGGCGAGATGGGCGATTTCGGACATTGGGCGCTTCCAGCTATGCTTTGCATCTTGTCGGCAGTTCGAGGAAATTTCAAACCGCGATTTGGGCAATCTCACGACATCCGCCACGTCAGCGCTGCCCCTCGTCGCCCTGCCGGTGTCCAGCCGATAGATGGGTAACACTTCTCCCCCAATGCGTCCGCCGCAGCGCCAAGCAGATTGGTTGGCGCGGCGGTGCGGCGGACAAGCTCCATGTGCCGTGTGTCGAGATGCCGGCAGGCAGGTGAGGGGCAGGGCCAGCGTTCGAAAATCAGCCGGGCTGGCCGATCCGCAGGAAATCGCTGTCGAACCTGACATCGCGGGTCGAACCATCGGCTCCGGTGAGACGCATGTGACCTGAGGCTGTCCCGATATCGCGCGGCGGCTCGCCGCTCGTGAGCGGCAGCGTGCCGATGACATGGCGGAAGGAGACTTCGCCGCCGAGGGTAAAAGCGGTCGCGACCCCTTCGCGCTTCAGCCAATTGTCGCCGATCGATGCGGCATGGCCGATGGCGGCGCGGCCGTCCTCGATGCCGAGCACGCCGCGATGGCGGCTGCTCCACGGCGCGTAGTCGCGGCCGCCATTGCTGAACCACAGCATGGTGACCGGCAGCTCCGCCGGGTTCTTCAGCACCAGCACCAGATCCTGTTCGGCCCGGCGCGCCAGCGCCGTCCAGCCCGGACCGCCATGATCGGCTTCGACCAGGGTGATGAAATCCTCGCGCTCATCCTCCATGTGGTAGTCGGTGAGATCGAGCGTGCCGCCGCCAGTGGCTGGAAAGCGCGTCAGATCGGTCGAGCGGGCGGGATAGGAAAGCTTGAAGCGACCGCGGGCCGGATCGGGCTCCAGCGGTGCGTCCAGTGTCCCGGCAAAGCGCTTCGGCGAAAAGGCCAGCCGGCCGCCATCGCGCATCGCCGCCATCGGATGGTGGGCGGCGGAGACAGCGCCGGAACCGCCGGAAAAGACATGCTCCTGATAGAGAAAGGGATGACTGTTGCGGAGCGTGAAGATCTTGTCGACCGTCGCGCCCATCACCGTGCGGCGCAACCGGAAGACGGCCCGCCAGCCGTCGGATGTCGCTTCGCTGGCGGTGACATCCCAGGCGCTGTTGGCCGGCCAGCCATGCAGCGGTGCGGCCTCGATGTCGCTGGCCGAAAACGGTGCGCATAGGAAATCGCCCGACAGCCGCACCGTGCCTTGAGGCAGATCCGGCGGCAGCGTCTCGCCGGCATCGATCCAGGGCGCGCGGTGCAGCGGCTTCAGCTGGCGGCCATCGCTGTCGACCGTCATGTCGGCGATATGGCCGACAGTGAGATCGAGCGTGACCGAAATGCCCTTTGCCTTGATCGTGACCGTATCCATCCGCGCACCTGCTGATTCTGATGGCAGCGAACAAACCCGCTCCGCGAGGGATGCGCAAGCACAGCGACCGGCATTTTGCATCAGGGCGATTTTTACCCTCCCCCTTGTGGGGAGGGTCGGCGAGCGATCGGAGCGAAGCGGAGATCGATCGACGGGGTGGGGGTAGCGCCCTACGAGGACCCCCACCCCGATCCGCTACGCGGATCGACCCTCCCCACATGGGGGAGGGTGGGCGCCTACTGCCGCTTATACTCGCGCACCGGCGACTTGGTGCCATCGGTGTAGGTGACCTGCACCGCCATCGATGTCACGTTCTCGGGGACCTTGAAGTAAGGCTGGTAGTCATAAGGAATGGCGTACGGGTCCTTCTTGTCGCAAGGCGGCAGCTTGATCTCCCTGTCGAGCGCCGTGCCGTTCAGGCTGTAGCGCACCTCCTTGATGCCGCAGCGGAACGACAGCATCTGGGAGAAATAGACCAGGCCGTGATTGCCGCTGGCGTCGAAGGCGATCCACGACGTCCAGAACTGGTCGAGGATCTGTTTGTTGCCCTGTTGCAGCGCTGCGTCCGGATCGAAACTTATGTTGAACGGCCCGGTCTCGCGGCCCCTGAGATCGAGATACTTGACCCCGATGGTGGTGGCCGTGGTGCTGTCGGGCAATTCGAAGCTCGGATTGGGCATCGGCTTGCCGGTGCGCTGGTCGTTCATCGCCATCAGCCCGGTGTCGGTGAACGGACCTGACACACCCATGCGCCAGGAAATGCCGGTCGCGGCCTCGGGCAGCGAGATGGAGATCGTCCAGCCGGCATTGGAGCGCATCGGCGTCAGCGTCGGGGCAAAGCGTGCTGGGTCGAGCACGTCGCCAAGCGCCGTCAGGCGGGTACGGCTGCGGTCGAGCCAGTCGGCGAGCTGCGTCTGGTCGACGAAATATTTGAGCAGCCCGCCTTCCTTTTCATAGGAGACGAACCTGGTCAGCGCCTCGGCCTCGCTGCGCTTGTCGGACAGCGACTGGACGCCGAGGCGATCCTCGGAAAACTCCTGCGCGAGCAGGTAATAGGCCGGTGCGAAATCCGGATTGGCGGCGATGAAGGCGTTGAGCTTGTCGAGACGCTGGGCATCGTCGAACTGCAGGATATGGACCAGCTTGATCGACAGCGCCTTGGCCTTGTCGGCCAGGGCGCCGAACACTTCGCGGGCGCCGGCCTTGCCGTCCTGCACGCGCAGCAGGGTGGCGAAGCGTGTGTAGGGATCGACGGCGTCGACGTCGAAACCGGCGAAAGCGAGATAGGAGCGCCGCGCATTCAGCATGTCGCCGGAAAGCTCGTAGACGCGGGCATTGTGATAGAATTCGTCCGGCCGCTTCGGCTCGGCGATCGTCCCGCCCTGCGCGGCCAATGCGGCAAAGCCCTTGGCGATGGTGTCGATCGAGGCGGCGATCTGCTCGGTGGTCGCCTGAAGCTTATCCGCCTGCTCGGCCTGTTTCTGCTGGCCGGCAGCGAGCGTTTCGGTCGTCTGCTTGACCGCCTCTACCGACTTTTGCGTCTGCGCGCCCTGCTCAGCCTGCTGCTGCTGGGTCGACGCAATTTCCTCGGTCATCTTCGCCACCGCGTCGGTCGATTGCTTGACCTGGTCGACCGCCAGCTTCGTCTCGGTTACCGTTTGCTCGATCCTGGCCACCCTGGCCGAGACGATGCCCATCTGCTGCTGCAACTGGGCGATGGCCGGCACCAGGCCGGCGATCACACCGTTCTGCGAATTGGACTGCTGCTGCAGGCCATAGACGCCGCCGGCGACGGCGGCAGCGCTGGTGGCAAAGATCAGCGCCGGCAGCGCCTTGGCGGCCAGCACCAGCCGCAGAACGATGGCAATGGCGATGACGGCGGCGGCAACCGAAGCGACCAGCGCGATATAGGCGGCGAACGGCGCCAGCGGATTGAGGATGTCGGATGCGGCGCCGCCGATGAAAGCGACGCTGCCGGCCCATTTGCCGGTGCGGCTGAGCGAAGCCCTGATAAGAGATGGCGCAGCCGCGCCGATGTCACCGGTCATTGTCAAATCCCCCAAGCAATTGCCGCCTCTATAGCAGCACCGCGACCCCGCAGGCAAAACAGGACAGGAAGCAGGCGATTTCGGGAGGTTGCCGTTTCAGCGCCGATGGTTGGCGAAGCCGAAGCGACATCTGATCTCCCCCCTTGCGGGGGAGATTGGCAGCGTCATCGGCAGCTCCGCCGTTAACCAAATGGACGAACAAAATGGGTTAGGCTAGGTTCCGGCCCTCTCAGCAACGCCGGACTTGACTTGCCAAATTTCCATTTCCCCTCCCCCGCCCAGAAATTTCTCGCAGCCCTCCTGCTGCTTGTCTTCGTGGCCGGCTGCAGCACCACCGCACCGCCCGACAGCGTGCTGGCGGTGCCGGCGCCGCAGGAGAAATATGCGGCCATCGTCGTCGATGCCGGCAGTGGCAAAACGCTGTTCGAAGTCAGTTCGAGGGCGCAACGCTATCCGGCGTCGCTGACCAAGATGATGACGCTGTACCTGCTGTTCGAGGCGCTGGAGTCCGGCCGCGTCTCGAAGGAAACGCAGATTCCGGTCTCCGACAATGCCGCCCGGCAGCCGCCGACCAAATTGCGCTTCAAGCGCGGCGAGAGCATCGATGTCGATTCGGCGATCCGGGCGATCGTGGTCAAGTCGGCCAATGACGTGGCGGTGGCGGTGGGCGAATATCTCGGCGGCTCGGAGGACCAGTTCGCCGCCATGATGACGTCCAAGGCGCGCCAGATCGGCATGAGCAGCACCGTCTTCCGCAATGCCTCCGGCCTGCCCGACGATGGCCAGCACACATCGGCGCGCGACATGGCGACGCTGGGGATGGCGCTGCGCGCCCGCTTCCCGCAGCAGTTCCACTATTTCTCCGAAAGCGACTTCATGTTCCGCGGCCGGCTGGTGCGCGGCCACAACGACATGCTCGGCCGGGTGCGCGGCGTCGACGGCATCAAGACCGGCTATATCAGGGCATCCGGTTACAATATCGTCACGTCCTACAATGCCGACGGCCGGCATCTGATCGTGGTGGTGATGGGCGCCGACAGCGCTAGGCAGCGCAACGACCATGTCGAAGCGCTGATCCAGCGCAGTCTGTCGCCCGCCATGGCCGATACGAAGACGCGGCTGATGTTTGCGGGAGATCAGCCGGCCGCGTCGCCCGGCCTGCCGCCGCCTGGTTTGCCGGCGCAGGGGTCGCAGTTGCCTGGTTTACCGCCGCAATAGAACCCGTCGTTGGGTGGAGGAACTCTGAAACGCCGGCGGGACAGCACCCCCCTCTGGCCTGCCGGCCATCTCCCCCTCAAGTGGGGAGATTAGCAGCTTCGGCGTCTCGCCTCTTTTTCGTGTTTGGCGAAGCCATGGCGACATCTGATCTCCCCCCTTGAGGGGGAGATGTCCGGCAGGACAGAGGGGGGTCGTGAAGGATCGCTGCCTCATCTTAACTCTGCAGCAGGCGCGACCTCCGTCGGCAACAGCACTTCGGCGGTCTGGTTGCCGAGCAGCAGGCGAGCGAGGCCCCGGGGGGCTGCGCTGCCACAGGCAATTGCAGCAGGCATTCATCACAAGCATGCACAAGCCCCCAATCTTCACCGCCACAGTGGCTATGCCGCCTCGCCTTGGCGTATCGTGGGCGCGACAGCAGGAGCCGGCATCATGAGCCCAAAACCATCCGAACAGGCCGACAATGAAAACGACAGCGGCGGCGAGTATTTCGAGGCGCCGCCCGCCCACGACGCCGAACTGGTTGCCGACGAGGCGCTGGAAGCGCCCGATGTGCCGGACTCCGAACCCCATGGCCGCCTGAAGCCGAAGCGAAAACCGTCGGCGATATCAGGTAGAAAGTTTCGCAAGCGTGACCTGGTGCGCATCGACGACCTCAGGCCGAGCCTGGCCGACCGCATCCGCTCCGATCATCCCGACCTGCCGCGCGGCGCCCGCATCAGCCGGGAGGAGCTCGGCCGTTACCGCATGCGCTACATGGAGGAGCTGCTGCAGCAGGAGCATGGCGAATTCTCCGAGCTCGACCGCCAGGTGGTCGAATCGATCGCCAGGCAGGACACGATTTCGGAAAACTCGGAAGAGGAGTTCGAGGAGCACCGCTCGTTCGCCGACCGCGTCTCCGACAACATGGCGGCTTTCGGCGGCAGCTGGTGGTTCCTGATCTCGTTCGGCAGCGTGCTTGCGGTGTGGATCGGCATCAATTTGATCGCGGGCGTGAGCAGCGCCTTCGACCCCTACCCCTTCATCCTGCTCAACCTGCTGCTCTCCTGTATCGCCGCCATCCAGGCGCCGATCATCATGATGAGCCAGAGACGGACGGAGGCCAAGGACCGCCTGCGCTCGTTCAACGACTACCGGGTGAACCTGAAAGCCGAGCTGGAAGTGCGCCATTTGCACGAAAAGCTCGACTATCTGATCTCGCGCCAATGGACGCGGCTGGCCGAAATGCAGCAGATGCAGCTGGATGCGATGCACGAACTGACCGGCGCGAAGAAGGCGAAGCGGGCGCCGCGCAGGGTGCGCAGGCGGGTGGCGAAGGTGGAGGTGGCGGGGTGAGTCCCGGGCTGAGGCTGCAGGGCGGACGCGAAGTTGCCAAGCCGCGCGACGTGGCTTCGAAAATATCGCCACGCCAATTGCCCGTTGAAGCCCGGCGCGGCTTCCGCTAAGAAGCCGTGGCTGGCCGGCCTATCGGCTGGTTCGTTTTCAGGTTCCTTGAAGGCACCCGTAGCTCAGCTGGATAGAGCGCTGCCCTCCGAAGGCAGAGGTCACAGGTTCGAATCCTGTCGGGTGCGCCAATCTACCGATGTATTACAATAGCTCAGATAACCCTAAAGCGCGTCACGCTGAACGGATCCATGCGACCCGCTTGAAGTCTTTGTTTTAATGCATGTCGTTGTCCCAGAACCGCGGCTCACTTCTGGGCGACATGCATGAGTGCCCGGTGTAGGCATGGGCGATCAGTCCATATTCGGCGTCATGGCGCGTCGATTACCACTTCCGCCCGTTCAGTCAGACGCTATGCTGCCGACCATGACACCAAGGCGCGCGTTCCGTTCGTGATGAAGCAAAGTCAACACCGCTTGCATGAGCGGATGACCATTCGCGGCCACCTCGAACCCGCGTCCTTCCTGCCCTGGATCATGCGCCATGCGGCCAAGCTCGGTCTCGCGCACCACATCGCTCATGCAAGCACCGATCGCATCGAACTCGATATTGCCGGTGCGGCGGAACTGATCGACATGATGGAGATGGGATGTTCGCTTGGGCCCATTGAAGTCTGGGTCGAGACGGTCGACCGCGCGCCTGTCGAGCAAAAAAACATATAGCTTTGCGTGTGGTTACCCTCCGTTTGCACTTAATTTAATCAATATTGCAATTGCGAAATAATTATGCATACGTCAGCCGCATCGAGCGGTTCGCCAACTCCTTGCGCCGGCATCTCTCTGGTCGGGAAACAGTAGTATCAGTACGGAAAGTAAGGTCATGCTGTCCGACAAGACGGACACCTGGGTGCCGGTCGCCCTTACCCAGGATCTGCCAACAGGACAGGTAATGCCGGCGCGGACGCCCGCCGGTCCCATTGCCCTCTGGCGAAGCCAATCGGGGCGCTTGGCGGCATCGGCGGATCGCTGTCCGCATCGCGGCATGCGCCTCTCCCATGGCTTCGTGCGCGGCGAGGCGCTCTCCTGCATCTATCACGGCTGGACCTATTCGCAGGCCGGTCAGTGCCTGCGCATTCCTGCCCATCCCAGCCTCACGCCGCCGGAGACGATTCGCGTTGCGACCCGGTTGGTCGAAGAGGCCGGCGGGATCATCTGGGTCGCTGATGGAGAGCCTGATGGCAACCCACCCCTTTTTGAGGGTTACGTGCCGCTCCGTTCATTGACGGCCCGTGCCGGACATTCGGCGCTCTCGGTCGCTGCCGGTACGAAGGCCACCGTTGAAGGATACGTCTGGCAGGCACCCGGCGCGCCGGCAATTCGCCTGCTGCCTATCCCGCGGGAAGCCGGCGAGACGCTGATCCACGTCCTTGTTCCAGCCGATTGCGATGCGTCCGAGCGCATCGCCGCCTCGCGAGCCGCCGAGAGCCTTCGGCGCATGGCCGAAGGGATCGAGGCGAAAGGGGCTGTGCCATGATCGACGATGCGATGCGCGACGAATGGTATCCGGTCGGGCTTTTCAGCCGGCTCGACCGCTATGGGCGCGAGACCACCCTGATGGACGAGCGGATCAAGGTTGCGCTCGACGCCAATGGCGCGGCGAAAGTGACAGGCGAAAACGGGCGCGTGCTGCCGGTTTCGGTGCGCTATGGCCATATCTGGTCGTCGCTCGGCGAACCGAAGAAACCGGTCTTTCCGATTCCCGAGGCAGACCAGCCCGGGCGCCGCTTCGTCGATGTCGGCGTGGTGCGGGTGCGCTGCTCGCCGCTCCGCGCCGTCGAGAACTTCCTCGACATCGCACACTTCCCCTTCGTCCATACCGACATCCTCGGCTCGGAGCCACATACCGAGGTCGAAAACTACAAGGTCGATATCCGCGAGGAAGAGGATGAGGTCTGGGCGACCCAGGTGAAGTTCTACCAGCCGCAGGCGGCGAAATCCGCGAGCGGAGGTATCACGACGGAATACATGTACCGCGTGCCGGCTCCGACCTGCTCAGTCCTCTACAAGACCTGCCCGCCGCGCCCGGGCGAATGGGATGTGATTGCGCTATTCGTCCAGCCGCTTGCCGAGGATCTCTGCGACGTCTGGCCGTGGATGGCGCTTTTTGATGACGAGACGCCACAGACCGACCTCATCCATTTCCAGCAGACGATTTTCCTGCAGGACCGCTCGATCCTCGAAAACCAGATCCCGCGTCTTTTGCCGCTCGATCCCGGCATGGAAATCCCGACGCGCGCCGACCTGACCTCGGTCGCCTATCGCCGCTGGCTGAAGCGCCACAATTATACCTACGGCGCGCAATTGGTGGCACAATGAAGCTTTACGACTACATCCTCTCCCCAAGTTGCTACAAGGTGCGCCTGATGGCGACGCTGTCAGGTGTGAAGCTCGAAATCCGCCCGGTCGACTTCCATCCCGGCGCCGAGCATCGTGGCCCCGAGCTTATGGCGCTTAATCCGGGAGGCTCCATCCCGATCCTTGAAGACGGCGACCTGATCCTGACCGAGTCTTCCGCCATGCTTGGCTATCTCGCCGCGAAGGCAGCACCGGCCTGGCTCGGCAGCGGCGCCCCCGAGGAGACGGCGCGCATCCAGCAATGGCTTTCCTTCTCGCACAGGCTGACCGCCAACCTCGGCGGCGCGCGCCTGCATGAGATGCTGCTGCGTCCCGGTGACATCGGTGCGCTTCAGGCCAATGGCATAGCGGCACTACGTGAGCTGGAAGCCGGCCTCTTCGAACAAAAAATGCGTGGCGATCGGTTTCTCGCATCCGACCGGCCGACGATTGCCGACATTGCTTGCTTTCCCTACGTCGCGCTCGCGCCCGACGGCGGCGTTTCCCTCGATCCGTATCCCACGATCCGGCTCTGGTCGCGAGCGCTCCGCAGCCTCGACAATTTCATCGAAATGCCCGGTATCCACCGGCTGCACGAGTTGAAGCCCGAACCGCGACCCATGCTGGACGAGGCGTGAGGTGACCGGCTATCTCCTGAAGAATTGCGCAGCGGTCATCACCGACGAGGGCAGGGGTCCGAGCGTCCGGCGCAATGTCGATGTGCTGACGAATGGCCCGCAGATCGAGGCAATCGGGCAAGGCCTGCACAGAAGCGAGTTGCCGGCCGGTACTATCGTGCAGGACGCCGACGGCTGGTTCGTCTATCCCGGCCTCGTCAACACGCACCATCACTTCTTTCAGTGCTTTGTGCGCAACCGTGCCGAACTCGACTGGACGAAGCTGTCGGTCATCGAATGGCTCGACCGGATCTATCCGATCTTCTCCCGGCTCAACGAGGATTGTTTCTACCACGCCTCGATCACGGCGATGGCAGAGATGATAAAGCACGGTTGCACGACGGCCTTCGACCACCAGTACAATTTTCCGCGCCATGCCGGAAAACGGCTCATCGACCGGCAGTTCGAAGCGGCCGATCTTCTCGGCATGCGTTTCCATGCCGGCCGCGGCGGCAACACGCTGCCAAAATCGGAAGGCTCGACCATTCCAGACGAGATGCTGGAGACCACGGACGAATTCATTGCCGACTGCGCACGCCTCATCGACACTTATCACGACACCAGTCCCTTCAGCATGCGTCAGGTCGTGGTCGCTCCCTGCCAGCCGGTCAACTGCTACCGCGAGACCTTCGTGGAATCGGTTTCGCTGGCGCGTGATCGCGGGGTGCGGATGCACACCCATGTCGGCGAGGGCGAAAGCCCGATCATCGAGGCCCGCCATGGCATGCGTACGGTGGACTATCTCGAGGACCTCGGATTTGCCGGCCGAGACACTTTCTATGCCCATTGCTGGGAGCTGACGCATGACGAACTGCGGCTGATGGCGGCGAGCGGCACCGGTGTCTCGCATTGCCCTGAGCCGGTCTATCTGGTGGGCGCGGAGGTGACTGATATTCCCGCCATGTCCGCCTTTGGCCTGCGCGTCGGTCTCGGCTGCGACGGTGCTGCCTCGAACGACAATTCCAACCTCATGCACTGCATCCATTCCGCCTACATGCTGCAATGCCTGGCGGCCTCGACGCGCGCTCATCCCGTGCCTGCGCCGGTCGATTTCCTCGGCTATGCGACAACGGGCGGGGCCGCGCTTCTGGGCCGCAATGACATCGGCCGACTGTCGCCCGGCATGGCCGCCGACCTCTTCGCGATCGACACGCGCCGCATGGATTATGTCGGCACGCGCCACGATCCATTGAGCCTGATCGCCAAGGTCGGTATCGGCATGCCCACCGACATGACCATGATCAACGGCCGCATCGTCTGGGAGAAGGGTGCGTTTACCGGGCTGAACGAGGCCCGGCTTGCTGCGGACGCGGAAGCCGCCTTTGCCGCGGTGGAATTCTAACAACTTAAGACAGGGGAACTGACATGCTGAACTATCTGACCCGCAGAACTCTGATGAAGGGCCTTGCCGCGACAGGGCTTGCCGGCGCGCTTGGCAGCCGTCCCGCCTTTGCGGCCGACGAGCCGCTCGGTATCACGCTCGTGCTCCCGTCGCCGGTCGGCGATGTCGGCTGGGGCCATGCGCTCGCCGCCGGCCTCGAGCCGGTCAAGGCCGCCTACGGCGACAAGGTGAAGATCACCGTCATCGAGAACATCGCCGAAGGGCCGGACGCCGACCGGATCATGAACAAGACCGTCGCCGACGGTAACAAGTTCCTGATCGCCGGCTCATTCGGCTACCAGAATGGTGCACTACAGATCGCCCGCCGCGATCCTGGGGTCACCGTGCTGCATGCCTCCGGCTTCCAGACCGCGCCGAATTTCTCGCCCTTCGCGGCGAAGTATTTCCAGGGCACTTACCTGCTCGGCATAGCCGCCGCAGCTCTTTCCAAGACCGGCAAGCTCGGCTCCGTCTCGGCCTTCGCCATTCCGGAGCTGATCACCTCGATCAACGCATTCACGCTCGGCGCACAGACTGTAAATCCCGATGTCGAGGTATCGGTCGTCTGGGTGAACTCCTGGTTCGACCCGGCCAAGGAACAGGAAGCCGCCAAGGCGCTGATGGCACAGAACTGCGACGTGATCTTCTCGAACGCGCAGGACACACCCTCCGTGATCTCGGCCTGCGAGGAGGCTGGCGTCTATGCGTTCAACCTCAATTCGTCGATGAAGAAATATGCACCGAAGAAATATCTCGGCTGCATCGCGACGGACTGGTCGCCCTTCTTCAAGGCTTCCGTGGATGCCCATCTCGCCGGAACTTTCAAGGGCGCCAACACCTTCCTCGGCGTCGCGGAAAAGGTGGTGGAGGTCGTGGACTGGAACTCAGATATCCCAGCCGACACGATGACGAAGATCAAGGAAGTGGCGGCGAGGATCGCCGACGGCAGCTTCTCGCCCTTCACAGGTCCAATCACCAAGGCCGACGGCAGCGAAGCCGCCGCCGCCGGTGCGACGATAGCGGATCCCGAGATCGTCGCGATGGACTGGCACGTCAAGGGTGTCACCACACCACTGCCGAAGTAAGTCATGACCCCGCCCCTTCTGTCGCTCCGCGGCATCTCGAAGAGCTACGGCCAGATCCGGGCTAACGAAGCCATCGATCTGGACGTGGCGCCCCAATCGATCCATGCGATCCTCGGGGAGAATGGGGCGGGCAAATCGACGCTGATGAAGCTCATCTATGGCGTTGAACAGCCGGACGAAGGCACCGTCGTCTGGAACGGAGAGCCTCTGCGCCTTGCCTCGCCGGCTGAGGCACGGCGCAGGGGCATCGGCATGGTCTTTCAGCATTTCTCGCTGTTCGAGACGCTGACTGTCGTCGAGAACATCCAGCTCGTCGTCCCCGGCGGCAAGGCGGAGCTGGCCGGGCGCATCCGCAGCCTCGGCCAGGATTTTGGCCTTGAAGTAGATCCTCTCGCCGATGTGCACGCGCTCTCGGTCGGCGAACGGCAGCGGGTGGAGATCATCCGCTGCCTGATGACGGACCCGAAGCTGCTCATTCTCGACGAGCCGACCTCGGTCTTGCCGCCGCAGGCGGTGAAGAAGCTGTTCGACACGCTCAGGCGCCTTCGCGACCGCGGCGTGTCCATCCTGTTCATCTCCCACAAACTGGAGGAAATTCGCACGATCTGTGACCAGGCGACGGTCTTGCGTGGAGGGCGCGTTATCGGCACCGTCGACCCGCGCGACTATGATGCGCACGACCTCGCCCGGATGATGATCGGCCGCGACATGCCCGAGGTGATGCCCGCGTTGGCCATGCCCGAGGGGGAGAAGCGGCTGGAAATAATCGACATGGACTACACGCCGGACGACCCCTTTGCCACGCCGCTCTCCGGCATCAGCCTCACGGTACGATCAGGCGAGATCCTTGGCATAGCCGGAATATCGGGCAATGGCCAAGGCGAGCTTGCCGCGCTCATCTCGGGCGAAGCGATGCTGCTGAAGGAACAACGCGACCGGATCTACATGATGGGCCGCGACGTAGGCACACTCGATGCGGCCGCGCGCAGGAGATTTGGCTTCGCCTTCGTGCCCGAAGACCGGCTGGGACGCGGCGCGGTCCCTGAAATGTCGCTCGTGCTCAACACCGTTCTTACCGCCCATCCTTTCGATCTCGTGAGGCGCGGCCTCATCAACAGCGCCGGAGCGACGGCTTTCACCAGCGAATGCATCCGTCGGTACGACGTCCGCGCCTCCGGCCCGGATGCCGAAGCGGGCTCGCTGTCCGGCGGCAACTTGCAGAAATTCATCGTCGGTCGCGAGATGATGCTGTCGCCAAAACTGCTTTTCGTGGCGCAGCCGACCTGGGGTGTAGACATTGGCGCTGCATCCGCCATCAGAAGGCGGCTCATCGCGTTGCGCAACCTGGGCGTGGCGATCCTCGTAATTTCCGAGGAACTCGAGGAACTTTTCGAACTCTGCGATTTGATCCAGGTGCTCCATCATGGAATGCTGAGTCCGCCTCTGGTCACGCGGGACACGCGCCCCGAAGACATCGGCAGATACATGATAGGAGCACATGCCTCGCCAGAGAAGGTTCCTGCATGAGCGTTTGGGCCGCGCCGTTCCTCCCCGCGCTCGTCCGCCGGGAGCATGCCTCGCTCGTCGCGGCCATGCTGGCCCCGGCTGTCGCGCTTGGCATGGCGATCATCCTCAATCTGGGCCTTTATGTGCTGATAGGCCGAGATCCGGCGGCCGTCCTGTACGCGATGCTTCTCGAGCCGTTCCTCTCCTGGGCATCGTTTGCGGAGGTGCTGCTGAAGGCGGGGCCCCTTCTCCTCATTGCTCAGGGGCTGGCGATCGGTTTCCGCGCAAAAGTGTTCAACATCGGCGCGGAGGGCCAGTTTATCCTGGGCGCTATTTTCGCCTCGGCGATCCCCGTCTGGTTTCCGCAGGCGACCGGGCAGTGGATCTGGCCGCTGATGCTGCTTCTCGGTGCCCTCGGCGGTGCACTTTGGGCATCTATCACCGCCTTCTGGCGCGTCAGGCTCAATGCGAACGAGATCCTGGTCTCCTTGATGCTGAGCCTCGTTGCGGCGCAAGTCCTCAACTACCTGCTGCTCGGCCCATGGAAGGACCCGGCCGGCTTCAATTTCCCACAATCCGTCATGTTTCAGAACGACGCGATGGTGCCGACCCTGATCACCGGTACCCGCGTCAACGTCTCGCTGCTCATCACACTTGCGCTCTCGCTGGTGGCCTGGGTTTTCATGCAGCGAAGCTTCATGGGGTATAAGCTCAAGGTCGGCGGCCTTGCCCCGCGCGCGGCCGGTTACGCCGGCTTCAGCGAAGGGCGTGCGATTTGGCTGTCGCTTCTGATCGGTGGCATGGCGGCGGGACTGGCAGGCGCGGCGGAAGTCGCGGGTCCGCTCGGCCAGCTGCAGCGCTCGATCTCGACCGGCTACGGTTATGCGGCCATCATTGTCGCCTATCTCGGCGGCTTGCATCCAGTCGGCATCATCTTTTCCGCGCTCTTTATGGCTGTCCTCTATATCGGCGGCGACAATGCGATGGTGTCGGCAAACCTGCCGATCGCCGCCGTCCGCGTCTTCCAAGGCAGCTTGCTGCTCGCCTATCTCGGCGCTGTGGCCTTCGTGCGCTACCGCATCGAGTGGCGCCGCCCCCATCACCTGAGCCAGCCATGAACGCCGTCGAGTTCATTATTTCGGGCATGCTCGCAGCGGCAACCCCCTTTCTCCTTGCCGCACTCGGCGAGTTGGTGGTCGAGCGCGCCGGTGTTCTTAACCTCGGCGTAGAGGGCCTGATGGCCCTCGGCGCGGTGCTCGCGTTCATCGTCGTCTACCACGGCGGTGGACACCTGCTGGGGTTCGTTGCCGCCGGCCTCGGTAGCGCCGTCCTGTCCCTCGTCTTTGCAGTGCTGGCACTCGGATTCCGGGCAAACCAGGTCGCGACAGGCCTTGCGATCGGCATTCTCGGCCAAGGCCTTTCGGCGCTGTTCGGCAAAAGCTACGAGAGCTTGACGGTGAAGGGGCTCCCGAAACTTGTCTTTCCCGGCCTCTCGGAAATCCCGGTAGTCGGCAGGCTGTTTGTCCAGGACGTCGTCGTATGGCTTTCCCTTGCCGTGACGTTTGCGATCTGGGCGATGTTTGCCTATACGAGAGTCGGCCTTGTCGTGAGGGCAATCGGCGAGAATCCCAAGGCAGCCCACGCCATCGGCTATCCGGTCATCGCTATCCGTGTCGCGGCCATAGCTTTTGGTGGCATGATGGCGGGTTTTGCCGGCGCCTATGCGGCGGCGGTGTACACGCCCCTTTGGGCGGACGGTATGATTGCCGGACGTGGCTGGATCGCGATCGCACTCGTTGTCTTTGGTACGTGGCTCGCTGGCCGCATCTTCCTGGGTGCCTGCCTCTTCGGCGCGGTTTCGCTGATGAGCCTCGCCGCCCAGGCGACCGGTCTGGACTTGCCATCGCAACTGCTTTCCAGCCTTCCCTATCTCGTTACGATCGTCGTGCTCGGTGTCATCTCGGCGGACCGCCGCTTGCTCAGGCTGAACGGTGTCGCCTCGCTTGGCGAACCCTTCGAACGTTAGCCGGGATGAAAGTGGATTTGCGAAACTCGGCGTAAGTTGAAGAGATTCGAAACGCCAGCGGACGATCGCCATCCGATCCAAAGGGCAGAAACGCCAAACGGGGCGAAGGTATGCCCGCAAGGGTAGCGCTGACGCCGTCGACTGCGAGCAGCGGAACGATGTGACGCACAACGCGCCCGACATCGGTGGAGATCGTCGCGGGTTTCTTGGGTCGTCCCCTTTCCCCAGCACGAGCCCATTCTCGAGGGTCCATTCTCCACCGCAGCCTAGGGAAGCGGCTTCGCAAGACGGCCTGAGGCATGCGCCCGGCAAATTCCCGCATGCGAGCACTCGTCCTGCCTGTCTAAGGTTCCGAGTCTAACCGCAAATCCTCGATTTTTTCCGCCAATTCCAAAATATATATTCCGATCGCCGCAAGCAGCCATAACAACGATTTCCAATACTACCTATTCTCGCAGAAACTAAAAACGCTACACTCGCGTAATCATATTGGTAACGGATGCTGTTCAACCTGCGTACAGGCAACCAACACGGGGAGCGTCATTATGGATTTCTTTAAAAGTTTAACAAAGGCCTTGGCCGGTGGCGCTGTTGCCGTGGCTTTGTGCTTTCCGGCTGGCGCGGGCGGGCTCAGTGTAGGCATCGGCGGCAGCGGTGGGGTGGGCGTCTCGGTCGGCGGCAGTGGCGGCGGGCTTGGCGTCGGCGTCTCGGTCGGCGGCAGCAAGGGCGCCAATGTCGGCGCAACGGTCGGCGGCACCAGCGGCACCACCGCCAGTGTCGGCGCTACGGT